>CAXYJY010000087.1:0-9620 GCA_964277755.1 uncultured Hymenobacter sp.
CCCCTCTTTTTTGGAGAGGGGGCCGGCCCCGGAGGGGTCTCGTGAGGTTTCGCGCGAGGTAAGCGCCACTGGTACATACATTCCCCCATTCGCCACGGCGGCATACAGCCCCGTCAGTTCTTCCAGCGTGGCACCGCAGCCCCCCAGAATCGCGCTCAACCCTAGCTTCGGCGCATCGCGGGCTACTTGCCGAAAGCCCGCCTGCCGCAGCGAGCCCGTAAAAACCGGTACGCCCACTTCCGACAAAACCCGCACGGCCGGGATATTCAGCGAATACGTCAGCGCCCGGTCCATCGTAACTTCACCCAGGCAGTGCTTGTCGAAGTTTTCGGGCCGAAAGCCCTGAAAGTTGGTAGGCACGTCGGGCAGCACGGTTTTGGGCGTAAGCAGGCCGCGGTCGAGGGCCAGGCCGTAGAGCAGCGGCTTGAGCGTGGAGCCGGGCGAGCGGATGGCCTGCACGCCATCGACCTGACCCAAAGAAGCCGCGTCGTGAAAATCGGCTGAGCCCACGTAGGCCTCTACGGCGTGGGTGCGGTTGTTGAGGACCAGCACGGCGGCCTGCGAGATGCCTAGCGTGCCCAGGCGGCGCACGTAGTTGCGGGCCAGGTCTTCGGCCTTGGCCTGGGTGGCGGGGCGCAAGGTGCTGTAGATGAGTGGCGTGCCGGGCTGCGCCCGCACCAGCCGCCGCGCCAGGTGCGGGGCCAGCGTGGGCGCGGCGTGGCGCTGGGCATTGAGCGGCTCCAGCAGCGCATCGGCAATATCCTGGGCCGGAAACAGCTTTTCCTGTCCGAAATACCGCAGCCAGCGGTTGCGCTCGGCTAAAATTTGCTCATTGTTCTTGCCCAGTAGTAGCCCGCCCGGCCGGTTCGGAATGATGGCCAGCGTCACGGTCTGGGCAAGCGAGAGGTAGTGCGGCGGCTGCTGAAAGTAGAGTAGCGCCGCCGACTTCACGCCCTCGATATTGCTGCCGTAAGGCACCAGGTTGAGGTACAGCTGTAAAATTTCAGCTTTGCTATAATGCGCCTCCAACTGCATGGCGCGCAACATTTCGAGCAGCTTGTTGCCGAAAGTACGCTCTTTGGGCTCCAGCAGCCGCGCCACCTGCATGGTAATGGTGCTGGCCCCAGTAGTGCGCCCTTTCTTGAAAATATTACGCCCCGCCGCCTGCGCTATCGCCACTGGGTTCACCCCGAAGTGGTAGCGAAAATACCGGTCTTCCTTCTCGATAATGGCCGTTTGCAGCGCCGGGGTTATCTCGGGTAGCTCGGTTTTCATCCGCCACTTCTGGGTGGGGTTGAGGTAGGCGTGCAGCACGCTGCCATCGGCGGCGAGCACGAGCGGCGAATACTGCGGGGCCAGCGGCAGGGGAAAAAGGTGGTCGCAAAGCAGCGCCAGCAGCGCCACGAGCAGCAGGCCGCCGCTTAGGTGCAGGAGTCGCTTGGGCCACGGTTTGCGCATCCTCAAAAATACGTAGGGCTAGCGCGGACTTAGTGCGCGCAGGAAGGTAGAGACGCAATAGTTGGAGTCTGGCGTTATGTCACGTATCCAGACGCCAGACTCCAACTATTGCGTCTCTACTCCGTGCGTGCGCAGACTCGCAGAGTTCGTGCTACTTCCCGCCCAGAAACACCCGGAACAGCGTGCCCTGGCCTTCCTCGCTTTCCACGTCGATGTGGCCTTCCTGGGCTTGTACCAGCCGGTTTACCAGAAACAAACCCACGCCCGTGCCCTCGGCCGCCTGCGGGTGGAACCGCCGAAACAGCTGAAACAGCTCTTCGCGGTGGTGCGTGAGGTCGATGCCCAGGCCGTTGTCCTGCACTTCCAGCACGGGCTGGCCGGCCGTGCGGTAGGTGCGCAACGCTATTTGGGGCGGGCGCTCGGGGTGACGGTATTTGAGGGCGTTGGCCACCAGGTTGAGCAGGATGGTGCGCAAGTTGCTGCGCACGTAGGCGACCTCGGGCAGGTCGTTGAAATCGAGGGTGATAACGGCCTCGGTGGCCACCACCTGCGGGTGCAGCACGGTGAGTACGTCGTCGGCCAAATCGGCGAGGGCCACGGCCTCGGGGGCCTGGATGGTGGGCTGGCGGTGCTCCTGCACTACGGTGGCCAGGTCGTCGATGGTCGTGCTTAGGGCCCGGATGGCCTTGTCCATAAACGGGAGCAACTGAGCATCGGCGGGGTCGGCGAAAGTGGCCGAGCGGCGAATTTCTTCGAATAAACCGCGCAGGTTGTTCACCGGCTGGCGCAGGTCGTGGCTGGCCGCATACACGAAGTTGTCGAGGTCGGCGTTGGTGCGGGCCAGCTGCTGGTTGGCGGCTTGCAACTGCTCGTGGTAGCGGGCCTGGTACTGCCGCCACTCGTTTTTCTCGATGGCGTGGCGCACGGTTTTTTGCAGCAATTCGCGGTCGAAGTGCTGCTTCATGAGGTAGTCGAGCGCGCCGCTGTTGAGGGCGCGCACGGCCAGCCGCTCGCTGCCGCTACCCGTTATCATAATGGCGCACAAGGCGTTGTCGGGGGCAAGCTGCTTTAGCTCTTCGAGCAGCGTCAGGCCGTCGGTGTCTTGCAGGCTGTGGTCGAGCAGCACGCAGTCGGGCTGCAAATCCACGAACAATTCCAGTGCGGCTTCGCCCGAGGCCGCCTCGTGCAGCTCCATCAGCTCCTCGCCCGGCTGCGCCTTGAGGTAGCGCTTGTAGAGCATGCGGTCCTGCTCATTATCATCAACCAGCAGTATCTTCTTCACGCAGGGATAATCGGTACGGAAAGGGTAAATAAGTGGGCCACGTAGCCGCCGGGCTCCACCAAATTTCTTGCCAAGCGCACGTGCGCCGAGCCCCAAAAAATAGAATGGGAGGGCTAATTTACAACCCTTTCCGCCCGAAAAAAGCCGCCGCTCGCGCCAAGCTGCACGGGCGGTGGCTCCAGACGTGTTACTTACAGTAGCTTAGGTAGCTCCGAAGCTTCGAGCCAATATTTCATCGTCACGCGAACCTTCTCTTCCAAGTCGGTATAGGACACCGGCTTGGTGAGGTAGCTGTTGGCTCCCAGGCGATAGCAGTCCTCAATGTCGCGGCTATTCGAGGAAGTGCTGAAAATCACGACCGGAATTTTGTGCAGCAGCGGGTCTTGCTTCACGTTTCCCAGCACCTCGCGGCCGTCGGTGCCGGGCATGTTTAGGTCGAGCAGCACCAGCGCGGGCAGGCCGGCGGGCCAGGCGGGGTTTTTGCCGTAGCCGCGCAGGTAGTCGAGCGCCTCGTCGCCATCGGCGCAGCGCAGCACGGGGTTGGGCAGCGCCTGCTTGCGGAAGGCCCGGTTTAAGGCTAAAAAGTCTTCGGCGCTGTCTTCAACGACCAGAATAGGCAGGAGCGGATTAGCAGACACGTTAGATAGCTTTTGGAATGGAGAAATAAAAGGTAGCACCCTCGCCCAGCACCGACTCTACCCAGAGCTCGCCGCCGTGCTTCTCAATCATTTTTTTGGCGATGGCCAGGCCGGCGCCGGTGCCGCCGCCATACTTGTCTTGGGCGTGCAGGCGCCGGAAAATGCGGAAAATGGTGTCGTGGTGGCGCGGGTCGATGCCGATGCCGTTGTCTTGCACGTAGAAAACGTGGTAGTTAGCAGCGTGTGCGGCTCCTCGCACGCCGGCCTTGCCCGGTTCAGCTTCTCCAAATACGACAAGTCGCTCCGGTTTGTTGCTGTATTTAAGGGCATTGCTCAACAAGTTATTCAGGACTTCGCGCAGGCGGGTGGGGTCGGCGGGGATGGTGGGCAGCGGGCCGCGCACCTCCACGGTGGTGTGGGTTTGCTCGATACGAGGTTGCAGTAGCTCAATGACTTCGGCCACCAATTGGTTCATGTCGGTGGGCTGCAATTCGAGGTCGAGCCGCCCGATGCGCGACAGCTGCAACAGCGAGTCGATGAGCGACTCCATGCGCTGGCTCAGGCGCACCAGCGTTTGCAGCTTGCTAACCCCTTCTTCGTCAAGCAGCTCGGCGTAGTCTTCGAGCAAAAAAACCGAGTAATTGTGGATGCCCCGCAGCGGCTCCTTGAGGTCGTGCGAGGCGATGTAGGCGAACGAATCGAGCTCGTCGTTGCTGCGCGCCAGCTCGGTGTTGAGGCGGCTGAGGCTGGCGGCGCGGGCTTGCAGCTCGTTGAGGATTTTGACCCGAATATCAGAGATGTGCAGCCGGATGGCGCGGGCGGCCTCCACCTCCAGCGGCAGCCAGGGCGTGGCCGTGTTTTCGACCTCCTGGCTCCAGGCCGCAAACGACTGGCGCGGCGACAAAAACAGCTGGCCGTCTTCCATCTGCTGCACCTTCTCGTGCTTGCCGGCCCAGGCCACGTTTTGCAGCACCTCGGGCCGCAGCCAGACGATGTAGTCGCCGGGCTCCTGGGCCAATGCGATGGCCAGCACGCCGCTGGCCGTGGCCCGCAGCGCCCGCCCCGCCGGGTAGTGCCGGGCCAGCGAATCGGTGTGAAAAACATCCTGCCGCACGTGCGCGCGCAGCCACTCCTGCAAGTCGCGCAGCTGCGGCTCGGTGGGCGTATTGCCCAGCGTAATAAGCTCACCTTCAAAGAAAATGGCCGCCCCGCCGCAGTCGAATACGTCGAGCAAGGTAGTGGGCTGCTCGTAGAGGCCGGCCAGGAAATTGCTCTGGCTGCCCATCTGCTCAAACAGCCGCGCCTGGGCCTGCTGCACGCGCAGCCGGTAGGCGCTCTGCTCCAACTGCTCCTTGGTGTGCAGCAGCGCTGAGAAGGTCTTGGCCACGAACAAGCACAGCTCGCGCAGCTCGTAGCTCACCAGGCGCGGGCTGTCGTGGTGGCACATTATCATGCCCCATAAGCGGCCATCCTGGATGATAGAAATGGTCATGGTGGCCGCCACGCCCATGTTTTTCATGTACTGAATGTGGATGGGCGACACCGAGCGCAGTACGGCGTGCGTCATATCGGGCGGGCGGCCGGTGGCGGGGTTGCGCACCGGCACCAGCGGCGCGGCCAGGTAGTCCACGTCGGGGATGAAGCGCAGCCAGTTCTTCAGATACATGGCCCGCGCCTGCTGCGGAATGTCGCTGGCCGGGTAGTGCAGGCCCAACAGCGGCGCGAGGTCAGCGCGCTTGGCCTCGGCTATCATCTCGCCGTTTTCGTCGGGCGCGAAGCGGTACATGCCCACCCGCGCAAAGCCCGTAATCTCGCGCACGTGCTCCACGGCGCGCTGCGAAAACTCCTGCACGGTGCGGGCTTCCAGCATCTGGGCCAGCGTGAAATTGAGCGAGGGCAGGTCGAGGGCGCTCACCTCGGTTTCGGCCACCGGCTCAAACTCCACCCACAGCAGCCCGTCGTAGCGGTGCAGGATGAGCTTGAAAAACGGCTGGCCCTTTACGTAGTAGAGGCGCGCGCCCAGCAGCTGCGGCGTGGTGCCGAGCGTGGGCCACATCGCCTGCACTTCGGCCAGGCGGTCGGGGCCGAGCAGGCGGTCCAGGCCCTTGTGCAGCAGTTCATCGGCCGAAATGCCGAGGTGCGCCTCCACGTTTTCGCTGGCTTGCACTACCAGCCGGGTTTTCTCATCGAGGCACAGCAGGAAGCCGTAGGGCTGCACCAGGCCGGGAATGTGGATGGGCTCGCGGTCGCAGTTGGTGAGCGTAATGGTCTGGCCGAAAAGACTTTCGTCGCTCAGCTGGGTGGCTGGTTGAGCCATGAGGCTAGTTTCTGAAAAGTAAGGCTGGCCGACTGCACAATGTCGGCCTCATTATCGGGCGTCGCTTCTTGGCTTAGCAATTGGCAAAACGCCTTCCACAGCGGGCCGGTTCGCTCGCCGTAGCCCGAAAAGTACAACCGCAAGGGGATGTTTTGCTTAGCCAGCTGGCGCGTTATTACCTGCCCGCCCAGCGTCGAGCCCTCCACTACGTAGAGCGCGCCCAGTAGTTGGGGCCAGGTAGTGAGCGGCGGCAGGTCGGGGCAGACGGGCAGCGTGGCGGCCGGCTGGTTTAAATCTGCCAGAATAAGATGCGCCCGCTGGCGGGTGGCCGTTTCCCATTCCGGCCCCAAGTTTTGCGCCCTCAATCGGGCTTCAAAAGGCACCAGAAAGCCGTACATCTTGGCCAGAAAATGCCGGGTAGCCGCCTCCGTAACGGTGCCGGCTGTGAGCTGCTGGTTGAAGACGTTTTGCTCCAGCGCGTCGTGGGCGGGACGGGTTTCGAGGCGCAGCGCCTGAAGGATGGGGGAGGGGGACATGAAGGCGGCCGAAGGATACTGCAAAGAAACCGGTTGCCACCGATACGCTAGCCCGCGCTCTCGCAGTCACTGGCTGGCTGCCCGTGATTCCACAGAAGCCATCGGGCTAGCGCGGCGCGATAGTATCATTCAGGTAAATCGGTGTTTGGACCGACAGATGAACAGTCAAAGTAATCGACTAGTGGTCAGTAAGCAGCGATAACTGTACGGTCCACACAAGATGATTGTACACAATTAGATTATTGTTATCATGTTTATAAAAAAAATTTTAAAAAGCTAAATCCGATAATAAAAACGTAACCGTAGGTTCATCGAAGCCTCACAAAGGCCTTGAGTAACCGGGCAAGCTGCGGTAGCGCTGCCGCAGCCGCCCCGACTCAGCACTAAATCTTTTCTCTATTCCAACACTTCTACATGCCACGTTCTTTTTTCGCCGCCCTCCTGCTGGTGGGCCTCTCGGCCGGAACTGCCTTTGGGCAAGCTACCGTAGACCCCGAACTGCGCGCCGCCCTGCGCGCCAACCCGACCGCGCAGGTGGTCGTCACGTTTGTGGGCAATGGCGCGCCGCAGTTCGCGCAGCTCAACGTGTTGCAGGGGCTGGGTATCACGAAGGGTATCACGCTGCAAGCCCTGCCGGTGGCGGGCATCGTGGCCACGGCCGCGCAGGTCGATGCCCTGGCCCAAAACCCGCAGGTGCGCTCGCTTTACATCAACAAGCAGCTTGATTATTACAACTTTGAGGATACGCACCTCACGGGGGTAAAGCGCCTGCGCGCCGACCAGACCATGACGGCCCGGAACAATGGCCTGCCCGTATCGGGCCGGGGTATTGGGGTGCTCATCAACGACAGCGGCGTGGATGGTACGCACGACGACATCAAGCTGGGTACGCACCTGGTGCAGAATACGTTGGGCTCGACCAACCTCAACAACCTCAGTTCCATGCTGCCGGTGACGTACATAGAAAACGTGCCGAATACCGACAATAACTCGGGCCACGGCACGCACTGCGCGGGCACGGTGGGTGGCAACGGCACCAAGAGCAGCGGCAAATACGAAGGCGTGGCCCCCGGTGCCTCGCTGCTGGGCTACGGCTCGGGCGGCGCGCTGCTGGTGCTCGACGCGCTGGGCGGCTTCGACTACGCCCTCACGCACCAGTATCAGTATAACATTCGGGTTATCAGTAACTCGTTTGGCACCAGCGGGGCGTTTAACCCCAACAGCCCGCTGAACATCGCTTCCAAAAAAGCCTACGACCGGGGCATGGTGGTGGTGTTCGCGGCAGGCAACTCGGGGCCGAGCGCCGATACGCACAACCCTTACGCCGTGGCCCCGTGGACCATATCGGTGGGTGCGGGCGACCGCAACGGCCTGCTAGCCAGCTTCTCGTCGCGCGGGGTGAAAAACCAGAGCGGTAACTTTACGATGGATGGCGAAAGCTGGACGTTTAAGAATGAGCCGGTTATCGTAGCGCCGGGCGTTGATGTGGTTTCGACCCGCGTAATCGGGCCGGTAGCCACGCTGGGCGCTACTACCGACGCCAACGGCACGCTGACGCCCGCTCAACTGCCCTTCTACACCCACATGAGCGGCACCTCGATGGCCACGCCCCACGTGGCGGGCATCGTGGCGCTTATCCTCGAAGCTAAGCCCTCGTTGTCGCCGGCGCAGGTGAAAGAGATTCTGCAAAAAACCGCCACCAACATGCCCGGCCGCGAAAGCTGGGAAGTGGGCGCAGGCTACGTAAACGCCTACGCCGCCGTCGACCAGGCGTTCCGCACGCCGGGCTTCGGCAGCAGCGTGAATGCGGCGCGCACCTTCAACAGCAGCATCAACTCGATGGCGACAGAGCAGCCGTTCACGGTGAACTACAACCCGGCCTTGACGGCCGGCAACCAGTTCACGTTCCAAGTCGCCTCGGGCACTAATAGTCTGGAAGCCAAGATGACGAGCACCGGCCTGCTGGGCGAAACCGGTAACCCGACCAACCTGATTCTGATTGCGCCCGATGGTGTGACGCAGTACCGCTCGGGTACGCCGGTTACGTTTACGCTGGCTTCTGACCGCGGCGTGGCCGTGGCTTCGCCCACGCCCGGCACCTGGACGCTGAAAGTAGACGGCCTGCGCGGCGTGGCTTTCCCCGAAACCATCGCTGGTAAAATCGTGACCCAAAGCGTGACCGGCACCACCAACCTGCGCGACATCGTGGGGCACCCGGCCGAGGCGTCCATCAAGCTCGCCGTGGGCAGCCGCCTGGTCGATGGCCTGGGCAGCGGCTTCCAGCCCGACGCCACCCTGTCCCGCCTGCAACTGGCTGACTACCTGCTCATGGGCCAGGGCATCCGGCAGTACCTGCCCATCAGCGGGGCGCGCACTTTCACCGACGTAACCAGCCCCGCCGACGTGCTGCTGGCTGAGGCCGTAGCCGCTAAAGGCGCCGCCCTGCGCGACCGCTACCACGCCAACAACGGCGTGCTGCTGCCCACCGCCGCCGGCACCTTCAACCCCAATGGGGCCGTAAACCGCGCCGCCCTGGCCTACTCACTGGTGCAGGGCCTGGGCTTCCAGGCGCAGGCCGTGGCCCGCACCGGCCAGGCCGTGAAAGTGACCGTGAACGGCCAGAAAATCGCCATCGACGACGCCGGCAGCATCCCGGCTGGCCTGGAAGGCTACGTGAGCATCGCGCTGGAAATGGGCCTCATCAACGCCTACTACAACGTGGAGCAGGGCCCATATGACTTGCAGCCCACGCTGCACGCCACCTTCAAGCCCGCGCAGCGCGTGACGCGGGCCGAGTTTGCGGTTATCGTGAGCCGCACCTTCGCGCCCTACAACGCCCTGACCCAGCCGGCCGCCGCCTCGGCCGCCCGCACCGCCAGCCCCGCCGCTACGGATGCCGTGAGCGTACTCAGCCACGAAACGATGGCCTACCCCAACCCCTTCACCAGCACCACCACCCTGAGCTACTACCTCGACAAGGATGGCCCGGTGAGCGTGGAAATCTTCAACAACTACGGCCGCAAGGTGAAAACTGTGGTAGGTGGCACCGAAGCCGCTGGCAGCCACCAGGTTCCTTTCGAGGCCGGCAGCCTGCCCAAGGGCACCTACCTATTCAAGGTGACCACGGGTGGGGCTACGACGACCAAGCGGTTGGTTGTGGAATAGGTTGATTTTGACGTGAAAAAGGCGGCCTACTCGGGAGAGCAGGCCGCCTTTTTTTATTGGTGGGGTGGACGTTGCTCGCCGCCCGGGGAACCTCACCCCCTAGCCCCCTCTCCCGTGGAGAGGGGGGACTAGTTTTTAGTTTTAGCTCTAATCACTAATTTTCTAGAAATTAGAACTAGAGCTAGTTCCCCCTCTCCACGGGAGAGGGGGCTAGGGGGTGAGGT
>CAXYJY010000088.1:0-3253 GCA_964277755.1 uncultured Hymenobacter sp.
CCCCCGCCATCGACAACGTGACTTTTCGACGCGATGGCAGCCTGGTGCGCCTGGCCCTGAGCACCCACGATGCCACCCAGCAAAGCCGCTTCTACCGCTGGAAACTCACCGAAACCTGGGAATTTAATTCGGCCTTCTACTCCAGCCTGGAGTACGACCCGGTGCAGAAAATCATCGTGGACCGGCTCTCGCCCGTTTACACGTGCTGGCGCACCGAGCAGCCCTCGACCATCCGGCAGGCCAGCACCGCCCAGCTCAGTCAGGATGCCCTCACCGACGTGGCCCTGGCGGCAATAGACGCCCACCAGGAGCGCTTCAAAATCCGCTACAGCCTGCTCGTGAGCCAGTTCACCCAGACCCCGGCCGAGTTCAACTACTACGAGCTGCTGCGCAAAAACACGGAGGCCGTGGGCTCGGTCAACGACCCGCTGCCCGTGCAGCTCACCGGCAACGTGCACCGCCTCGACGGCTCCGCCGAGCCCGTGCTCGGCTACGTGGCCGCCCACACCGTCACCCAAAAGCGCATCTTCATCAGCTACCAGGACCTTGCTTTTCCTAATTTCTGGAATTTCAACTTGCCTAAATGCGACTCGCTGGTAGAATACGTGCCCGACAAGCGCAAGAAGCTATTTATGCCGAATACCAACGTGTTTAACTCGCCTACCAGCACGCCGGTAGACTACTACTACGAGGGCGGGGCGCTGGTGGGCTACTGGGGTTCGAGCGCCGAATGCGTAGACTGCCGCACCCGGGGCAGCATCACCAAGCCCAGCTACTGGTAGTAGCTGGACAGCCTTGTTTTTCACCTCCTTTTTCTATCGGCCGGTGCCTCCTTCTTTTTCCTCTTTCCTGCCGGGCATGAGCGGCTTGGCTGCCGCGCTGGGGCTGGTGGCCAGCCAGCCGGCCCTCGCCCAGGCACCCGCCGACTCGGCCGCCGCGCTGGGCCGCCAGCTGATGCGCCACCAGCGCCAGACCCTCACCGAGCAGCTGTACTTACACCTCGACCGCCCCGCCTACGCGGCCGGCGAAACGCTGTGGCTCAAGGCCTATGCCGTGGATGGCACCTACCACCGCCCCCTGGCCATGAGCCAGGTAGCCTACGTGGAAGTGCTGGATGCCGCCCGGCAGCCCGTGGCCCAGGCCAAAATAGCCTTGGCGCAGGCCATGGGCCAGGGCTCGCTGGAGCTGCCCGCCGAGCTGGCCACCGGTCGCTACGTGGTGCGCGCCTACACCAGCTGGATGAAAAACGCCGGGCCGGACTTTTACTTTCAGTGCCCCATCACGGTGGTGAGCACGACCGCGCCGGCTTCGGCGGCTACTACTACCAAGCCCGGACCGGCCTACGACGTGCAGTTTTTTGCCGAAGGCGGGCAACTGGTGCGCGGCCTGCCCGGCCGGGTGGCTTTTAAAGTAACCGACCAGCTGGGCCAGAGCGTGGCCGCCACCGGCACTGTGGCCGATGCCAGCGGGGCCACCGTAGCCACGTTTCAGACGCTCAAGTTTGGCCTGGGCAGCTTTCTGCTCACGCCCACGGCGGCGGGCGCGGCTTACACCGCTACCGTGCGCCTGCCGGGCGGCGCGGTGCTGAGCCAAAAGCTACCCGCCGTGGCCGAGCAAGGCTACAGCCTACTTGTGGCCGATGACAGCCCGCGCCAGCTCACCGTGACCGTGCGGGCGCAACTGGTGCCACCTGGCACTCCGCTGCGCCTACTGGCCCACACTGGCCAACAAGTAACGGTGGCCGCCGAGGCTACGCTGGCCAACGGCCGCGCCACCTTCGTGGTTGACAAGCAACAGCTGCAACCAGGCATCACGCACCTCACGGTATTCAGCGGCCGGCAGCCGGTGGCCGAGCGGCTGTATTTTCGGCGGCCGGCGCAGGGGCTGGCGGTGCGGGGCAACGCCTCGGCAGCGGCCTACGGACCGCGCAGCGCGGTGCGCTTGCAAGTGAGCGCCCCGCAGGCGGCGGCGCTGTCGATGGCCGTGTACCGGCTCGATAGCTTGTCGGCCACCGCGTCGGCCGACATCAGCAGCTACTTACTGCTGGCCAATGACTTAAAAGGCTACATTGAAGACGCGGGCTACTACTTCCGCGACTCCAGCGCCGTGGCCCGGCAGGCCGCCGACAACCTGATGCTGACCCAGGGCTGGCGGCGCTTTCGGTGGCCTGAGGTGCTGGCTGGGCAGGTGCCCGCTACGCCCTTCGCGCCTGAGCTGAATGGCTACCTGCTGCAAGGGCGCGTGCGCCAGGCCAGCGGCGCACCGGCGGCAGGCGTGCCCGCCTACCTGTCGCTACCGGACCGGGCATTCTGGTTTGGCACTTCCGTGAGCCGGGCCGATGGGCTGGTGCAGTTTGAGCTGCCGCGCACCTACGGGCTGCGCAAGCTGGTGCTGCAACCCAATACCGTGCGCGACAGCACGTACCAGGTAGAGCTGCTGAGCCCCTACACGGTGGGCGGCGGCTGGGCGGCGCCCGGCCTGCCGCCGCTGGCCAGCCGCCTGGCGCCCGCCCTCACCGAGCGCCACGTGCAGCTACAGGCGCAGCGCGCTTTTCCAACGGCTCCGCGCTACCTGCCCGTGGCTACCGACACGGTAGCCTTTTACGGCCGCGCCGACGAGCGCTACCGCCTCGACGATTACACCCGCTTTCCCTCGCTGGAGGAAGTGATGCGCGAGTACGTGCCCGGCGTGCTGGTACGCAAGCGCAAGGATGGCTTCCACTTTATGGTAGTCGACCGGCCGCACCATATCAACCTGCAAGAGAACCCGCTGACGCTGCTCGACGGCCTGCCTATCTTCGACCTAAACCAGCTGATGGCCTTCGACCCGCTCAAAATCAAGACTCTCGACGTGATGGCCAGCCGCTACTTCCTAGGGCCGCAGGTCTACGATGGGCTGGTGAGCTACCGCACCTACAAGGGCGACCTCGGCGGCTACCCGCTCAGCGCGCACGCCCTGCTCGAAGAGTACGAAACCCTGCAAGTGCCCCGCGAATTCTACGCCCCGCGCTACGACACTGAGGCGCAGCAGCATAGCCGCCTACCCGATTTGCGCAACCTGCTCTATTGGAATCCAACCATTAACCTCGCCGCCGACAAATCCCAGACGCTGGAGTTCTTCACCTCCGACCAAGCCGGCCGCTACCTTGTCGTGACGCAGGGCCTCACGCCCGACGGGCAGTTGGGTAGCACCAGCTTTTCGTTTGAGGTGAAGCCCGCTTTGTAGCAGGCACAAAAAAGAGCGGGGGCGCCAC
>CAXYJY010000089.1:0-63088 GCA_964277755.1 uncultured Hymenobacter sp.
CTTTCAGCAGTGCTGAAAGCCTTTTGTGCTTCTTAATTAAAATGTCGTTAGGCTCCCTCTCTCCGCAGGAGAGGGGGCCGGGGGGTGAGGTTACCGCCCGCCGGGCGGGCAGTTTTCCTTCAAAAACTTGGTATAAGTAGCCGCCAGGTGCTTGCTCGTGCCCTCGCCTTCTGAGATGCCGTGCGTGCGGTTCGGATACGCCATCATCTGAAAGGTTTTGCCGTTTTTGATGAGCTCGTTTATCATCTGCTCGGCGTTGTTGTAATGCACGTTATCGTCGCCGGTGCCGTGGATGAGCAGCAGGTTGCCGCGCAGGTTTTTGGCGTGGGCCAGCGGCGAGTTGTCCACGAAGTAGTGCCGGTCCTCGGGCAAGAGGCCCATGTAGCGCTCCTGGTAGATATTGTCATAATTGAGCTGATTGTCAACGGCCGCGATGCTGATACCCGTTTTGTAAATCTGCGGGTACTGCATCAGCAGGTTGAGCGTGCTGGAGCCGCCACCACTCCAGCCCCACACGGCTACGCGGCTGGTATCGACGTAGGCGTTTTTGAGCACTTCCTTCGCGCCCATTGCCTGGTCGCGGATGTTGAGCGCGCCGATGTTGTGGTAGATGGCCTTACGGAACTCGCGGCCACGCGGGGCAGGCGCGCCCCGGTTTTCGAGCGAGGCGTAGATGTAGCCGTCATCGGCCATGCTGCCCTGGTAGAGGCGGTTGAAGCCCGTGCCGAAGCGGTCCACGACCGTCTGGCTGGCCGGCTCGCCGTAGACCATGAACACGATGGGGTATTTCTTGGCCGGGTCGAAGTTGGTGGGCTTCACCATCCAGCCGTCGAGCGTCACGCCGTCCGTGGTTTTCACCTGGAAAAACTCGGTTTTGGGTAGCTTCATCTTGGCGGCCTGGGCGGGCACCTCGCCGCCGTGCAGGCGCTGGTGCGCGGGCAGGCTCACCACGTCCGACACCGGGAAGGCGCTGGCGCTGGAGTAGTCGTGCAACGCGATTTTGCCGTTGGGCGAGATGTCGTAGCTGTTGGTGCCGCTGAGGTTGGCGGGCGTCACGCGCTCGGCCTTGCCGCCTTTCAGGGCCACCTTGTAGAGGTAGCGCTGGGTGGCGTTGGTGGGCGAGGCCAGGAAGTAAATAGTGCCGGCCTTCTCATCGATGTTCTCGATGCTCACCACGTCGTAGCTGCCGGGCGTCAGCAGCTGCTCTTTGCCGCTGCGGTCTACTTTGTAAAGGTGGCGCCAGCCGTCTTTTTCGCTGCTCCACACAAAGCTTTTGCCGCCTTCTAGCCAGTTCCAACCCACGGCCCCGTCTTTGGCGTCAATCCACGCCTTGTCGGTTTCGCTGTAAATGGGCTTCACCGCGCCGGTGGCGGCGGTGCAGAGCATGAGCTTGCTTTCGTTCTGGCGGCGGTTCAACTGCTGAATAATCAGCTCATTGGCCCCGGCCCACTCCATGCGCGGGATGTAGTGTTGCACGGCATCGCCGGGCACGTTCATCCACTTGGTTTCGCCGCCGGTGGCGGCCACCACGCCCACGCGGCAGCGGCTGGGGTCTTCGCCTACTACTGGGTACTCTACGGGCACGGTGAAGGGGTAGAGCTTCTCCGTCGTGTTCAGCATCAGGTAGTTGGGCGTTTTGCGGGCGTCGAGCTGCCAGTAGGCCAGGCTGCGCCCGTCGGGGCTCCAGCGGAAGCCATCGCGGCAGTCCAGCTCCTCCTCGTACACCCAGTCGAAGGTGCCGTTGATGAGCTTGTCGGTACCGTCGCTGGTGAGCGGCGTAATGCGCCCGTCGGCCAGGTTTTCGACGTACAGGTTGTGCTCGCTCACGTAGGCCACGCGGGTGCCGTCGGGCGAGAACTTGGCGAACATCAGCGACGACTCGGGGCGGCCCTTGCCGAGCTGCGTCAGCTTGTTGGTGAGGGTGTTATATACCCAGTAGTCGCCGCGCGTATCGTAGCGCCACACGCGCTTGGTGTTGGTGTTGAGCAAGGCCAGCTTGCCATCGTCGGAGAGCGCGAAGCGGCGCACTTTGAGCGGCTCGCTTTGGCCGGCGGGCGTGAGCTGCTGCTTGCTGAGCAGCGTGCGCGACTTGCCGGCTGAGCGGGCGTCGAGCTCCACTATCTCGTCCTGCTTTACCTGAAAGTAGCCGTAGCCGTCCTTGGTCCACTGGGTGCCGGGGCCAAACTGCGCCCAGGCGGCGCTGGCCAGCAGCGAAAAGGCCGCCACCAGGCCCGCGCGGCGGGCAACGTAATGCGTCATGCGAAAAACTAAAAAGAAGATGGGTGTGCGGGGCTGAAATTACGCCCGCGTAGGCGAAAGAGGGCTTTTCGGGCAAGAAGCTGCACGCTTGAATGCGGGTATTTTGAAGATAGGAAAACTATCTGTCATGCTGAGCGCAGCGCAGCGGAGTCGAAGCATCTCTACCGCTTCGTTGCTAAGCGTCAAGAGTTAGTTCACCGACAGAGATACTTCGGCTGCGCTCAGCATGACAAACCGTTTTTCTTGATTAGTTCACCAATAGAGATGCTTCGACTCCGCTGCGCTACGCTCAGCATGACAACCGTTTTACTTGCTTCCATCAATCTCCTACCCTACTTCACCTCGCGCACAATCGGGTACTGCAAAACATACGGATGCCCCGGCCCCGCGTGCGCGTAGAGCCAGGCCAGCCGCGCGTCGGGGTTGGCGGCAAAGGCGGGCTCGGCGCGCAGCTTGGCCTCGAATTCCGCTTTCACCTTGGGCTCGGTGGCCAGCAGGCGCTCGCCGAGCGCGGCCAGAATGAAGTCGTCGGTGTTGGGTGGGGGCATGAGCATTTCGGGGAAGAAGCCCCAGGCCAAGAAGGAATCCTGGCTTTCGGGCTCTAGTAGCGCGGCGGCCAGCAAACCCAGGGGCTGGTCGGCGGGCACGCGCACGCTGCCGGCGGGCATGGTTTGCTCGGCGGACTCGTGCTCGAAAGTGGCCGCCAGGGGCACGCGGCCTTCGCTGGGCGATAGCAGTCGAGGCTCCACCAGCCGCACTTTATCGACTAACAGCGTGCGCGGGGCCGTCAGGGTTTCGAAGGCGAGGCCGTGCAAACGCAGCCGGTCGAGCACCTCGGCCTGGCTGGCGGGCACCCACCAGGCTTTGGGCAGTTGCACCGTCTGCGTCGGCTGCTGCCCGATGATGGGCATCCGAAACGTGATGGGTTGACCCAGCCAGCGCTGCTCCAGCCGCCCCGAGGCCGGCGACGGATACATTTCGAAGGCAATGCCTTTGAACTGCTCAATCCATCCGATGGGCTGCGGCGCGGGCGTCCAGCGCGTGAGCAGCTCGGCGGGGCGGCTGGCGCGGTCCTGCGCCTTGGCGGCGGCGATGCGGTCGGCATCCTGCGCCGCTATCTTGAGGGCCGCTTCCAGCAGCACGTAGGTGCCGAGCACGCGCTGCCGGTAGGGCTTGAGCATGTGGTTCTCAATCAGCACGGTAGGCACGCCGATGAAGTCGCCGTAGCCGGTGGAGTAGCGCGGGCCCTCGGGGCTGTAGCGGATGCCCTTAGCAGGCGCGCGCGTGTCGATGGGGCTGGGGTAAATGATGGGCAGGTGGCCCGCCTCGGTGAGCGCCCGCAGGGCAGTAGGGCCAAAGCGCCCTTCCAGCCAGTCGGCCGTGGCCCGGTGGCGCGCGTACTTGCCCCAACCGGCGTAGGTGAAGGTGATATCATACTGCATATCAAATCCTTCGCTGACGTGGCAATCGACGTACAGTACCGGGTCCAGCGCGCGTAGCAGGGCTATCATGGCCCGGGTTTCGGGCGCGTCGGCTTTGGCGTAGTCACGGTTCAGGTTGAGGTTGCGGACGGTGTTTTCGTAGCCTTTTTCGGCGGGGCCATTCAGCATGATGAAGTTCCACTTGCTCATCTGCTCGTGACCGTCGATGTTGTAAATCGGCACGAATACTAAATCGACGCGGTCGAGCAAATCGGCCTTGCCACGCAACGCCAGGTCGCGCAGCAGCATCAGACCGGCGTCTTTGCCGTCAATCTCGCCCGCGTGGATGCCCGCCTGCACCAACACCACCGGCTTGGGAGGCCCGCCCTTGCTGGCGCGCACGTAGAGCAGGTCGCGGCCCTCGCCCGTGCGCCCGAAGGTGTGGAGGGTAATCAAAGGCGACGCGGCAGCGAGCTGCTCCAGCCAGGCGCGCACCTCGGCGTAGCGCGGCGTGGTTTGAAAATTGGCGGCCTCGGCCGGCGTTATCCACGGGTCGGTGGGCTTGGCGATTAATCGCTCGCTGCGGCCCGACCACGGCCGGGCGGGTGGTAAATCCAGGACATTCTGAGCCAACATCTTAGTGGTACTTGCGCCCAGCAGCGCCGCCGCGAGGACGGCCGCCCGGCAAGCAGTAGGAACTGCCATAGTAGCTTGGTAAAGGCAGGCGAGGTAGCGGATGGTTTTTCAAACCGCGGCAATTACCGGATAAAAGCACCCGCTGCCTGCCAGCGAAGAGGTAGTGAAATGGCTGCAAAAATAACGGCTGGACAGCCCTAAATACAACATTGTTGCAAAAAACAAAGCCTCCGGCCTCGGTAGCGAATACCGAAGCCGGAGGCTTTGTTTTTACGCATCAAGCGCAACGCTATTCTGCGCTACTACCTCAGCATTTTACGTCGTAGCGGTCAAGCATCATCACCTTGTCCCAGGCTTTCACAAACGCCTTCACGAAACGCGGGTGGCCGTCGCTGCCGGCGTAGACCTCGGCCACGGCGCGCAGGTGGCTATTCGAGCCAAATACGAGGTCGGCGCGGGTGGCTACGTAGCTCTTTTTACCAGCTACGCGGGGCTCCAGGGAGAAGGTGAGGCCGGTGGCGTCGGCCTTCTGCCACTCGTAGTCGGTGCTGGTGAGCACGGTGAAAAAGTCGTTGGTGAGCACGCCCACGCGGTCGGTGAAGATGCCGTAGGGCGAGTTGTCGTGGTTGGCGTTCATGGCGCGCAGGCCGCCGGTGAGGGCTACCCACTCGGGCGCGGTGAGGGCCAGTAGGTGCGCTTTGTCGAGGAACATCTCCTCGGGCGAAACGCCCTGCGAAATCTCGCTGAAGCCTTTGCCGAGGTAGTTGCGGAAGCCGTCGGCCACGGGCTTGAGCCAGGTAAACATCTCGATGTCCGTCAGTTCCTGCGTGGTGTCGCGGCGGCCGGGGGTGAAGGGCACTTCGGTGGGCACGCCGGCCTCGGCGGCGGCCTTTTCGAGGGCGGCGCAGCCGCCTAGCACGATAAGGTCGGCCAGCGACACCTTTTTGCCGCCAGTGGCCATGCCGTTGAATTTCTCCTGCACCGTCCGCAACGCCTCTACCACGGGCACCGTGCGACGGTTTACGGCCCAGTCTTTTTGCGGAGCCAGCGCGAGGCGGCCACCGTTGGCGCCGCCGCGCTTGTCGCTGTGGCGGTGCGTCACGGCCGACGAGAAAGCGGTGAACACGAGGTCGGAAACCGAAATACCCGTGGCCAGAATTTGTTCTTTTAATGACTTTACATCAGCCGCGTCAATGCTGGCGTAGTCGGCCAGCGGAATGGGGTCCTGCCACAGCAGGTCGTCTTCGTTGCGCTTTTCGGGGCCGAGGTAGCGCTCGCGCGGGCCCATGTCGCGGTGGGTCAGCTTGTACCAGGCTTTGGAAAATGCCTGCGTGAAGGCGTCGAAGTCACCCAGAAATTTCTCACACACCTTACGGTACTCGGGGTCGAGTTTCAGGGCGATGTCGGTGGTCATCATCATCAACCGGTTCATCTGGCCGGGGATGTGGGCGTCGGGCGTTTTGGGCGCGTTCTCGTCCACGGGCGTCCATTGCAGGGCACCGGCCGGGCTGTGCTCCTGCTTCCACTCAAACTTGAAGAGGTTGGTGAGGTAGTCGTTGTCCCACTGCGTGGGGTTGGGCGTCCAGCTGCCTTCGATGCCGTTGGTCATCGTGTTTTCGGCGTTACCGCTGCCCTTGGGGTTGTGCCAGCCCAGGCCCATGAGCTCCATCGGCGCGATTTCGGGGGGCATTCCGATTTCCTTCGAGGGCACCATACCGTGGCTTTTGCCGAAAGCGTGGCCGCCCGCGATGAGAGCCACCGTTTCCTCGTCGTTCATGGCCATCCGCGTGAAGGTCACGCGGATGTCGTGCGCCGAGCCCAGCGGGTCGCCGCTGGCGTAGGGGCCTTCGGGGTTCACGTAGATGAGGGCCTGGTGCGAGGCGGCCAGCGGGTTTTCGAGGTCGTAGTCGGCGTCACCGTTCTGGCCGCGCCAACGCTTGTCGCGGTTCACCATCTTGTCGGGCGCTTCGGCCGTGCGCAGGTCGTGAATGACCTCGGGACCCCAATACGTAGCGTTGTCGGCCTCCCAGGCATCTTGGCGGCCACCGGCAAAGCCGTAGGTCGGGAAGCCCATGATTTCCAGCGCGCAGTTGCCGGTGAGCACGATGAGGTCGGCCCACGAAAGGGCGCTGCCGTATTTCTGCTTGATGGGCCACAGCAGGCGGCGCGACTTGTCGGTGTTGCCGTTGTCCCACCAGCTGTTAATCGGGGCAAAGCGCTGCAATGCCTCGCCCGCGCCGCCGCGCCCGTCGGCGATGCGGTAGGTGCCAGCCGAGTGCCAGGCCATGCGTATCATCTGCGGGCCGTAGTTGCCGTAGTCGGAGGGCCACCAGTCAACCGACGTGGTCAGGAAACCCTTGATTTCCTGCTTCAGCGCCTCCAGGTCGATTTTGTTGAACGCCTCGGCGTAGTTGAAATCTTCGCCCAGCGGGTTGGCCTGCGGGCCGTTCTGGTGCAGCTGCTCTACCTTCAGGCGGTTGGGGTACCAGTCGGAGAGCGCGGGCGGCGTACCATCGACGCCGCCGATGCGGTCGCCGCCGAAGGGGCACTTGCCCTGCATGTTGTAGGACTGGGTATTGGTTTTGTCGTGGCTGATATGCAGCATGTTGATGGTTGAAAAGGAATTGTTACCTGAAATACCAGAAGCCGAGGCGCTGAGTTAAAACGAAAAACGGCCGCCGCTGCCGGGCGATTAGCCTTAAGAGTAGCTTAAATTTTTAGCAAGCGCCGCCCAGCTTACGCTTAGCAGAACGGTAATGTTTGGCGGGCGGGCCGTTCCTACCTTTGCCCGACACCAACCCCCACCCCCTCTCATGGCTACCGTTGCCCAAAACTCCGTCGTAACGCTGACTTACGACCTTTCCGTAACCGACGAAAACCAGGAAAAAGTACTCGTCGAACAAGCCGAATCGGACGAGCCGATGGTGTTCCTGTTCGGCCACAGCGGCCTGCCCGAAGAGTTTGAGCGCCAGCTCGATGGCAAGAATGCCGGCGACTCGTTCAGCTTCTCGCTCACGCCCGAGCAGGCCTACGGCGACTACGACCAGCAGGCCGTGGTGCAGATTCCGAAGCAGGTCTTTGAAATCGATGGCAAAATCGACGACCAGATGCTCGAAGTGGGCAACTACCTGCCCATGGCCGACAACGAAGGCAACCACATGCAAGCCAAGGTAGTAGAGGTCGGCGACGAAATGGTGACCATGGACTTCAATCACCCCCTGGCCGGCATGGTGATGCACTTCGACGGCAAAGTAGAGGCCGTGCGCCCCGCCACCGCCGAGGAGCTCGACCACGGCCACGCCCACGGCGAAGGCGGCCACCACCACTAGGAAATACTACCTGTAGGGTGCGGGGCTTGCCCCCGCCCGGCGTTGCTGAGAAATGCGTTTCAACGCGCATTCTTAACAACGCCGGGCGGGGGCAAGCCCCACACCCTACTAGTTTTGCAGCCTACTTACTCATCCCCGCCCCATGTCCACCGCCCCCGCCCCCAGCCTGCAAGACCAGGAAAAACAACTCGCCGCCGCCGCCGCCCTGCGCTGGGTGCGCGATGGCATGGTGCTAGGCCTGGGCAGCGGCAGCACGTCGGCGCAGTTCATCATTCAGCTCGGCGCGGCCGTGCAAAACGGCCTCAAGGTGCAGGGCACCGCTACTTCGCTGGCCAGCGAGGCGCTGGCGCGCCAGTTTGGCATTCCGCTGCTGGAGCCCCGGCGCGGCCTGCGCTTCGACCTCACCGTGGACGGGGCCGATGAGCTCGACGGCCAGCTGCGCCTGATAAAAGGCGGTGGCGGCGCGCTGCTGCGCGAAAAAACCATCGAAACCGCCTCCGACTACCTGCTCGTCGTGGCCGACTCTTCCAAGCTGGTGCCCACGCTGGGCCGCTTCCCGCTGCCGCTGGAGGTAGTGCCCTTCACCCTGCCCTGGGTGCTCGACGCGGTAGCCAAGCTGGGCGGCCAGCCCGTGGTGCGCCCCGCCGTGGGCGACGCCAGCGCCGAGTATTTCACCGACCAACGCAACAACATCGTAGACTGCCACTTCGGCCAAATAGCTGACCCCGAGCACTTGGCGCGGCAGTTGGAGCAGATTCCCGGCGTGGTAGAGCACGGGCTGTTTCTGGGTTTGGCGAAGGCCGCGATTGTGGTGCAGCAGGGCGAGCCGATGGTGATTAAGCCCGGCGAGGCGGCCCGGCCGGCGAGTGAGTTTGAGCGGCTGCCCTAATGCGGGCACCCTACCCCCCGGCCCCCTCCCCTCCAGGAGAGGGGGAGCCGCTTGTAGCTCGCTAACATTAGTACGAAAAAGGCTTGTAGCTGAGCTACAAGCCTTTTTCACTTCTGTTTTTCTAAAATAACGTCCGGCTCCCCCTCTCCCGGAGGGGAGGGGGCCGGGGGGTGGGGTACCCGCGCTAGGGCAGCTTCTGAGCCGCCGCCTCGTCTAGAAACCACTGCACCGCCTCGCCATTAGTCGGCTCGATGAGCTGCGCCGGGTACTGCTCAATGTTGCGCTCCAGCCCTAGCACCTGCGCTACGGCAGCGGCCTTGTCGGCCCCATAGACCAGGAAGGCTATCGCCCGCGCCTGGTTGATGAGCGGGGCCGTGAAGGTGATGCGGTACACCTGTTGCTCGGGCAGCCACACTTCTTTCACGCTCACCGACTTGTCTTGTAACACCGGCGTGTGCGGGAAGAGCGACGCCGTGTGCGCGTTGTCGCCCAGGCCCAGCAGCACGAGGTCGAATTTGGCTTTCTTCTCCCCAAAAAACTCCTCAATATCCACGCAATACTGCGCGGCGGCTTCAGAGGGCTCCTGTTCGGTATCGACCGCGAAAATCTGCGCGGGGCGAATGTTGAGCGGGTCGAACAGCGCCTTCTTGGCCATCAGGTAGTTGCTGTCGGGCGAGGTGGGCAGCACGTTGCGCTCGTCGCCAAAAAAGAAATACACCTGTTCCCAGGCCACGCGCGCGCGGTAAGCCGGCGAGGCCAGCAGCTCGTAGAGCTTTTTGGGCGAGCTGCCGCCCGAGAGCGCCACCGCAAACCGGCCGCGCCGCGCGATGGCCTGCCCGGCCCGGTCGATAAAATACTCGGCCAGGGCGTGCAGCGTGTCGTCGGCCGTTTTGGATATGTGTAGGTCCATGAGGGTCTTGGAGGGAAGAATCAGGTAGGAAGTTAGGTTGAATCGTGATTAGGTCATACTGAGCGCAGCGAAGCATCTCGCTCGCTTCGCGTTGCCAACGCCGGAAGTTACTGCACCACGCGAGATGCTTCGCTGCGCTCAGCATGACTTAACAATGCTACTTCCAACCCGCTACTTCTTAGTTTCGAGCGGGATGGTAAACCAGTGGAACCCATCCTTAGCCACCAAAGCTTCGGCCGATTCGGGGCCCCACGAGTCGGCCGAGTAGTTGGGGAAGTTCTGGCTCACGCGGTTTTCCCAGGTGTTCAGGATGGGCATTACCAAGTCCCAGGCCTCTTCTACCTGGTCGCCGCGCATGAAGAGCGTCTGGTCGCCGAGCATCACGTCGAGCAGCAGGGTTTCGTAGGCTTCGGGGGCCTGGGCCACGTAGGTGCCTTTGTAGTCGAACACCATATCCACGGTGTTGAGCACCATGTCCACGCCGGGGCGCTTGGCCTGCACTTGCAGCCGGATGCTCATCTCGGGCTGAATATTGATAATCAACCGGTTTTGCCGCCGCGTCTCGGCCGTTTCGGTCGGGAAAATGAAGTGCGGCACGTCCTTGAACTGAATCGTAATGACCGAGGCCGAGCGGTGTAGCCGCTTGCCGGTGCGCAGGTAAAACGGCACGCCCTGCCACCGCCAGTTGTCCACGAAGAACTTGATGGCGGCGAAGGTTTCGGTGTTCGACTGCGGGTTTACGCCCTGCTGCTCCGCTTCCTCGCGGTAGCCGGGCACCTGCTTGCCCTCAATCCAGCCCGCGCCGTACTGGCCGCGCACGGTGTTGTCGCGCACGGCCTCGGGCGTGAAGCGGCGCATGGCGCGCAGCACGTCCACCTTGCGGTCGCGCACTTCCTCGGCCGTGAAGTTCACGGGCGGCTCCATGGCGATGGTGCACAGCAGTTGCAGCAAGTGGTTCTGAATCATATCGCGCAGCGCGCCCGAGCCGTCGTAGTAGCCCAGGCGGTCGCCCACACCGAGCTGCTCGGTCACTGAAATCTGCACGTGCTCGATGGCATTGCGGTTCCAGAGCGGCTCCATGATGGCGTTCGCGAAGCGGAAGGCCATGATATTCTGCACCGTTTCCTTGCCCAGGTAGTGGTCGATGAGGTAGAGCTGCTTGTCCTCGTAAATGCCATTCAATAGCTTATTCAGCTCCCTGGCCGACTCCAGGTCGTGGCCAAACGGCTTCTCAATCACGATGCGCGCCCGGTCGGCGTTGGCCGTGAGGCCCGCCTTGGCCAGGTTTTCGGCGATGACGGGGAAGAAATTGGGCGCTACCGCGAGGTAGTAAATGACGTTGGCCGGCGTCTTCCAGTCCTTTTCCAGCTGCTGAATGCGCTTGCTGAATTCCTTGTACGTCTTGGCGTCCTGCACGTCGGCGGCCTGGTAATACACGTGCGGGCCAAAGCTTTCCCACTTGTTGTCCTTGGTTTTGCCGCTGCGCGAAAACTCGTCGATGTCCTTGCGCATCCGCTCCTCAAACTCTTTGTCAGTAAGCTTGCTGCGGCCCGTGCCGATGAGGGCAAACTGCTCGGGCAGCCAGCCTTCGAGGTACAGGTTGTAGAGCGCCGGCGCGAGCTTGCGGGCGTTGAGGTCGCCGGTGCCGCCGAAGATGACGAAGATGGTCGGCTGCGATTTTATCTTGGTGTTCATGTTGAAAGGGCATTGAAATCGTCTGTCATTGCGAGCGCAGCGAAGCAATCGCACCAAGACGAGACGGTAGTACGGAAACCGGCAAACCGTGCTGGTGCGATTGCTTCGCTGCGCTCGCAATGACAGACGATTTTGAGCACCAAAACCTACTCTTTCGGCACGGGCGGCTTCTGGTTGGCCTGCTCGCCGGCCGGGGCCTCGGGCGTGCTGCGCAGGCCCGTCCACTGCGTGTGGAAGGTACCTTCCTTGCCGATGAGCTCGTAGGTATGCGCGCCGAAATAATCGCGCTGGGCCTGAATGAGATTGGAGGGCAGGCGGCCCGTGCGGAAGGCGTCGAAGTAGCCAATGGCCGAGGTGTAGGCCGGCACCGGCAGCCCGGCCGCGATGGCGGCCACCGCCACGGCCCGCGCCCCGCCGGCCGACTCCTGCACCAGCTTTTGCACCGCGCCATCCAGCAGCAAGTGCGCCAGCTTATTATCACCCTTGAAGGCGTTGTAAATGTCATTCAAAAACTCGGAGCGGATGATGCAGCCGCCGCGCCAGATGCGGGCGATGGTGGCCAGCTTGAGGTCGTATTTGAACTCCTCCGAGGCCCGGCTCAGCATGTGCATACCCTGGGCGTAGGTGATGACCATGCTAAAGTAAAACGCCTGCTCCAACTGGCTCAGCAGCTCGTCTTTATCGCCGGCCAGGTGCCCGGCGGCGGGCTGGTACTGCTGCCCCAATTGCTCGCGCAGCTGCTTGTATTTCGAGAGGTCGCGCATCGACACGGCCGTGTCCACGGTCGGGATGGGCGCTTGCAAATCCATCGCCACCTGCGAGGTCCACTTGCCGGTGCCCTTGGCGCGGGCCTCGTCCTTGATGTCGTTGAGCAGCAGGTGGTCGCTGTCGGGGTTTTTGAAGGAGAAAATATCCTTCGTGATGTCGAGCAGGAAGGACTTGAGGCGGCCGTTGTTCCACTTGGTAAACACTTGGCAGATAGCCTCATCATCCAGTCCCAGGCCGGTCTTGAGCACGCCGTAGGTTTCGGCAATCAGCTCCATCAGGCCGTATTCGATGCCGTTGTGGACCATCTTCACGAAGTGGCCGGCCGCGCCGGGGCCCATGTAGGCCACGCAGGGCTCGCCGCCCACCTGGGCCGCGATGGCGTCGAACACGGGCTCCATCACTTTGTAGGCGTCGGCGTCGCCGCCGGGCATCATGCTGGGGCCGAAGCGGGCGCCTTCCTCGCCGCCGCTCACGCCCATCCCGAAGAAGTGCAAGCCTTTTGCATCTAGCTCTTTATCGCGGCGCTCGGTATCGGTGTAGTACGAGTTGCCGCCGTCGATGAGGATGTCGCCGGGGCTGAGCAGCGGCGTCATTTCGGCGATTACGCTGTCCACGATGGCCCCGGCGGGCACCAGCATCATGATGGCGCGGGGCGTTTTGATGCTTTTTACAAATTCGGCGGGGTCGCTGAAACCCTTGACGGGCTTGTCTTTGCCCTCCTGGCCGAGCAGGTCTATTTGCTTCTGGCTTTTGTCGTAGCCGGCTACCGCGAAGCCGTGGTCGGCCATATTCAGAAGCAGGTTGCGGCCCATTGTGCCCAGGCCAATCATGCCAAAGGTGTAGTCCGTGGGAGTGTCGCTCATCGGAAAAATCGAGGTTGTGAAAGAAAGTGGAGTCTGGTAAAAATCGGCTATACGTAAGAACGGCCGGCCGTTTGGTTTTTAAGGGTAGAAACGCAATAGTTGGCGTCTGGCGTGAGGGTAGTATGTACTGAAACAGAAAGCAACTCAATCTGTCCTTGATGCAGGGCCAATGTACCCTAACGAAAGCCTCCAACTGTTGCGTCTCTACTGCTTAACAAACGCCCGCAGCTCCGGGAAAAACGCCCGAAAATCATCCTCATACGCCATATAGTTACGGCGCAGCTCCGCGCTCGCTGTTTCCATGCCCGAGCCCGGCGCGGCGCGGCGACTCAGGCCCTGTAAGGCTCGCTCGATGCCTGCGATTTCGGCGTAGCCGAGCAGCCAGTTTTGCTGCACTAGGTACGGGAAGAAGCGCTGCACCGGGGTCGGAAACTCGGCCGCCCGGCTGGCCAGCACGCCGTACACGCGCTGGGTAAAATCGAATAGGCTTTCGGCAGAAAACTCCCGAAAATTGGTGGCCAGAAAGTGGTCGTAGAACACGTCAGCTACCACGCCAGCGTACTTGCCGGCCCCGGCCGCGCGCAGGCGGGCGGTGCTGCGGCGCACCACCGGGTGCTGGTCGGTGAAGGTGTCGATTGCCCGGTGCGCCCGGATACCCGCCTGCACCTCAGCCGGATAGCGCTCCAGCTGGCGGCCGGGCACCGAATCGGCAATGAACTGGCCCAGCAGGTGGCCGGCGTAGGCGGGCGCGGTGGCATCGGGGCCGGCCAGGTACAGATGAGCCAGAAAATTCATAGCGGCCGCGCCGGGCGTGGGGCCGGCGCTGGGGTAGTAACCGCTAAACCAGAAACGGGTTCGGCCGTAAGCACAAGCCCCGGCCGGGTCGTTCCTGGCTTGTGTTTTTACAACTCCCTCCCCCATGTCTGATTCCAAAACCCCCGTCACCCACGACCTCGGCAAGCTGTTCGAAAAAATCAAGGATGTCCGCATCGCCATGCTCTCGACCTTCGACGAGGAGCACAAGCTGCACAGCCGCCCGATGGGCACCATCAAGCCCGGCGCCGACGGCGCGCTCTACTTCTTCACCGACAAGGATTCGGCCAAGGTGTACGAGGTAAAAAAAGACAACCAGGTGAACCTCAGCTACGCCAACCCCAGCGACAACGTGTACGTGTCGGTAACGGGCACGGCCAGCGTTTACCGCGACGAGGCCCAAATCGCCGAGCTGTGGAGCGAGGATATGAAGGCCTGGTTCCCAGCAGGCAAGGAAGACCCGAACATCATGATTCTCAAGGTTGACATCGAGAAGGGCGAGTATTGGGATTCGCCGAGCGGCGTGCTGTCGCGCGCCTACGCCTACCTGCGCGCCGTGACCACGGGCGAGCGCAGCACCTCGGACGACGTGAACGAACACGCCCAGGTGAAGCTGTAAGTGTAAAACGGAGTGGCACTCCGTTTCCACGTAAGCAACGATAAACGGAGTACCACTCCGTTTTACAAAAAGGCCGGAAGCAATTCCGGCCTTTTTTGTTACCCAGGCGCAAGCTTTGTGTTCATGCTCACGACCATCACCATTCTTACCCTGCTACCCGGCCACCGGCGCTGGGGCCTGGCCCAGATGGGCACCGCGCCCACCGCGCTCAAAAAGGTACCAGGCCTGCGCTTCTTCCAGCTACTAGGCAGCGGCGCGGCCAACGGCTTCGGCTTCCTGCCCAACCTCGACCGCTACGGCTTCCTGGGCGTGTGGGACTCGGCGGAGGCGGCTACCGCGTTTTTTACGGCGCATCCGCTGTGGGCCGGCTACGAGCGCCGCTGCCGCGAAACCTGGACCGCCAAACTGGCCCCGCTCCGCTCGCACGGGCTTTGGAATAAGGTAAATCCGTTTGATTATCAACCAGAAGTCGCGGCCGCGCCGGAGGCCGATGGGCCGGTAGCGGTGCTCACGCGGGCCAGCATCCGACTACGGCGGGCGTGGCGGTTTTGGGGCTTTGTGGAGCCTACGAGCCGGGCGCTGGCCGAGGCGCCGGGCGTGCAACTGGCCATCGGGCTGGGCGAATTGCCGCTGGTGCGGCAGGCCACGTTCAGCGTCTGGGACTCGGCGGTGGCCATGCAGCAGTACGCCTACCGCGACGCGCGGCACCGCGAGGTCATTCAGCTCACGCGCCGCGAAGGCTGGTACGGCGAGGAGCTGTTTGCCCGCTTTCAGGTGCTCAGCAGCCGGGGCACGGTGGACGGCAAAGCGCCGCTGTGTAACGCAGCGACGGCCGCGCCGGCGCGGTAAAAGCCGCCCCGGCCCCAACCCAATTTCACCCCCGCCCGTATCTTCGCATCAACCTCCGAAACCTCATCTATTCACTCTCTGCTGCCCTTTTTGACCATGCGACAGTACGATAACCTGGACGACGACGACCTCGACGACGACGATAAGCTTGACACCTTTGCCCGCACCGGCGGGGCCAAAACCCGCGGCTCGGGCGAGGACCAGCTCTCGGCCAAATACGCCGACTACCTGATGTGGCGCGACACGGGCTCCTCGCACGACGAGGCGCTCGACCTGGCTTCCATGACCGAAGAAGAATTCACGACTGCCGAAGCCGCCGAAGACCCCGACGGCACCAGCGGCATGGGCTCGCTCGATGACGACGATGACCTCGACGGCAACGATGACGACGACGATGACTTCGGCGGCAGCAGCTCGCGCAGCCGCGGTCGCGGCGATGATTATGACAGCGACTATTAGGCGCTGATGTTTTTGAAATGCGAAAAGGCCCCGCTACTCGGTTGAGTAGCAGGGCCTTTTTAGTAACCTCACGCGTGAACCTCACCCCCCGGCCCCCTCTCCAAAAAAGAGGGGGAGCCGGACGCCTTTCGAACGATAGCAAACGTCGGTTTGCGGTCGGCTCCCCCTCTTTTTTGGAGAGGGGGGTGAGGTTCACGCGCCTACTTCTTTCCAAATACCCGCTGCAAAATGGCCGTGCCCTGCGCGGCCGGGTTTTGGCGGATTTTGGCCTCTTGCTGGGCCAGCAAGATGAAGAGGCCGTCCACGGTCTGGGCCGTTACGTAGTCGGTGAGATTGTTTTTGGCGGGCGTCATCAGCGGAATTTTGTTGTAGCGGTCGATGAGCTTGGCGTAGGCGGCGTTGGCCCCTACTTGGTCGAGGCTCTGCACGATGCTGGGGCGCAGGGCGGCGGTGAGGGCGGCCTCCGAGTTTTTGCGCAGCAGCTGGGTGGCGGCGTCTTTGCTGCCGCTGGTCACGAGTGAGAGGGCGTCGGTGAGGGTTAGCTGCTGCACGGCGTTGAGGAAGATGTCCTTGGCGGCGGGGGCGGCTACCTCGGCGGCGCGGTTCATGAGGTTAGTGGCCTGTTCCACGGCTGCCTTGCCGAGCGGGCCGGGCAGGGCGCTGAGGGTGGTGGCCACAAGCTGCGCATCGGGCGGAAACTGGATGCGGATGTCGTCGTTGAGGTTGAAGCCATCTTTTTCGGAGGCGAAAGCCACGGCTTTGGTCACGCCGGTAGTCAGGGCTTCTTTGAGGCCGGTGTTGGCTTCGGCCTCGGTGAGAGGGGCCACGGTGGTGGCGGCAGCGGCGGTAGTAGCGGCAGCGGCTTTGGTGGTCGTCGTGGTCGTCTTTTTGGTAGTGGTGGGCTTGGCGACGGTTTTTTTAGTGGTCGTCGTTTTTTTGGTAGTGGCCTTTTTGGTTTGGGCCACGGCGGGCGCGGCGGCGAGCAGGGCCAGCGCGAGTAGGAGATTTTTCATATCAGATAGCAGGAAAACGCGGGCTCAAAAACCAGACGGCTCGTATAGCTGTCCTGCAAGCACCGCGCTGCAAAGTTGCCTACAAAACCTTGCCAAACTCCGCACTACCTTCTTTCATGGACGTTGAAATCATGACCATCGGCGACGAACTGCTCTACGGGCAGGTCGTGGATACCAATTCGGCCTTTATGGGCCAGCAGCTCGGCCGCCTGGGGTTGCGCGTGCGCCAAATCACGAGCGTGAGCGACCGCGCCGACGAGATAGTAGCCGCCCTCGACCAGGCCCGCCAGCGCGCTAAAGTCATCCTGACTACCGGCGGCCTCGGCCCCACCAAAGACGACCTCACCAAGCACGTGCTGGCCCGCTACTTCGGCCGCAAGCTGGTACTGCACGAGCCCACGCTGCGCCACGTGGAGGAGATTTTCAAGCGCTTCAACCGCCCCATGCTCGACGTAAACCGCCAGCAGGCGCTGGTGCCCGAGGGCTGCGAAGTGCTGCACAACGCCGTGGGCACCGCCCCCGGCATGTGGCTCGAAGACCAGGGCACTGTGTTCATCAGCATGCCCGGCGTACCCTTCGAGATGAAGCGTTTGATGCAGGATGAGGTGCTGCCCAAGCTCCAGCAGAAGTTCGACCTCGCCCCCATCGAGCACGTGGTCGTGATGACGGCCGGTCTGGGCGAGTCGTTTCTGGCCGAAAAAATCAAGGATTGGGAAGCCGCCTTACCGCCCAACATTAAGCTGGCCTACCTGCCCAGCCTGGGCAGCGTGCGCCTGCGCCTCACCGGCACCCCCGACGGCCAGCCCAACCTGCGCGGCCGCATGCTGGCCCTGCTACCCGAGCTGCGCGAGCGCATCGGGGAGTACATTTTTGCCGAAGAAGACTCGCCGCTCGAAGTAGTTATCGGCCAGCTGCTACAAGCCCACAACTGGCAGCTCGGCACCGCCGAAAGCTGCACCGGCGGCGCGGTGGCCGCCCGCATCACGAGCGTGCCCGGCAGCTCGGCCTACTTCCGGGGCAGCGTAGTAGCCTACGACAACGACATCAAGGAGAGCCTGTTAGGCGTGAACGCCGAAACCCTGGCCCAGCACGGCGCGGTGAGCGAAGCCACCGTGCGCGAGATGGCCGAGGGCGCCCGCGCCCGCCTGGGCTGCGATTTTGCGCTGGCTACCAGCGGCATTGCTGGCCCCGGCGGCGGCACGCCGCTCAAGCCGGTGGGCACCATCTGCATCGCCTGCGCCACGCCCCACGGTACCGTGAGCCGGCAGATTAACATCGACCGCGGCCGGCAGACCAATATCGAGTACACGGCGCAGGCGGTGCTGATTTTGCTGTGGCAGCAGCTAGCGGGGTACAAGGAGGCGGCGCTGCTGAAGGTATAATGCTCGCCTCGCGTGTAACCTCACCCCCCGGCCCCCTCTCCAAATGAGAGGGGGAGCCGACCGCTAGCGGACGGTAGTAATCGTCAGAAAGTCGTCAGGCTCCCCCTCTTTTTTGGAGAGGGGGCCGGGGGGTGAGGTTACACGCGAGGCGAGTGCGAAATACCACTCCGAAAAACAGCGTAAAAGGGAGTAAAATACGAGACGGCTTTCAGCATAAGCTGAAAGCCGTCTCGTATTTTACTAAAAGTCGTCCGGCTCCCCTCTCCTTTTCGGAGAGGGGGCCGGCCCCATAGGGGTCTCGTGAGGCGCCCGCGCTTGACAAGTAGCCTCCAAAGCAACCTAAGCCGCTACCAAAACCGGCGCGTCAACCTTCGCCTCGGCAGCCTGTGCCACTATCGGCGCGCCCGCCAGAATCTCGTCATTCGCCACCGCCGCGTACTTCTCGAAGTTAGCAATAAACTTACCAGCCAGCTGATTAGCCGCTTGGTCGTAAGCCTCTTTATCGGCCCAGGTGCGGCGCGGGTCGAGCAGCTCGGTGGGGATGCCGGGCACCGCGCCGGGCACCTGCACGCCAAACACGGGGTGCAGGCGGAATTTCACGTCGTCGAGCTGGCCGGTGAGGGCGGCCGTGATGAGGGCGCGGGTGTAGCTCAGCTTCATACGGCTGCCCACGCCGTAGCCGCCGCCCGACCAGCCGGTGTTCACCAGCCATACGTTGACGGGGTGCTCGTCCATTTTCTGGCCCAGCATCTCGGCGTATTTAGTGGGGTGCAGCGGCAGGAATACTGCCCCAAAGCAGGCCGAGAACGTAGCCTGCGGCTCTATGATGCCCATTTCGGTACCGGCTACCTTGGCCGTGTAGCCGCTCAGGAAGTGGTACATAGCGTGGCTCTTATCGAGCTTACTCAGGGGGGGCAGCACGCCGGTGGCGTCGGCGGTGAGGAAGAAGATATTGGTCGGCACCGGCCCGATGCTCGGCACCGCGATGTTGGGGATGTAGTCGATGGGGTACGCCGTGCGGGTATTCTCAGTCACCGACTTGTTGGCGTAGTCCACGGTGCGAGTGTCGGGTACGAAGCGCGTATTTTCGACGATGCTGCCGAACTTGATGGCGTTCCAGATTTCGGGCTCTTTCTCGGCGCTCAGGTCGATAACCTTGGCGTAGCAGCCGCCCTCGAAGTTGAAGATGCCGCCCTGGCCGGGCAGCCAGCCGTGCTCATCGTCGCCCACGAGGTGGCGGTTGGGGTCGGTGCTGAGGGTAGTCTTGCCGGTGCCCGAAAGGCCGAAGAACACCGCCGCGTCGCCGTGCGAGCCGATGTTGGCCGAGCAGTGCATGGGCAGCGTATTCTGCTCGTGGGGCAGCAAGTAGTTGAGCACGCCGAAGATGCCTTTTTTCATCTCGCCGGCGTAGGCCGTGCCGCCGATGATGAGCAGCTTCTTGGTGAAGTTGAGAATGGCGAAGTTCTTCTGGCGGGTGCCGTCCACGGCCGGGTCGGCCTCGAAGCCGGGCGCGCAGATAATGCTAAAATCGGCCGCCCAGCTGGTGTCCGCACCTTCTTCGGGGCGCAAAAACAGATTATAGCAGAACAAGTTGTGCCAGGCCAACTCGTTCACGATGCGGAGCTTGAGCTGCGAAGCGGGGTGCGCCCCGGCGTAGCCTTCGCGCACGTACAGCTCCTTATCCTCCAGGTAGGCCACCATCTTCTGGTGCAGCTGGTCAAACTTGTCGGCCTCAAACGGAATGTTGATGTCGCCCCACCACACGCTGTCGGCCGTTTTCTCATCGCGCACGATGAAGCGGTCCTTGGGCGAGCGGCCCGTGAACTGCCCGGTATCGGCCATCAGCGCGCCCGTGTCGGTGAGCACCCCTTCTTTGCGGCACACGGCGGCCTCGACCAGCGCGGCGGGCGGCAGGTTGAGGTGAGCGTTGGTCAGGCGGCGGAAGCCCAGGGGCTGCAAGCGGCTCAGGATGTTGGCGGTAGCTGACATAAGTGGAAAATATGAGTGAGAGGTGTGAGGCTGAAGAATAAAGCAGCGCAGAAAAGTGGACACCCTTCTCTGCGCTGCGCAAGCGGTAGGTGGGAATGTGTGACAAATATACGTGAGCGAATTTTATCTTATAGCGAAAATTCGCTAAATAGCAAAATTAGCTCTTTAAGATTACTATTTTTGCCTTGTAAAAGCGGCTTGGCGCAACGCAGAGGCCTTTTTGCGGTAACAAACTTTTTTTCGGCATATAAGGACAAAGCTCATTTTCTCGCCCTCCGCCCTGCTTCCGCTTGCTGCCCCTACTTTTACTTTATGCTAAATCATGGCCAGGTTGTCCGTCTCATTTTTGGCCTCAAGCTGCGCGAGCTGCGGCAGGAGCGCGGCCTTTCGCCGGCCGAGCTGGCGCGGGCCTGCGACCTGAGCGTGAGCTACCTCAACGAGATTGAGAAGGGCAAGAAATACCCCAAGGCCGATAAAATACTGAGCCTGAGCAAAGTGCTAGAGGTACGCTACGACCAGCTGACTTCTACCACGCTGCCGCGTCGCCTCGAACCCATCGCCGATTTGCTGCAATCGCAGGCGCTGCAAGAGTTTCCGCTGGAGCTGTATGGCCTGGAGCCCATGCAACTCTTCGAGCTCATCGCCAACGCGCCGGCCAAGATGAACGCCTTCATCAGCACGCTTTTCGAGATTGCGCGCGATTATGAGCTGCGCCAGGAGCATTTCTTCGTGGCCGCGCTGCGCTCGTACCGCGAGATGCACGATAACTACTTCGAAGACCTGGAGCAGGAGGCGCAGGCCTTCGTGGCCAGCCACCAGCTCGCCGCCGCCCCGCCCTTCGACCTCACCCAGCTCGAAACCCTGCTGACGCAGCACTACGGCTACTCCATCGACCGCACCACGCTGGCCGGCAACCCGGTGGTAGTGGCTGGGCGGCTGCGCTCGGTGTTCCGGCCCGCCACCAAAACCCTGCTCATGATACCCACCCTGAGCCGGGGCCAGCAGGCCTTCGTGCTGGGCCGCGAGCTAGGCTTCAACTACTTGAAGCTAAAGGAGCGGCATTACGCCAGCCCCAATCCGCTCGAGCCCCGCTCGTTTGAGGAGGTGCTCAACAACTTCCGGGCTTCCTATTTCGCCAGCGCGCTCTTGATGGAGGAAGACAGCCTGGTGCGCGACCTGCGCCAGCTCTTCGCGGCCCCCACCTGGCAGCCCGCCGCCCTGCTGGCTTTGCTCACGCGCTACGACGTGAGCCCCGAGATGCTGATGCAGCGCATTGCCACGCTGCTGCCCAAGCGCTTCGGCCTCAGCAGCTTGTTTTTCCTGCGCTTTGACCAGGACCAGGCCGACACGCCCTACCGCCTCACCAAAAAGCTGCACCTCGCGCGCCAGCCCAACCCCCACGGCAACGAGCTCCAGGAGCACCTCTGCCGCCGCTGGGTGAGCCTCCAGCTGCTGGCCGAGGGCCGCGCCCTGCCGCCCACCGGCACCACCCGGCGCCTGGCCGCCGCCCAGCGCTCGCAGTACCTGGGCACCGCCGACGAGTACCTGTGCTTTTCGCTGGCCCGCCTGGGCACTGCCACCGAGCCCGCCATGAGCGTCACCATCGGCCTGCGCTGCGACGATAGCCTGCGCCAGCAAGTGGCCTTCCTCCCCGACCCCGCCCTGCCCCTTATCCTCGTCAACGAAACCTGCGAGCGCTGCCCGCTGGCCGACTGCACCGTGCGCGCCGCCCCGCCCACCCAGGTGCAGCAAGCCGCCCGCCGCGCCACCTTCGAGGCCGCCGTGGCGGAGCTGGTGCAGGGGTAGCTACTCCCCTAGCACCAGCCGCTTGTTGGGTAGCTCCTCGTGGTAGTCGGCGATAATCTGCCGCAGTATCTGCATGTCCTTGGGGCAGGCCTCGGCAAATTCCTGCCAATTGCGCAGCACCACTTCGTCCGGCATCTCTACCACCGCGATAATGGCGTCCCACAGCGCATCCCAACTGGGGCCATACCAGTCAGGAAAGCCTAGGTGCTGCTTGAATGCCTGGTGAATAGCGGCTTTGCTGTTGATGCCGATGAGGTCGATTGTTACGGTATTTTTCGGCATTTCCTCTTTGTATAATCGACTGTCTTGAAGCCCACTAATCACCTTGTAATATTATATATATTATAAAATACTTACTTCTACCTTAACTTGCAAGCGTCATCAACAGATTGATAAATCACTCACTTACATGAATACGATTAATGCGACATCTTTCTTCCAAGCATGGACAAGTACCGTACAAACAAGAAAGGACCATATGCTAGGTATCTGGCGGCAAGCAAAACCGTTTACAGCTTACGTAAAAGGAAATGAAGAATCTATAATGCAGGAGGTTGCTGCCAAGCTTGGACTTCTATGCTACCACCAAGATTACTACTCGATAGATACAGTCCTTTACAGAGAAGAAGACTTAGTCCCCGGCCGGCCCGAAGGCTCGTATTGGTTCAGAGATATCCGAGTGGCTTTTGAACATGAGAACAATTTTAGTAGTGGCCTTTTCCAAGAAATTTCTCACCTATTAATAACTACCTGTGACTTACGCGTATTAGTCACTTATCCTAACCAAGATACAACAGCAGAGCTTGCTTATCTGCACAGCATTATTAGCGGCAACAGAAGCGCGGCTACCTTCTCGCAAGACGAAAGCATCCTTATCATTTTCGGTTACGAAACAGGCTTCGAGTGGAAAGGACTGGTTTACAAATTAGATAGCTGGAAAGCCATCACTATCAAATAGATATTTATTTTATTCTACAATAAACCATTGCCCAAACAGCCGAAAAGGCCGGCCTCTCACACGGAGAAGCCGGCCTTTCTAAACAAAACCACTACCTCCTTACTGCGGATAAATAGTCTGCACGGCCGTGATGTCGCCGGCTGTGAAGCCCTGCCACGGCAGCACCGTCGCATTCATCACCGAGTTGGGGTCGCTGGTGGGCGTGCCGGTGATGAAGACGCCCTGCGTCTGGTTGGTGTGGGTGAGGCCGTGGATGTGGCCCATCTCGTGCGTCATGGTGAACTCCTTGTAGCTTGCGCTCAAGTAGTTGTATTTGGTGTTGATGGTTACCGTGTTACCGGGGCGGCCGTTGGAATACGGCAGGTAGGCGCGGGCAATCCAATTTTCGTCGGCGTAGCCCAGGTTCACTACCACGTCGGCGGCGCTGCTGCTGGTTACTTCACGCAGGAAGAGCTTGGTGCCGTTCACGGCGTTCCAGTTGGTGATGCTGGCGCGGGTGGCCGTTTTCCAGTCGGCGGGCACGTCGGCATTGATGAAGTAGTCAATGTTGGTGACGTAGGTGTTCGACACTAGGTAGTTCCAGCGCCACTGCTCGCCCTGCGCGGTGCGGCCGGTGCTGGCCGCCATGCGCTCCTGGGCATCGGCCGCCGTAATCAGCACGTCGCCTTCGAGCACGAAGCTTTTCTGCGCCTCGTTGTACACGATATCACTGGCTTTTACACCAGTAGAGGTAGCCAGAAAGGTCTTTAGCTCTGCCACGGGCACGGCCGGCGCAATTTCTTCCTTGTTTTTCGACTCGCACGAAAACAGCAGCGCCGCGCCGGCGGCCAGGCCCAGGGCCTTGTGCAATCCTACTATTTTGCGGCTCAAAATAGACTTCATCATAAAGGGGGTGGCTATGGAGATGAAACGTTGGTGAATTGTCGCCGTAAAAGCTCAGCTTAGGCTAATTAGGTTCCGCCGCACGCCGGCTCCGAGTGCAATAATCCCGCCTCCAACGCTACAGAATATTAGCCATTTTCTTTTGAAGCAGTCGGCTGCCAAGGTCCTATAGGAGGCCACCCCACCTTACAGTAAAACACTGACTGAAAGCATTTTACTCACAAAATTAGTAACAGTATTGATATGCTTTAACCGTACGCCGTTGGCCGCCAAATCTTCTACTGCAACAGCGGCTATTCCCGCTGAAAAATTTTATTTCATTCGCTAATAGACTGGGCGAATGACCGGCACAAACTGCTCGCCGACGGGCCGCGCCGGCCGATTAGCAGGCCAACTTACAGCGCCATATCCAGCACTCCGTCGCCGTCGTCGGCCATCATCTTAGCCAGCTGCTCAATATGGAGGCTGCGGGCCGAGGCGTCGAAAATCTCGCGGTAGGTGCTGTGAGTTGAATAAAGTTGCGGGTGGTTGCCGCCTTCCGAGAAAAAGCCCAGCTCGTAGCCCGGGATTTTGGTCACGGCCACCTCGGCCAGCGCCCCCGATACGCTGAGGTAGATTTTTTTACCGTAGTATTTCTGCCCGAAGGTGATGCCGATATTAATCCGCTCTTTACCCAGCAGCCGGCCGCTCACCCACAGCAGCAGTTGCCAGCCTTCGGACAGGCCCTGGCAAGCCCTGCACGGTATCGACGGTGTAGCGCAGCACAAAGGGGGTGACCTGCGCGGCCAGCGAGCCCACCAGCATGAGTAGCAACGCACTGACCACCAGCGAGCGGTAGGGCCGCACGAAGGGCAGCAGGCGCCGGATAATTTACTAAAGAGTCATTCACATGGGAGTAGTAAGGACGATGTGTAGACGGGTGCGGGAGTAGCTGGGATAATGCGCGGCTACCTACTCCATTCTCTGGTGGGACTGTACGCCGCCGCAAGCTTACCTGCTCATTCATTAGCTAGTCGCACACGAATTGGCGTGGTATTGGAGTTAGACAACCAGTAGCAGCGCGCTACTGCTGGCCCGGCCAGCTGCTTTTCTTACCTCTTTTCTGCCTTCTTCATGTTGCGGACTGCCCTTTTTATTACTGGCCTGGCAGGGCTGCTGGCTACGGCGGCCGTGGCTACCCCCACCACCCAATACGCCACCGACTGGCGCGGCTGGGGCTTCCGGCACCGCCGCCCCGCACAGGGCGACTTTGTGCCCGTGTACGCCACCTACCCCTATCATAGCCGCGAGCGGCACGGCCTGTTTGGCTTTTTGCACAAAAGCAACCCCACCGCCCGGCACCTGGGCAAAGCTAAGCGTCCGGCCCACTACCCGGCGGGCACAAGCTCGCGCCCGCACACCACGGGACGGTTTTAGGGGTAGCCGCTACCCCCAAAATCCACAGCGGAGCTTATTGCGTATCTCCGGCCATGAAAAACCTACTGCTTAGCGCCGCCGCTGCCGCTTTGGTAGCCGTGGCGGCGGCCCCGGCCGCCCACGCCCAGTCCGTTCGCTTTGGCCTGAAGGCCGGCGGGAATCTCTCCAACCTCTCGGGCGACCTCGCCAATCAAGACCAGTACAAAAACCGCTTTGGCTTTCACGGCGGGGCCATGCTCAATGTGGGCCTGCTGGACGATGACCTGCTGGCCTTGCAACTCGAAGGCTTGTACTCGCAAAAAGGCTTTAGATACGCCGACCAGCAAGTGACGTTTCTGGGCAGCACCTACCGCAACACCGGTAGCGTACGCTACGACTACGTTGACGTGCCACTGCTGCTGCGCGTGAAAACCGGCGGCGTTTTCTTCGAGGCAGGTCCGCAGTACAGCTATCTGCTCAACATCACGACCGACCGCACCCGCACCGTGAACGGCAACGTAACCAGCGCCTCGACCTCTACTTCCGACCTCAGCCGCGTGAAGCGCAACGAGCTGGGCTACGCGGCCGGCCTGGGCTTTCAGGCCGACAATGGCTTTTTGCTGGGCTTGCGCTACAACGGTGCGTTCACCGATTTTGCCAAGGATAGCTACAGCGACAATGAGTTTCGCAACGCCCGGCACTCTACGTTCCAGGCGTATGTGGGGGTGCTACTAGGCGGCAAATAGACCGCAGATTAAAACGGATTTGCAGGATTTAACGGATACGCCCGGCTGCGCCGGGCTGGCTACTGGAGGCGCGATGCCGTGTAGGCACGCAGTTTGGTTGGCTATTCTGGCTTAGCTTATTCGCATACTTGGTATTCGTTGTGAGTAAACAAAAAGCTACTCCCGGCTAGCGGGAGTGGCTTTTTTGCTTATCGGCGCGGCGTGTGCCTAGCGGCGGTACTGCGCTTCCCAGCGGGCACGTTCCTGGGGCGTTACGCGGTGGCCGGGGTCATAGCCGTAGTTGTGGGTGGCCTCCCAGCGGCGGCGCTCCTCGCGGGTTACCTGGTGGTCGCGGTCGAAGCCGAAGTTTTGGCTGCGGTCGAAGCGGTCGTTGTCGCGGCGGCGGTCATCGTCGCGGTGGGCAGCTTCCCAGCGGGCGCGCTCGCGGGCCGATACGCGGTAGCCGCGCGGGTAGCCATAGTTGAAATCGCGGTCGCCGGGGCGCAGCTCGTAGCGGGGGCCGTCGTGGCCGGGGCCGGGCAGCGGGGCGGCAAAAGTACTGGTAGCGGTGAGCAGGGCAGCGGCGGCGAGGGTGGCAAACAGGGAGGCTTTCATAAGAATTTTGCTTGGGTTAATTAGTTACTGAACAAGCATTTGCTTAGCAGAAGCAGCGCTTGCTGATTCCTGAACCAACCTTTGCAAACCCCCGGCCGAAAACGGCCGCCGCGCAAAAACTACGGGCCTACGGCCCGCAAACCCCGACCGGCAACCCGATTTTCCAGACCAACAGCCGCCCGCAAACCAACCCCAAAAGCCACGCCCACCCGGCTGCTCGGTGCCTACGGCGTAGCCCAGAGACGCAACAGCACCTGTAAGTGGTAGCCCGGCGCGGGCCGGGGCAGCGCCTGCACGGGCTGCCGCGATAGCGACACCGTACCCCACGCAGGAGCGGCGGTAGCCGACTTGTGCCACGTGGGTAGTTGAGAAGGAGAGGGTAACGAGTTTGCTTTCATATAAAAGGGAAATGAGCAGTTGAGGAAAGGCCTAACCTTATTTCAGGCTCGAAGCTACTACAAAGCAATCACTTCTGCCTAGCCGGGGCAATACCCATAAGTAGGTATTTTTTGGAAGCCGGCCTGGTGGCCAGGCACCGGGGCTGGTGCGTATGCCGCGTGGGGTGGCCGGCAGGCGGGGGCACTTTCGCTTCTGCCTACCTTTGCCCTGCAATTCTCCCGCCCACCCCTCTCCCCCTAAAGACCCCCTGCCCTATGGCCCTAGTGGAAATGACGATGCCCAAGATGGGCGAATCCATCATGGAAGGCACCGTGCTGAAATGGCTCAAGCAAGTCGGCGACGCCATTGAGCAAGACGAAGCGGTGCTGGAAGTAGCTACCGATAAAGTAGATACCGAAGTACCTGCCCTGCACGCCGGCACCCTGGCCGAGATACTGGTGCAGGAAGGCGAGGTAGTGGCCGTGGGCGCGCCCATCGCCCGCATCGAAACCGATGCCAGCGCCCCCACCCCCGCCCCGGCCGAGAAAAACAACGACCTTGAAGAAGCCAGCGCCAACCCGCCCCTGACGCCCGACAACGTGCCGCCGCTGCCCACCGCGCCCCCCGGCCCCGCCGATGTGCCCTACCTACCCGCCCCCGGCGCGCCCGTGGCCCCCGCCCCGGCGGCCGACGAGCACCCCGTGCAGCCCGGCCGCTTCTACTCGCCGCTGGTGCTCAGCATCGCCCGCGAAGAAGGCGTGAGCATGAGCGACCTGGAGCGCCTGCCCGGCACCGGCCAGGAAGGCCGCGTAACCAAAAAAGATATTCTAGACTACGTGGCCGGCGGCAAAAAGCCGCTGGTGCCCACGGCTGCGCCGAGCGCCCCGGTAGCTGCCGCGCCCGCCGCCCCGGCCTCAACCCCCGCCGCACCTGCGCCCGCCAAAGCCCCCGAGCCGCCGGCAGCGCCGGCCCCCGCACCCAGCGCCAACGGCCAGGCGGCGCCCAAGCCCGAGCCCCCCAAAGCCCCGGCCGCAGCGCCCGCCAGCAAACCTGCCCCCTCGGTATCGGGCAACCAGGAGCTGATTGAGATGGACCGGATGCGCAAGATGATTGCGCAGCGCATGGTCGATTCCAAGCGGATTTCGCCGCACGTGACCAGCTTTGTGGAGGCCGACGTGACGGAGCTGGTGAACTGGCGCAACAAGCACAAGGACGCCTACAAGAAGCGCACCGGCGAGAACCTGACCTTCACGCCGCTCTTCGTGTGGGCCGTGGCCCGCGCCATCCAGGACTACCCCAACATCAACGTGTCGGTAGATGGCGACTACATCATCAAGAAGCGCGACGTGAACGTGGGCGTGGCCGTGGCCCTGCCCTCGGGCAACCTCATCGTGCCCGTCATTCACAACGCCGACCAGCTCAACCTCAACGGCCTGACCAAGCGCGTGAACGACCTCGCCAACCGCGCCCGCCAGAATAAGCTCACGCCCGCCGACCTCGAAGGCGGCACCTACACGCTCAGCAACGTGGGCTCGTTTGGCAACGTCATGGGCACGCCCATCATCATGCAGCCGCAGGTGGCCATCATGGCCGTGGGCACCATCAAGAAAAAGCCGGCCGTGATTGAGACGCCGCAGGGTGACCTCATCGGCGTACGCCACTTTATGTTCCTCAGCCACAGCTACGACCACCGCGTAGTCGATGGCTCGCTCGGCGGCATGTTTGTGCGCAAAGTGGCTGATTATCTGGAGCAGTTCGACCCGAACACGACTATTTAATCTGCTTATTTTCTGACATACGCCCCGTTCGTCATGCTGAACGCAGTGAAGCATCTCTACCGCGCCGTTTGATTCGTTCAACGGTGCGGTAGAGATGCTTCACTGCGTTCAGCATGACGAACATGTTTTGCCCTCTTCTTAACTCATGAAAAACATCATCTTTATCGCCGCGCTGGCTATCTCGCTCGGGCTCATCGTCTTTCTCTACCAGCGCCTGCTCAACACCGAGACTGCCCTCAAAACTGCTCAGCAGCACTTTGCCGACTGCCAGCAGGTTACCTTCCAACTGCAAAACCAGCTGAGCGCTAATGAGAAAGAAGCGGCGGCCCAGGGGCGCACCGCGCCGTCGGTGGGGCGATAACATTCTCCTTTTCGCCTTCGGCCAGGCGCACTACAAGCAGTTTACAAAAATTTTGCAATCTTCATACGTGCAGGCGTTTCACCATTTATGACTTCAAGGCTATGAACAGCAAGCAAAAAGTCGCGCTAGCAACAACCACTATTTTTTACACGCTCTTCACACTAGCTTTTAACAATCCCTATCCATTATTTGATTTAAGTGATGGTAGATTCTGGATTAAGGTTATTTGTGGAATTGGCTGGGGTGCCTGGATGTACTTTATTTTCAATAAGTACCAATCTCCTAAACAGAGCCAATGAGTCAGACGGCCTTCACTTTATAGGTTAGCTATTTATAGGATAAGTTTCGGCTTGCCAGCGCGTCGATTGTGGCGCGGCTGGCAAGCCAGAAACTTACCCTACCCTTTTTGGTCCAGCACCAGCAGCATAAAGGCATACTGCCGGGCCACGTCGCGCAGGGCCTGGAAGCGGCCCGAGGCCCCGCCGTGGCCGGCTTCCATATCGGTGTGCAGCAGCAGCAGGTTATTGTCGGTTTTGAGGGCGCGGAGCTTCGCTACCCACTTGGCGGGCTCGTAGTACTGCACCTGCGAATCGTGCAGGCCGGTGGTTACGAGCAGGTTGGGATAGGCCTGGGCGCGCACGTTGTCGTAGGGCGAGTACGAAAGCATGTACTCGTAGTAGGGCTGGTCGGCGGGGTTGCCCCACTGGTCGTACTCGCCGGTAGTGAGCGGGATGCTCTCGTCGGACATCGTGGTGACCACGTCCACGAAGGGCACGGCGGCCAGGATGCCTTTGTAGAGGTCGGGCCGCAGGTTGATGATGCCGCCCATGAGCAGGCCGCCCGCGCTGCCGCCCATCGCAAACAGCTTGTCGGGCGAGGTGTACTTTTCCTGAATCAGGTACTCCGAGCAGTCGATGAAATCGTGGAACGAGTTGAGCTTGTTCAACATGCGCCCATCCTCGAACCACTGCCGGCCCAGCTCCTGCCCGCCCCGGATGTGGCAGAGCACGTAGGCAAAGCCGCGGTCGAGCAGGCTCAGGCGGGCCGACGAAAAGGTAGGGTCGAGCGAGTAGCCGTAGGAGCCGTAGGCGTATTGCAGCAGCGGGCCGAGGCCGTCTTTGGCAAAGCCTCTCTTGTAAACAATGGAGATGGGAATGCGCTTGCCATCGCGGGCGGGCACCCAGCGGCGCTCCTCTACGTAGTCGCTTTTGGTGAAATTGCCCAGCACCGGCTGCTCTTTGCGCAGCGTTTGCTGGTGCGTGGCCATGTCGTAGTCGAACGTGGAAACGGGCGTTGAAAACGACGTGTAGTGAAAGCGCAGCGTCTGCGTATCAAACTCGGGGTTGGCCCCGATGGTGGCCGTGTAGGCTACCTCGTTGAATTGCAAGTAGTCATCCTGCCCATCGTGCCAGCGAATGACGCGCAATTGCAGCAACCCGTCCTTTCGCTCATTCAGCACCAAGTAGTCGAGGAACAGCTCCATCTGGTCAATGAATACCTCGTCGCGGGCCGGAATCACGTCCTCCCAGTTGGCTTTGTTGGTGGCCGTCAGGGGCGTTTTTACGATGCGGAAGTTGGGCGCCAGCCAGTTGGTTCGCACGTAAAACGCGCTGTTGGCGTCTTCGACCTCATACAGATGGTCTTCCTCGCGGGGCAGAAACACGGCAAATTCGCCGGTGGGCGTGGCCGCGTCGAGGTAGCGCGTTTCCGAGGAAAGCGAGCTGCTGAGTACGATTTGCAAATACTTGCCCGACTTGCTGCGGCCCACGTGCGTGTAAAACGTGTTGTCCGGCTCCTCATACACCAGCACGTCGGTGGCCGGGTCGGTGCCCAGCGTGTGGCGGTACACCTGGTAGGGCAGCAGCGTTTCCAGGTCTTTCTTGGCGTAGAAAAACGTCTGGTTATCAGCCGCCCACACGCCCGCACCTTCCACGTTCGGGATTTCCTCGGGGTAGAGCTCGCCGGTCGCCAGGTTTTTGAAACGCACCGTGTAGAGGCGGCGGCTCACGGTATCGGTGCTGTAGGCCAGCAGCTGGTTGTCGTCGCTCACTTCGTAGCCGCCCACGGCAAAGTAGGCGTGGCCCGCGGCCAGCGCGTTGCCATCGAGTAGTAGCTCTTCGGGCGCGTCGGGGCTGTCTTTTTTACGGCAGTAGAGCGGGTACTCGCCGCCCGCCACGTAGCGCGCGTAGTAATAGTAGCCGTTGTCGCGCACGGGCACCGACTCATCGGTTTCGAGCACGCGGCCTTTCATTTCCTGAAACAGCGCCTCCTCCAGGTCTTTGACCGGGGCCATCTGCTGGTCGAAATAGGCGTTCTCGGCCCGTAGGTAATCGAGCACCTCGGGGTTTTCGGGCTCGTTGAGCCAGTAGTAGTTATCGGTGCGCGTGCCGTGCGGCGAGGCTAGCTCTTTGGCCTTGATGGCGGCCAGGGGTGGTTGTTGCATAAGGGAATGGCCTTTACTGCACCGCCTAATAGCGGCGCTTGGCGTAGCAATACTAACAGCTTTTCCCGGCCAACCTGTTTCCCACTCACAGCAGCTGCTCGATAACCTGCTGGCACTGCGGCTGCTCCAGCAGCCCGTTGTGCCCGCCCCCGCGAATGGCAATGAGCTGGTCGCCGGGCTTGAGCAGCGCCCGCAGCCGCTCCGACGACTGGCAGGGTATCACCTCGTCGCGGTCGCCGTGAAAGAGCACTACCGGCGCGCCCACCTGCCGCACGTACTCATTGGTAGCCAGCGGGTAGCGCAGCAGCCACCCCGGCACTATCGGCCATAGCCGGATGGTGTGCGCCGCCATGTCGGCCATGCTGTAGTAGGGCGCGTGCAGCAGCAGCAAGCGCGGGTGGTGCCGGGCGGCCAGCCACGCCGCCGGCCCCGTGCCCACCGAGTAGCCCGCAATGACGATTTTATTTTCAGGATAAACGGTTCTCAGTCGATTATAAGCCACCTCCACGTCGCCGAAAAGCTGCGCCTGGCTGCTGATGCGCCCCTGGCTTTTGCCGTAGCCGCGGTAGTCGAGCAAGAAAACATCGTAGCCCAGCCGGGTGTAGGTGGCTGCCGCGCCGCCCCAGCCCGCGAGCGAGCCGCCATTGCCGTGCAAAAAGAAAACCAGGCCTTTCGGGTCCTTTACCTTAAATAACAGGCCGCTCAGCTGCGTGCCATCGGGCGCGGCGATGGGGTACTCGCGGTACTGGCCGGGGAAGCGGAACTGGTAGCTGGCGGGCAGCTTCTCGGGGTAGAACAGCAGGCTTTCCTGCTTGAAATACAGGAAGCCGCAGGCGGCTGCATAAAGCAGAAACAGGAGCAGAAAACCGGCTACATACCATCTTTTTACTTGTGCCATACTCAACTATATCACTATCCATTCCGTTAGGAGGCGCGGCAAGCGCCCTGGCTTTTCTTACACGCTCCTTTCCTTCTCCTCCGCACTACTATTTATTCTTATTCTAAACCCGATTAAGCGCTATGTAATCTGCTTACGCCTTTTATTTCTGAAAACTATGAGCTTGGCTCAACGCCCGGTTATTGCCTGGTACAGTGCGTGTTTTGCTACCCGCACGCTGCTTATGCACCACACATTCGGCAGCAAGGACTTGCTGGAGCATCGGTTTTTCATCGACAAATATGAAACTATTCAGTACGTAGTACAAAAGCAGCCTCCGTGGCTGGTGCTCACCAGCCACGACTTGCTGGCGGATGCGCAGCTGGCCGACCAGATTCGCATTCGCCCCACTGGCACCCGGTGCATTTTCTGCGTGCTGCCCGATGCCCCACCCCTGCCGGCCTTGCTGCCACTCGCCACTTCGGCCGTGGTAGACGTGCTCTGCACGCTGGCCGAGCTGCCCTCCTGCCTGACGGCTGCCGCCGCACAACAGTACTACGTTTCGTCGCTGCTACAGCACGCGGTAATCTCGGCCACCGCTACGGCTCATTGGCAGCCATTGACTTTCTCCGAAAAGCGGGTGCTCACCGAATTGTTGAGCGGGCGTTCGCGCGGCGAAGCGGCCGAAACCCTTTGCATCAGCCCCCGCACCGTCGACAACCATAAGGCCAGCAGTGCGGCCAAGCTTCAGGTGGCGAGCGGGCCGCACGGCTTCGTGCGCTTTCTGGAAGCCAACAAGGCCACGCTGCAAGGCTGGCTGGGCGCGGCCAACTAGGTAAGAGCTAGGTAAAAGATAAGTAAAACCCTGCCCTAAACTCAGGTATCCCTACTCATGAAAGGCTGAGAGCCTTGCTCGAATCTTTGCATTGTTGTTCCGGACGACAAGGCGGTAGCTGAAAAGCCTGAAAAGAGTAAGCGCCCAAGCTCATTTTTTCCTGATACCCTGTATGAAAAAGAATTTCGCCACCCTCGTAGCCGGCGTAGCGCTGGCTTTTACCAGCACCGCCGTGCTGGCTGCGCCCACCACCCGCCTCACCGCGTCGGCTAGCAAGGCGTCGGGCGTGGCGGTAGCCCCTGCCCGGGTTACTGCCTACAGCGTGGTGGAGCTGCCGCAGGAATGCACCGCTACCGCCACCGTTACGATAGCCGGCCAGTCCATCTCCCTATCGGCCACGGCGAGCACGTGCGCCGAGGCGCTCAAAATGCTGCGCGACACGATTAAAGACCTATAGTAGGTTGTAATCTCTCTATTCTGAGCTTATACCCGCCAGAATCTGGTGCTTGCAGCATCGGGTTGTGGCGGGTATTTGGCGCGCCGGCGCTTACTACTATTCTGCTTTTACCGCGCGGCAACGCGTCATCCCCACTGTTTTACAACGTATTGCTTCGCTGCGCCTTATATACTTTACAAACTTTACGCCCTGGCCGGCGGCTCGCTGCTGCTGGCCCTGCATACTGCTGCCATCAGCTATCGGCCGTCGGCTCCCGCGCCGCAGGGGTCCGTCACCTACCGCCAGCAGCTGGGGGCGGCCCCGGCCACCACGGCCACGCTGGTGTTTGCCGGCCCGCAGTCGCTCTACTACTACGGCCGCCAGGATACGGCCGGCACCACCCGCGAGCTGAAGCAGCTGGCCGAAAACCAGTACACGCTCGACATCCGGGACAAGCAGGGGCAGTGCGTGTACATCGACCAGGCCCGGCGCGCAACCGTGACCCGGCTCTACGAATTATCCCTCAAGGGCAACGTGCTGCTGACCGACACGCTGCGGGCGCTGCCGTGGGTGGTATTACCCAAAACCAAGCAGTTCGGCCGGCACAGCGTGCAGGCGGCCACCGCCACTTTTCACGGGCGCACCTACGAAGCGTGGTTTGCCCCCGACCTGCCGCTGCCGCTTGGCCCCTGGAAGCTGGGCGGCCTGCCGGGCCTGATTCTGGAAGCGCACGATACCGACCATAAATTCTCGTTCGAGGCCCTCGCCATCGACCTGCCCACCCGCAACGCCACGCCGGTAGCCCCTCCCACCGAGGGCAAGCCGCTGGCGGGCTGGCCGGCCTACTGCGCGTTTGTGCGCGCCAGTCAGGCGCGCTACCTCAAGTTTTTGCAAGCCTCGCCAGGCATCCGGGCCAGCATCAAGCAGGCCGACGCCCTGGAGATAGTAGACTGATGGGCGCGGGCATGGGGGTGATGAAATGGCTGCTGCTGCTGGCGGCGCTGCTGGCCAGCCGGCCCGGCCGCGCCCAGCGCGTGTGCCTGGGGCAGCTCACCGACAGCCTGCGCGCGCCTTTGCCGGGCGCGTCGGTGTACCTGACGGCCCGCGGCAGCGCGGCGGGGCTGGCCTACACCACCACCGATGCCACGGGGCATTTTCAGCTGCCGCTGCCTGCCAACGCGCCCGACACGCTGCTGGTGCAGGCGCGGCTGCTGGGCTTTAGGCCGCTCGTGCAGCCGTGGCTACCCGCCCGCCAGCCCCGCCTCGAACTGAATTTGACGCTACGCCCGGCCCCGGCCACGCTGCGCGAAGTGGTGGTGCAGGGCCAGCGGCCGACCATCCGCTACAACGACACGACCACCTTTGAGGCCCGCCAGTACACCAACGGCACGCAGCGCAACCTGGAGGACGTGCTCAAAAACGTGCCGGGCTTTGCCGTGTCGCCAGAGGGGCAGATTACCTACAAAGGCACCGCCATCGCGGGCATTTACCTGGATGGCGACAACCTGACGGGCGCCAACTACCAGCGCCTGGCGCGCAGCCTGGATGCGTCGCTGGTCGGCAAGATTCAGCCCATCGAGCGGTTTGTCGAAAACAAGCTGCTCGGGGGCCTGGTGCGCTCCGAAACCACGGTGCTCAACATTACGCTGCCCGACGACCGCAAGAAGCCGCTCTTTGGCAGCCTCGACGCCGAGGGCAGCCTGGGCGGCTACCGCGATGTACTGGCCAACGTCTTTTCGTACCGCAAGCGCAGCAAGTTTTATTTTATTGGCACGCACAACAACGTAGGACTCACTAAAGACCCGGTTGCCGAGTCGCTGACCACGCCGGCCAGCACGGCGCTGCGGCAGGAAGTGGTGGCGACCCGGCCCTTGCTGGTGGCCCCTACCCTGGCCGCCACCGATTTCAAGCCCGAGCTTTCAACCCTGAACAACGAAACGGCGGGCGGCCTTATCACGGTGCTCTCGCCCGAAAGCAAGCGCTGGAAGCTGCTGAGCGACTTGTCGCTCTACCACAACCGCCTGCGCCAGACCCGGCGCTCGGAAACGCGCTACCTGGTCGACGAGCGCGACAGCACGTTTTCGCGCTTCAGCGAGGCCGATTTTGCGCGCCAGGCTACTACCAGCCTGCGCCTGCGCAACAATTTTTTCGCCACGCTCACTCCTACCGCCAATTTCGTGTATGAGCACCGCCTGCGGCTGGCCCGCAGCGATTTTCAGGACTCGCTGCACCTGACTACCCAGGCCCGGCAGCGGGTTTTTGCGGAGGCCATTCGCCAGCAGTTGGGCAGCCAGGCCGTGCAGTTTGGCCAGAACGCGGTTTTCACCCGGCGCCTGTCGGCCACCGCCGCTCTACAAACCCAGGCGCTGCACACCTACGACTACCTGCCCACGCAGTTCGACCTCGGCTTCGACTCGCCCGCGCGCCAGGCGGTTTACCTGCCGCCACCGCACACGGGGCGGGTGCGCCAGCAGGCCACGGCCACGCAACAGGCGCTCAACGTTGAAACGGAGTATTTTCAAACCAAAAGCGCCGTAAAGTACGCCCTCGTGCTCGGCGGCCGGCTGGCCACTACCCACCTCGCTACCCGCCTGCGCCCGCTGCTGGCCAGCGGGGCCGAGGGCGGGCCGGAAGCCGGCCTCAACCAGCTGGCCCTGCGCCAGGCCCACCTCTACGCCACCCTGAAATTTGATTGCACGGTGGGGCATTTCAACCTTTCGGGCGCGGCGGGCGTCGTGGGTTTGCGGCTTGCCGTGCAGGACTCGGCTGTGCTGCGCCGCCAGTTGGTGGTGCCCAGCGGCCGGCTCGTGGTGCAGTACGCCGTGTCGGCACGTAGCTTTTTGCAGTTGAGCTACGCCTTTGAGCAGGAGCTGCCCAGCGCGGCCGACCTGCTGCCCAGCGCCATTCTGGTCGATTACCGCTCGTTTTACCAAGGCACCCCCGCCCTGCTCACCCAGCCTACACAGCGGGCCGCACTCACCTTCGGGCACCAAAACCTGGCCAGCCTCACCGAAGTGCGGGCCAGCGTGCAGCTTAGCCGCCGGGGCGTTTCGTACGGGCAGCAGCTGAGGCTGACTGAGTACGTGAGCCGCACGACCCTGTTTATAGCGCCGGCTACCTACCACGCGGCGGCCCAGCTGATGGCCGCCAAGCTGCTGGCCGGCCTCTCGCTGCGGCTTCAACTGGAAAGCACGGGCAATTTTCTGGAATCTTATACCAAACTCCAGGGCGACAGCCTCCGCCTCAATCGCCTGCTGTTTATGCGCCACCGCCTGCAAGCCGGCACGGCCTTCGCCGGCCCGCTCAATTTTTTTGGCGGCAGCACGCTGGTCAGCAATTTCCTGCGCAGCACGGGCGGCGGCCAGGCGCTGGCCAGCGCCAACAGCCGCCTCATGGCCGACCTGCAAGCCGTGTACCGCCGCAAGCAGCTCACGGCCAGCCTCCGCGCCGACTGGCTGCTGGTCAACCGCGTGGGCTACTACTTCCTCAGTGGGCAGGCCACGCTGGCCCCACCGGCCAGCCGCTTCACGTACTCGCTGGTGCTCCGCAGCTTACTCGATACGCAAACTTTCTCTCAGGTAGTGTACACGAGCCTGACGGCTTCTTCAACCAGCTTCGAGCTGCTGCCGCGCCTGATTATGCCGGGGCTGAACTATCGCTTTTGACCTAATGCCCAAGCAGTTTAGCCGGTAACAAAAAAACGCCCAACGGAGCTTCCGTTGGGCGTTTGTTCGCTAGTAGGCGGGCGCTACAGTGTCCCAAGGCTACAACCATACTTAAAGTCTGAGTCTATATGCCGCTGCCTGTCCTCTGCAAGAACTCGCAAAGATTCTTCTTTTTTATCCCAGCTATCAAAGCATTGCGCGTGAAATCCTGCATCGAAGTATTTATGCAAAGCGTGCTGCGTATCCGACATAGGAGGTAAGCCTTTCACCTCACCTTCCGTTATAACTTCACCGCACAAAGCACACTTGGTTAAGCCTAGTAATATCAGTGCCATAGCAAGGTTAAAGCGTTTAAAGATAACGTCCGTCATGCTGAGCTTGCCGAAGCATCTCTCCCGCACCGTTGGAGGAAGCGATAGAGATACTTCGGCAAGCTCAGCATGACGGACGTTTTTCGTTTATCTCAGAAGCTTACAGCGCACCTAGCGCCTGCTCCAACGCCGCAATCTTCGCCTCGGCGTCGGCCAGCTTCTGGCGCTCCTTCTCCAGTACCTCGGGCTTGGCGTTGGCCACGAATTTCTCGTTGCCGAGCTTTTTATTGACCGAGTCGCGGAAGCCGACGACGTACTCCAGCTCCTTGGCGACGCGGGCGCGCTCGGCGGCGGGGTCTACCGCTATTTCGAGCGGCACGAAAAACTCGGTGCTGCCCTGCACGAAGCCCACGGCGCTGGCCGGGGCCGCCTCCACAAACGACAAGTCGCTGAGATTAGCCAGCTTGCGGATGAGGCCGGCGTAGGTTTGCACCTCGGCGGGTGTCTCGGTTTTCACGGCCAGGGCTACCTGCTTGGTCGGGCCGATTTTGTTTTTATTGCGCACGTTTTGCACGCCGGCCACGATGGCGAGGGTGCGCTCCATTTCGGCCAGGGTGGCGACGGTATCGGTGGGCGCGGTGGCTTTGGGCCAGTGCGCCACGCACACGTAGTCGCGGGGGCCGCGCTCGGCCAGCTCGTGCCACAGCTCTTCGGTGATGAAGGGCATGAAGGGGTGCAGCAGCTTGAGCAGCGTTTCGAGGAAGCCTACGGTACTGCGCAACGTCTCGGCATCGATGGGATGCTGGTAGGCGGGCTTCACCATTTCGAGGTAGTAGGAGCAGAAGTCGTCCCACACCAGCTTGTACACCGCCAGCAGGGCGTCGCTGATGCGGAACTTCTCGAAGTGCTCGTCAATCACCGCGATGGCCTCGGCCAGCTTGGCCTCAAACCACTGCACGGCCTGCGCGTTGGCGAAGGGCAGGCTGCTGTCGGCTTGCCAGCCCTTTACCAGGCGGAAGGCGTTCCAGAGCTTGTTGTTGAAGTTGCGGCCCTGGTGAATCAGCTTCTCGTCGTAGAGCAAATCGTTGCCGGCCGGGGCCGAAAACAGCAGGCCGGTGCGCACGCCATCGGCCCCGAAGTCGCGGATGAGGTCGAGCGGGTCGGGCGAGTTGCCGAGCTGCTTGCTCATTTTGCGGCCCTGCGCATCGCGCACGATACCCGTGAGGTACACGTTGCGGAACGGGATTTCCTTGCGGAACTCCAGCCCGGCCATAATCATGCGGGCAATCCAGAAGAAGAGGATGTCCGGCCCCGTCACCAGGTCGTTGGTGGGGTAGAAATAATTGATATCGGCGTTGTCGGGGTCGTCGAAGCCGTCGAACACCGAGATGGGCCACAGCCACGACGAAAACCAGGTATCGAGCACGTCCTCGTCCTGGCGCAGGTCGCTGGCTTGCAAGTTGTTATTACCGCTTTGCTCGCGGGCCAGCTGCAAGGCGTCGTCTGCGTTGAGGGCCACCACGAAGGTGCCATCGGGCAGGTAGTAGGCCGGGATGCGCTGCCCCCACCACAGTTGCCGCGAGATGCACCAGTCGCGCACGTTTTCCATCCACACGCGGTAGGTGTTTTTGAACTTGGGCGGGTGCAGCTTAATGGTGTCGTTCTCCACCACTTCGAGCGCGGGCTTGGCCAGGTGCTCCATTTTCAGGAACCACTGCAAGCTGAGCTTGGGCTCAATCACGGCCCCGGTGCGCTCCGAGGTTTGCACGATGCTGGCATACTCCTCTACCTTATCGAGCAGCCCGGCTTCCTGCAAGTCGGCCACGATGTTGCGGCGGGCCGCGAAGCGGTCCTGGCCCACGTAGAGCTCGGCTTTCTCATTAAGCGTGCCGTCATCGGCCAGAATGTCGAGCACCGGCAGGTTGTGCCGCAGGCCGATTTCGTAGTCGTTGAGGTCGTGCGCGGGCGTCACCTTCAGCGCGCCCGTGCCGAAGTCCACGGCCACGTAGTCGTCCTGAATAACCGGGATTTCGCGGCCCAGCAGCGGAATCCGCACCTTCTGGCCGGCCAGGTTCTGGTAGCGCGGGTCGGTGGGGTTCACGGCCACGGCCACGTCGGCCATGATGGTTTCGGGGCGCGAGGTAGCCACCGTGAGGAAGCGGCCGGGCTGGCCCGCTACCTCGTAGCGCAGGTGGTACATCTTGGCCATCGTATCCTTCGGAATCACTTCCTCGTCGGAGATGGCGGTGCCGCCGCGCGGGTCCCAGTTCACCATGCGTACCCCACGGTAAATCAGACCCTTGCGGTACAAGTCTACGAACACGCGCAGCACGGCCTCTGTCAGCTTGGGCTCCATCGTGAAGCGCGTGCGGCTCCAGTCGCAGCTGGCCCCGAGTTGCTTGAGCTGCTCCAGGATGATGCCGCCGTACTTGTCTTTCCAGGCAAAGGCATGCTCCAGAAACTGCTCGCGGCTGATGTCTTTCTTCTCGATGCCCTGCTCCTTGAGCATGGCCACTACCTTGGCCTCGGTGGCGATGCTGGCGTGGTCGGTGCCGGGTACCCAGCAGGCTTCCTTGCCCTGCATCCGGGCGCGGCGCACCAGCACGTCCTGGATGGTATTGTTGAGCATGTGGCCCATGTGCAGCACGCCCGTCACGTTGGGCGGCGGTATCACGATGGTGTAAGGCTGCTTGCGGGGGTTTACGTTGGCTTTGAAAAAGCCCTGCTCCTGCCAGCGCTGGTACCATTTGGCTTCAACGTCGGCGGGCGAGTAAGTTTTATCAATCACAGATTCGAACGGATTTAACGGATTTCGCAGATACGCCCGGCTGCGCCGGGCTGGCTAGCTAGTTGGGAAGCTAGCGAAACCAAATTAGTTGCAGCAGGCAAAAGTACGGCAAACCCCTAAGGTGATACTTTATACTTTGTGGCACATCGCTGGCGCAAGTTTAGCGCAGCGTACCTTGCACCTAGGTATAATGTGGAGGCTGCACCGCCGCTATTGCGCTAGCGGCAGGCTGGGGCTGCCGGGCCCCTGCTAAGCGGCTTGAGGCAACACTTAATTTTTCAGCTTTATCAAATTTCTTGCTTGAAGAATAATGAACTGGCGCCAACTTATTAGTAACCATTCGCAGATTCTTCAAGCCAATAGGTTGCTCCTTATCATGGCGGCAGTAGTCGGCATCGGCATACTCACTAGGTCATGGTCTGATAGATTCGAGTGGAAAAGCTGGTTTCTTCTAGTTATTATGATGTATAGTGTCTTCGGCTTGATTTTCAATTTCGGCCTTGGTTTATTCGCACTGATTAAAAGCCAAAGGCAAGTATGTATCACCTATATAATTCTGAGCATATTTTTCCTTGTACTGCTTAAAAGCGTTTGTGCTGTCATGTGGTAAAAATGCGCTTTTTTTAATACATCTCGCATTGCCCCACCTACCACCGCGCGCGACGACCTCCACGGCTTGCTACTCGGCAGATAACTTACCCGTACAAACCGATTAGCTCAAAACGATAATTAAGACAAAAAAGCAAAAGGTAGCCAGACAGCGCGCTAGGAATATCCTTATGCGCCGTCTGGCTACCTTTTGCTTACTTAGCAGCAAGCGAGCAAATAAAGCCTCCTACTTCACGTCCAGCGTCAAGCCCGCCCACACCAGGCGGCCGACTTGCGGGCCGCCGTAGAGCTGAATGTTGCGGTCGTTGAAGAGGTTGGACGCGCCTACCTGCACGGCCGAGTTCAGCTTGGGCAGGGCGTAGCCCAGCTGCGCATCGAAGGTGGAGTAGCTTTCGAACTGGCCGGCGGCGAAGGGCGACTCAAACAGGTGGCCCTGCGCCCAGCGGTAGTTCAGGCTGTAGTTGAGGCCTTTATAGGCCTGGCCCGAAGCGCCGAGGTTGTACTTGTGCTTGGGCGTATTGTAGTAGGTCTGGAAGTTTTCGGGCAGGTTGCTTGTGTCAAGGATGTTGAGGCTGTAGTTGCCGGTCAGGTTCAGGGCCGGGGCCACGGCGTAGGTGAGGGCCACCAGGCCGCCCATCGTGCGGACTTGCTGGGCGGCGTTGGCCTGCACTTGCAGCACGCGGGTGTCGCCGGCGCGGTCCTGGAAGGGCTGGGGCTTGCGCGCCTCGGCCCCGATTTGGGCTAGCGTGGGCCGCGAGCCGTCGCGGTTGCCGAGCAGGCGCACCGAGCCGATAAAGTCGTTGTACTGGCTGTAGTAGTAGTTGACGTCGATGCCCAGCTTCTCAAACAGCAGGCCTTTGTAGCCGCCCTCGATGGTAGCCACGCGCTCAGGCTTGAGGCGGTCGTAGCTCACGGCGTAGGCGTCGAGCGCGGCGCTGGGGTTGGCGCTGGTGAGGATGCGGCCGAGCTGCGAGGCCGCCGCCGTGGAGTAGCCCTGGAAGCCGTTGCTGATGTTGCCCAGCAGCAGCGCGCGGCCCAAATCCAGAAACAGATACTGGCCCTGCTGGGTGGGCGAGCGGTAGGCCTGGTTGTAGCTCACGCGGAAATTGTGCTGCTGCTGCGCGCCCACCGAGTACACCACCGAGGCGCGGGGCGAAAACACGGCCCTGAAGTTCTGGCTGCCGTCGAGGCGGGCGGCCACGGTCAGCTTCAGGCGGTCTTGCAAGAGGGTTTTGGCTACCTGGCCGTAGCCGCCGTACTCGTCGTTGCGCAGGCGCTTGCCATCGAGGTCCGCGAATAAATGACCATCCGAGCCCAGCCGGAACTGCCGATAGGCCCCGCCCACCACGATGTTGGCGAAGGCCGGCCGAAACTCGTACTGCCCGCTGATATCGGTGAGAAACGAGCTGGGGTTGATGCGCGAGCCCACGCCGAGCGTCGGATTAGTCGTAACCTGCTCGCGCAAGGCGTTGAACTCGGGCGTGCCGGCCGCTAGCTGAATCGGGGCGGCGGCGGCGCGGGCGGCGGCCTGCGCGCCAGCTACGTTGCCGGCGTTTTGGGCCAGGAAGGTATTGTAGGCCACGGCATACGCCCCGAAGTAGCGCTGCGCATACGTCTGGCCCGAGGTGCTGCGCGAGTCCACGGCCGTTTGCATAAAGGCCCCGGTGAAGGGCAAATCATAGGAATCGGCTCCGAAATCCTGGGTCTGGTAGGCGCGCACAAACCAGCGGTCGCTACGCAGCTCGATGCGGTACTGGTTGGTAGCGAAGTTCTTGAGGCGGTAGCGGTTGGTGGCCTGGTACGAAGTAGTGCCCTCGGCCCGCTTAAACTCCACCATCGCCTTGATTTTATCGGTCACCAGGAAATGCACCGACGGGATGATGCGGTAGAGCTTGGCCGGCGAGTCGGGCCCGATAATCTCGCGCTCGTTCCAGCCAGGCATGAACACGGTCTGGCCGTTGAGCGCGCCGCCGCTGGCCCCGAAAGTGTTGCCCACGTCGCCGTAGCGGTTCACGGCGTCGTAGCCCAGGCCCGAGCCGGCGGGGTTGTTGGTGGGCACGTAGGCCAGCGATTGCGCGGCCTCGTTGTCGGCTATCCAGTCCTGGGCGCGGGCAAAGCTGCCGGAGATTTTGAAGGCCCAGCGGGTGCCCAGGCGTTGGGCGTAGCGCAGCTGCCCATCCACGTAGTCGCGGTTGCCGCCGCGCAGGCGCACGCTCAGGCCCTCGTACTTAAACGGGTCTTTGGAAGTAGTAAGTATTACGCCATTAAAGGCATTGGCCCCGTACAGCGCCGAGCTGGGGCCGTAGAGTACCTCCACGCTGGCCACGTCTACCTCGGGCAAACCCAGGGCGTTACCCGCGTTCAGGTTGAGGCTCGGCGACTGCGTGTCCATGTAGTCCACGAGCTGCAGCACGCGCTCCGAGGTGGTGCCATTGAAGCCGCGCGTGCTGATGCTGGCCATAAACAGGCCCGAGGTCGTGACATCGACGCCCTTGAGGCGGGCCAGGTTGGTGATGAGGTCGGGCGCGGTGAGGCTGGCTACCTGCCTGCTATTCAGCTTCTCTACCGTCACGGGCGCTTGCAGGGCGCGCTCCTCCACCCGCGAGGCCGATACCACTACCTCGTTCATGAGGTTGGTGCCCTGCCTGAGCGCCACGCGCAACGGCTGGCTGAGCGAGCGGATGGTATCTGAGTGCGTTTCGAAACCCACGAACTGCACCGACAGCGCGAAGGGCAGAGCGGTTTTTGCCGAAACCGGCAGTGCAAACCGGCCTTCGTGGTCGGTAGTGGTGCTCTGGAACGTGCCTTTGATAAAGACGTTGGCACCGGGCAGGGCCTCGCCACCAGTGGTTTGCACCGTGCCGGTGAGGGTACCCGCCTGGGCATGCGCGGTGAGGGCTACACCGCCGCAAGCGGCAATGAGCAGAATGGAAGTAGCCAGTTGTTTCATAGCGTGGGAGTTGCGGCCAGCTCGCCGGGCGAGCTGGGTAGTGCGTTGGGTCGACTGTGAGGAGTTGAGTTAATAAAAATGGATATAGACAATTTTTAATCCGAAGGACAAAGATGCTGTGGATAGCGCTCTACTAGATGTGATTAATCATATTATTTTTTTAACTATCCCGAAGCCATGGGTTTGACCCCGACCTTAGCGCGGCTTTGATACTCAACCTTAAATATGAGTAGTAGCACATTAGCCTTTATAAATTCCTCTCTTGCCTTATACACTGCGCATTTAAGCGCGACAGGATACAATAGTGGCTCCGGGCTACCTTGCAAACAGCCCTGCCTCCGGCGTATCCGCGATGTATACTCTTCCCAAGCCCCAGCCCTGCGGCCAGCACTGGCTGGACATGCAACCCACCGCCAATGGCCGCCTCTGCGGGCAGTGCGACAAGGAGATTTTCGACTTCTCGGCCATGTCGTGGCCCGCCATCGAGCGCACGCAGGCGGCGCACGGCAACGCGCTGTGCGGCATGTACAGCCCGGCGCAGCTGGCGCACTGGGGGCAGTCGCCGCCGAGTGCCTGCGCCCGGCTGGCTTCCGCCACTACCATAGCCTGGGCCCTGGCCAGCCTGCCAGCGCACGGGCAGTCCGCTACGGCGGCCGATAGCGTTCGGGTTATGGGTACGGTAAGAGTTGAACTGGAGCAGGACAAACCGATACCGGTGCCTGGCGTCACCGTCGTAGCCAATGGAACTACCTTCGGCACTTCTACCGACAGGCAAGGTCATTTTGAGCTTGTGCTACCTGCTGCGGTGGCGCACTCCCCGACGGGCGCTATCCTGTTCAGCTGCGTAGGCTACAAAAGCAGCATGCTCACGCTGCCAACGGATGCCACTGGCGTAGTGCAGCACGATGTAGTGCTCGCGCCCTCCCCTGCCATCGTATACGCAGTTGAGCGGCCCTCGCTGGCCCGGCGCATCCGGTGGCGGCTGCGTCGGTGGTTTACGCCGGGGCAGTAGCCCCCCAAACGTTCGAATTAGCTATGCCCCTCGCCTTTCCCCCGCCCACCGCCGCGCGCGATGACCTCGACGGCCTGCTGCTGCTCGGTGGCCAGCCCACCGTCGAAAACCTGCTGGCGGCTTACGCGCAGGGCATTTTTCCGTGGCCGGTACCGGGCTGGCCGCTGGCGTGGTTTTGCCCACCGCACCGCGCCATTCTACGCCTCGACCGGCTGCACGTGGGTCGCAGCCTGGCGCGGGCGCAGCGGCAGTCGCCGTACCGCATCAGCTTCGATGAGGCTTTTGGGCAGGTGATGCGGGCCTGCCAGGCGCAGCCCCGCCCCGGTCAGGACGGTACCTGGATTACGCCGCAGCTCGTGCGCGGCTACGAGGCGCTACACGCCGCCGGCCACGCCCACAGCGTGGAAATATGGGACGGCCCCGAGCTGGTGGGCGGCCTCTACGGCGTGGCCGTGCGCGGCGTATTCGCGGGCGAAAGCATGTTTCACCACCGCCCCAACGCCTCCAAGCTGGCGGTACTGGCGCTGGCCGAGCACCTGCGGGCGCGTGGCAGCGCGTGGTTCGACATTCAGCAGCTCACGCCGCACATGGCGGCGCTGGGCGCGGAGGAAGTATCGCGGGAGGAGTTTCTGGCGCTGCTGGCGACCGAGCAGCAGGTGGCCCGAAAGCTGTTTTAGCGGCAAACTGCGCCTATTTATTTTGCTTTAACTGCTTTTATGATAAAGAAAAGCAGCGGGATGAAAATCAGCCCCAGCGACACGGGCAAAAACCAGGTACCTAGTCCATGCGCCGCTTTGCTGGCGGTTTGAATGGTTCGGAAGGTAATCAGGCCAAACACCACGACTAGAACCAGCTTCAGATACCGGAGCAGCTTCGTCGCGTTGGTGTACTGGTAGGCCGCGTTAGCCGGCGTGATGGCCGTTGGGTAATTGAGGATGTGCGGGTACCGGCTGAGTGCCGTCAGCGCCCCAAATAGTACCGTGGCGACCAGCGGCAGCGTCAGGATGGCGCTTTTATCGCCGAAGCCATTCGGCGTGCCCGCGCCGTTGTAGTGCGTAGGGATGATGGCCGGCAGGCTGGCGTAGCTCGCCACCGCCAAGCCCCATATCGCCACTACGGTCAGATAACCAAGCACTTCCACCAGCTTGTCGGTAGCCGATAGGGGCAGCTGTATTTTGGGCCTTTCCATTAGGAGCAACGCTTTTTACCAGGTTCAACAAGAGGCTTATCGCCGTTTACCGCCAGTCATTACATAAAAAACCTTCGCTTGCCACGTCATTTCAGACGGGCAAACGAAGGTATAATTCAGACAGGGCGCTGCGCTACGCGGCCGTTTTGTGCAGCCAGGCTTGCTTTTGGGTCAGGCGCTCGCGGGTTTCGCGGTGGTCGGGGTCGTCTACGCAGCAGTCGACGGGGCACACGGCGGCGCACTGCGGCTCTTCGTGAAAGCCCACGCATTCGGTGCATTTATCGGTCACGATGTAGTAGTACTCGTTGGATACCGGGCGCTGGGGGTCGGTGCCGCCCACGTGCTTGCCATCCAGGGTTTCCACTTCTTTGAGCTTGGTGCCATCGGCCCAGCGCCACTGGGCGCCGCCCTCGTAGATGGCGGTGTTGGGGCATTCCGGCTCACAGGCACCACAATTGATGCACTCGTCGGTTATCATAATGGCCATTGCCTTCGTCTCCTTTTAGATTGAATAGTTTTGCTGGTCAAAGCTGCCCGGCTATACGTAAGAACGCCGGGGCCGTCTGCTTTGCGCCCCAAAGTTAGGGGCCAGTTGCCCTTGCCGCTACTTCTCTTTATGCTGAACCACGCTTCCCGCCTCGCCGCCTTCGCGGCCCTAGGCCAACGCCTCGCCGCCCTCACCGAAGACGAGCTCACTGACCTCGCCGCCCGCGCCCGCAACCGCAACGGCTGGTTTGACCTACCCAACGTGCGTACCGCCATCGCGGGCATCGCCCACCTACTGGCCGAGCCCCAGCTCAGCCAGTGGGCCGGCCGCTACCCCGCCGAGCCCGCCGAGCCCCGCCAGGTGGGCGTGGTGATGGCCGGCAATATTCCACTCGTGGGCTTTCACGATTTGCTGTGCGTGCTCGTCAGCGGCCACACGCTGCTGGCCAAGCCCAGCAAGGAAGACACCGTACTCATGCTCTGGATTGCCAAGGAATTAACTCAAATCGAGCCCGTTTTCGCCGAGCGCATTCAGTTTGTGGAGCGCCTCAATGCGGCCGATGCCTTCATCGCCACCGGCTCGGATAACACGGCCCGCTACTTCGAGTATTATTTCAAAAGCAAGCCCCACCTCATCCGCCGCAACCGCACCAGCCTGGGCATCCTCACGGGCCGCGAAACGGCCGAGGAGCTGGCCGCGCTCGGCCCCGATATTTTTCAGTACTACGGCCTGGGCTGCCGCAACGTGAGCAAGCTTTACGTGCCCGAGGGCTACGACTTCGTGCCCCTGCTCGACGCGCTCCAGCCCTACCACCGCGTGCTCGACCACCACAAGTACCAGAACAATTACGACTACAACAAGAGCATTCTGCTGGTGAACGCCGTGCCGCACTACGACACTGGCTTTCTGCTACTCACTGAGCGCGAGGCCATCGTATCGCCCATTTCGGTAGTCCACTACAGCACCTATACCCAGGAAATCGACCTGCTCGACCAGCTCACCAACGTGGCCGCCCAAACGCAGTGCCTCGTGTCGGCGGGTGGGCGCTACCCCGGCTCGTTCCCCTTCGGCCGGGCGCAAACCCCCAGCGTGGCCGACTACGCCGATGGCATCGACACGATGGAGTTTTTGGCGGCCGAAGTGTAGCGCCATACCAATTATGAACTTTAGATGAAATTTTAGGAAACCTCCAGCGTTACGCCCTACGTATGCACTTTTGGCGATATGGCTAGCCCGCCCCGGTCCGTAACATCTGAAAATATTTCCCCCGAAAACATAATCCGCGACCAGCTTGCTGTCGCTTTCAGCCAGTCTTCAGACTGGCCCGATTGCTTTGCCGCTGTTTCATTTACTTCCTGCTTCTGCCATGTTCTACGTCCCCACCGAAGAGTCAATCGAAACCATTGACCGCGAGCATCTTACCGAATTAGAATACGTTCACGACGACGTGCTGGCCCACGACCCCGACCAGCAAAAGCGCCGCCGCGCCGACGCCGAGCGCGCCGTGCTGCTCACCAATACCAACCACACCAAGACCACCATTTTCTTCCGCACCGCCGACGGCCACACCAAGCGCGTGCGCGCCATGGTACTCACTGCCCACGCCAACTACCTGACGCTCAAAGGCGACATCAACCTACCCCTGCGGTCAGTACTGGGCTTCGAATTCTGACCGCAGATTCCAACGGATTTGTAGGATTAAACGGATACGCCCGCTGCGCGGGCTGACTACTGGACCGCAGGGTAGCCTTCGGCTAACCTTTAAAGAGCCGGCGAAGGCACTCCTGCGGTCCAGTAGTCAGCCCGCGCAACGGGCGTATCCGTTTAATCCTACAAATCCGTTTAAATCTGCGATAATGTGCGGGCAATGAGGTGGTCGACGATGTCGCCCGCGTCTTTAGCAAACTCGCCGGTGGCGCGGTTAGCCACGATAGCGTTGAGGCTCAGCACCTCGTGGCCCAGCAGCTGGCCCAAGGCGTAGTAGCCCGCCGTTTCCATCTCGAAGTTGGAGAGGCGAAAATCTCCCTCCGGACTTTGGTGGCGGAAGCTTTGCAGGCGCTGCATGTAGTCGGGCTGGCGCAGGTCGAGGCGCAGGCGGCGGCCCTGCGGGCCGTAGAAGCCGGGGCACGTCACGGTGTTGCCGATGAGCAGGTCGGCGGCCAGTTGCTCGCGCAGCAGGTCGGAGCCGCGCACTACGTAGGGCGCAAAAGGCAGGTCGAGCGAATTCTGTAAATCCTTGGCTACCTGCGTTTCGAGGCCCGTTTCCACGAGCGGGTAAAACTGCATCAGGCTATCGAGGCCCACAGCGTGCTGGGTGGCCAGCAAGGAGCCCACCGGCACGTCGGCCTGGAGGCTGCCACTGGTGCCCAGCCGGATAATACGGAGGCTCAGGCGCTCCTCGGCCGGGCGCACGGTGCGCGACATAAAGTCGATATTCACCAGCGCGTCCAGCTCATTTAGCACAATATCAATATTATCCGTACCCATGCCCGTGCTCAGCACGGTCAGGCGCTTGCCACGGTAATAGCCCACGTGCGTCACAAACTCGCGGTGCGTGCCCTCAAACTCGATGGAGTCGAAATGCCGGCTCACCTGCGCCACCCGCGCCGGGTCGCCCACCGTCAGGATGGTGTCGGAAATGTGGTCGGGCAGCAGATTCAAGTGATAAATCGTGCCGTCAGCGTTCAGGATAAGTTCGGATTCGGGAATCATGGGCTAGGTTGTTACTTAAAAAGTGTCATGCTGAACGCAGTGAAGCATCTCGCGTGGCGCAGTAAATTCTTACGTAAAAATTACTGCGCCACGCGAGATGCTTCACTGCGTTCAGCATGACCAACGACAAAAATTAAATTACCCCTTATACGACGCCAGGCCTTGCGCCGGCGTGTAGTGGTTGCTGATTTTCGGGTACGTGCCCGTGCCGTCATACGGCCGCTTGTCGGGGTGCGCGGCGCAGGCCGCCGAGCAGGCACCGGCCAGCAATTCGCCGCAGCTTTCGCAGAGCGGCAGGTGGGCGTTGCAGTGCGGGTTGGCGCAGTTGATGAGGCGGGGCGAAGGCTCCTGGCAGTGGTGGCAGCGCGAAATGACGGTAGGGTTCACCGTATTTACATCCACCGCCACGCGGCCATCGAACACATAGCACTGGCCGTCAAAGTCTTCGCCGCCCACTTCGTGGCCGTATTTAATAATGCCACCGTGCAGCTGGTACACGTTTTCGAAGCCCTGCTCCAGCAAAAAAGCGCTGGCTTTCTCGCACTTCACGCCGCCGGTGCAGTAAGTCAGAATCTTCTTATCCTTGAACTCTTGCAAGCGCTCAACGCGCTCGGGAAAGTCGCGGAAGTTCTCAATATCCAGCGTCACGGCGTTCTTGAAGCGGCCGAGGTTGTACTCGTAGTCCGAGCGCACGTCCACCACCACTACGTCGTCGCGGTCCTTCAAGTCCTTGAATTCCTGGGGAGTCAGGTGCTGACCGGTTTTTTCGTGGGGCCGCACGTGGCGCAGGCTGCTGTGCACAATCTCATCCTTCAGCCGCACGTGCAGCTTCTGAAACGTATGGCCTTCTACTTCGTCAATCTTGAACTCCAGCGCCGCGAAGCGCGGGTCCGCTTTCACGGCGCTCATGTAGGCGGCGCACGCCTCGCGGGTGCCCGATACGGTGCCATTCAGGCCCTCGGCCGCCACGATAATGCGCCCGCGCAAATCCAGGTCGAGGCACAGCAGGTGGTGCTCGTCGCGGAACTGCGCGGGGTTTTCGAGGGGCGTATAGCAGTAATAGAGAAGGACTTGATACATTGTTTTAATTAAAAATTATGAATTAAAAATTATGAATTGATTCTTCAGACACCCAGTTGCGACCGGAAGCAATTTTTAATTCATAATTTTTAATTTTTAATTTAAACCTGCTTGGCCGGGTTGCCGAATACCGTTTGGCTGCCGGGCACGTCGGCCACTACTACCGAGCCAGCGCCCACGCGGGCTCTGTCGCCCACTTTCACGCCGGCCACCAGCACCGCGCCGGCCCCCACGAAAGCCCCCGCGCCCACCGAGGCACCGAAGCCAATTTGGGCACCGCTGCCGAGCTGCGCATAGTCGCCGATGGTAGCCTGGCCTTCCACTACCGCATTGGGGCCGATGAGGATGCCTTCGCCAATTTTAGCGGTGGCAGCCACTACCGCGTTGGGGCCCACGTAGTTGCCGTGACCCAGTTCGGCGTGGGCCGATACGCTGGCGCGTTGGTGAATGCTATTGACGGGCACTACCTCGTAGTCGTCGCGCAGCATCTTGGTGAGGCTGCGGCGGCTGGCGGCATCCTCAGTGGCCACGAATACTTCGCACTTTTTGCCGATGAGCTTCAGCAGCTCGCCGTCGTCGGTGTTGCCCATCACGGGCACGTCGAGCAACTCGGTATTGTGCAGCCTGGGGTCGTCGTCGAGAATGCAATACACGACGATGTCGTTGGAGAGAAACGCATCCAGGGCGGCCGTGCCGACGGCCTGTGCGCCAAGAATGATAACGGGGTTTTCCATAAAAAGCAAAGGTACGACGGCCGTAAATGAGTAGCAGAAGGTAGTAGGCGCGCCGTAGCGCGAACTTGGTAGTTCGCGCTACGTCCGGGTGCTCGTCCACGAACGCGCACTACAAAGTTCGCGCTACGGCGCGCCGCCACGGCCCGCCCTCAAGGCTGCGCCAACCCACAACAACTCAGCAAGTCATTTTGGCTTCCCCGCTGCACGTTTTTCCTCCTTTTCCGCCCTGCAAGCTCAGCCACAGCAGCCACGGCAGCGCGAGAGCCCGGTAGCGGTGCAGCGTGCCCAGGTTGGGAGTACTCAGGCCGATGAGGCCGGCCAGCACCACGCAATACAGCAGCAGCGCCAGTACCAACCCGGCCGGCAGCCGGCCCGGCCGGCCGCGTAGTACATTCCAAGCGGCGCGTAGCAATAGCCAGAGTAACAACAAGTTTTCGAGCCCAGCCACCACGTATAGCGGCGCGGCCGACTCGCCCAGCCACGGCCGGGCCAGCGCCTGCAACGCCGCCAGCAGAAAGTGCCGCGCCATGCTGCCCAGCGTGGGTAGTAGCGCTGGATATTCCAAGTGCGGCCGGCCCACCGATGTCATCAGTCCATGCAAATAATTTTGCCACAGCTGACTGGTTACGAAGACCTGAGAAACCGGCTCGCCGCCCACCGCTACTACCAGCAGCCCGGCCACCGCCAGCCCGCCCGCCAGCGCCAGCAATTGCCAGCGCCAGCCGGCCGGCAGCCAGCCGCGCCGCGTGGCCAGCGTGGTGCCCGCCAGCGCTAGCAGGCAGCCCAGCAGCGGCAGCGCGAAGAAATACCGCAGCCGCACGTGCAGCCACGCCAGCAGCCCCAGCAGCAGCCATCTACCCAGCCGCGCGCACCAATCGCCCGGCGGGCTACCGTATAATTTATTTAAAACCAACGCCGTAAACATCGCACTGCTACCCAGCAACAGCGCCTCTTTGGTAACGCCTGAGCCCCACCACACCACCGAGGGCCACAGCAAAAAAGCTACCACCCCCGCCCCCACCAGCGCGGCCGGAAATAGCCACGCCAGCGTCCGCACCAACACCCAACAGCCCAAGAAGCTAAGAAAACTCAGGTAGCAGGCGTTCAGCGCCGCGCTGCCGAGCGAGGCGAAATTGAGCAAACCCAATAGCTTGATAATAAACAGCGTATTGGACCACTTGTACATATCCAGCATGTGCGCCCCGGCGTGTAGCTCGTGGCCTTGCCAAAGCGCCCAGCCCGTGCCCGGCCGCGCCCAAAACTGCGCTGTGAGTGCCTCGCCCCAGAAGCTCATGCAGCGGCTGTCGGGGCCGTGGGGCAGCAGGCCAGCCACCAGGCGCCCGGCCAGCGCGGGCAGCAGCCAGCGGCGCAGGCCGGGCGGGGCACGGCGGTATTCGGCGCGCAGCCAAGCAGCCAGGCCAGCGAGCAGCAGTCCATTCAGCAGCAGCGCGATGAGTATTTTCATCGATTGATACGCAGCGGCGCGGGCGCGCCACCCACCAACCGCCCGCCGATGGCGCAGTGCAGGCAGCGCCGAGGTTGGCAGTAGTTTTTGTGCAGCGCCAGCAAGCCTTGCGAGTCGGCGGCGGTGCGGTGCTCGAAGCCCAATTCCTGGTACAGGTCGGTGTACTGGTTGTGCTCGGCGGGCAGCTGGCTGAGTAGCGTAATGGTACTTTCGACCAGCTCGGGCTGGCCGGTGTGGCGGGCGTAGGCCACGCGCAGCGGCACCACTACGTTGATAATCAGCAGCTCGATACTACTCTTGCCCAGCCCCGGCACCTTGCCCGGCCGCCCCGGCCGAAAATGCGTCTGCCAATACGCCGGGGCGGGCGCGCCGGCAAAAAAATCAGTCAGCGCCGCCACGCTCTGCGCCGTGAGCAGGGCATCGAACAAGGCCGGGCGGCGGTGCAGCAGCCCCACCAGCTGCCCCAGCCGCACGGCCGGGAAGTTGGCCGGCCGCAGGCGCAGGTAGTTCCATTCGTGGGCGGCCAGGGCCGCCGCGCCCAGGCCATACTTGTGGCGCAAAAACTCGTGCTCCTGCCGCCGGTCGGCCAGGTAGTCGTCGCCCGCCGTTTCGTCGTTTTCGGCCAGAAAGCCGGCCTGGCCGAACAGCAGCGCTTCGAGTTGGCGGGCATCGTGGCGGTGGCGGCGCAGCACGGGCAGCGGTACGGCCTTGGCGAGGCGGGCCAGCGGCTCGCTATTTTTCTGGAAGCCGAAGGCCGCCATCAGGGCGTGGTAGGCGGTGGCCTCCCAGTCGTCGCCGAGGTGCTGGTGCAGGGTAGCGATTACGTCGGCTTTTTGCTCTACGCGCTCCAGCAGGGCGCGCTCGGTCATCATGGTTCTTACCAATTGCGGCACCTGGGGCAGCAGTGGGGCGCAGGGCAGCGCGGCGGCGGGCGGGGCCGCTACCAGGGCTTCGTAGCGGGCCAGCAGGTCGGGCGCGAGGCGCGAAGCCAGCGCCAGGGCTGGAATGAGGCTGCCGTTGGTGCGCTGCACATCGTCATCGGCTTGGTGTACTACGTGCAAGATTACCTGGTCGTACTTCTTGTCCGTCTGATGGTTGTGGCGCTGCCAGTCGCTGGCTCGCAGGTGAATTTCGACCGCCCCGTTCCACTCCACGTCGCCGAGGCGCAGGCGGGCGTTGAGGAAGTCGGGGCCGGCGTCGGCATTGCGCTGGCCGGGGCGCAGCACCTGGATTTCCTCGCCGCCGGTGGTGCGCAGGTCAGTTTTGTCGAAGTACTGGTGCTGCCAGACGTAGTGCAGGAAATCTTCGCGCATGAGTAGTGTGCGGTAAGCTTTAGCTTGCCGTAAAGAAACCGGCTAATGAGTACAACAATAGCACAGCGCGTAAAAATAAAACGGCCCGCTTGGTAAGAGCGGGCCGTTTTACAATCAACACGGCAAGCTAAAGCTTACCGCACTACTCAGCGCAAGTCCACGACTTTCACGCCGGGGTGCGCGGCCTTGTTGAAAGCAAACGAGGTAGCCGTCACGGGCACGTTGGCTTTGAAATTCTTGAGAGTGAACGTCGTGCGGGTACCGTTTTTCTTGAACGTCTTTACGCTCTTGATGGACTTGTCGGCCTGGCTCACCAGAATCTGCACCTTAAATACGTCGTTGGTTTTGTTTTCGGGCGTCAGCTCAATCTGGTCGTAGGTCACGCCGCCTTCCTTTACCGGCTTGAGCAGCTGGTACTTGTAACCCTTTTTGTACATGGTGTACATCTGGGCCGGCGACATATCCTGGTTGGTCGGGTCAGAGTCGGCGATGTTGACTTCGTTCTCGTTTTTGAGGTAGGTCCAGGTGGTTTTGCCGTCGTTGATAACCTCTTGGCCGCTGGCGGTGAGGTGGTATTTCTGGCCGCTCACCGTGATGTCGCCGGTGATGTTCTGCTTGAGCTTCGCGGCGGGGTTTTCCAGCGTCTGGGTAAAGCCGGCCTGAAACGACTTGAGGGCCGTGTACTTAGCGCTCACGGCGTCAAGGATTTTGCCGGCCTGGGGGTCTTGCTGGGCGGCGGCGGGCAAAGCCAAGGTAGCGGCCAGCGCCAGCAGCGAAAATTTCGGAGTCATGGGTAAAAAGCCCGGCGCGTTGGGGCCGGATACGGGCGCATACGCAAAAGCGGGGCCAAAAGTCATTTAACAGTTAACATTTATCATGTAACATCTTGTAGTTCATGGCACTGCACAAAGAAATTGTCATTGCTTCGCTGCGCTCGCAATGACAATTTCTTTTTTCCTTAAAACCTAGACTGTTAAATGATAAATGTTAGTTGTTAAATGTTATAGTGACTACTTCAGCGAGTTCAGCAATTGCTCCAGCTGATACTCGTCCGGGATGAGCACGTCGCGCTGCTTCGAGCCCTGAAACGGGCCCACGATGCCGGCGCGCTCGAGCTGGTCCACGATGCGGCCCGAGCGGTTGTAGCCCAGCTTGAGCTTGCGCTGAATGAGCGAAGTCGAGCCCTGCTGGTGCAGCACGATGCAGCGGGCGGCTTCCTCAAACATCGAGTCGCGCTCGCTCAGGTCGAAGTCACCGCTGTCGCCGTCGCTGTCGCCGTCGGCCCCGGCTACCTCGGGCAGCAGGTAGGCATCAGGGTAGCCCTGCTGCCCGCCGATGTAGTCGCACACGCGGTCGACCTCGGGCGTGTCGATGAAGGCGCACTGCACCCGAATGAGGTCGGAGCCGGCCGAGAACAGCATGTCGCCCTGGCCAATAAGTTGGTCGGCCCCGCCGGTGTCCAGGATGGTGCGCGAGTCGATTTTGCTGGTCACTTTAAAGGAAATCCGGCAGGGGAAGTTGGCCTTGATAATGCCCGTAATCACGTTCACCGAGGGCCGTTGGGTAGCCACGATGAGGTGGATGCCGATGGCGCGGGCCAGCTGCGCGAGGCGCGCAATGGGCTGCTCGACTTCCTTGCCGGCCGTCATCATAAGGTCGGCCAACTCGTCAATTACCAGCACGATAAACGGCATGAAGCGGTGACCCTTCTTGGGGTTCAGCCGCCGCTCGATAAACTTGGCGTTGTACTCCTTGAGGTTGCGGCAGCCAGCTTCCTTCAGCAAATCGTAGCGGCGGTCCATCTCCATGCACAGCGAGTTGAGCGTGTGTACCACCTTCTTAGTGTCGGTGATGATGGGCTCCTCCACGTCGGGCAGCTTGGCCAGAAAGTGCCGCTCGATTTTATTGAAGATACTGAGTTCTACCTTCTTAGGGTCAACCAGCACAAACTTGAGCTGCGCGGGGTGGCGCTTGTAGAGCAGCGAGGCCAGTATCACGTTCAAACCCACCGACTTACCCTGGCCCGTGGCCCCAGCCATCAGCAAGTGGGGCATTTTGGCGAGGTCGGCCACGAATACTTCGTTGGTAATGGTGCGGCCGAAGGCCACCGGCAGGTCCATTTCGGAGCGGGCAAATTTCTCGGAGCCCAGTACCGAGCGGATGCTCACCATCTCCTTTTTGGTGTTCGGCACCTCGATACCGATGGTACCCTTGCCCGGAATTGGCGCGATAATACGGATACCCAACGCGGCCAGACTCAGGGCAATATCATCTTCCAGGCTCTTGATTTTAGAGATGCGGATGCCGGCCTCGGGCACAATCTCGTACAGCGTCACCGTGGGCCCGATGGTGGCCTTGATGCTGGCGATGGCGATGTTGTAGTGGCCCAGCGTCTCCACGATGCGGTCCTTGTTGGCCTCCAGCTCCTCCTTGGTTACCTGGGCTTTGGCCACGCCGTAGTCGTTGAGCAGCTCCAGGGTCGGGAACTGGTAGCGCGAGAGGTCGAGCGTGGGGTCGTAGTTGACGTCCGGCATGGTGTCGGCGTCCTCGTCCTCATCGGCTACGGCCGCGATGTCGGCCCCGGCGTTGGGGTCGAGGTCGTCGCGGCTGGGGATGGTTATTTCTAAGCTAGTTTCTGATTTCTGATTTCTGGTTTCTGGTTTAGGGGGCAACGGCGCGTCATCGTCGGCGAGGTCGGCTAGCGAGAGCGGCGTGGGGATGGTGGCTACGCTGGGCGCGATTTCCAGCACTTCCGGCTCGGCTTCGGGCAGTTCGAAGGAGAACGCCGGGCCAGTGGCGGTAGCGGTGGAAGTAGTAGCAGCAGTAGTAGCAGTTCCGACGGCGGTAGCAGTAGCAGCCACACCAGCCGCCACCGGCGACAGCGCGGCGGTAGCGCCGGTCAGTACCAGCGGCATAGCTGCTGGCGCGGCCGGTGCGGCGGCCCACGGAGCGGGCTCGAACTCAGCCTCAGCTTCAGCGGCGGCCGGCTCGGCTACCTCGAAATTAGTGCTGATTACCGGCGCTTTGAGCGGGCTGGGGCGCGGTGCAGGCGCGGGCTCAAACTCGGGCTCGCGAGCGGGGGCCGGGGCATCTTCGTCGTCTTCCTCAGAAAGGACAGCCGGGCGCGGGGCAGCCTTGGCCGAGGGGCGAGCGGCCACGGCCGGCGCGGCGGCCATCACGGGTACGGCGACTTCCTCGGGGGCGTCCTCCTCCCCTTCTTCCTCGTCGCGGCCACCCAGGCCAAGGTCGAGGCTGGTGATGTTGAAGAAGAACACCACGAACATAATCAGCCCAAACGCCAGCAGCAGCACCGTGCCCCAACCCACCAGCGATTGCAGCCAGAGGGCCATCTCATAGCCGCCGCCGCCGCTGAGCCAGTCGAAGCGGTGCGCTTGGGCGGGGTCGGTGCCGGGGGCGGCCATCTGCACCACCACGTAGCCGAGCAGGACGCTGGTCCACAGCATCGTAAATAAGCCCAGCGCCAGCACGTAGCTCACCGAGCCTTTGGCCCGGCGAAACACGATTTTGTAGCCCAAAAAGAAGACGATGGGAATGAGCGCGTAGGCCGCCAGCCCGAAGCCCCGGTAGATACACTTCTCGGCCAGCCACGCGCCGAGCAAGCCCAGCCAGTTGCCCGATTCCTGCCCGGCTTCCTTCACCGGCACGGTGCCCAGCGCAGCCACGATGCTTTGGTCGGCGCGCCCGCTGAACAGGAACGACGTGAAGGCGATAGTGAGATAAATCGAGCCCAGCAGCAGCCCAAAGCCCACCAGCAGGTGAAAGCGGCGGTCGCGCAAGAAGGCCGTAGCCTGGCTTAGGCTAAAGCCCTCGCCTGGGCGCGACGGCCGGGGCGGGCGAGGGGCAGCGGCGGGCTTGGCCGCCGTGGTGCGCGCCCGGTTGCTGACGGGCGGGCGGGCGGTAGTAGCGGCTGGTTCGGCAGCGGGCGCGGCGGCGCGCGGGGTATTGCCACGGGCCCGCGCGGGCCCGTTTTCGGGGGCGGCGGCGGGGGCCTGGCGATTGGTGGCGGGGGGGCCACTCGTCGGGTTTCGGTAGTTGTTGGAAGCCATGCGCGGAGCAAGCGGTAAAAGTCAAATCTACGCCACGGGCGGCGGTTACGGGGCAACTCTGCGGGAGGGTTTTGCGTCAAACGAGCGAATAGCAGAGCTTTTATCGAGTGCCTTATTTTTTGTCCGGTTGCTACTTTTACTTCGATTTTTACCATGTTTGACCTCCGCTTTCACCACCCCGGCGGCCGCGAGTACTGCCGCGTAGCCTACGACGAGCCCGCCCACTGGCTGCACCTGACCTGGTCGGGCGTGGTTACTACCCCCGACAGTCACCACGGGGCCACCGAGCTACTGCGGCAGCTGCCCGCCGGCCAGGTTCACTACCTGCTCAACGACAACAGCCGGGTGCTGGGCCCGTGGTTCGACTCCGTCGATTGGCTGCAGCAAATCTGGGTGCCGCAGGCTGCGCGACTGGGCTTGTGCTACGTGGCCCACGTATTGCAGCCCCACACCGAAGACGACCTGGGCTTGCTACTCCAGCACAATCCTTTTGCCGATAAGCTTGAGCTGCAATTCTTTACCTCGCCCGAAGACGCGGAGTACTGGCTACACGAGTGCCAGCACGCGGTGAGCTGCTGAGTACACAGTTATAGAACCAATCGCGTCCCTGAGCAGCTTGGTGATGGAAGAATTAGCCGCAGAGCGGCGGCATGTCGATAGAAAACCCCGAATAAATAAGGCAGAGCCGCGAAGCGGCGGCACCTATTAGTAGCATGACAGGTGCCGCCGCTTCGCGGCTCTGGGTAGCACGACTACTTCACAACTACCAACGTGCCGCCGCTTCGCGGCTAATTCCTCGCTCGCTGGCCCTAAAAGGCTTACCTAGCCTCATACAAATACAACCGCCAGTAGGCCGCCGAGTCGTCGAACACGCCCAGCGGGCGCAGGCCGCTTTCCGCGGGCCGGGCCAGGCGCACGGCCGACAGCACGTAGCGCCCGCCCAGTCGCCGAAACGCTACCGCGTCGAAAGCCCAGTGCTGCACGGTGCGAACCGGCCGCTTACCTACCAGAAAATCGCGTCCCAACTCGGCCGAAAACAGGTAGCAACGGTTGCCCCAGGCGTCGAAGTAGGCGGCCAGCTCGGGGCTTTTGGCCAGCTCACCAGCGATGAGCGGGCGGAAGGCGTGCTTGTAGGTTAGCGGGTAGAGCGTCTGGTACGAGTCGAGGGTGTAGAAGCCGTTGAGCTGCGCCACGGCGGGCGGCAGCCCCAGGCAGGCCACGCGGTAGGCGGGCGGTGCCTGGCCGGTTTTAACCTGGATAAACGCCCGCGCCTGGCCCAGCAACCCCGGCGCCACGTAGGCCGCGTAGCCGGGTGCGTCGGCCTTGGGGCGGCCGGCCAGGGCGCGCAGGTTATTGGTAAACTCGGGGTTAGTGGCCAAAATGAACGGCACTTGCAGCGCCACCAGCGTGTAGGTTAGCCGCCCGGCAGGCAGCCGCCGCACGGCCGCCACCAGCACCAGCACCCAGGGCAAGGCCAGCAAAAAGTAAAACCGCCCCAGCGAGAAAGCGTGCAGCAGCGGCAGCCGCCCTTGCAGCGCGGCCGACACCTGCGGCAGCAAGCCGGCCAGCAGACACAGCCCCGCAATGCCCGCCAGCCCCGCCCCTACCCGGCCCGCCAGCGCCCGCCGCGCCGCGGGCGCCAGCCGCCCCAGCACCACCGCCACGGCCGCCAGAATGCCGCCCTTGAAGAACGGGCTGGCGTGGTAATGCCCCAGCCAAAACAGCTGCCCGGCCTCGCGCAAGCCCTTGACCAGGCCCGGCTGCGCCAGCCGCGCCAGGTCAAACTCTTCGCGGTGGGCCACGAAGCTCTTAGCCACCAGCAGGCCGCAGAACAGCTGCCACTCCACCACCGCGTAGCTCAGCAGCAGCAGCGCCAGCCCCGCGGCCCCGCGCCAAAAAGCGGGCAGAGCCGCCCGCCCGCGCCGCGCCCAATCAACTACCAGGCTCAGCCCCCACACGGCGGCCAAAAACGGCCCCACCAGCACGAATGACGACCACCACGGCAGCGCCGCGCACACCAGCCACGCTGCCCCGCGCCCGCGCCCCGCCCGCAAGTCCAGCGCCGCCCGCAGCAGCGCCGGCTGCCCCAACACGCTCAGCCCGAATATGCTATACGCGGGCAGTGCGGCCCACAGCAGGGCCACGGCGGCCGCCAGCCCGCGCTGCGCGGGGCGGGCCAGGCCGTAGCCGCGCAGCAGCCAGTACATACCCAGCAATCCGGCTAGGCGCACCAGCGCCTCGTGCAGCAGGTAAGCGGCCAGCGGCGCATCGGGCAGCAGGTGAAAGATGAAAATGGTCACGCTCAGGCCCGAGCGCAGGGCCTCGCGGGGTAGGCCGTTCATGATAGGCGGCACCACCGCGCCGGGGCCGTGCGCCAGGGCCAGGTGCAGCTTGGCCAGCAGGTGCGCCCACACTACCTCGGCCTCCAGGTTGTCGTGCAGCAGGATGAAGGTGCGCGGCCCCAGCGCCACCAGCGGCAGCAGAAACAGCAGCAGGCCCAGCAGGGCCCAGCGGATGGGCTTGGTAGTCGTAAATGGCGTCATGCGGAATCGCCGCAAAGAAAGGAATGGCCTACCGGGTTTTCCGCCAGCTTCCATCTGTCATGCTGAGCGGAGCGCAGCGGAGTCGAAGCATCTCTGCCGCTTCATCCAAGCCGTTCAACGAAGCGATAGAGATGCTTCGACTCCGCTACGCTCCGCTCAGCATGACGGACGGAAGCCGCCCGCAAACGTTTCGGGCAAAATAACGAGCACGCGGCAGCTGGGCGGGCACCGCCCGCTATCTTGTGCTGTTAAGGGCGTTATCGCACTTTTTTAAGACCTGGCTGCTTTTTTCCAAGTCCCTCCCATTCTTCGTTTTCAGTATGCGTTCTCCCTTTTTTCTCGGTTTGCTCGGCTTAGGCTTGGCCAGCGCGGCCAGTGCCCAAAAAGCTCCGCCGCGCGACTATCCCATTCAGCCGGTGGCGTTTACGCAGGTGCATGTGCATGACAAGTTTTGGGCACCCAAGATGCAAACCAACGCCGACGTGACCATTCCGCACACCTTGCAGCAGTGCCGCAACGATGGCCACCTCGACAACTTTCGGCGGGCGGCCGGCGAGCTGCCGGGCGACAAGCTCACGCAGTTTCCTTTCGATGACACCGACATCTACAAGGTGATTGAGGGCGCGTCGTACGCCATGCAGGTCAAGCAAAACCCCAGGCTGGCCGCCTATGTCGATTCGCTGATTACGCTCATCGGCAAGGCGCAGGAGCCGGACGGCTACCTCTATACCTTCCGCACGGTGAAGGCCGCCAAGCCCCACGAGTGGATAGGCCAGAAGCGCTGGGAAAAAGAGGAAGACCTCAGCCACGAGCTGTATAACGCGGGCCACCTCTACGAGGCGGCCGTGGCCCACTACCAGGCCACGGGCAAGAAAACGCTGCTTGACATCGCCACCAAAAACGCCGACCTGCTGGTGCGCGACCTCGGGCCGGGCAAAATTGAAGTATACCCCGGCCACCAGATAGTGGAAATCGGGCTGGCCAAGCTCTACCGCGTCACGGGCCGGCAGCAATACCTCGACCTAGCCAAGTTTTTCCTGGATGTGCGCGGCCCCAAGGGCGACGCCTACAACCAGGCTAATAAGCGCGTGGTGGACCAGGACGAGGCCGAGGGCCACGCCGTGCGCGCCACCTACATGTACTCGGGCATGGCCGACGTGGCCGCCCTCACCGGCGACAAGCGCTACCTCACGGCCATCGACGCCATCTGGGACGACGTGGTGGGCAAGAAGCTCTACATCACGGGCGGCATCGGGGCCACGGGCAATGGCGAGGCCTTCGGCAAGGCCTTTGAGCTGCCCAACATGAGCGCCTACGCCGAAACCTGCGCCTCCATCGCCAACGTGTACTGGAACCAGCGCATGTTCCTCTTGCACGGCGACGCCAAGTACGTGGACGTGCTGGAGCGCACCCTCTACAACGGCCTGCTGGCGGGCGTGTCGCTCAGCGGCGACCACTTTTTCTACCCCAACCCGCTGGCTTCGATGGGGCAGCACCAGCGCGGCGCGTGGTTTGCCTGCGCCTGCTGCATCTCCAACATGACGCGCTTCATGGCCTCGGTGCCGGGCTACGTGTACGCCCAGAACGGGGATAATTTGTACGTCAACTTGTTCATGGCCAGCACTAGCGAGGTGCAGCTGCCCACGGGCAAGGTAAGCATTGAGCAAACTACCAACTACCCCTGGGACGGCCAGCTCGACCTCGCCATGACCCCGCAGAAGCGGCAGGAATTCACGCTGCGCGTCCGCATTCCCGGCTGGGCGCAGCAGCAGCCCACGCCCGGCGGCCTCTACCGCTTCGTGGATGCCGCGCCGCAGCCCATCCCGCTCAGCATCAATGGCAAGCCCGTGGCCTACACCCTCGACCACGGCTACGCGGTGCTGAAGCGCCGCTGGCAAAAAGGCGACCACGTGACGCTGACCCTGCCGATGGCCACCGAGAAGGTAGTAGCGAAAGCCGAAGTAAAAGACGACCAGGGCAAGTTTGCCTTCCAGCGCGGCCCGCTCGTGTACTGCCTCGAAGGCCCCGATAATGCGAATGGCTTGGTACAAAACATCACCGTCGACCAAAAAGCCCCGGTGGAAGTAGTGTACCAGGACGGCCTGCTAAACGGCCTCGACGTACTCAAAACCAACGGTGTAGCCACCCGCCGCCAGCTCAACTCCAGTCAAATCCTGACCACGCCGCAGGCCGTGCAGGCCATTCCGTACTACGCCTGGGCCAACCGAGGCCCCAGCGACATGACCGTGTGGGTGCCTTACGAAACGTCGGCCGCCCGGCCGCAGGCCGCGCCCACCATCGCCTCGCGCAGCACGGCCAGCTCATCGCTGAAAAGCACCAAAACCCTCAAGGCGCTCGCCGACCAGTACGACCCCGCCAGCTCGCAGGACGCCAGCTACCCCTACCTGCACTGGTGGCCCAAGAAAAACACCACCGAGTATGTGCAGTACGACTTTGCCGAGCCGGCCACGGTGTCGGAGTCTAAGGTGTATTGGTTTGACGACGGCCCCTGGGGCGGCTGCCGCATCCCGGCCAGCTACAAGGTTTATTACCAGAAAGATGGCCAGTGGCTGCCGGTGAAAAATACTACGCCTTACGCCGTGGCCAAGGATAAGTATAATACGCTGACCTTCGAGCCGGTGCAGACCACCGCGCTAAAGCTGGAAGTGCAATTGCCGGTTGACAATGCCACCGGCATTCACGAGTGGATGGTGAAGTAGGCGCGGGAACCTCACCCCCCCGGCCCCCTCTCCAAAAAAGAGGGGGTGCCTGACGCCCGC
>CAXYJY010000090.1:0-5097 GCA_964277755.1 uncultured Hymenobacter sp.
TCCGCGCTACTACTCCACGTCCGTTACGCGCACTTTCACGCGCTTCACTTTCGTGCCGTTCAGGCGCTCTTTCAGCTCCAGGGCGTATTTGCGGGGCACGGCCACGTAGGAATAGAAGTCGAACACCTCAATGCGGCCCACGTCTTCGCGGGCCAGGCCGCCGACGTTGATGATGGCGCCGACGAGGTCGTGGGCGCTCACCTTATCCTTTTTGCCGGCCGTGATGTGCAGCGTCACTACCTCGGGGCGGGGCGGGCGGGGGGCACTGGCGGCGGGCAGGGGCGGTGGCGTGATGCGTGCCCACTGCACCGCGTGGGCGGCGGGCCAGTTCTGCACGCGGGTTTGCTCGGGCGGGATGGCGAGCAGGTGGGCAGTGCCGGCCGCGCCGGCCCGCGCCGTGCGCCCGGCCCGGTGCTGGAAGGTTTCGGCGTCGTGCGGCAGGTCATACTGGATAACCGTGTCGAGGGCGGGCACGTCGAGGCCGCGGGCGGCCACGTCGGTAGCTACCAGCGCCTGGGCCGAGTTGTTGCGCAGCTTCAGCAGGGCCTTGTCACGCTCGGGCTGGGGCAACTTGCCGTGCAGCACCTCGGCCGCCACGCCCCGGCCGCGCAGAAACTGGGCCAGCTCCTGCACTTTCTCGCGGGTGTTGGCGAAGATGAGCGTCTGGCCGGTTTCGGGCTGCTGCAAAAGGTGGTAGAGCGCGGCGGGCTTCTGCTCCACGGCATTGAGCACGTGCCCGCGCAGCGTGAGCGACGACGGCATGACGGCCGCGCCGCCCTCGCTGGCCGCGCCCGGCACCAGGCCGCCCTCGGCCGTGAGCAGCCGCGGGCGGGTGAGGTAGTCGCGCACCAAGGCCATCACTTTGTCGGGCATGGTGGCCGAGAACAGCAGCGTCTGCCGCCGCCGGGGCAGCCTACTCACGATAGTAGCCATCTCTTGCTGAAACTTCAATTCCAAGAGCTTATCTGCCTCGTCCAGCACCATTACTTTAAGCTGGTTGGGGATGATGTTGCGCTTTTCAAGGTGGTCGAGCAGGCGGCCGGGCGTGGCCACTACCACGTGGGGCGTCTGCTGAAGCGTCTGCACTTCGTCGCGCATGGCGTGGCCGCCGTAGAGGGCCGCCACCCGCAGGCCGGGGGCGTCCAGGTACTTGCCCAGCGCCTTGATGGCCTCGCGCACTTGCAGCGCCAGCTCGCGGGCGGGCACGATGATGAGCGCCTGCACGGCCTTGGCCTTGGGGTCTACCTGGGAGAGGATGGCGAGGCCGTAGGCGGCGGTTTTGCCCGAGCCGGTGGGGGCCTGGCCGGCCACGTCCTGCCCTTCCAGGGCGGGGGGCAGCACCAGCGCCTGCACGGGCGTGGGCTGGGCAAAATTCAGCTCGGTCAGCGCCTGGAGCAGCGGGGCCGGGAGGTTGAAATCAGAAAAAGTGGCCGGAGCGGCGGGGGCTGGTTGCATCCGGCAAAGGTACGGCGCGGGGGTAGGGTAAGCTTTAGCTTGCCATGCGCGCAGCGCAAGCGCGCCTGTTGCGCTCGGCCCGAAAGGCGTATTTACGCAGCCCGCTATTTTCGGAGTGCAACTCTGAAAGCGCCGAAACGCGTGGCGCAACAGGCGCACTTGCGCTGCGCGCATGGCAAGCTAAAGCTTACCCTACCCCTCCGCCACGTTCACCAGCTTGTAGCGCACGGCCGACTTCTTGGGCCGGATGTCCAGCCCCACGTAGTGGGCATACACCTGCGTAAACGACGCCCCAAAGTAGAAAATCATGGCCGAGTAAAATACGAACAGAAGCACCAGTACCAGGCTGGCGGCCGGCCCATAGATGGGGCCTAAGTCGCGCGACACCAGCAGCAAGCCCAGCACGTGCTCGCCGGCTTCGATGAGCACGGCCGTGAGCAGCGCCCCGCGCCGCACGGCCGGCCAGGGCACCTTGGCCGCGCTGAGCGTGCGAAACACGTAACCGCACCACGCGGTTAGAATCAGCAGGCTCACCAGCCAGTTGAGCGCCTGCACCAGGTAGTGAACGAAGGCCGCGTCGAAGCCCGCCAGGGCGTCGCCGAAGAAACCCAGCGCCGCATCGGCCGTGAAGGCCAGCACCGACAGCCCGGCCGTGGCCAGCAGCACGCCCGCCGAGCGCAGCCGCTCGCGCAAGGCCACCGATACCTGGCTGACCTGCCGCCGGGGCCGCACGTGCCACAACTGATTGAGCGAGTGCTGAATGACGGTGAACAGCGTAGTAGCCACGAACACCAGAAACGCGAATCCCAGCCAGGTAATGAGGCGGTTGCGGCCAGCGTCGGCCACGTTGTGTACCGTTTGGGCCACCAGGCCGGCCCCGGTAGTGCCGATAAGCTCGCTGAGCTTGGTGAGCAGCATCAGGCGCGCGCCCGAGGTCGAATACACCGAGCCCAGCAGCTGCACCAGGATAATAACGATGGGCGGCAGGGCAAACGAGGTGAAAAACGCCGTGGCCGCGCCCAGCCGCAGCGGGTCGTTGGCCCCGAGCTCACGGGCGGCGCGGCGCAAGAGTAAGTATAGATTGACCCACCAGGCGCGCTGCTGGTGGGCGGCCGGCGAATTTTCAGGCAAGGAGTGGGGCATGAAGGACGTAACGCCGGAAGGGCAACATTTTATCCCGAAGGCGGTAAGGAAAAGCCGGGTAGCCGCTGGCAGCGGCCCCGGTTGCCGGGGGCGGCGGGCAGCTAACGGCTACTTTTCTGACTGGTTACGCGCATGACGATTACTTCCATTTCGGCCGGTGGCGTGCAGGCCGCTCCCGAGCCGCCGCGCCGCACCTGGGCGCAGCGCCGGCTGTTCGACCCGTTTATGAGTTTGCTCAAGGCGGGGCTCTCGCCGGGCAGCCTGGCCCTCACGGTGGCGCTGGGCGTGGCGTTTGGCATCGCGCCCACGGTGGGGTTCACCACTATTATCAGCACGGCCACGGCCCTGCGGCTGCGGCTGAATGTGGCCGCCATTCAGCTGGTGTGCCACCTGCTGAGCCCGGTGCAGCTGCTGCTGTTGCTACCACTGCTGCGCTGGGGCGCTGCTATGCTGGGGCAGGGCGAGAAGGTAGCCAATCTCACGCTGGAGCAAATACGACACATGATAAAAGCCGAAGGCTGGACCAGCGTGGCCGAGCTGCTGTGGCGGGCTGAGCTGGGTGCGCTGCTGCTGTGGGCGCTGGCGTCGGTGCCACTGGTGGCGGCGCTGTATTTCGGGCTGCGGCCGATTTTTCGGCGGGTAGTGCGCAAGCACGAGGCAGCGGAGAAGGTAGAGCTGGCTCCGCCTGCGCCGGTGCAACAGTAGTGGCGGGCTGTCCAAACGTTTACTTTTGGGTTAGTGTCAGGTCGTTGAGATGCGTAGAGACGCAATATTTTGCGTCTTGCGCTCAGTGACGTACCCTTACGCAAGATGCAAAATATTGCGTCTCTACACCTGTGCATATGCTAACCTGAAAACATCTCTAGGATAGGTAAATATTCAGCAAAACGGCGCGCCCGACCAGTGTCAGACGCGCCGTTTTTTAGGCATTATGTGCACAGGCTAAAGCCTACGCTACCACGTACACTGGCTGTACCTCTTCCATCTTGAAGTACGGGTTCACGCCCTCGTCCGAGTTGAGGTCGAGCAGCATCAAATCCACGTGCTGGTACTCGCCGGTGCGGCCTTCGAGGGCGGGGCCGAGCTGGGGCAGGAACTCGGGGTTCTGGTCGGTGGTGTCGAAGGCCAGCAGCAGGCGCGGGGGCTGGGCGGGGTCGTTGGCCAGGCCCATCTGGGCGAGGTAGATGGCGCGCACCGTGGGCACGGTAGCGCCGAAGGCACGCAGGCTATCTTCGAGGCCCTCGGGCATATTTTCGGGCTGGCTCAGAGTCACCTGGGCATCGGGGGGCAGGCCGCCGGCCTGGGTAAGCTGGCCACTGAGCATAGCGGCTACCTCATCGGCGGGCAGCAGCTTGCCGGCCGCCGAGAAAGGGTTCAACACGATGTCCTGGCCCTGGGTCATCTGGAAAAACGCGTGGCCAGGAATCCGCACGTACGTTACGGGGCCGTTGTCGACGCCGTTGTCGCTCATGCGGGCCACCGACGAGAAAATCGGAATCTTATTGTCTTGCAGCACTTGCAGCTGAATCTGCGCGCCTTCTTCCAGCGTGGCCTCGCCGGGCTCCTGGCCCTCTTGCGGGGCCAGCACCAGCAGCACTTCCTCGCCCAGCAGGGCGCGGTAGAAGTCGGGGCGGGCGGCCTCGTTCACGGTGGCAATCAGCAGCAGCTCCTCCAGCACGTTTTCGGGCTGGAAGGGCAGCTCGGGCATTTCGTTCGGGTTAGGTATACCCGGCATCTCGGGCATGGGCGGCGGCATAAATTGCTGGCCCGGCGCAGGCACCGGCATGGGGGCGGGCGGGCCGGGCGCTACGTAGTTGGAGCCCTGGTAGCGGGGGCCGCTTTTGGGGGCCGTGGGGGCGGCAGCGCTGCCATCGGCCGGGGCCGGGGTGGGGGTAGCGCCGGGCGCGGGAGTGGGCTCAGGCTTGTTTTTGAAGATGTCGAAAAGACCCATCGGAGTAAGTAGACGTTTAGAGGATACGGCAAATGTAAGGCGCGCTGCCTAGCGCTCGCCACAGGCGCGCAGCTGGGTTTCGGTTTCGGCGATGGTGCGCGGGCCAGCGGGGCCGGGCTGGTTGCCCCAGTGGCTTTCTATGTAGTTGAGCAGGTTGGTAATCTGGGCGGGCGAGAGGTGGCGGTGGGTAGCCGTGTCCTGCACGCCTAGCATCTGCTGGTTGTAGCGCACGCCGTTCACCACAATCGGCCCGCGCAGCCCCTGCCGGATGATGCAGCCCAGCTGCGCCCGGTGCCCGGCCAGGTAGTCGGAGCCCGCCAGCGGCGGAATGAGCGTGCCCAGCCCCTGGCCCTGCTCGCCGTGGCAGCCCGCGCAGTGCTGCGCGTAGAGGCGCTCGCCCTGGTGCTGCTTGTTGGTGAAGCAGCCGGGCAGCAGCGCGAGGCCGGCGGCCAGGGTGGGGGCCAGCCAGCGGAGGGTAAGCGGAAGGCGGAGCATGGGAAGGTGAGAAATGGCGCAGCCTCACGCGGGGAACCTCACCCCCCGGCCCC
>CAXYJY010000091.1:0-41119 GCA_964277755.1 uncultured Hymenobacter sp.
CACGGCGGATGAATTAATTATCCGCCGTGTCGCCCCCGCTCTTTTTGCTTTTTCTAGGCCGCCGCTAATACCTCCGCATCATTGTGCGCCGACGAGTTGACGCGCGTTGTGATGGCGTATTCCTTCATCAGCGCCGTATCGTAGGGCACCAGCAGTTGCTGATGCTGCGCCGCACTGAGGTCGTCGGCCAGCCAGGCGCGCTCGGCGTCGGGGCCGGGCAGGATGACGGGCATGCGGTTGTGAAGCTTGGCCATCAGCTCGTTGGGCTCGGTGGTGATAATGGTGAAAGTGGGATGCACCTCGCCCGAAGCTTTATCGACCCACTCGTCCCACAGCCCGGCGAAGGCAAACGGCTCCTCGCTTTTCAGCAAAATGCGGTGCGGAATTTTGCCGCGCTCGGTGGCTTGCCACTCGTAGAATGAGTCGGCCAGCACCAGGCAGCGCCGCCGCACCAGCAGTTGCCGGAAGCTGGGCTTCTCCCCCAGCGTTTCGGCGCGGGCGTTGATGGGCTTGGGGCCGCCGGCCGGGTCGCGGCTCCAGGCGGGCACCAGGCCCCAGCTTACCAGCTGAATCTGGCCGGGCGCGGCGTTGGTAATGATGGGTAGCGCCTGCGAGGGCGCGGCGTTATAATTGGGCGCGGGCGCGGCGGCTTCTTTGGCATTAAAGCGCTTGGCAAGAGCCGGCGCGGGAGCGATAACGGTGTAACGGCCACACATAAAAACTGTCATGCTGAGCTTGCGAGGCATCTTATCACGCTTGCAAGGCATGGTTAGTTTTTCTAACGTTTGCCTGGCGTGATGAGATGCTTCGCAAGCTCAGCATGACAGTTTTTGGGCACTAGCTCAGCTACTTATTTGTAGAGCTGCTCGTAGTACTCCTTGGCCATACGGCCGCTCTCGAACATCGGCTCCACGTCCTTCATCGCCGCCTTGCGAATTTTGGTGAACTGCGCGGGCTTGTCGTAGTACAGGCTGACGGCCTTTTCAAGCACGCCGTAGAGCGTGTTGGCCTCGATGGTGTCCTTTTCCTGCTCGGGCAGCTTCTCGTCGGCGTGCTCGATGATGAAGCAGTTTTCGCCGTCCTTAGCGAATTCGGGAATCCAGCCGTCGGCGATGCTCACGCTTACGCAGGCGTTCATAGCGGCGGTCATGCCGCTGGTGCCGCTGGCCTCGCGGGGGTAGCGCGGGATGTTCAGCCACAGGTCAGAGCCTTTTTTGAGCTCGGCGCTCAGGCCCAACTCGTAGCCCACCAGCACGGCGCAGCGCTTAAAATCCTTCGTAACCTTGATGATGTTGTTGAAGGTATCAATCGCGCCGAAGTCCTTGGGGTAGGGCTTGCCGGCCCAGATAACCTGCACGGGGCGCTCGTCGTTGGTCACGAGCTTTTCGAATTTCTCGAAATCACGCAGGATGAGGTCAGCGCGCTTGTAGCTGGCGAAGCGGCGAGCCCACACGATGGTCAGCACCTCGGGGTCGAGCAAGGTGCCGGTCTGGTCAGCCACGGTTTTGAAGAGTTCCTTTTTCAGCTCCTTTTTACGGGCCAGCAGGGCTTCGTCGTCCTTCGCTTTGAGGGCGGCGGCCAGCTCGGGGTCACGCCAGTAGGTGCCGTTTTGAGCGTTGGTGATGGAGATGATGGGGCAAATGCCTTCGTAGTGGCCCCACATTTCGCGGGCCACGCCGCCGTGCACCTTGCTCACGCCGTTGGCCTTGCGGGCAAAGCGCAGCGCGGTGAGGGTGTAGTTGAGCGAGTCGCCAGCCACGCGGGCCACCTCGCGCACCTCCTGCTCGGGCACGCCACAGAAGAACGACATCTTCTGGAGCAGCGCCATCGGGTGTTCCTCATTGCCGGCTAGCTCGGGGGTATGAGTGGTGAAAACCAGGCGCTTCTGCACCTCGGCCAGGTTGCGGTCGTGCTTTTCATAGAGGTAAAACGCCAGCGGCAGGCCGTGGCCCTCGTTGAGGTGGTACACGTCGGTTTGGCGACCCAGCACGTCGAGCAGCTTGCCGCCGCCGATGCCCAGCAGCATGCTTTGGGCCACGCGGGCCGCCGTGTCGGGGTCGTAGAGGTGGTGCGAAATGGTGCGCGAAATGAAGTCATTCTCCTCAATATCAGTGGTGAGGAAGAACATGGGCGCGGTGCCAAACGTGTCGGGCGCCAGGTACAGCGCCTTCACGTGCACCTCGGCCTCGTGGATGATGATGGGGAACACGATACCCGTGTCTTCGAGAAACGAGTAGTTTTTCTCGATGAAGGCGGCTTTCATGCTCTGGTCGGCGTCGCGCACCTGATCGTAGTAGCCGTAGGTCCACAAAATGCCGATGCCGATGAGGTTTTGCTTGAGCTCGTAGGCCGAGCGCATGTGCGAGCCAGCCAAAAAGCCGAGGCCGCCCGAGTAGCTTTTGAGGGCCTGGTCGAGGGCAAACTCCATCGAGAAGTACGCCACGGGCGTTTTGTACTTGGCGGCCGGCGCGGGGGCCTTGAATTGAAATGCCATAGGGAAAGAAAGAAGCAGGTAGGTGCCTGCCGGTTAGAGAGGTGTTGGATGATAAAGCTGTTTAGGCAGTAGCCTTTCTGTCATGCTGAGCGGAGCGGAGCGCAGCCGAAGCATCTCTGCCGCTTCCTCCAATCCGTTTCAACGGGGCGATAGAGATGCTTCGACTCCGCTGCGCTGCGCTCAGCATGACAAGTAGTTTTTAGTTTGAAACTTCCTAAACAGCTCCGATGCAAAGGAAAGCTTTGGGCAAGCTTTTGCGCCTACGTACAGATTGGGTTTGGCGACGCAAGTACGGGCAAAAGTCGCGTTCCGAAAACGATTCCGAAGCCGCTTGCCGTACTTTGTAGAGCGTTATCTTTTTGCTTCTTCCCCTACCCCATGTCCCATTTCTCTTCTCTGCTGCGCGCGGCGGCCCTGGCCGCTGGCCTGCTGCCCACCCTGGCGCTGGCCAGCGCGCCGGCCCCCGGCCCGGCCGCCGCTACCGCCCGCCCCGCCGCCAAGGCCAGCCCCATCACCCGCATCGACCCTACCAACTGGTTTGTGGGCATGAAAAACCCCCAGGTGCAGCTCTTGGTGAATGCGCCCGGCATCGCCAGCAGCCAGGTGAGTATGGCCGCTTACCCCGGCGTCACGCTCGATGGGTTTCAGAAACTCGAAAGCCCTAACTACCTGGTGGTGAACCTCACCATCGCGCCGCAGGCGCAGCCTGGCCAGCTCAAATTGCAGTTTAAGGGCGCCAAAAGCTTTACCTACAGCTACGAGCTGCGCCCGCGAAACCAAGACCCGGCGCGGGTGCAGGGCCTCACGCAGGCCGATTTTATTTACTTCCTGATGCCCGACCGTTTCTCGAACGGCAACCCCAAAAACGACATCATAAAGGGCACCCGCGCCCCGCGCATGAGCCGCGACTCGATGTACGCCCGCCACGGCGGTGACCTTAAGGGCATCGAGAACCACTTCGCCTACCTCAAGCAACTGGGCGTTACGGCCATCTGGCCCACGCCCATCATCGAAAACGACATGCCCAAGGCGAGCTACCACGGCTACGCCGTCACGGACTGCTACAAGGTGGACCCGCGCTACGGCACGAATGCCGAGTACGTGCAGTTTGTGAAAAACGCCCACAATCAGGGGCTTAAGGTGATTCAGGACATCGTGCTCAATCACTGGGGCAGCTATCACCACCTGTTTCTGGACAAGCCGGCGGCCGACTGGTTCCACGCGTGGCCCACCTTCACGCGCAGCAACTACAACGCCTACCCCCTCAACGACCCCTACGCCGCTAAGCGCGATTACAAGCTGTTCAACGATGGCTGGTTTGACACCTCCATGCCCGATGTGAACCAGGGCAACCCGTTGGTAGCAACCTATTTGATTCAAAACTTCCTGTGGTGGGTTGAGACGACGGGGCTGGATGGCTACCGCATCGACACCTACCCCTATTCGGAGCCTAAGTTCCTGATGGACTGGGGCAAGGCCATTCAGGAGGAGTACCCCAAGCTGGCCCTGTTTGGCGAGGCCTGGGAGGGTACGGAGGCCGAGCAGGCGTTTTTTGCCCAGAATATCTTCCCGCCCGTCAACGGCTTTAAGTCGAACCTGCCGGGCGTGCTCGACTTCCAAATCTGCTTCGGCATCAGCGACGCGCTGAACAGCGGCGACCTCACCAAGCTCTACCGCTCCCTGCAAGGCGACTGGATGTACGTGGACGCCACGCGCAACGTGCCGTTTTTGGACAACCACGACATGAGCCGCTTCTACTCGGTCATCGGCGAAGACTTTGCCAAGTTCAAGATGGGTATTGCCTGGCTGCTGACCTTGCGCGGCACGCCGCAGCTCTACTACGGCACCGAGGTGCTGATGAAGAACTTTTCGGACCCCGATGGCAAGGTGCGCGAGGACTTCCCCGGCGGCTGGGCCGGCGATAAGAAAAACTACTTCGTGTCGCGGCCGGGGCAGGCGGGCGAGGCGTTCGATTACGTGAGCAAGCTCGGCACTTACCGCAAGTCGCACCCCGTGCTGAGCTCGGGCAAGCTCATGCAGTTTCTGCCGCAGGATGGCGTGTACACCTATTTCCGGTACAACGACGGCGAGTGCGTGATGGTCATTGCCAACAACACGAAGGAAGAAAAAAAGGTGGACGGCACGCGCTACGCCGAGCGCACGCAGGGCTTTTCGACCGGGACCGAGGTCGTGAGCGGGGCGGTTATTTCCGATTTGAAGACGTTGAAGGTGCCGGCGCACACGGCGTGGGTAGTAGAATTGCGTAAGTAGCCCCTGCTTATGCGACGTTTCACCCTGGCGGCCAGCTTGCTGCTGGCCGCCCTAGCCTCTCCCCTCGTGGCCCAAACTCCCAACGACCCGAACACCACCGCCGAAACCCCAGTAGATAACAAGCTCATTATCTACCAAATGCTGCCGCGCCTATTTGGCAATAAAGTGGCCCTGAACAAGACCTACGGCACCATCCAGGAAAACGGCTGCGGCAAGTTCAACGACATCAACGACCTGGCCCTGACCAAAATCAAGGACCTGGGCGTGTCGCACGTGTGGTACACCGGCGTGCTCGAGCACGCCACCATGACGCCCTACCCCGGCCTGCCCGCCGACGATGCCGACGTAGTAAAAGGCCGCGCCGGCTCGCCCTACGCCATCCGCGACTACTACAACGTGGACCCCGACCTGGCCACCACGCCCCAAACCCGCCTCGCCGAGTTTGAGGCCCTCGTGAAGCGCACCCACGCCCATGGCCTCAAAGTCATTATTGACTTCATTCCCAACCACGTAGCGCGCTCCTACAAGTCCACTTCCAAGCCCGCCGGCGTGGTAGACCTGGGCGCAAAAGACGACAACACTAAGGCCTTCGCGCCCAACAACAACTACTACTACGTGCCCGGCAAGCGCTTCGTAGTGCCCGCCGGCTACAACCCCCTGGGCCCGCTGCAGGGCCCGCGCGAGGACGACAAATACAACGAGTTTCCGGCCAAAGCCACCGGCAACGACGTGTTTTCGGAAGCGCCCAGCGTCGATGACTGGTTTGAAACCATCAAGCTTAACTACGGCGTCGATTACCAGCACGGCCGCAAAACCTACTTCGAGCCCATCCCCGATACCTGGCTGAAGATGAAGGACATCCTGGTTTTCTGGGCCAAGAAAAACGTCGATGGCTTCCGCTGCGACATGGCCGAGATGGTGCCCGTCGAGTTTTGGGCCTGGGTTATTCCGCAGCTAAAGCAGGTGCGGCCCGGCATCGTCTTCATCGGCGAGGCTTACAACCCCAAGGAGTACGGCACCTATTTCACCAAGGGTCACTTCGATTTTTTGTATGACAAAGTGGGCCTCTACGACGGCCTGCGCCGCCTGATGCGCCAGGAGGGCACTACCGAGGACATCACCCACGTCTGGAAGACCGAAAGCCGCGGCTACGGCTCGCAGATGCTACGCTTCTTGGAAAACCATGATGAGCAGCGCATTGCGTCCAAAGAATTTGCCACCGACCCGCGCCGCGCCATCCCGGCCATGACCGTGTCGGCCACCCTCAGCACCGGCCCCGTGATGCTCTACATGGGCCAGGATGTGGCCGAGCCCGCCCACGGCGTGGCCGGCTTCAACACCGGCGACGGCCGCACCACGCTCTTCGACTACTGGGGCATGCCCGAGCACCAGAAATGGATGAACCAGGGCAAGTTTGACGGCGCTAAACTTAGCCCTGCCCAAAAGCAGCTGCACGACTTCTACAAGCGACTGCTCACGCTGGCGGGCAGCAGCGAAGCCATCCGCAAAGGCCAGTTCTACGAGTTGCAGGATGCCAACAACCTCAGCAAAGAGTACGACCAGCACAAGCTCTACGCCTTTGCGCGCTACACGGCAAGCCAGAAAGTGCTGATAGTCGTCAATTTTAGCGATACCCAGACCTACACCCCTACCCTGCTGCTACCCGACGCCGTGCAGCAGCTAATGGGCCTCGACCCCAAGCAGCCACACACCTACCGCGACCTGCTGAACGGCGGCGAACCCAGGAACGACCTCAAGCTGACGCTGGCCCCGCTGGCGGCTATGGTGCTGGAAATCAAATAACGCCTGTCATGCAGAGCGCAGCGAAGCATCTCGCGTGGCGCAGTAAAATCATACGACAGAGATTACTGCGCCACGCGAGATGCTTCGCTGCGCTCTGCATGACAGGCGTTGCGCAATCGTTTCCTGAATCGATTTCGGTGCTTACCTTTCCAGACTATACATCCCACCCCCAATTCGCTACCCAATGGCAGGCTCCGGCGTCACCATCGATAATCCTCATCTGCGGGCCAAGCCGCGCCTCAGTTTCTGGCAAATCTGGAACATGAGCTTTGGCTTCCTGGGCATCCAGTTTGGCTTTGCGCTGCAAAACGGCAACATGAGCCGCATCTTTGAAACGATGGGCGCGCAGGAAGATAAGCTGGCCTTTCTCTGGATAGCGGCACCCACTACTGGCCTGCTCGTGCAGCCCATTATCGGCTACCTCTCCGACCGCACCTGGAGCCCGCGCTGGGGGCGGCGGCGGCCGTTTTTTCTGATTGGGGCTATCCTTGCCTCTTTGGCGCTCATCGTGATGCCGCACGTTTCGGCCCTCTGGATGGCAGCGGGTATGCTTTGGATTATGGACTCCAGCATCAACATCTCGATGGAGCCTTTCCGGGCACTGGTAGGCGACTTACTACCTAGCAATCAGCGCACGGCAGGTTTTGGCTTCCAAACGTTTTTCATTGGTATCGGGGCGGTGGTAGGCTCCTTGTTGCCTTATATCTACACCAACTGGCTGCACTTCTCCAACGTCGCACCCGCCGGCCAGATTTCGCCTTCGCTCAAGTATGCCTTCTACACGGGCGGCATTGTGTATTTCTTGGCCGTGGCCTGGACGGTCTTCACCACCAAGGAATACCCACCGGTAGATATGGCCGAGTTTGAAGCTGAGAAGCGCCGCACGGCCGGCTTCTTAAACGGGCTCAAAGAGTCGTTTGCGGGCATTGCCGACATGCCGCGCACGATGCGCCAGCTCGCCGTGGTGCAGTTTTTTAGCTGGCTGGCTTTGTTCTCGATGTGGATTTACGCCACGCCCGCCATCACCAGCCACATTTACCACACCAGCGACACTACCTCGAAGCTCTACAACGAAGGGGCCGATTGGGTCAACGTCTGCTTCTCGGTCTATAACGGCGTATCGGCGCTGGCCGCGCTGGCGTTGCCCGCGGTGGCCCGCGCTACCAGCCGCCGCGTCACGCACCTCATCTGCCTCACGGCGGGCGGCCTGGGGCTGATTTCGGTTTACTTTATCCAAAACCCGCAGATGCTGCTGGTTTCGATGATTGGGGTTGGCATTGCCTGGGCGAGCATCTTGTCGATTCCCTACGCCATGCTGGCCGGCGCGCTGCCCTCCAACAAAATGGGCTACTACATGGGCGTGTTCAATTTCTTCATCGTGCTGCCGCAAATGCTCGCCAGCGTCACCCTGGGCTTCTTCACCAAGCAGGTGTTCGGGGGTAATTCAGCCCTCACGCTTGTGCTCGGCGGCTGCTCCATGATACTCTCGGGCCTGCTCACCCTGCGCGTGCACGACGCCGACGACATCCGCCTGCCCAACAACCTGACGCCCGCCGAAAACCTCGCCTACGAAGCCTCGCTGGCCGACGCCAACCCGAACGTGTAGCTGTAAAACAGAGTGGCACTCCGTTTCGCGCAAGGGCAGCTATCCTAACCGATGAACGGAGTCCCACTCCGTTCTACATGCTCGCAAGCGCCGGCCCATCAGCCGGCGTTTTTTTATTCATCATGCCCCGGAATGGCCGCTGCCGGCGCGGCCACCGCCGCCTGCCGTTCCTGCTCGCTAGCCAGTTCCTCGGCCGTGGAAGGCTGCTGCCGCTGCTGGCTCAAGTCGGGCTGGCCGGCATCGACCCAGCAGGTGTACCAGAAGGCTCCGATGAGCCGCGCCGCGTAGCGCAACTGCCGCTCTACCTGCCCATTGAGCCGCTGGTGATACGCTTGGCTGAACTCGCGCGAGTAGGTGCGGATGGTCTGCCGGCCGCGCTGCTCGTAGCCGTATTTACGGTCTTCGCTGAGCTCGGTTGTGAGCTGGCGCTCCATCGTGAAGACGGAATCGAGGGCGGCGTGGGCGCGCTCCACAGCCAGCCAGGCGGCTTCGGTGGGGTTGTCGAGGTAGGGTGCCTGGCCGGTCAGCAGGTCGTAGCTGGTGCCGTTCAGCTCGGGCAGGCGCGACTCCCAGAGCGCGTGGATGCCGCGCTGGTTGGTGAGCTGGCCGTTGTAGTTGCGGGTGGTGTGCAGGGGCACGCAGGCATCGGCCACGTAGTGCCCGAGGTCGGCGGCGAGGTGCAGAATTCTATCCGTGTCGCGGTCGCGAAAAGCGTCCGTGAGCTGGCCTTTCATCCGGGCTACTTGCCAGGGCACGATGCCGTGGCGCAGCAGTGAGTCTTCGCCGCCCACCAGCGCCACCGCGTCGGCATAGGCGCGGGGCAGGCCCCGGCCGTGGCGGGTGAGGGCGCTGTCGCCGTAGGCATCTACATCGAGAAAGTGGCGCGGGGCCTCGGTGGGTACTACCGTACGCCGCGAGTCGGGCCGCGTGGCGTTGGTAGTGAGGTAGTCGATGTTGGCCTTGAAAAACGGCAGCATCTCGGGCGGCAGCGTGTACACGGCCAGCCGGTTGAGCAGCCGGTGGCCGTAGAAGCCCCAGGCGCGGGCGGGGCTGGCCGAGCTAAATAATAGCGGTAGTAACAAAAGCCAACGGTAGCGATTTTTCACGCTACCAAATTACACGCACCGCACAGATTTATAAGCCTTTCGTGATACTTGTTACCGGCTATTTTCTGAAAACCAGCGTAGCTAAATTCATAAAATAGCAAAACCGGCTTACCCCACAGGATAAGCCGGTTTTAAGCTTGCTATCAACTACACTTACGTGCAACTTAGCGCCGGCCGCTGGCCGGGAATTTCATGCGGTAGTCGTGCCGCACGTCGCCCTTGCTGATGCGGGCAAGCTTGCCTTTCAGCAGCTGCTTTTTGAAGGCCGAGAGCTTGTCGGTGAACAAGATACCTTCGAGGTGGTCGTACTCGTGCTGGATGATGCGGGCGGCCATGCCGCTGAACGCCTCCTCGTGCACCTGGCGGTTCTCGTCTTCGTAGCGCAGCACGATGTCGGGGCAGCGCAGCACGTTTTCGCGCACGCCCGGTATACTCAGGCAGCCTTCCTCGAAGCCCCACTGCTCGCCGGTTTCGCTCAGCATCTGGGGGTTGATGAAGGCGCGCTTTACGGGCACCTCGGCCGGGGCGGCCTGGGTAGCGGCGTCGAGCGGCTCGGTCGTCGATTCGTCATCGTCGTCGGGCTCCACCATCGGGCCCGAGTCCATCACGAACAGGCGGATGCCCTTGCCAATCTGGGGGGCGGCGAGGCCCACGCCAGCGGCCGAGTACATGGTTTCAAACATATCGCGCACCAGCTGGCTCAGCTCGGCGGCGGGCAGGTCGGCAGCGATGTCTTTGGCGCGAGTTTTTAGTACCTGGTCGCCCACGGCAACAATCGGGTAAATCATTGGCTTAATGGTGATTCTAGAAAAGACTGGAGAATAATCGTCGCGCTCACCTTATCAACGGTGGCCTTGTCCTGGCGCGCTTTGCGGCCCAGGCCGCCGGCCAGCATAGCCTGCTTGGCAAGGCGCGAGGTAAAGCGCTCATCTATCTCGTGCACAGCTATATCGGGCAGCTCGCGGCGCAGGCGACGCAGCAGGCCCACCACGGCGCTGGTCGAGTCGGTGGGCTCGTTGAGCAGCGTGCGCGGCATGCCTACCACGATGGCTTTCAGCGGCTCGCGCTGGTGATACGCCAGCACGAAGGCCACCAAATCCTTGCTGTGAATAGTGTCGAGCGGCGTAGCGATGAGGCCGAGCGGGTCCGTCACGGCGAGGCCCACGCGCTTGTGGCCGTAATCGATGGCGAGGGTGCGGGCCATGCCGAAAAGAGGGAAAGGTGAGCGATGCGAAGCCTGGCGGCTTCGGGGCAAAGATACGGCTTTGGCCTAGCCCGCGTCGGGGCTACCGGACTGGTCTCAGATTAGTGAAATGCGCTTGGTCGGCCGCTCCGTCAGCCTGCACTAGCAGAATCAACATTACCGTACTTTATAATTTTATTCATATTTAAATCCTATTCGTTAGAATAAAATAAGGACTCTATTTTTGAATAAAATTATTTTTAATACCTTTTAATTGTTCTTAAAAAAGAATACCGTAGTACTAATTACAGAAAATAAAGATGGGGCCAATAACCTGTTTTTAACGCCTAAAAATTGTATTAATTTTGAAACAGCTCATCGTGCTTCAGTAAGCCACAATCCATTTTCAGTCCGCTCATGCTTCCTTCGCCGCCGCTACCCGAGCCTTTGGCCGCCCCTGCGCCTGCGGCCCATTTACGCGTGGGCGGGCCACGCTGGCGGGCGCTGCTGCTGCTGGCGTTGGCTTTCGGCAGTGGCCTGCTGATGGCGGGCAACCCCTTTCGCCCTACCTCGAACAACCCGGCGGGCACGGCGCGGGCCTACCTGCGCTTCAAGGAAATCCTGAGCTACGTGGACCGCGACTACGTGGACTCGGCCGATACGGAGGGCCTCACCGACTACGCCGTGGCCCAGATGCTCGCCAAGCTCGACCCGCACTCGGTGTACCTGCCGGCCGCCGAGCGCGAAAAGGCCAACGCTTTTTTGCAGGGTAGCTTTGAGGGCGTGGGACTCGATTTCTACTTTTTCCGCGACACGGCCACCGTGGCCGGCACGCTGCGCGGCGGTCCGGCCGAAGACGCCGGCCTGCGCCCCGGCGACCGCCTGCTGCGCGTGGGCACTACGGCCGTGGCCGGCACGCACTGCACCACGGGGCAGCTGACGCAACTGCTGCGCGGCAGCCGGGGCAGCTCGGTGGCCTTGCTGGTGAGCCGCCCCGGCCAGCCGCACCCCCTCAATTTTGCGGTGGCCCGCCGCCGCCTGCCCAACCCCTCGGTGGAAGCTGGCGTGCTACTGGCCGATGGCAGCACGGGCTACCTCAAGGTAAACCGATTTGCAGCCGACACTTACGATGAGTTTAAGAAGGAGCTCAGCGGCCTGCGCCAGCAAGGTATCAAGAGCCTGGTGCTCGACCTGCGCGGCAACCCCGGCGGCTACCTCGACCGCGCCACGCGCCTGGCCGACGAGTTTATCAGTGGCTCGCGCAAGCTGGTGTATACCGATGGCAAGGGCGAGCAGTACGACACCCAGACCTACGCCCACGTGCCTGGCGACTGGGAGCAGAGCACGCTGGTAGTGCTCGTGGACGAGGGCAGCGCCTCAGCCGCCGAGGTGCTGGCCGGTGCCCTCCAGGACCACGACCGCGCCCTGCTTATCGGGCGGCGCACCTACGGTAAGGGCCTGGTGCAACAGCCTATTGCCTTACAAGATGGTGGCGAGCTGCGCCTCACCATCGCGCGCTACTACACGCCGGCCGGCCGCTGCATTCAGAAGCCCTACGGGGCCGACAAGGCCAGCTACCAGCAGGAGCTGGCCGAGCGCGAGCGGCGCGGCGAGTTTGCCTCGGCCGATAATGTGCCAGTGGCCAAGGAGCTGCGCTTTCGCACCGACCACGGCCGGCCGGTGTACGGCGGCGGCGGCATCATCCCCGACGTGTTCGTGCCGCGTGACTCGCTGGCGCACTGCGCTTATTTTGAGCAGCTTTGCCGCAAGGGTGTGCTGCGCGCCAGCGCACTGGCGCTGTACCAGCGCCGCCGCGCCGCACTGGCCGGCCTGCGGCCCGAGCAGTTCATGAGCACGTTTCAGGTGTCGGAAACCGAGCTGGCCGAAGTGGGCCGCCTGGCCCGGCTGGCGGGCCTGGCCCCCAATGCCGCCGCGCAGCGGCGCTGCGCGCCGCTGCTGCGCCTGCACCTGAAGTCGTACCTCGCCCAGAGTTTGTTCGGGGCTGAGGCTGGCCGCGCGGTGTTGCAGGCTGAGGATGCGGAGTTGCAGCAGGCACTGCAATCGGTGAAAGACGGGCCGGCCCTGCTGGCGCTGTTGCACCAGTCGTAAGCTGGCGGGCGGGCCGGGGCTTCAACCGCGCAACGCAAGGCAGCGTATCTTCGCCGCCTACTCCCACCCCCGTTTTTCTTATGGCTTATTATCATCGCCTGGGGCAGATTCCGCGCAAGCGGCACACCCAGTTCCGGCAGCCCGATGGCTCGCTGTATGCTGAGCAATTAGTTGGTACATTGGGTTTTCATGGCGTGTCGTCGCTGCTTTATCACCAGCACGCGCCTACCCAGATAAAGCACGTGGGCGAGCCCAAGCCCGCCGCCGTGAAGCTGCTCAAAGACCGGGCGCTCTCGCCCGAACACCTGCGCACGCTGGCCCAGACCACCACCGGCGGTGACTACCTGGCGGCCCGCCAAACTATGCTGGGCAACGCCGACTGCACGCTCAGCATCTGCAACCCCACGGACAAGCGGATGACCTATTACTACAAAAACGCCTTGGCCGACGAGGTGATTTTTGTGCACGAAGGCCGCGGTGAGCTCTGGAGCCAGTGCGGCAAAGTAGCCTTCGAGTCGGGCGACTACCTGGTGGTGCCGCGCACCATCATTCACCAGCTGCACTTCGAGGAAGGGCCGGTGCGGCTGCTTATTATTGAGTCGTTTAGCCCGGTCGAGACGTGCCGACGCTACCGCAACCACTTCGGGCAGCTGTTGGAGCATTCGCCTTACTGCGAGCGCGATATCCGCCCGCCGAGCGAGCTTGTGCTGGAGGAAGGCGAGGGCGACTACCTGGTGCAGGTGCGCAAGGAAGGCCAACTGCACCAGCTCACCTACGCCCACTCGCCATTCGACGTGGTGGGTTGGGACGGGTATTTTTATCCCTACGCCTTCAGCATCCACGACTTCGAGCCCATCACGGGGCGGCTGCACCAGCCGCCGCCCGTGCATCAGACGTTTGAAGCTAACAACTTCGTTATCTGCTCGTTTGTGCCGCGTTTGTTCGACTACCACCCGCTTAGCATTCCGGCCCCTTACAACCACTCCAACGTGGACTCGGACGAAGTGCTGTACTACGTGGCCGGCAATTTTATGTCGCGCCGGGGCGTCGATTTGGCGTCGTTCACCTGGCACCCGAGCGGTATCCCGCACGGCCCGCACCCCGGCACCGTGGAGGCCAGCCTCGGCAAAAAAGAAACTCACGAGCTCGCCGTGATGGTCGATACCTTCCGCCCGCTCTATCTCACCGAAACGGCGCTGCAATACCTCGACCCGCGCTACCCCATGAGCTGGAACCCCGACTTCGTGCCCGACCCGCCCCGCTCGGCCGACATGATGGACTAGCGGAGTTGGTGAGCGTTTGTCATCATGCTGAGTAACGCGAAGTATCTCTACCGCGTTAACCAACGGTGCGATAGAGATGCCTCGCTGCGCTCAGCATGACAGTACTGTTCACTCGCTTAGTCAGTTACCCATTCGCCATTTTATCGTCGCGATGCGGTTGTAGTAGTCCAACATCCGCGCTACTTCCTCCGCTTGCTGAAAGTGCAGGTCGTAGTAGCGGGCGTAGGCCAGCACCTGCGGGGCGCGGTCGCCGCACAGGCGCAACACGGCTTCTTGGGTGAGGGGCAGGGGGCGCAGGGCAACGGCCGGGTCGTAGCCGGGGCCGGCCAGCAGCTGCGCCGGGGCCGCCGCGGTAGCAGGCAACAGGGCCAGCACCAGCGGGCCGGCGTAGGTGCAGGTCAGGATTTCGACGGCTTCGCGGCGGGTGCCAAAGTAGCCGGTGCGCAGCCGGCGCGTGCGGTACACGCGGCGGCCCATCGGCGCTTCGGGCCGGCGAAAGGTGCTGGCCAGCGCGGCCGCTTCGGCATTTGGCTCGGTGGCTTCGGCCGGGGCAGTGGTGGTAATGGCCGTGGGCAACTCAGGGGTGGCTGTTTCAACCAAGGCGTTGAGACTGTGCAGCTGCGCGGCCGCGATGGCGAGCTGCGAGCCCGTTGCCAGTCGTTTAGTACCGACTTTGGCGGTGTCCTGGGCAGGCCGGGCCAGCGACTGGCACACCACCTCTTTTTTGGCCGCCTGGCCGCTGGTGCCAGGGGTAGTGCTGGCCGGATTTGCGGCGGCCGGCAGGCTCAGGGCCAGCAGCAAAGCAACGGGTAAAAGCGTAGTCATAGCGAGCGGAAAAGTAAGGCGTAGCGCGACGCCCTACCCCAAAAGTAGCTCCTCAATGGTAGTTTTCTACGATACCAGATAACGATTCCATTAGAATTATTTTGCTTTAGATAGACTTAAAATCAGCATCTTATTTTAAATTACTGAGCACCTTACTGCTAGCTACCGACCATACCTGAGCTAGCAGCTACTACGCCACGACGTATCACTACAAAAAACCCAGCCTGCTACTCAAGCAGTTACCCCGGCACTTAGTACAGCGCTAGCGGTTGCGGCCGTATTGCTCGTGGCTGCTCACCCAGTCGCTGCTCGAAATAGCGGCCCCCAGGCTTAGCTCGCCGGCCAGCACTACGCCAGCCACGATTTCGGCGAATTTGTTGACCGTGCCCTGGCCCACGCAGCCCAGCATCCGCAGGCATTCGTTTTGGGTGGCCAGGCCGGTGCCGCCGCCGTAGGTAGCCACGATGAGCGACGGAATGGTAATGTTGATGTACAAATCGCCCTCCTTCGTGACCTCCGAATACAGCACCCCGGCGCTCGACTCGCTGACGTTGGCCACGTCTTGCCCGGTGGCGATGAAAAGCGCCGTAATGCCGTTGGCCGAATGCGCGCCGTTGTTGTTAGCCCCTGACAAAAAGGCGCCTACATTGCTCACCTGGCCGTGGTAGGCCAGCTGCTCGGGCGTCACGCGCATGCGCTGCTGCAAGATGTCGCGCCGGATAACGGCCTCGGCTACCACGCGCTTGCCGCGCGTGCGCATCACGTTTATCTGGCTGGCTTTCTTGTCGGTAGCAAAATTCGACTCCAGATAAAACCGCCGGATGGGTGCGCCCTTATATTGCTCCAGTATCCAGGAGCAGGCGGCGAAAGTGGCGCGGCCCACCATGTTTTGGCCCGCCGCGTCGCCGGTCGAGAAGTTGAAGCGCAGGTAGGCGAACTTATTAGATAAGTACGTATCAATGTATTGCAGCTTGGCCACGCGCGAGGTGCTCTCGGCCTCGGGCCGGATGAACTCCAGGTTTTCGGCCACCCAACGGCCGAAGTCACGCGCCCCGCGGGCATCGTCGAACACGAACACCGGGGCACGCTGCATGGCATCGCCGATAACGGTGCATTTTACGCCCCCGCACAGGTTAAGCACTTGAATGCCGCGGTTGTAGCTCGCTACCAGCGTGCCTTCGGTGGTAGCCAGCGGCACCAGAAACTCGCCCTGTGCGTGCTCGCCTTGCACCAGCAGCGGGCCGGCCAGGCCCACCGGCACCTGGGCCACGCCCACGAAGCTTTCGCAGTTGCCACGCAGGTCGTGCGGGTCGAAGGAATAGTTTTTGAGGTGCGTAAACTCCTCATTGGTAAAATTTTCGGCGAATTTCTGGCGCGCCTGAATGGCGGCCTCGGTGTAGTCGTCGTCACTAGAGCGCGGAATCCGCACGCGGCCATCAGGGCTGGCGATGGTGTCCTCTACTTCCACAGTCAGCGGCCCGAATGCGTCGGTGTCAAACTGCACCTCCAGCGCGTGCAGGCCCTCGGGCAGCGGCGGGGTATTCAACAAAAACGTGAGCGCCCGGCCCACTGGTAGCTCGATGTTGTGCGCGGCGTTTATACTGCTGGTTTCCAGCACTTCACCATTACCCAAATCGAGCTTTATCTTATCGGCTGGCACTACCTGCCCGCCCGCCCGCACCTGGCGCACGCCGGTGAGGCGCACGGTGTCGAGGCGGTTTTTGATGCTGAAAGCCACGCCCGCGCCCTCGGGCCGGTTGTGCAAGCTGCCTCGGGTGTAAAGTAGTTTTAGAAGCAGGGGGCTGGGCGTAAAAACCATAGTGGGCAAGTGAAAGCTGGGTGAGCCGGGGTGCAAAGAGACGCAGGAAAATCGGTCAAGTTTTACCGAAGCCCGAATTTTGACCTCCTCCGCTAAGCTGGCCGCTAGTGGGCTAGGCCGCCAATCAGGACGATTTTCAGGATAATTAGCCGGTTTTTTCGCAACCCTGCTGTTACCTTTTGGTTATAAAATTCTCCAACCAGCCCGCCGCCTTTCTTCATGGCGCGCCCACCTGAGCGCGGCGTATCTTTGCTGATTCATTATTACGTCTCCGACTTCTACCTTATTCGCCGACGGTTTGTCCCCCATGGCATCACTATCCGATTATCCCCGCTTCACCCTCGGCGCCGAGCTAACCCAGGAGCAACGGGCTTTTTTTGCTAAATACGGCTTTCTGCATTTCCGCCCGTTTGCCAGCCCCGAGCAGGTGCAGCAGTACCTGAAAGCCACCCAGGACGTGCAAACCAACTGGCTGGCCAACGGCGTAGAGAAGGTCAACGGCGTGCCCATCAAGTACGGCAAGGACGTGGACGGCTCGCCCATCGTGCAGCGCTTCGCCTTTGCCTCGCAGCATAGCCCCGTGCTACACGAGCTGCTGCAAGACCCGCGCTTCGAGGCCCTGTTTCCTTTGCTCGAAATGAAGGGCGGCCGCGTGGGCGAAAACGAGCGCGACGGCCTGGTAGTCAACCACTACGTAAACGTGGAAGGCTCAGAGTTTTCGCAGATGGGCTGGCACACCGACTCGCTGCGCGACGTGTTTTACGGCAAGAAAATCCGGCCCATGCTCAACGTGGGTTTGCACCTCGACGGCACCAAGGCCACCAACGGCGGCCTGCGCGTGATACCCGGCACCCACCGCCAGGGCCTGGGTAAGATGCTGTTCCGCAAGAAGTACTACAAAGACGTGTACTACGACCCCAACGAAGTAGCCGTCGAAACCGAGCCCGGCGACCTCACCGTGCACGACGGCCGCATGTGGCACCGTGTGGCGCAGTCGCCGCTCGTAGGCCCCGAGTCGCGCCGCCGCGTGATGTACGTACCCATCATCGGGGGCAAGTACCAGCCCAAGAGCGAGGAAAGCCCCACGCCGTTCTATTTGCGGTTTCTTCACCTTGTCAAGTAGCTTTTCATTTAACAGTTATCAATTAACATTTAATAGCTTGGCTATCCAATGGTAGCGCCCCTAAACAAGCGTAATTGAGCTGTTAAATGTTAATTCATAACTGTTAAATGAAGTTTGCCCTTATTACCGGCGCTTCGCGCGGTATTGGCCGCGAGCTGGCGCTGGGCCTAGCCCAGCGCGGCTACGACCTGCTGCTAGTGGCCCGCTCCGAAGCCCAGCTGCAAACGCTGGCCCAGGAAGCCCAAACCAAGTACCAGCGCGCCGCCCACGTGCTAGCCCTAGACCTCACGCAGCCCAAAGCGGCCGGCCAGGTAGCCGTGTGGGCCGGGCAGCACGCGCCCGGCGGGCTGGCGGTGCTGGTCAATAATGCCGGCTATGGCCTGTGGGGCCGCTTCGAGCAGCTGAAGTTGGACGAGCAGCTCAACATGCTGCAACTCAACCTCAACCTGCCGGTGCAGCTCACCTACGCGCTGCTGCCGCAGCTGCGGCAGGCCGACCGGGGCTACATCCTGAACGTGGCCAGCACGGCCGCTTACCAGGCGGTGCCCTCGCTCACGGTGTACGCGGCCAGCAAGGCGTTCATCCTCAGCTTCAGCCGGGGATTGCGCTACGAGCTCAAAGACAGCGGCATCAGCGTTACCTGCCTCAGCCCCGGCGCTACCGACACCGACTTCGGCAACCGTGCCGGCATGGGCAGCGAGCTGCAAGCCGTGGCCAACAAAGTATCGATGACGCCGGCCGCCGTGGCCGCCGCCGGCCTCAAAGCCCTCTTCGCGGGCGAGGCCGAGCTAATACCCGGCGTACTCAATAAAGTGTCGGCCGGCCTCACGAGCGTCGTGCCCAAGGGCATTGTCGAGAAAATCGCAGCCGGCATTTACGAGAAATACCTATAGCCGCTTTCAAATTTAACGAGCCGAGAAAAAGCCCGCTGCCCGCCGTTTTTGCGGTTGCAGCGGGCTTTTTTGCGAAAAACAATTTTTTCTTCTAATGACAAAATTTTACACTTTTGATTCAAGCATCTGAAAGTCAATAAATTTCAAGATAACATAGTTTAGGTGAGTAGGTACTTACTAAAAATAGGTAAGCTAACACTTACTGTAAGTCCGATTTCTGCCGTAATATTGTTCCACCAAATGGCTAGGGCTTCCCACCCAGCTAGCCAAACACACTCTCTCAGGTTGCCCGGTCGTTGCTCCCACCCCGCCCGGTTACGTTTCTACCCTCTCTTATCCGGTCGTTGCTCCCACCCCGCCCGGACGCTTATCCCACTCCACTCTTTATTCGGCCGTTGCTCCCACCCCGCCCGAATACGCACACTCTCTCAGTTCTGATTAGCCGGTCGCTGTTCCCACCCCGCCCGGATGATGTAAACCCCTCTGCCTGGCGCGCCTCGGAGCGCCGCCGCTAGCAGACTCTGAAAGTTGCTCAGCCGGCCGATTTGGTATTCCAAATCGGCCGGTTTCCGTTTAAGCCAGCCCTAGGGCAAACGCTGCATGCAGCCAAAAAACCGGCGCATCCGCCCGTTTATGCCGAACTTGCGGCCTCTTTCGCAAGTTTAAGGCCCATTTAGACCAGCATGCTGCTGGCCGGTTTTTTTGCCTCTAGCACCAGTACCCCATGATTACCCGCCGCCAACATATTGCCAACGTGGCGTTGCAGCTGTTTGGGGAAAAGGGCTTCGCCAACACCTCGACCCAGGCCGTAGCCAAAGCAGCGGGCGTGTCGGAAGCCCTCATTTTCAAGCATTTCGGCTCTAAAGACCAGCTCCTGGATTTTATCATCAAGAGTGGTTATCAGCGTATTATCGAGCACAACCGGGGCGGCCTGCTCGAAACCGACGCGCTCGCCTTCATTCACAGCGTTATCGACTTGCCCTATAAAATGGTGCAGGACGAGCCCTACTTCTGGAAGCTTCAGTATCGCCTTGCCGACTACGACACCGCCCGCCAGCAGCACGAGCGCTTTATGCGGCCCGTGCCGGCGCGCTTGCAGCAGGCCTTCGAGCAGCTCGGCTACGCCGAACCCGAAAAGGAAACCGAGCTGCTACTGCTGCTGATAGAAGCGCTCTGGAAAATTGAGGCCAACCAGCCCGATGAGCACGTGCGCGACATGCTGGAGTTTATTAAGCGCAAGTATGGCCCGCAGTAGATTTTGGGGGCCGATTGTTTGTAGTGAGCTTGTCGCGAGTAAGTGGGTTTAGAAAGTAGCATTGCTGGTCAAAAAACCTTATCCTTGCGGCAAAACCAGCCCCTGATGCCGCACCTGCTCCTCATTCAATGCCCCGACGAGCGCGGGCTGATATACAAAATCACGGCTGTACTCTACGCGCACGGCCTCAACATTGAGCGCAACGACGAGTTCGTGGAGCGCGATGGCAACGTGTTCTTCATGCGGACCGCGCTGGCCGGCGAGGTGAACGCGCCGACGCTACTCGCCGAGCTGCGGGCGGCGCTGCCCCCGGCCGCCGACATCCGGCTGACTGACAACCGCAAGAAAAACCTGGTGTTACTCGTGACGAAGGAGCACCACTGCCTGAGCGAGCTGCTGGTGCGCCACGCCTTTGGCGAGCTCAATGCCAACATCCTGGCCGTGGCCGGCAACCACGAGGTGCTGGGCGAACTCACGCGCCGCTTCGACTTGCCGTTTCACTACCTGCCGCACGAGGGGCGCAGCCGCGAAACCCACGAGGCCGAGGTGCTGGCGCTGCTGGCAAGCTACGCGCCCGACTACGTGGTACTGGCCAAGTATATGCGCATTTTATCGCCCGAGTTTATGGCGCTCTGGGTTAACCGCATCATCAACATCCACCATTCGTTTTTGCCAGCCTTCGTAGGGGCCAGCCCGTATGCGCAGGCCTACGCGCGGGGCGTAAAGCTCATCGGAGCCACGGCGCACTTCGTGAACGAGCAGCTCGACCAGGGGCCGATTATCGCCCAAAACGTGATTCCGATAAACCACACCCAGAGCGCCCGCGACCTGGCGCAGGCGGGACGCGATGTCGAAAAAATAACCTTGGCGCGCGCCCTGAAGCTGGTGCTTGATGAACAAGTATTTGTTCACCGCAACAAGACGATTATTTTTGACTAGCCGCCGGCTGAAATTAGCTTTGACCTGGCTTTTCAGTGAATACCTGCCTAGTCCACAAAAAAGCCCTGCCGGCAACTTGCCAGCAGGGCTTTTTTGTGGGCTAGGCAGCCGATTACTGCCGCAATACGCGCTGCGTGAGCACGCCCTGCTCGGTGAGCACGCGGCAGGTATAGACGCCCACCGCCAGATGGCCGAGCTTCAGCGGGGCCGTGCCGGGGGCCACCGGGCCGGTGTGTACTACCTGGCCCAGGGCATTGAGCACCGTCAGCTGCGACGCTTTGGCATTGGCCCCGCTCAGCTCCAGGCTGAGCTGGCCGTCGGCCGTGGGGTTCGGGAACACACGCAAGCTCACGCCGGTCAGCGTGGCCGTGGTCGTGCTCAGCACCGTGGCCGTTACGGCCGCCGAGGCTTGCGATGCGCAGTTGCCTGCGAGGGCCACTACCGTGTAGGCGCCGCTTTGGTTGTTACCCGTGAGCAGCAGCGTGCCAGTAGTATTGGGCGAGCCCACGGCCGTGGGCATGCCGCCTATATTCTGGTAGAACTGATAGGTCAGACCCGTCTGGGTGGGCGTGCTCAGCAGCACCGTGCCGCCGGCTTGCGGGGTGGCCGTGAGCACCGGCTGGCTGGGCGGCGTCGTCACGTTCACCTGGATGGCGGTGCGGGCCGCCGGGCTTACACAGGTCGTGCTGGTCTGCCAGTTGTAGAAGTAGTAGTAGTAGCCGCTCACCGTGGCCCCCGTGATGCTCACCTGGCCGCTGGGCGAGGTGTAGGGGTACGTGGTGGCCGGTGTGGCCGTGAGGTAGTCGCGGATGAGCGCGGGCGAGGCCGCGCGCAAATACAGCGTGTAGCCGCTGGCGGCCGGCACCTGGATGTTGAGCGTGAGCACGGCCGGCGCAATGGCGTTGGTCGGGTTGGCCGGCACCGTGGCGTTGACGGTGGCAATGGCCGACGAGAAGGGGTTGGTGCCATTCAGCAGCTGAATGGTGGCCGTACCGGCGGCGGCGTTGGGCTGCCGGTACACCGTCACCGTCGAAATCGTGGTCGGGGCCGTGGTCGTGAACACCAGGCCGCCGTCGTCGTAGGCCCCGTTGGCGCCGTCGGTCAGGGTTTTGCCTACGTTTTCGGAAGTGGTGGCGAAGGCTTCGGCGTAGTAGGTGGTATTGGCCGTGAGGGCCGGCGTGGTGTAGGGGTTGGCGGTGCCCACGGCCGTGCCGCCGGTGGCGGTGGTGAAGTAGCGCACGCTCACGCCCGCCGGCACCGTGGCCGAGAGCGAAGCGGTGCTACCCGTGCACACCGTCAGCGGCGAGGTAGCGGCCGTGATGGCCGGCGCGGCTACCGTGATGGCGGCCACGTTGCTGTAGGCTACATTGCTGCCGCAGCTCACTTTGTAGCGGTAGTAGGTACTGCTGCTGAGGGCCGGCGTGGTGTAGGTGGCGGTAGCGCCGCTTACGTCGGTGAAGGTGCCGGTGGCGCTGCTGCTGCTTTGCAGCTGGAGGCTGCCGTTGGCCGCATCGGTCAGGGTGAGCGTGGCCGTGCCGCTGGTGCAGATGGCGAAGGCGGCTGGCGACAAAGTGCCGCCCACCGGGGCCACCACGTTCAGCGTGGTGGCGGGCGTCAGCAGGTCGTTGGTGGTGTTGCCGTCGCCGGTTACGGTGGCCGTGATGGCGAACGAGTACGTACCCAGTGCCGTGAAGTCGGCCAGGCTGGTGAAGGTCACGTTTTGCGTGGCCGCCGGGGCCAGCGTGCCCGTGCTGATGGTCTGGGTCAGCGTCTGGGTCGAGCCGCTGGGGCCGCTAATAACGACCGTCACGGTAGCGGGGTTGGTGGCGAAGTTGAGCGCGGCCGTGCCCCGGTTGCGGATTTGCACCGTCACCGGTGTGTTAGTGCCAAAGCAAGTCGAGGCGTTGTTGTTCAGCGGCGACACTAGGGCGTTGGCGGCCAGGTCCACGGCCTGGGGCGCAAACTGGTAGGCCCCGAGGCTGGGCGAGGTAGCTGGGCGCGTCGCGCCGGTGTAGTCCACCGTTACGCTCAAGGGCGTGCCGGCGGCGGCCACGGCCGCTGCTATTGGCAGTAGGTTGGCGTTCGAGGTAAATGCCGGGTCAACACTGAGGGAGTTGGCATCCTTGCCGGTGGCCGTTTTCAAAGCCGCCAGCGTGGTTACGTCGGCGCCCACGTAGCCGAGCACGCCGTTGGGGCCACTCACGTAGTAGTCATTATAGTCGCTGGTGCTCAGCACGGTGGCGTTGGGGTAGTACACGGCGTAGGATTTCACCGTGTTCGTGGTAGCCGTGGTCGTAATGGCGTTGGCGAAGATGTTGTTGCGCACGTCGAGGCCCGTGGCCGCCGCGGCCGTCACTACCAGGCCCGCGCTGATGTTGCCCGGGTTGGCGCTGCTCGGCGGGTAGGTGATGTTGCCAAACAAATTCACCGAGTTGTAGTACACCTTGGTGCCCGTGCCGCCCGTCAGCTGGATGCCAAAGGGGTTGCTGGTGGTCGAGTTGAAGTTGGCCGAGGTCAGGATGTCAGAAATCACGTTGTTAGAGATTTCCGTGTTGGTCAGGTTCGTCGTGCTCTTCAGCAGGATGCCGATAGCCCCGTTGCCGTTGGCGTTGAGGTTGCGCAGGCTCGAAATGGAGTTGCGCGAAAGCACGGCATCGGTTACGTTGTCGTTCAGCGCAATGGCCGCGATATCGGCGCCGCGCACTGTGCCATCCATGCCCAGCACCACGTTGCGCGACACGAGCGGGGCGGCGGTGCCTTGCAGGTCGATGCCACGGTAGAGGATGTTGCCCGCCGCCACGGCCGTCGTGCCCGAGGGCGCGGCCCCGATGCGGTTGTACACAATCTGCAAGCCGTCGTAGGCCGTGGCCGTGCCGTTGGCTTTGGCAAAAATGGCTTCGGTAGCCCGCGTGATGGCATTGTTTTGAATCACGAGGTTGTCGTTGTCATCGCCGTAGGCGATGGTGCTCAGCGCGAAGGTGTACGGCGACGGCCCGGCCGATACGTAGATGCCATACGACTCGTCCACGCCCGTATTGCCGCCCACCACATTGAGGTTGCGCAGGGTGATGTTGGTCGAGCCGTTGCCCGCGCCCTGGCTGCCCACCCACACGGCGGCGTTGGCGCTGGGGTTGTTGCTGGTCAAAGTCAGGTTGCGGGTGGTGCCGCCGGCCGTGTTGGCCCCGTCCAGGGTTACGTAGCGGGCGCTGTTGAGCAGCACCACGGCCTGGGCGGCGCTAGCGGGCGCGATGGTCGCCGTTACGCCGGTGTAGGGCGTCACGAGCAGCGTATTGGTCGCCGAAGCCCCCAGATTATTGCCGAAGGTGAGGGGGAAAGTCTCTGCCGTCGAGTAGGTAGCGTCGAGCAGGTAGAACGTGGTCGGGCCGGTCAGGAAATTGAGGTTATACGCCGCCGTGGCCGCCGTGAGGGTGGCAAACACGCGGTTGGCGGGCGTGCCGGCGGGCGGCGTGGAGGTGCCCACGTAGTACACGCCGCTCAAATTGCCCACCACCTGGAACGAGGCCAGCGTGGCCGGGGCAGTGGTGCCGGGCGGGGTGGTGCCGCTGCCGCCCAGCGGGCCGGTGCCGGCGTTGGGCGTAGTAGCCAGGTCCTGGGCCGCCACGTAATACTGGATGACGTCGCCCGCCGCCACGCTGCCGCCGGGCAGCAGGCTGTAGTCAAACGTGAAGGTGTACTGGCTACCGCTCACGCTCGTGGCATTCACGAACACGAATGCGCCCGAGGTGCCCTTGCGGTAGTACAGGCGCGGGGCGTTGGTGCCCGTGGCCACGCCGCTGGCGTCGGTGATGGTGGCCACCAGCGTACGGCTGGTGGTGAGGTTGGTGTTGGCCAGGTTGGTGAAAGCCACTACCGGCCCCGATATGTCGAGCGGCTGGTAGCTGCCCTCGTAGGCCCCCAGGTCGGGGGCAGTGGTGCTGCGCGTAGCCTGGGCGTAGTCGGTGGTGATGCCGCTGATGGGCACGCCGCCGCCCTCAATCTGCGTGGGCGTAGTAGTGCTCACCTTCAGGAAGTCGGTGCTGGTGCCGCTGGTGCTCACGAAGGGCGGGTTCTCGGTTACCGAGTTGGCCTCGCGGCCCGTCATAAACAGCTTGTAGGCGGTCAGCGTCTGCTGCGCGTTGACGATGGTATTGTTCGTGCCCTCGCCGTAAATCAGGTTTTTAACCCCGGGCGTGCCGGCGTAGTACAGGTTGTTGTTGGTGGCGCTGGTCAGGTTGAGCGGCACGATGCCGGCCGAGCCCGTCAGGCGGCGCAGCGCGGTCGTAGCCCCGTTGCCGTTGGCCGTCGAGGTGTTCACCACCACGTTGTTGCGCAGGGTGAAGGTAAACGTCCGCGTGTCCGAGTAGGTGATGCCCGACGTGCCAAAGTCGGTGCCCGTGCTGCTGGCATTGAGGTAAATGCTGTTGTACTGGGCATTCACCGAGTTGTTCTGCAACACAAACGCCGAGTTGCCCAGCGCCAGCCCCACGATGCTGGAGGTGCTGTTGCCGTTGGGCGCGTTGAGGTCGCCGATGACGTTGTTGGTCACGTTGGCCGTGGTGGCCAGGGCGTAGATGCCCTGCACCACGACGAAGGTGCCGCTGGCCGTCAGCCCCGACACCCGGTTGCGGTACACGTCCAGCGTCCGGCCGCCGCTCGCGGTTATGCCCACCAGCGTGAGGCCGGCCCCGGCAATGTTCTGCACCGTGTTGTCGTAGTACTGCGCCGCCGCCGCCGCGTTGTGGTTACTGGCAATGCCGTATATCGACGACCCGGTCGAGGAGCCGGTGAAGTTGCTCACCGTGTTGCCAAACACGTTCTGCGTGGTCGTAGCCCCGGTGCCGATGTTTATGGCGTAGCTTGAGCCGAAGGTGGTGTTCGGGCGGTTCCAGTTGCTTAGCACGTTGCCCGACACCACCAGGTTGGGCACCGCCACCGTGTTGTTGATGCCGTAAAAGTTAGCCGACGCGGCCGTGGTCGAGGCCATCGTCACGTTGTTGTTGGCGATGGTTACCGTGCCGTTGGTGGCCCGCACCCCGCTGCCGTTCTGGATGCCGTAGGTAGCCGAGAACGAAGTATTTGTGGTGATGTTCACCGTGTTGCCCAGCAGGTCGGCATTGCCGCCGGTGCTCACCAGCACCCCGTAGAGCACATCGGTAGGCGCAGCGGCCGAGCCCGTCGGGGCCGAGTTCACGCTGTTGCCTTGCACCTTGAGCGCGTTCTGGTAAATGGTGTAGATACCGTAGGCCGTGGCCGTGGTGCCGAAGTTGGTGATGGTGTTGCCCGTGGCGGCGGTGCCGCTCACGAGGCTGCCCACTTCGTTGTTTTGGTCGAGGTAGGTGTAGGGGCTGGCCGAGGCCGCGTAGCCCGCCAGGTAAATGCCGTTGTTGACGCCGCTGATGGCGTTGCCGTAGAATTTATTGTTCGAGTTCGTGCCAGCCGCCGTGGTGGGCACCAGCTGCGTGGTGCTGGTCGGCGTGTGGTTGTTGGCGTAAATACCCATCGAGGCCGTGCCCTTCTGCAACGTTACCACGCAGTTGCGGATAATCACGTTCTGGCAGCCGTCCACCGTGGGCGAGTTGCCTTTCAGCAGCGAGAAGCCCCACTCCATCTGGGTGGTGGCGGTGCTGTTCGAGGCCGGGTCCACCAGCGTCAGCCCGTCGAAGGTCACGTAATCGCTGCCCTGCAGGCCGATAATGTCATCGAGCGTGGCCGAGGTACCTGCCGCCGCCGTGATGGTAGGGTTGGTGCCGGTGCCCGCTTTCTGGAACACGATGGGGTTAGCCGCCGTGCCGGTAGCCGTAACGAGCAGGTTGGCCGCCGTTTCGGTGTAGCCGGCCGCCAGGTTGAACGTGACACCGCCGCTGCCCACGCCCTGGGCGTTGAGGTCGGCCACGGCCGCCGCCAGGGTGGCGTAGCCGGTGCTGCCCGAGCCGGGAATGGCCTTGGCACCGGACAGTTGCGCCTGGGCGCTCAGGCTACCGAGCAGCAGGGCACCCGCGCCCAGCGCCCGCGCCAGCCGTGGCCGCGAGGCCAGCGCCCCAAGCCGCCGCAGGGGCGACTCGTGAAGTAACGTTTTTCGCATGAAAAATGAGAAGGTAAAAATGGTAAATACAAGGAGAAATAGGAGAGCCGGCGGGTAGCACCCCGCCGCTACAAAGCCGGCCTCGCCAGCGGGTGGCCGTGCGCCCAGGTCACTCAGCCGGCCGTCCGGCCAGGACCAGCCGAGAAGCTGACAAACCAGCCGTAACCAATTGCCAATAAGGCGCTTCAAAAGCCTACAAACTGCACTTCGCAAAGCTAAGCGGCACCCAAATCCGGCGGCAATACCGGGAACCCGGTATTTCTTTCTCCCGGGTTCCCAGGATTTTTTTGGCGCGGGGTGCGGTGGGCCAGGGTGGGTAGTACTTTCAGGGTTGCAAGTCCCGCGCCTGATGCCCTCGTTCGCCGTTTTCCTGTGTTTGCTGCTGCTGGCCGGCTCCTTGCCGGCCAGGGGGCAGGCCACGGCCAGCGCCCCCGCTACCGAGCAGGTGCGGCAGCTGCTGCAACGCAGCCAGGCGCTGCTGCGCGCCGACTCGGCCCAGGCCGCCCGCCTCACCCGGCAGGCGCTGGCGCGCAGCCGGGCGCTGGGCTTCGCGGAGGGCATCGGGGGCAGCTACGTGATGCTGGGGCAGCTCCAGGCCGAGCGCGGGCACTACGCGGCGGCCGTGGCGCTGTTTCAGCGGGCCGAGCAGCAGCTGGCGGCGGCCTACCGGGCGCACCCTACGCCGCGCCTGCGCTACTACCTGGGGCTCGTGGCCAACAACATCGGCTCGGCCGAGTGGGAGCTGGACCACGGCCTGCAAAGCATGGCGGCCTACCTGCGGGCGGCCGACCACTTCACCGCCATCCGCAACTACGACGGGCTGCTGGTGCTGTATTGCAACCTGGCCGACTGCGCCGGCGACCTGGGCCAGCGCCCGCAGCAGCTCGATTACTTACAGCGGGCGCTGGCCCTGCAAGCGCAGCCTTTGCACCACCCCGAGCAGCTGCTGCCCCCCTACACCAGCCTGGTGCAGCTGCTGGTAAAGCAGCGGCGCACCGCCGAGGCGGGCCACTACCTGGAGCAAGCCCGGCTGGTAATGGCGCGGCCCGAGGCCGAGCGCTACCGGGCGCTTTATGAGCGCACACGGGGCATCTATTTTTTCAACACCGGCCGCTACCCACAGGCGCAGGCCAGCTTCCGGCGGGCCCTGGCCGACGTGCGGCGGCAGGGCAATGCCAAAGACGAGGCCGGCCTGCTGCTGGAGCTGGGCCGCACCAGCCGCCAGCTGGGGCACTACGCGGCGGCCGAGGCCGCCCTGCGCCAGGGCCTGCGCCTGGCCCGCGCCCAGCAAAGCCTGTCGGTGCAAGCCCAGGTGCTGGCCGAGCTGGCCGCGCTCGAAGAAGCCCGCGGCCCCCAGCACGCGCCCGCCGCCCTGGCGTATTTCAAGCAGATGAAAGCTTTGGAAGACCAGCTCGCCGGCGAAGAAACCAAGCGCAGCATTTTCCAGCTCGAAGCCCGCTACCAAACCCGCCAGCAGCAGCAGCGCATCGCGGTGCTGCAAGCCCAGCGCCGGGCCCAGCAGCAGGAGCTGCACCGGCGCACTACCCTCAACTACGCCGCCCTGGCGCTGCTAGTGGTGCTGCTAGGGGCGCTGGCCCTGGGCTACGCCGCGCTGCGCGCCCGCCAGAGGCTGGCCGCGCAGCAGCAAGCCAGCCAGGCCCGCAAAATCGAAGAGCTGGAGCAGGAGCGGCAGCGGCTGGCCACCGAGGCCATGCTGCGCGGCCAGGACGACGAGCGCCGCCGTCTGGCCCGCGACCTGCACGACGGCCTGGGCGGCATGCTCTCTACCGTGAAATACTACCTCGGCACCGTACGCGCCGGCCTGGCCTTGCCCGAGGCCAGCGCGCAGCTGTTTGCCCGCGCCCTGCACCACCTCGACGGGGCCACCGGCGAGCTGCGCCGCGTGGCCCGCGACATGATGCCCGAGGCCCTTCAGCAGTTTGGCCTGGTAGCAGCCTTGCAGGATGTGTGCGATGCCCTCAGCCACGGCCAGGGCCTACGCGTGCAGTTTCAGACCTACGGCCTGGCCGAGCGCCTGCCCCAGCGCATCGAGGTAGTGGTGTACCGACTGGTGCAGGAGCTGCTGCACAATGCCTTGAAGCACGCCCAGGCCGGCCAGGTTATCGTGCAGCTGGTGCGCACCGGCGCGCAGATGCAGGTAGTGGTCGAAGACGACGGCCGGGGCTTCGACCCCGCCGCTACGCACCAGGGCGTGGGCTTGCACAGCATTCAGGCGCGGGTCGACTACCTGCGCGGCACGCTCGACTTGCATTCCAGTTCCGGCCAGGGCACCACTGCCACCATCGATTTTTCAATTCCCGAAGCGTAACTATCTCCTATGGAACCCATTCGCGTGCTGCTAGTTGACGACCACCGCATCGTGCTGGAAGGCCTGCGCGTGCTACTGACCCCGCTCGCCCACGTGGCGGTAGTAGGCTGCGCTGGCACCGCCGCCGAAGCCCACCAGCTGGCCCGCGCCACCCGCCCCCACGTGGTGCTACTCGACATCAACCTGCCCGATGGCAGCGGCATCGACGTGTGCCGGCAGCTGCTGGCCGAGCAGCCCGCCCTGCGCGTGGTGGCCCTCACTACCCTCAACGAGCGCAGCTACCTCACCCGCATGATGCAGGCCGGCGCGGCGGGCTACGTGCTCAAGAATGCCCTGCCCGAAGAGCTGGCCGATGCCCTGGCCAAGGTGTGCGCGGGCAAAACGTTTTTCAGCGAGGAAATGCAGGAGCTTTTGCTGCAAACCGAGCCGGCCGGCCCCGCCACCCCCGTACTCACGCGCCGCGAAAAGGAAGTGCTGGGCTGCATCGCCGAGGGCCTCACCAGCCAGCAAATGGCCGACAAACTCTTCATCAGCTACCTCACTGTCGAAACGCACCGCCGAAATTTGCTTACTAAGTTCAAGGTTCATAACATGATAACGCTGATTAAGCAGGCTACGCAGTACGGATTGGTATAAAATGCTACGGTGGAAAGTCGGGGCCACTACCCTACTTTGCCACTTGGCACTACCCTAAAAATTAACCCCGACGCCACTCCCGCGAACGGCGCTTGACGGGCAGGCGGTTGCGGCCTTTCACTTGGCGCTGACCGGGCCGCTGCCGCGCCCCGAAAATTGGCTTTAACCTGGCTTTTTAGTGAAATATCCCGTATTGGGTAGGATTCACTATTCCTGTCAGCCTTATGCCCCGCACGCTAATCGTTTCGAATCGCCTTCCCACCAAAGTGCAGCGCACCGATGACGGGCTCACGTTTCAGCCCAGCGAAGGCGGGCTGGCCACGGGCCTGGGCTCCATCTACCGCCAGGGCGATAACCGCTGGATAGGCTGGCCGGGACTGTTTGTGGAAAGCGAGCAGGAAGAAAAGCACATCCGCACCGAGCTGGCCGACGATAACATGACGCCGGTTTTCCTCACCGAAGATGAAATCCGGGATTTCTACGAAGGTTTCAGCAATTCCACGCTCTGGCCTACCTTTCACTATTTCAGTGAGTTCGCTACCTACGAGCAAAGCCACTGGGACGCCTACGTTACGGTGAACGAGAAATTTTGCGAAGCCGTGCTGGCGCAGGCCGGTCCCGAAGACACGATTTGGGTGCACGACTACCAGCTGCTGCTGCTGCCCGAAATGCTGCGCCGGGCGCGGCCCGAGGCCAGCATCGGCTTCTTTCTGCACATCCCGTTTCCATCGCAGGAGCTGATACGGGTGCTGCCCTGGCGCACCGAGCTGCTGAAGGGGATGCTGGGGGCCGACCTCATTGGTTTTCATACCTTTGGCTACATGCGGCACTTCCTCAGCGCGGTGTCGCACCTGCTGGGCTACCCGGCCCAGAACGGGCAGATTGAAACGCCTACCCGCTCGGTGCGCGTCGATGCCTTCCCGATGGGCATCGACTACCAGCGCTACGCCGAGGCGGCGGCCTCGGAGGCCACGGCCGCCCACATCGCCGAGTACCGCGAGGCCCTGCGCGACACGCGAGTGATTCTCTCCATCGACCGACTGGATTACACCAAGGGTATCGCGCAGCGACTCAAGGCGTTCGACCTGCTCTTGCAGCGCTACCCCGAGTGGCGCGGGCAGGTGAGCCTGCTGATGCTGGTGGTGCCCTCGCGCGACCAGGTGGCGCAGTACGCCTCCTTGAAAGAAGAAATCGACAACCTCGTGGGCCGCATCAACGCGCAGTACCGCACCATCAGCTGGAACCCGATTCTGTACTTCTACCGCTCGCTGCCGCTGGAAGAGCTGACGGCCCTCTACCGCCTGGCCGAGGTGGCGCTGGTGACGCCCGTGCGCGATGGCATGAACCTGGTAGCCAAGGAATTCATCGCCAGCAAGCTCGACCAGCGCGGGGTGCTGATACTGAGCGAGCGGGCCGGCGCGGCCCGCGAATTGTCGGACGCGCTGCTCATCAACCCCACCGACGTAAACCAAGTAGTCGAGGCCCTGCACGATGCGCTGGTGATGCCCGAGGAAGAGCAGCAGACGCGCCTGAAAGCCATGCAGGCGCTGGTGAAGCGCTACAACGTATTCTCGTGGACCAAGCTGTTTATGAACCAACTAGCTTACACCAAAATCAAGCAACACACGCTGGAAGCCGAGCAGCTGACGCCCGCCATCACCCAGCAGCTGCTGGCCGATTTCCACGCCGCCGAGGGCGAGCGGCTAATACTACTCGACTACGATGGCACGCTGGTCGGCTTTCACCCCAACCCCCAACGCGCCCAGCCCGGCGACGAGCTACGCCTACTGCTGCGCGCCCTCACGGAGCTGCCCAATACGCGGGTGGTTATCATCAGCGGGCGCGACCGCGACACGCTCCAGAATTGGCTTGGCGACTTGCCGCTCGACTTCATTGCCGAGCACGGCGTGTGGCTGCGCACGGCCGGCGAGGACTGGCACCTGTTTCAGCCGCTGCGCAACGAGTGGAAGCGCGAGCTGCGCCCGGTGCTGGAGCTGTACGTGGCCCGCACTGCCGGCTCATTTATCGAGGAGAAGGACTACTCGCTCGTGTGGCACTACCGCCGCGCCGATGCCGACCTGGGCCGCGAGCGCGCCCGCGAGCTGCTGAGCCACCTCACCTTCATGACTGCCAACACTGACCTGCAAGTGCTGGAAGGCAATAAAGTTATCGAAATTAAAAACGCGGGCATCAACAAGGGCACCGCCGCCGCCCGCTGGCTGGCCCAGTACCAGCCCGGCTTCGTGCTGGCCCTCGGCGACGACCGCACCGATGAGGATACCTTCCGGGCTATGCCCGACGCGGCCTATACCGTGCGCGTGGGCACCGGCGTGCGCTCGCTGGCCCGCTTCAACCTGGCCTCGCCGGTGGAGGTGCGCCAGCTGCTGCGCAAGCTGCTGGGGTAGCGGAAAGGGCTGTTTTTGCCAATAAGCGGCCCCTGCCGGTGCCGGAAAAATCGCTTTCCGGCACCGGCAGGGGCCGCTCAGCTACGCTTGCTGGCGGCTGGGGCCGACTACTCTTGCACGAAACGGAGCGATTGCTCACCGCAACGCACCACGTATAGCCCGGCTGGTAGCTGGCCTGGCAAAACCGCTGTGCCCGTCGCATTGGCGGTGGTGGTGGCCAGCAGCTGGCCCAGGGCGTTCAGCACCTGTACCTGCGCGCCGGGCCGGGCGCCGGTGAGCTGCGCGGCCACTGGACCGGCAGCGGGGTTGGGGTGGAGTGCCATCTTAGAAACAGCTCTGGCACCAGTAACGGTGGCCAGCGGAGTGGACACATCGCTCAGCCAAGCCAGAATATTGGTGTAACTACCCGGTGGCGTAGTAGCCGTGAAGCTGCCAAACGTGACGGCCGGCATAACGAAGCCAACCACGTAAACGCGCGACCCACTTACGGCGATGCCATAACCGATATCACTATCTTCGCCACCCCCCGCTTTTGCCCAACCCACACTAGCCGTGCTACCATTATCAAGGTACTTGGCTACTACGATATCGAGGTTGCTACTGCTGCTGCTGAGGCCCGCCAGGGGCAGCGAGCCGGCTACTGCCCCCGTGCCGCCAAAGAGCACATTATTGCTGTTGGTGCTAGTGTTGCTGGCATAGCAGTTCAGGTAGATGCTCGTGCCATTAACGGCGATGCCGTAGCCGATATCCGGCCCGGTGCCCCCACCTACCTGCGTCCAGCCCAGGGTAGCGCTGCTGCCGTTGTCGAGGTATTTGGCCAGCACAATATCGCTGTCGGGGGTAGGGCTGGTGCCATACTGTGGCACAGTACCGGCCGTGGTGCCGCTGCCCCCGAACGTTACCAAAGCGTAGTTGGTGCTGCTGTTTACGATGCTACCCGTCACGTACACGTTCTGGCCGCTCACGGCAACGGCGGTTCCGGAGTCGCCGAGGCCCCCACCGGCTACCTGCGTCCAGGCCACGGTAGCACTGCTGCCTTGGTCAAGGTATTTGGCTAATATCAGGTCCGGATAGAAGCCTCCGCCATTGGCCCCGTACTGGAGTACGGTACCCACCGTGACGCCGGAGCCGCCGAATAGCACGTTGTTGTAATTTGTGGTGCTGTTTTGAAAAGAGCCCGTCACGTATACATTGGCGCCATTCACGGCCACGCCAGCGGCTACGTCCGTACCGGTGCCGCCCCCTACCTGGGTCCAGCCCAATGTAGCGCTACTCCCATTATCGATGTACTTGGCTAGGATAATGTCGCGGCTGATAGCACTGCTGGCCCCGTGCTGCACCGCCGTGCCGACGGTGGTGCCCGTGCTGCCAAACACCACGCGGTTGCTATTGGCCAGGTTGTTGGTGATATAGCCCGTCACGTACACGCTGGTGCCGCTCACGGCCACCCCAGAGGCCACATCGTCGTCGATGCCGCCGCCTGCGTGCGTCCAGTTCAGGGTCGCGCTACTGCCATTGTCCGTGTATTTAGCCAGCAGCAGGTCGGTCGTAGTGTACCCATTGGCCCCGCACTGCACCACGGGGCTATTGAGCGCGTTAGTACCCCCAAAGCTCACCTTGGACGTGTTGGTGATATTGTTGTAAATAGCGCCGGCTACGTACACACTCGTGCCGCGCACGGCGATACTGCTGCCTCTATCGCGGTCGATACCGCCGCCGCGCTGCGCCCAGGCCCAGGTACCGGTCGTGGGCACGTACTTGGCCACAAACAGGTCTTCGTCGCCTGCGCTGCTGAGGGTGGTATTCCCAAACGTTACCTGCCCCGAGAACACGCCCGTCACGAATACGTTGCCGGCCGCGTCGGTAGCCGTGGCGTAGGTCGTGCTGGTGCCACCATTGGCCGGGGCGGTCACGGCTTGCCAGCTGCCCGTGGCGGGAGAAAGCCAGCCCAGCGCCGCCTGGTCGCCGGCAGCGCCCAGCAGCGGCGAGCCAGCTGCCGTTCCAAACACCGCCGGTGCGCCGCTGGTTACGAGGCCGCCTACGTACACGCCCGCGCTGCTTACGGCAAGGGCATAGGCATTCGAGATGAAGGAGCCACCGGCCACCTGCGTCCAAGCTACGGTGGCGCTGCTGCCCTGGTCGAGGTATTTGGCCACCATCCAGGTTATGGCAGGCCGGTCGGCGATGCCGCTCTGCGCAATAGTGCCGGCCGTGGTGCCACTACCTCCAAACACCACCCCGCTGCTATTAGCGGCATCAGCATTCAGTGAGCCCGCTACGTACACCTCCGAGCCACTCACGGCAATGGCGTAGCCATAGTCGCCACCAGTGCCACCAGCTACTTGGGTCCAAGCCACGGTGGCACTGCTGCCGTTGTCGAGGTACTTTACCACTACTATATCATTAGTGGCGAAGCTGGTAGCACCGTTTTGACGCGTCGTGCCCGCCGTGGTGCCTGCCCCACCGAATACCACCTGGTTGGCATTGGCCGTGTTGTTGTAGATGTAGCCGGTCACGTACACGTTATTGCCGCTGGCGGCTATGCCGTAGCCGTAGTCGGCGTTGGTGCCCCCGCCTACCTGCGTCCAGCCCAAGGTGGCGCTGGCACCATTATCCGTGTATTTGGCCACCACCATATCCCAGCTGCCCGTGCTGGTAGCGCCGCTTTGTGGCACGGTGCCGGCCGTGGCCCCGCTGCCCCCAAACACCACGTTGCTGCTATTGGCCAGCGAATTACCAATGTAGCCGGTCACGTACACGCTGGCCCCGCTCACCGCGATGCCTTGCCCGATATCAATGGCAAGGCCGCCGCCTACCTGGGTCCAGGCCACCGAGGCGCTGGTGCCATTGTCCAGGTACTTGGCTACTAGCAGGTCGGCGCTGGCGGTGGGGCTGGTGCCGTGCTGGGGCAGGGTACCCGCTACGGTGCCGCTGCCTCCAAACAACACGTTTTTGGAGTTGCTACTGGCATTGAAAATAGTGCCTGTGAGGTATACGCCAGCGCCGCTCGCCGCTATTCCGTAGCCAATGTCGGTGTCGGTGCCGCCCGCCACCTGCGTCCAGTTCAGAGTGGCACTGGTGCCGTTGTCGGTGTACTTGGCCACCACGATATCCTGGCTGGTAACGCTGCTGGCTCCGCTCTGCGGCGCAAGGCTGGTCGCCACGTCGATACCGCCAAACGTCACCCCGTTGGTATTGGCTAGGCTGTTTGTGATAGCGCCCGTCACGTACACGCTGCCATTGCGCACGGCAATGCCGTAGCCGTAGTCGTTGCCGGTGCCACCACCGCGCTGCGCCCAGGCCCAAGTGCCCGTAGCAGGCACGTATTTAGCCACAAACAAGTCCCAAACGCCGGCGACTGTGCTGGCGTTTGTGAGCTTGATATTCCCGAAAGCCACGTGCCCGGCAAAGTACCCGGTCACGAATACGTTGCCGGTCGCATCGGTAGCCGTGGCCCGGATGAAGCTCCGTCCGGCGAGCTGCGCGCTACCCGTGGTGGCCCCCTCCCAGGCGGGAGCCGGGTTTGGGGCCTGCGCCCGAACCGGCTTTAGTGAACCTGCAAGAAGTATAAGCTCGAGAAAGAGCAAGTAGAAATAGCGCATACGAAAGAGGTTAAGTATAGACGAACTATACAAAACTACTCTCAGATAAGCCAGTCATGAAGTCTGTGGGCGGCGTACCGGCCCTTTTCGCTACTTCACGGGAAGCGACGCCTGCCCACGCCTCCTTTTACCCATAGGTCAACCTCGCCCACCGAGGTGCGGCCGCTACTGCGCAAGCTGCTGAGGTAGCTTTTTGGCAGTGTAACCAAAGCGAAAAAGCCTGCAAGCGCATGCGCTTGCAGGCTTTTCTTCTTATCAAACCAATTTACTATTAGACTTTGCCTTACTGCTCTGCCTTAGCTACTTGCAGCACCTCGCGGCGGCCGTCGCCCGCGAAGAGCAGGTGCAGCGTGTACACGCCCGCAGGCAGGCCCACCGTAGGTAGCACCAGGCGCTGGCTGCCCGCGCCGAAGGGCGCGGCAGCCACGGCCCGCACCTGCCGGCCCAGCGCATCATACACGACGGCACCTACCGGCTGCGCGCTCGCCAGCACGAAGGCAGCCGTGAGCGCATCGCCAAACGGGTTTGGGAAAACGGTAGTAGTAGCGGCGGGGCGCACTTCGCGGGCGGCCAGCAGCACCGTGGGGCCAAAGAAAGTGCCCCAGGTTTGGGTGCCCTTGCGGAAGGCCGTGAGCCGGGTAACCTCCACCCCGGCGACGAAAGCTACTGTGCTATCGTAGACCTGGCCGAGCCCGGCGGCGTAGCGGGCACCGCCACCCCCATCAGGAAGGTTAGGCCCCTTTATGGCGGCGCTGTCGGGCGTGCTGGAAATATTGCAGATGCCTTGCAGCACAGTGGAATACTCGGGGTGGCCGCCCCAGCGGCCGGGATTGCTTGACACGGCCGACACCAGGTCGCCGGCAACGTTCGGGCCATCGTAAGCGCTGGTGAACTGAGTCAGCGGGCGGGCGGTGGTCGCCCAGGGGCCGACTACGCGCAGGGTACTCGTGGTGGCCGGGTACACGATGGGGCCACTAAACGTGCTGCACGAGTTGCTTCCCGATGCAGTGCGCTTGCGGGTGCGGATGGTGTAGTCGATGGTGTCGCCCGTGCGGCTCACCTGGCGCGTCAGCACGCTGTCTTGCTGCCAGGTTTGGGTGCAAAGCGCCCCGCGCGAAACGCGGGTGACGCGCTGAAACACGTCGCCCGGCTGGTAGTCGTAGATGGCGCGGGCCCCCACCACGGCGGTGCCGAGGCGGCGCTCGGGCAGGGCCGTGAGCGTGAGCTGGCGGCGCGCGTTGCGCCCGTTGAGGTAGCTATCGAGCGAGGGGCCTTCCCAAAAGCCGTAGCTTTTGGTGAGGTAGAGCTGCCGGCCATCGGAGAAGGCAATTGTAGCCACCGAGTCAGAAAGGCTGCCCAGCACACGGTTGCTCACGGCCCGGCTCGTGACGCTGGCCGTGAGCCCGGCCACCCCGGTAGCCCAGCTCTGGCCCAGCGGGGCGCGGGGGCGCAGCGTCAGGGTGCGGCCGTTGGCGGCGGCCAGCACAAACACGGCGCGGGGCTGGCTGCGCAGCGTGGCCCCGAAAAGATTGTCGGCCCGCTGCCACAGCCAGGCCCCGCAGTTGGCGGCCCCGCGGGTGCCGCTGAACCGGCCGATGCGCGGGGTGAAACGAAACACGGAATCGGTGGCGCTACCCACTACGGGCGCGCCGGCCCCCACGCGCAGCGTGTGCGTGGTATCGCCGGGCGTGTTGCGCTCGCTGAGCTGGTAGGTGAGGCCCGGCCGAAACGGCTGCCAGGGCTGCTGCGCGTGGGCGCGCGGCGCGGCCAGTAGGCTAGCGGTGGCACTTAATAGTAAGTAGCGATTTCGCATAGAAAACCAGGAAAAAGGAGATGGCTGAGAGCCGTTTGCAGAAACGAATATAGGAGCCTCGCGCTAGGCCATTATTGCAGAAAGCAAAGCCCTGTGGTTTTGCCAGCGTAGTACGCCGGCAAAACCACAGGGCTTTGAATAGTAGCCAACCGTTCTAAAAACCTAGCTCACGAAATTGGGTCGGTCTAGCTTCTTGGCGATGCGGTAGGCCGCGTTCACCAGGCCCACGTGGCTGTAGGCCTGCGGGAAGTTGCCCCACTGCGAGCCGGTTTTGGCGTCCACGTCCTCGCTCAGCAGGCCGAGGTGGTTGCCATACGAGATGAGGTGCTCAAACTCCCGAATGGCATCATCCAGCCGCCCGACGCAGGCCAGCGCCTCCACGTACCAGAAAGAGCAGATGAGAAACGTCGTTTCGGGCGTGCCAAAGTCATCGGGGTGGCGGTAGCGGTAAAAGAGACCTTCGGGTGTCTTCAGCTCTTTTTCCAGCTCAACTAAGTGGTGCCTGGCTCGTTCCGAAGCCGGGTCGAGGTAGCCCATCGTGATGAGCTGAATGGTGCTGGCGTCGAAATCGGTTGAGCCGATGGCGTTGGTGTACGCGCCGCGCTCTTCATGGAAGCACTGCTCAATGCGGTTTCCGGCCTCGGCCAGCAGGCGCTCAGCAAAGGCTTCGAGCTCGTCGTCGCCGTGCTGGCGGGCCACCTTGAGGGCGGCGTGGCTGCCGGCCCAGTGAAACAGGTAGGTGTAGCAGTGCTTCTGGGCGATGTGCCGAAACTCCCACAACCCCGCGTCGGGCTGGTCCATCGTGGCTTCGATGAGGCGCAGGCACTCCTCCACCAAGCTCAGCGGGGCGGCGCGCTCGGGGTCGCGGAAGCGGCAGTCGGTGTAGAGCGGCAGCAGCGCTACCAGCACCTGGCCGTACACGTCGTTCTGAATGTGGGTGTAGGCGTCGTTGCCGATGCGCACGGGCTGATTGCCGAGGTAGCCAGCCAGCGGCAGCTCGGTTTCCGTCAGCGTGGCCTGCCCGCCGATGCCGTAGAGCGGCTGGTACTTGCCGGTTACTTTGGTCGAGATGTTGGCGATGTACTGGAAATACCGCTCTATCTCCTCAAAGTGGCCGATGTTGTTGAACGCCGTGAGCGTGTAGTACGTGTCGCGCATCCAGCAGTAGCGGTAGTCCCAGTTGCGGGTGCTGCCGGGCGCCTCGGGCAGACTGGTAGTGCTGGCCGCGATGATGGCCCCGGTGTCTTCGTACTGGTGAATCTTGAGCGCCAGCGCCGAGCGGATGACCTGCGACTGGTGGAAATTGCCGATACTGGTGCTCTTCACCCAGTTGCGCCAGTAGGTTTCGGTGCTTTTGAGGAAGCGCTCGCAGGTGCTTTCGAGCGGCGCTTCGAGCGGCGCGCCGTAGGTGAGCACGAGGTACTTGGTTTCGTTGAGCACGAAATCCTCCTCATCGAGCACGTAGGTGAGCGGGATGTTGGTAGTGAGGCGAATCTCTTCTTCCAAACCCAGAAACGCGATGTGGTTGGAGCTGCGGCGGCGCGTGAGCTCCTGCTCGCCGTAGCTGCCCACCGGGCGGCAGGCCACCCGCACGCGGGGCGTGCCGCTCAGCGGCTCCACCTTCCGAATGAACATCAGCGGCTTGTAATACCGCTCGTACTGCAAAAAGCGCGGCGCGAAATCCGTGACGCGGTAGCTGCCCTCGGCCGTGGTGATGGTGGTGCGCAGCACGTTGGTGTTGGTGTGGTAGCGCTGCTCGGAAGCGAACTCGGCGCTCGCCGGCTTGATGCTGTACTCGCCGCCCTTCTGCTCGTCGAGCAAAGGGCCAAATACGAAGCTGCTATCAAAGCGCGGCCAGCAAAGCCAGCGCACGGCCGTGTCGGTGCCAATAAGAGCCAGGAAGGCGCAGTTGCCGACCACGCCCATGTCATAGGTGTGCTTTATCATACAGGAAAGGAGCCCCGGCTACGGGCCGGGCGGGTAGTAGCGAGGGTGTACCCGGTTTGGGCGGTGGAGGTTGTAGGCAGCGGCCGGGCCGCTTACCAAACAGCCGCCGCTACGGGCGTAGCGGCGGCTGGACTTAAGCAGAAACGAGTTGTCATTGCTTCGCTGCGCTCGCAATGACAATCTTCTTTTACTGCGGCGCGTCGACGTACACCTTGGCTTGCTCGTCGGTGGTAGGGTGGTGTTTTTCGCCGGTGGTGCGGGCCTTGAGGTAGGCAAAGGCACGCACCAGCACGTTGCCGGGCGTGTCCCAGTACTCGCCGCTCTCGATGTCGACCCGGATGAGCGTCAGGTTGGGCTCCTCGGGGCCTTTGGGAAAGAAGCCCCGGAAGTCCTCGCGCCACAGCTCCTTAATTTTGGCCCGGTCATCGACTACCGCGCCAGTACCCGCAATGGTTACGTACACTGCGTTGTCGAGGTCGGCATACGCAAGGCCTACCTGCGCGTTGGCCTCGATTTCGGTAATTTTCTGGGCGTCTTTCTCCGAGAAAAACCACAGCGCGCCCTCGTCGCCGGGGGCGCAGGTGTACATGGGGCGGCCGTGCAGGCGGCCGTGGGCGTCGAGGGTAGTGAGGGTGGCGTACTTCACGTCCTTGATTTTTTCAAGGAGCTTGATAATATCCTGGGTAACCGCAACTTGCTCGGCCATGATACGTGCTGAATGAGAGGTGATACCCAGCTATACGGAGCCGCCCGCCCCGCGCGTTGCCCGTATTCACTTTTGAATCTCAGCACGTTACCGCTACCCTGCCAATAAGCTAGGCCTTTGCCGCCCGCCGGCCCGGTGGCGGCGTGGCACTTAGGCGGCCAGCGCTGGCACAGCTAAAAATTGCGCTATTCTGGCTGCTCGCGGCACCCGGCCGGCGACTCGCAGTGCCAGGCGCTGAGTTGCTCCAGAATGGGCAGCAGCGCCCGCCCGTGCGCGGTAAGTGAGTACTCGACGCGGGGCGGCACCTCGGCAAACACCTCGCGCCGCACGATGCCGTCTTCCTCCAGCTCCCTGAGCTGCTCGGTGAGCACCTTGCGCGAGATGAGCGACAGCCGCTGCGCCAGCTGCCCGAAGCGGCGCGGCTGCCCGAGGTAGGAGATGATGATGAGCTTCCATTTGCCGCCGAGCACGCCCATCGTGCGGGTCATGGTGCAGACGGAGTTGCCAAAGGCGATGTCGCGCATGAGGAAAGGATTGAAAATAGGGTTAATTAAATAAGAGTGTTATGCTGAGCGGAGCGCAGCGCAGTCGAAGCATCTCTATCGCTTCGTTGCAAACGGTCTGGGTGCACCGATAGAGATGCTTCGACTCCGCTTCGCAGGCTCAGCATGAACTGTGTTACTTAGGCAAGGGTGAGATGAAATTTAGGGTCAAAATCGCGGTTGTGGGTGAGCAGAGCCCAGGCCTGTCGCAGCAGGCGGGCGGCCACGGCACACAAGGCCTGGGGCTTGGCTTTCCCCCGTTCCAGCAGGCGCTGGTAGAGGGCCTTGCACGGCGGGTTGGCCCCACAAGCCGACCAGGCCCCCAGGTAGAGCAGGCGGCGCAAGCGC
>CAXYJY010000092.1:0-9541 GCA_964277755.1 uncultured Hymenobacter sp.
GTACCGTGGACCCTGCGGGTCCGCGCGTGCTAGCATCCAGGCGCACCCCTTCACTCGCGGACCCGCAGGGTCCACGGTACACTCTTTTCCCATGTCCCACCCGCACCTACTTATCCTGTTCTGCCTGCTCGCCACCCGCGCCCTGGCCCAGCAACCGCTGACGCTCTGGTACCAGCAGCCCGCCGCCAAGTGGACCGACGCGCTGCCGCTCGGCAACGGCCGCTTGGGCGCGATGGTGTTCGGCGGCGTAACGCAGGAGCGGATTCAGTTCAACGAGGCCACGCTGTGGACCGGCCGCCCGCGCGCCTACGCCCGGCCGGGCGCGGCGCAGTACCTGCCGCAGATTCGGCAGCTGCTGGCCGCCAGCCAGCAGGCCGAAGCCGAGGCGCTGGCTGAGCAGCACTTTATGGGCCTTAAAGACCACGAGGAAGGCTACGACGCCGCCAAAGCCGCCTGGCTGCAACGGGTGCGCGCCGTGCCGGTAGGCGAGGTACTGACTGCGAAAAACCACGAGTGGAAGCCACTCAATATCCCCACGCCCAACGGCTGGGAAAGCGTCGGCCTCGAAGGCGTGGACGGGGCGGTGTGGCTTAAAACGACCTTCGACCTGCCCGCCGCCTGGGTTGGTAAAGATTTGACGCTGAGCCTGGGGCGCATTCGCGACCAGGATTTTACCTATGTTAATGGCCAACTGATTGGCAACGACGAGGGCATTAGCAAAAAGCGGCGCTACCGGGTGCCGGCCGCCGCGCTGCGGGCCGGGCGCAACGAAGTGGTCGTGCAGGTGCTCAACTACTACGACAAGGGCGGGCTGATTGGGGTGAAGGAGCAGCAGCCGGTATTCGTGGCCTACCCCGAGGGGGCCGACCCGGCCACCGGCGTGCCGCTGGCCGCCACCTGGCAGTACTGGGTGCAGGATGCCGAGCCGCCGCTGGCCCCGAGCTACCAAGCGTCGTACCAGCCGTTTGGGGATTTATTGTTGGACTTTTCGCAAACTAATTCGGCTTCGGAGTACATGCGGAGCCTGGATATTGGCCGGGCTGTGGCGCAAACGAAATACCGGCAAGATGGCGTGCCATTTTTGCGCGATTATTTCATCAGCGCTCCCCAGCGAGCCTTGGTTTGCCGCTTGCGAGCTGGTGAGTATGGTAAAATCACGTTTACAGCCCGTTTGCAAAGTCCGCACAAGCATAAAGTCTATCGCGTGGACGACCATACGCTAGCTCTCGCTGTGCAGGTGCGCGATGGCGTGCTGCGCGGCGTGAGCTACCTGCGGGTGGAAACAAAAAAGGGCCGGCTAATGGTAACCGACGACCATATTCAGGTGGAAGGCGCTGATGAAGCAACCGTCTATTTGACGGCCGCTACGAATTTCAAAAACTACCAGGATGCGACGGCCGAGCCAGAGAAGCAATTGCAGCAGTGGCAGCGCGACCTGCAAGGCAAGAGCTACGAAACGCTTGAGAAAAAGCATGTTCGTGACTATCAGACGCTGTTTAACACGTTTGCTATCGACTTGGGTCACAGTGCCCAGGCGCAGCTGCCCACCGACCAGCGCACCCTGAAATTCAGCCCCGCCGCCGACCCGGCGCTGCTGGCGCTGTACCTGCAATACGGGCGCTACTTGCTAATTTCTTCTTCCCGAAAAGGGGGGCCGCCGGCCAATTTGCAGGGCATCTGGAACGAGTCGCTGACGCCGTCGTGGGGCAGCAAGTACACGACTAACATCAATCTCCAGATGAATTACTGGCCGGCCGAAGTGCTGGGCCTGGGGGCCTGCACCGCGCCGCTGGTGCAGTTTATCGACGAGGCTGCCCAGGCCGGCCAGGCCACGGCCCAAGCCAACTACGACGCGCCCGGCTGGGTTTTGCACCACAATACCGACATCTGGCGCGGCACCGCGCCCATCAACGCCGCCAACCACGGCATCTGGGTCACGGGCGCGGCGTGGCTGTGCCAGCCGCTGTGGGAGCACTACCAGTTCACGCAGGACAAGGAATTTCTGCGGCAGCAATACCCGGTAATGAAGTCGGCGGCCGAGTTTTACGCGCGCTTTCTGACCAAAGACCCGCGCACGGGCTACCTCATCAGTACGCCCTCCAACTCGCCCGAGCACGGCGGGCTGGTAGCTGGCCCCACGATGGACCACCAGCTTATCCGGGACTTGTTTAAAACCACTGCGGAAGCGGCGCACGTCTTGGGCACTGATGCTGACTTGCAGCAAGAACTGACTGCCAAAGCCGGCCAGCTAGCCCCGAACCAAATCGGCCGGCACGGCCAGCTGCAAGAGTGGCTCGAAGACCGGGACGACCCCGCCGATACCCACCGCCACGTATCACACCTGTGGGGCGTGTTTCCGGGCAATGACATTACCTGGGCCGACCCTAAGCTGATGCAGGCCGCCCGCACCTCGCTGGTGCAGCGCGGCGACGGCGGCACCGGCTGGAGCCTGGCCTGGAAGGTCAACCTCTGGGCGCGCCTGCGCGACGGCGACCACGCCCTGCGCATCCTGCAAAACCTGCTCGCGCCCGCCGAAAATGGCACCGCCCCCGAGCAGGGCGGCGTGTACAAAAACCTGTTCGACGCCCACCCGCCGTTTCAGATTGACGGCAACTTTGGTGGCGCGGCCGGCATGGCCGAAATGCTGCTGCAAAGCCAGAACGACGCGCTGGAGCTACTGCCCGCGCTACCCACCGCCTGGGCGGCCGGCGAGGTGCGCGGGCTGCGGGCGCGCGGCGGCTTTACCGTGGGGTTGAAATGGGCGCAGGGGAAATTGATAGGGGCGGAGGTGCGGTCGGAGGCTGGGCGGGCGTGTGTAATTCGGTACGGTGGGCAGGAGGTGCAGCTGGAGACGAAGGCGGGGAAGGTGTATAGGCTTTCGGGAGAATTGAAACTAGTAAAGGGTTAGTAGCGAATGAATAGCCAGATTGACGCCGCCCAATCGGGGAAACCTCATCCCCCAGCCCCCTCTCCAAAAAAGAGGGGGAGCCGACCGCATAATGACGTTGTTGGGCGTCCGGCTCCCCCTCTTTTTTGGAGAGGGGGCTGGGGGGTGAGGTTAACGCGCCTGGCGAGCCTGCTACTTTGCCTCCTGCTCACTGCTAATGCCCACGCCCAACCCTCGCGTCGCGAAATCCCCCTGCTCGAAAACTGGCGCACCACCGCCGACGACCAAAACCCCGTCGCCCACCCCAACTTCGAGCGCCCCGACTACGACGACCAAACCTGGCAAACCGTGGCCGTGCCCCACAACTGGGACGCCTACGCCGGCTACCGCCGCCTGCGCCACGGCAACCGCCACGGCTACGCCTGGTACCGCAAAGCCTTTGCTACCCCGGCCGCCGCGCAAAACGCCCGCTACTTCCTGTTCTTCGAAGGCGTAGGCTCCTACGCTACCGTGTGGCTGAATGGGCAAAAACTCGGCTTCCACGCGGGCGGGCGCACCACCTTCACGCTCGATGCCACGGCCGCCCTGCGCCGCGACGGCCGCCCCAACGTGCTGGCCGTGCGCGCCGACCACCCGGCCGGCATCCAGAATTTGCCCTGGGTGTGCGGCGGCTGCTCCGAGGAGCGCGGCTTTTCGGAAGGCTCGCAGCCGATGGGAATTTTTCGGCCGGTATCCTTGCTAATTACCAATGCCGTGCGCGTCGAGCCGTTCGGCGTACACGTGTGGGCCGATTCGACACTGTCGGCCCAGCAGGCGCAGCTGCGGGTGGAAACGGAGGTGAAGAACTACGCCGATAAAACGCAGTCGCTGACCGTGCTCAGCCAGCTGCTTGACCGGCAGGGGAGGGTAGTGGCCGAAATCAAAACCAGGCAGAAGCTGGCGGCCGGGGTCACGGTGCAGCTGCGCCAGGCGCTGCCGCTGCTACGCCAGCCGCACCTATGGTCGCTGGTCAACCCGTATTTGTACCGGCTCGTTACGAAAATCAGCGTTAAGAATAAGCTGCTCGACGAGGTGACTACGCCCTATGGCATTCGGTGGGTGAGCTGGCCGATTGGGCGGGCCGCCGTAGCCGGGCAAAAGCAGTTTTTGCTCAACGGCCAGCCGGTTTTTATCAACGGCATTGCCGAATACGAGCACCTGCTGGGCGGCAGCCACGCCTTTACGCCCGAGCAGATTCGCACCCGCGTGGCAATGGTGAAAGCCAGCGGCTTCAACGCCTTCCGCGACGCGCACCAGCCGCACAACCTGCGCTACCAGGCCAACTGGGACTCGCTGGGTGTGCTGTGGTGGCCGCAGCTGGCGGCGCACGTGTGGTACGATACGCCAGCTTTTCGCCAGAATTTCAAGACCTTGCTGGTGGAGTGGATAAAGGAGCGCCGCAACTCGCCCTCGGTGGTGCTGTGGGGCCTCGAAAACGAGAGCACGCTGCCCGCCGACTTTGCCCGCGAATGCACTGCCCTCATCCGACAGCTCGACCCCACGGCCAGCCGCGAGCGCAAGGTGACCACCTGCAACGGCGGCCAGGGCACCGACTGGGACGTACCCCAGAACTGGACCGGCACCTACGGCGGCGACCCGCTGGCCTATGCCGCCGACGTCGAGCGCCAGGTGCTCATCGGTGAGTACGGGGCCTGGCGCACGCTCGACCTGCACACCGAAGGCAACTTTAAAGCCAGTGGCCCGCCCAGCGAGGACCGCATGACCCAACTCATGGAACTGAAGGTGCGCCTCGCCGAATCGGCTAAAGACCGCACGGCGGGCCAGTTTTTCTGGCTGTTGACCTCGCACGACAACCCCGGCCGGGTGCAGGGCGGCGAGGGCCAGCGCGAGCTGGACCGCATCGGGCCCGTGAATTACAAAGGCCTGCTCACGCCCTGGGAGGAGCCGACCGACGCCTTTTATATGTTCCGGGCCAACTACGCGCCCAAGGAAAAAGAGCCGATGGTGTACCTCGCCTCGCACACCTGGCCCGACCGCTGGCTGATTCCGGGGCGCAAGGACAGCATCACCGTATACTCGAATTGCGACGAGGTAGAGCTGTTCAACGACGTGAACGCCGCCTCGCTGGGGCGCAAGCGCCGGGCGGGCATCGGCACGCATTTTCAGTGGGATAAAGCTGATATTCAGTACAACGTGCTGTATGCCGTAGGCTACGTAGGCGGCCGGGCCGTGGCGAAAGACTACCTCGTGCTGCACCACCTGCCCGCCGCCCCGCATGTGGCCGAGCTGCTGGGTAAAGAGCGGGACGGCCAGCCGCTGACCGCCGCGCAGCCCGGCTGCCGCTACCTCTACCGCGTCAACTGCGGCGGCCCCGCCTACCGCGACGGCCAGGGCCAAACCTGGGCCGCCGACCAGCCCCGCACCGGCTCCGGCACCTGGGGCTCCGAGTCGTGGACGCGGGAGTTTTCGGGACTACATCCCTTCTTTGCCAGCCAGCGCCGCACTTTCGACCCCATCGCGGGCACGGCCGATGGGCCGCTTTTCCAGGACTTCCGCTACGGGCGCGAGCAGCTGCGCTACGCCTTCCCGGTGCCCGATGGCGAGTATTTGGTCGAACTGTACTTCGCTGAGCCCTGGCTGGGTACGGGCGGCGGGCTCGACTGCACCGGCTGGCGCTTGTTCGACGTGGCCGTGAACGGCCAGCCGGTTCTCAAAGACCTGGATATCTGGCGCGAAGCCGGCCACGACCACGCCCTGAAAAAGACGGTGCAAGCCCGCGTGACGGGCGGCGAGCTGGTGCTCTCGTTTCCGCGCGTGGCCTCGGGCCAAGCCGTTATTTCGGCCGTTGCCATCGCTACCCGCGCTGCCAGTGCCCAGGCTGCGCCGGCCCCGCAGCCGCTCATTACCGACCTAAAAGCCGGCCCGCAGTGGCTTACCCAAACCTGGCTCGACACGGGCCGCCCGGTGTACACCGATGCGCTCGCCACGTTTAGCCAGCTGCCCCCGGCGCTCTACGGGGCCGAGTGGCTGCAAGCGCCCAAGCCCGCGGCCGCGCCGGAGCCCGGCACTACGTTCCGCGTGAGCGCCGACGCCGACGTTTACCTTGCGCTCGACGCCCGGCAAACCGCTCGCCCCGCCTGGCTCAAGCCCTACGAGGATACCAAAACTACCCTCGAAACTGACGAGGCTGGTGGCCGCGTGTACCGCGTGTTTCGGCGGCGGTTTGCGGCCGGGGCTGCGGTAGCGCTCGGCGCGGGTAGCTACCTCGTGGCCGTGCAGCGCGCCAGCACCATCGAGCCTGCCTACGACCTCAAGCCTAGCACGGGCTATAAGCCAGCCACGGCCCGCGTCAGCGGCCCCGGGGTGGTGAAGGAGACGGTGAACACCAAGGAAAGCCTCACCTTCAAAGAAGCCAGCGGCGGGACCGTGGAGTGGACCATTCAGACGGGTGTGGCCGATACCTACTCGCTCACCTTTCGCTACGCCAATGCGCTCGCCCGGCCCCTGGCGGCCCGCCTTACCATCATGGGAGCCGATGGCAAGCTGCTCATCAAGGAAGAAACCGTGGAGCTGCTTCCCTCCAAGCCCGGTAAATGGAACTACTTCGCCACCAGCACCGGCACGATGATAAACGCGGGCAGCTACCGCGTCCGGCTCACGGGTATTGACGCGGCGGGGCTCAGCGTGTCGGGCCTGGAGGTGCAGTAGGGCGGACTTTCAGGTCGCGAAATACATGATATTATGGTTTTTGAGCGGTGGTTGCCGCTCCTGTTGGTATAGCTTATTCGCGGACTAAAAGTCTGCGTTACATTATATAAGTCAAGATGCTACAATGAGAAGGGAAAATCATACACCGCGCCGTAGGCGCTTGTAAATAAGTTTGCTATCGAATAAACAACCCCGCCCACCCCGACAATTCGCAGCATTTCGGCCCATATTGCCTTATGAATAACCTGCGCATTCTCGACCTCGTCATCATCGCGCTCTACCTGGCGGCCATGATAGGCGTGGGGGTGTATTTCGCCCGCAAAAACAGCAACCCCGAGCAGTATTCCAGCGCCTCCGGCAAAATACCGGGCTGGGCTATCGGGCTCAGCATCTACGCTACCTTTCTCAGCAGCAACACCTTTTTGGGGGTGCCGGGTAAGGCCTTTGGTACTAATTGGAACGCGCTGGTTTTCAGCTTGTCGATGCCGCTGGCGGCGTGGGTGGCGGCCCGCTACTTCGTGCCCTTCTACCGCGCTACCGGTGAGATATCGGCCTACACCCACCTTGAAAAGCGTTTCGGCTCCTGGGCGCGTACCTACGCGGTCGTCTGCTTTTTGCTGACGCAGCTGGCGCGCATCGGCTCGATATTCTTTGGCATCGCGCTCACCTTGCAGGCGCTCACCGGCTTCTCGATGGAGCTGATTATGTTCGTCACGGGCGTCAGCATCATCATTTACACGGTGCTGGGTGGCATCGAGGCCGTTATCTGGACGGAGGTAGTGCAGGGCGTTATCAAGACGGGCGGCGCGCTGCTCATTCTGTATCTGGTAGTCAGCAACCTGCCCGGTGGGCTGGCCAAGGTGGTCGAAATCGGCCAACACGACCACAAGTTCAGCCTCGGCGGCTTCTCCGGCGATTTTACGCAGTCCACGTTTTGGGTGGTGTTGCTCTACGGTTTCTTCATCAATCTCAACAACTTCGGGGTCGACCAGAACTACGTGCAGCGCTACCACACGGCTACCTCGGCCAAGCAGGCGGCCAAGTCCATCTGGCTGTGCGTGAAGGTGTATCTGCCGGCGTCGTTTCTGTTCTTCGTTATCGGCTCGGCGCTCTACGCTTACTACCAGGTTCACCCCGAGCTGATAGCGGCCGTGAAGCTGAAAGTAGCCGCCGAAAAGCTGCCCCTCACCGCTACCGCCGCGCAGCTCGCGCAGGCCGCCGCGCAGCTTCAGCCCGCCGACTACGGCGATAAGGTGATGCCGCATTTCATTGTCACCAAAGTGCCGCCGGGCTTCGTAGGCCTGCTGGTATCGGCCATCTTGTCGGCCGCCATGAGCACCATCAGCTCGGGTATGAACGCCTCGGCCACCGTGTTCGTGGCCGACATATACGGGCGGTATTTCCGGCCCGGCCTCGGTATGCGGCAGACTATGCGGCTGTTGCATATTGGCACCGTGGTAGTGGGCCTGCTGGGCATGGGCACCGGCATCGCCATGATAGGTGTGAAAAGCGTGCTCGACGTGTGGTGGGAGCTCTCGGGCATCTTTGCCGCCGGTATGCTGGGCCTGTTTCTGCTGGCCGTGGTGAGCCGCCAGACGCGCAACCACGAGGCCCTGCTGGCCACCCTCATCGGCGTGCTGGTCATTCTCTGGATGACGTTCTCGCCCAACCTGCCCGCGAGCCTGGCCGCCTTCCGCAACCCGCTGCACAAGAGTATGATAATCGTGGTGGGCACGCTCACCATCTTCCTGCTGGGCCTGCTGCTCGCGCGGCTACGCCGCCGCGCGGGCGTGGTTGCCCGCGCCGAAACGGACCTCAAGCAAACCGTCTATTAAGCTTATTTTTTACTAATTCGGAGAGCCCCGGCCCGCTCCCGCCCCCGCTACCACTATGGAAACGCCAGCCAAGGGATTTATCCCCGTGATGCTCATGCCCTTTCAGAACGACGGCCTGATTGACTACCCGGCCCTTACCCGCCTGACCGAGCTATACATAGAAGCCGGGGCGTCGGGCTTATTTGCCAATTGCCTGTCCAGCGAGATGTTTGAGCTCAGCGCCGAGGAGCGCCTGCAAAGCATCCGGCACGTGGTAGACGTGGCGGGCGGCGCGGTGCCCGTGGTGGCTACCGGCACCTTCGCCGGCACGCCCAGCGAGCAGGCCGATTTTGTGAAGCAAGTTCACGAGGCGGGCACCGAGGCCGTCATCGTCATCACCGGCCTGCTGGCCGAGGAAACGGATTCAGATGCCGTGTTCAACGACCGTATTTTCAGCCTCCTCGACCAGACGCCGGGCATTCCGCTGGGCTTCTACGAGTGCCCGGTGCCCTACAAGCGCGTGCTGTCGGCCGGGCAGCTGGGGCAGTTCGTGGGCACCGGCCGCGTGACCTACCACAAGGATACCTGCCTCGACATCAACCAGGTGCGGGCCAAAATCGCCGCTGCCGCAGGCCAGAAATTCGGCCTCTACGATGCCTACATGGGCCACGCCGTGGAGTCGCTGCGCGCCGGCGCGGCGGGCCTGTCGTGCATTCAGGGCAATTTCTTTCCCGAGCTAATCGTCTGGCTGTGTAATAACTACGACAACCCGCAGCTGGCCTCCGAGGTAGCGCGCGTGCAGCAGTTCTTCATCCAGAACATGGGCGTGATGCACGACGTGTACCCGACCATCGCCAAGTACTCGCTCCGGCAGCGCGGCCTGGAAATCTCGACCTTCACGCGCCGCAAGGTGGGCGACTTCTCCAGTGCCATCCGGCGCGGCGTGGAAACGCTGTGCGGGGACTACAGTGCGCTAAGCCGCAGCTTGGAGCTGGCTTATTAACGACGCCCAGACGCGGTAACCTCACCCCCCGGCCCCCTCTCCAAAAAAGAGGGGGAGCCTGACGCTTAGCAACGTCATTCTGCGGTCGGCTCCCCCTCTTTTTTGGAGAGGGGGCCGGGGGGTGAGGTT
>CAXYJY010000093.1:0-16132 GCA_964277755.1 uncultured Hymenobacter sp.
CGGGCGAGGTGTACGCCACGGGGCAGTGCTCGGAGCAGGTGGTGCAGCACCCGGCCAGCTTGTACTCGTTCGGGGTGCTGGTCAAGTTCTCGCCCAGCGGCGATACGCTCTGGTCGCGGGTGCTGCATGGGGTGGCGCAGTCTGCTTATAGTAAAGTAGTAGCTACGGCTGATGGGGGCGCGGTTGTCATCGGCTCCAACGATGCTGACCAATTTGTAGCTAAGTTCTCCGCGACCGGCCAAGAGCTTTGGCATCGAAGCTATAGTTATAGTGCTACTCTATCTGGCTTCCTCAGTAACTTGGTGATTACATCATCTAATAGTTTTATTGTATCCCAATCTACTAATGGTGGGGGGCTTGGTTTTCTACCTGATAAATATTTGTTACTAGATTCACAGGGCCAACTGACAACTAGTAAACCGGCTTACCCATTTTTGCCACATTACTCTCTTAGTGCAGATAACGTAGGAAATATTTTAGATGCAGCGGGTCGCTTATTCAAGCTGTCGGCGGCAGGCGATACGCTGTGGTCGCGGCAGTACACGCAGTATGGGCGGGGGGTGGAGGTGCGGCTGGCGGTGCCCGTGCCCGGCACGACGCACTATCTGCTGGCCGGCACGCGGCTCAACAGCTCGGACCAGGATTTGAGCGTGCTGCTGGTCGACCAGCAGGGCACGCGCCTGCGCGACACGCTGCTGGTGCGCTACGGGGGCAACGAGTACCCCACGGGGGTGGGGGTAGACGCGCTGGGCAACTACCTCATCGGGGGCTACACCGACAACGGCCCGCTGGGGCGCGACGACCAGTTTGCCGTGTCGCTGCGCAGCTGGAGCCCGCTGCTGCCCACGCGGGCGGCAGGCGGGGCTGGGGGCGCGGCCTACGCGCTCTACCCCAACCCGGCCACGGGGGCCGCGCGGCTGCGCCTGGCCAGCGGGGCGGGGGTGGCCTACGCGGGGGCGTATGAGCTGCGCGACCTGACGGGGCGGCTGGTGCAGGCCGGGGGCAGCTGGCCGGCGGCGGGGCTGGCGGTGGGCGAGCTGGCGGCGGGCCTCTACCTGCTGCGCCTGCGCCAGGGCGAGGCCTGGCTGCCCGCCTTGCGCCTGCAACGCCTGTAGCCTGCTAACCGGGCCGGCGCACCGCGCACCCGGCACCTGTTTTTTTCGGCAATGCCTTCGGGGTCAGCACCTGGCTCCCTGAGTTTGCTATGCCCAATCCAATAGAATAAATCATATTAAAAAATGTTTATTCCTTTCACCTTTTCTCGTTCTCTTATGAGAAAACAGCGTCCCTTTTGGTGCGGCCTGGTAGCCGCGCTGCTTTTCACGCTTTGCGCCGCCCGGCAGGGCCATGCCCAGGCGAACTGGCCCACCCCCAGCCACCCCGCCGATGAGTTTAACTGCTACCCGGTGCCGGCCGACCGGCCGGGCGCACCAGCTCACCGGCCTGCCCAGGCCAGCCGCAACACCGGCTATAACCCCTACGGCTATGACATTACGGCGCGCGGCGATTTGCGCGTACTCATCATCTACGCGGGTTTTACAAATGATATTAATACGAACGCGCCCGGATATTATACTGACTGGCCCTTGGCCGCAAGATGTGCCAAATCAGGTGCCCGGTACCACTTTCCCGACCAACGCGGGCGGTGGTTTTTATACGAGCGCTTCGCAGTTCAGCACGTCGGCCACCGACCAGACGCTCTCCAACTTCTACTACCAGATGTCGCAGTTCAGCAGCAGCCCTTTGCGGATGTATGCGACCGTCTTCCCCAAGCGCATCAACGTGACGGCCACCGAGGTCATCGATACGACGGGCGGGTTCTTCGCCTACACCGCTCAAGTGATGGATGCCCTGAAAAACGACCCGGCGACGGCCAGCTTCAACTTCAGCCAGGTCGATAACCGGCAGGGCCGGCCTGGTTTCTAGACCGATAACAGCGTGCCCGGCACCGACCAGATAGTGGATTACGCCATCATCGTGTGGCGCAATGCCGGGAAGGCGCACGGGCTTACCACAACCCCCAAGTACGGCACCGGCGGCTGGGCCGGTGTGCCGTACACCGACAACATCGCGTCGGCCGATGGCAAGCGCTACACGATTGCTAATGGCTTCACGCATACCGATGGCATGGTTGGCGTGCAGGCCCCGCTGTTTGCCCACGAGTTTGCGCACACCTTCTACTCGTGCCCGCACTACCTGCTGGCCAATGGCGTAGTGGGCCAGCACTTCAACGCCACCGAAGGGCCGGGCATGATGGGATATTACCGCTCCTTTTTCGCCGCCAATGCCTGGGAGCGCTGGTTTAACGGCTGGGCCGAGTTGCAAGCCAACGGCGTGGCTGCCGACATTCAGGGTGCTAACTCGCTGGCCGCCACGGGTGGTGTTTACACCCTGCGCGACTACGTTACGACGGGCGACATGATGCGAATCAAGCTCCCCAACTCGGGGCAGTACCTCTGGCTCGAAAACCACCAGGGCAAGAGTGTGTTCGACAATCGGGTAGATATGCTGCTGGATGGGCAAACACCCGCGCAGCCCTTTCGGGCTTCGCCGCGCGGCATCGTGGCCATGATAGAGGATGCCTCTTCAGACCGTAACCAGCCGCTGGATTATGGGGACGACCAAGGTGTCAACGGCTTGAGAGTGTTGTCGGCGCAGGGCAATTTCGATTATACCCCTTCCGCTACCACCAGCGCGTACAACAATCACTTTTTTGGCCTCCCGCTCTACAACTTCACCAATCCAATAGCCAACCCGTTTGGTGGTGAAAGCCAGATTTCCCGGCACCGCTTCGATGCGAACCACAACGATACCATTTTATGGAACCCGACGCAAGGCAATACCGGCGGCCCCCGCAACGAGCAGCAGTTTTCCTTCGTGGTAAATGGCGCGTTTGAGGACGGGGCGCTTGGCCCGGACATCGCCTTCAACGTCGGGCAGAAGCTGGGTATCTCGCAGCCGGTGCCCATCTTCGAGCACCAGCACTACGACCCCGTCACCCGTAAGCTCTCGCCCATCACCGTGAGCGGGCTGTCCGTGGAGCTATTGAGCCAAGACCTCAACACAGGGGCCATTACCATCCGCGTGCGCTACGACGACGCGCAGGTAGACACCGATACCCGCTGGACGGGCGACCTGGTGCTGGCCCCCGGCCTCAGCGCCGGCGTGAGCGGAGCCAACCTGACCATCAACAAGAGCGGTACGCCCAACCGCCACCTGCCCACGGCGGCCGGCGACTTCATCAACCCCACCCGTGTGCTGTGCCCGGCCGGCACCACCTTCTACCAGAATGCCGGCCCGCTGGACACGGGTTCCAGCGTGAGCCTGGAAGGCGATAAAACTACCTTTCAGCTAGCTGGTACCGCACAGCTGGGAGCACGGGGCAACACCTTCACGGTTGGGGCGGGTACGCTGCTCGAACTAGTCAGCGGCAGCGTCTTTCAGCTTGACGCGCGGGCGCAATTGACTATCGCGGCGGGCGGCACGCTACTGGTACACGCCGGAGCTACCATTCAGGGCGATGGCACGCTGACGGTAGAACGGGGCGCTTATATCTGCGTCGAGCCGGGGGCTACCATCACGGCCACCCGTAACTTTGGCCGCTACAACACCGGCACCAACCCCAGCCTGGGCCTGAGCGGCCAGAACTGCCAAAGCAGCTTCCTGGTAGCGCCCACCACGCCGAGCACGGAGCGCAGCACCATCTACACGGCCACGCCCAACCCGGCCAACGACCAGGTAACGCTGGCGCTGCTGCTGCACGAGGGCGGGCCAGTACAAGTCAGCCTGCAAGACCTGTCGGGCGTGCCTAGGCTGACGCTGGGGCCCCGCACGCTGGCCGCTGGCCGTCACAAGCTGGATGTTCCGCTGCACAGCCTGCCCATCGGCGTGTACCTGCTGGTGGTAGACAGCCCGGAAGGCCGTCAGGTAACGCGCCTGCAAATAAACCACTAGGTTCGGGCTTGCTACGCCCGAAGCAAAAGGAGCTCCGGCCAGCTGGCCGGAGCTCCTTTTGCTTTGGCTCGGAAAAAATATCAGCGCGCGGCCGGCTGCCTCGTGCTGGGTACATCGGCTGCCCAGCGCCGGGCCGCATCGGCATCGGCAAAGTGTTGGGTGTCAAACGGCACGTGGGCCGTGGCGCGCTGCATGATGTTGGCAATGCCCATGCGGTTCATGGCATCCTGCGACATGATGATGGCCAGGCGCTGCACGCCCAGCTTGGCAAACTCGGGAAACCAGTGCTCGTTTATCCAGTCCTGGTCGGCGGGCCGGATGGCGCGCAGCAGCGTGTTATTGGCCACGTAGCCTCGGATGCGATGCTGCCGGGCCAGCCGCAGCACCTCGGTCAGCGACGTGCGCAGCTGGTCGGAATTGACGAAGTCCTGCCACTCGGTTTCGAGCGTGTTGCCCACCGGGTCGTGATGCAGCAGCAGGTAGGAAGTGCGGTAAATAACCGGCATAAAAGCAGCGGCGGCTAGCTGGAAAGATGAAGCAAATAACCCCGGCCGTACTAAACCCGGCCGAGGCCTCCCGGGTTATCAGCGGGTAGTACTTCGCCCCTACGGCCGGGCCCGGCCAAACGTTTTTCTTTTTCTGCTATATGTTGGTTTCCAAGCTGCCCAACGTGGGTGTTAGCATCTTTGCCCAAATGACGGCCCTGGCCCAGCAAACCGGGGCCCTCAACCTCGCCCAGGGCTTTCCGGACTACGACCCGCCGCTGGCTTTGCGCGAGGCGCTGGCCCGCCACGCCCTGGCCGCCGGCAGCCACCAGTACGCGCCCATGCCCGGCCTGCCGCGCCTGCGCGAGGCCATTGCGGCGCAGGTGGCGCGCCTCCAGCCCGACGCCCCCGCGCCCGACCCGGCCACCGAAGTTACCATTACGGCCGGGGCTACCGAGGCGCTGTATGGCGTGCTGGCCGCCGTGGTGCGCGCTGGTGATGAGGCCATTATCCTGGAGCCGGCCTACGACCTCTACGGCCCGGCCGTGCGGCTGCAAGGCGGCGTGCCGCGCTACGTGCGCCTGCCCGCGCCCAGCTTCCGGCCCGACTGGGCGGCCGTGCGGGCGGCCCTTTCGCCGCGCACCCGGCTCATCATCGTGAACACGCCGCACAACCCCAGCGGGGCGGTGTTCGGGGCCGAAGACTGGGACGCGTTGGCCAATCTGCTCGACGGCACCGACGTGCTGGTGCTGTCCGACGAGGTATACGAGCACCTGGTTTTTGATGGGGTAGCGCCGCGCAGCGCGCGCCAGCACCCGGCTTTGTGCGGGCGCAGCTTCGTGCTGTCGTCGTTTGGCAAAACCTACCACGCCACCGGCTGGAAGGTAGGCTACTGCCTGGCCCCGGCCGCCCTCAGCACCGAGTTGCGGCGGGTGCATCAGTTCTTGACCTTCGCCGTGAGTACGCCCACCCAGCACGCCCTGGCCGACGCGTTGCTCGCCGACCCCGATGATGCCCACGCGCGTGGGCTGGCTACCTTCTACCAGGCCAAGCGCGACCAGTTTCGGGCCTTGCTGGCGGGCGCGGGCTGGGAGCTGCTGCCCGTGCCGGGCGGCTACTTTCAGCTGGCGGGGTATCAGAATTATTCGCCGGCCGGCGATGTGGCTTTTGCCACCGAGCTGGCGCGGGAGTGGGGCGTGGCCGTGGTGCCGGTGTCGGCGTTTTACCACGATGGCTACGACCCCGGCCTGGTGCGCTTTTGCTTTGCCAAAGAGCCCGCTACCCTGGCGCAGGCGGCCACTCGGCTGTGGCGCTAGCCGGGGCAAAAGCGGATATTGGGCGGGCCCGGCGCGGATGTTTGCGGAATGCAGTGCTACTTGCGGCTAGTACGACCTATTCTATCCCTCTATTTCCCTTCCTGATGTCTGATTTTACCATTTCGCTGGTGCAAACCGACCTGCACTGGCACGACCCGGCTGCCAATCGCCAAACTCTCAGCCAATTATTACTCGATATCCTGATGGGGCCGGGTCTCACGGACCTCATCGTGCTGCCCGAGATGTTTACCACCGGCTTCAGCATGGATACCACGCAGGCCGAGCCGCTGGTGGGCCCTACCCTGGCCTGGATGCGTGAGCAGGCCGCCCGCTACGATGCCGTGGTGACGGGCAGCGTCATGCTCGCCGACGCGGGCCGCTACTACAACTGCCTGCTGTGGGTGCGCCCCGATGGCAGCTACAGCCGCTACCACAAGCGCCACCTGTTCAGGATGAGCGGTGAGCACGAGCTGTTTACGCCCGGTGCCGAGCGCCTGGTAGAAGAGTGGCGCGGCTGGCGCATCCGGCCGCTTATCTGCTACGACCTGCGCTTTCCGGTGTGGAGCAGCAACAGCCGCCACGAGCCCTACGACCTGCTGCTGTACGTGGCCAGCTGGCCCGCCGTCCGCATCAGCGCCTGGAAGCTGTTGCTGCAAGCCCGCGCTATCGAGAACCTGGCCTACGTGGCCGGCGTCAACCGCATCGGGCTCGATGACAAAGGCACGGAATACAACGGCTTCTCGATGCTGCTCGACCCGCGCGGCGAGCACCTGGCGCAGGCCGGCAGCCTGCCCACCGTGCTCACGCGCCGCATTATGCGCCACCCCTTAAGTGAGCTGCGCGAGCATCTCTCGGCTTTGCTCGACGCTGACGAGTTTGAGATTAAGGAATGAGTAGGTTTTTGGATGAGCGGTTGGAAAAACGCCTGTCATGCTGAGCGCAGCAAAGCATCTCTGCCGCTTCTTTCAAAACGGCTTAACGAAGCGATAGAGATGCTTTGCTGTACGCAGCATGACAGAACCATCACTCATTCACTACCAGCTTGCTGGTAGCCACGGTGCCCTCGACGGTAGTGGCCTGCACCACGTAGAGGCCGGCGGCCAGGCCGCTGATACTGAGCGTGCGGCGGCGCTGGGCCGTGGCCTCCTGGCGCACGAGGCGGCCCGTGAGGTCGAGCACGCGCAGGCTGGTAGGCTGGGCCGTTTCGATGCTGACGCTGGCCGTGGGGCTGGCCGGGTTGGGGTACACGCTCAGTGCCAGCGCGGCGGCCTCGGCGGCGGGCTGGGTAGCCAGCACGGCGCGGGTGCCGGGTAGGAAACTCACAATGCCGCCACCATCGGTGCCAATGTACAGCTCTAGGGTGCCATCCCGGTTGAGGTCGGCGGTGGTGGGGCTGAAGCGCAGCGTGGTGCCCTGGCCCAGGCGCACGGCCTCGTAGGTGCTGGTGCGGGCGTTGTACTGCAAGTCGGTGCGGGAGGTGAAGGGCGCGCGCTGGTTGCGCACGTTGCCGAAGAGGCGCACCGTACCGCTGGCGTCCACCGTCAGCAGGTCGGGGTTACCGTCTTTGTCGAGGTCGGCCACCAGGGGGCTCAGGTTGGCCAGGCGATTGCCGGCGCTGTCGCGTAGCATACCATAGTCGTTGTTGACCAGCGCATACTGGCTGTTCACGGCCGTACTAGCCGGGCCCAGGTTGCGGTAGTAGCGCAGGCTGGAGCCGGGCTCGCTGATGTCGTTGGTGCCTAATAGCAGGTCAAGGTAGCCATCGTTGTCGACGTCAAAAAAGCAAGGTGTATCGCCGGCGGCCGGCGCGATGGTCCCCATGCCGCCGGCCGGCCGGAAGTAATCGCTCAGCGCCGGGCTAAAGGCCACGGGCTGCCCCGGCCCGGCCGTATTCAGGAGGTAGCGCAGCTGCCCTCCCGTGTTAGTATACACCGAGTACACGAGGTCGAGGGCCCCGTCGCGGTTGACATCGACCAAGCGCGGGCGCAGGCTCTCAAACTTGGTGGTGGGCGTGCCGGCGGCTGCGGCGGCCAGGCCCAGGTAGTCGTCGGTCATGAGGCGAAACACCGGGCGGCGGGCCGTGCCCACGTTGCGGTAGTAGTAGATGCTGGCGCGGTAGTAGCCGTTCACGAGGTCGCCCTGCGAGCCCACCAGCATATCGGTCAGGTCGTCGCCGTCGATATCGCCGAAGGTGGGGGCCGCGCCTTCGCTCACGTCTATCATGTCGTTTTGCAAAAAACCATCCGACACCTGCGTGTAGCTGGGCACCGCGCCTGCCGCGCTGGTATTGCGGTACTGCCGCACCGAGTGGCGCAGGCTGTGGCGGTCGTCTACGTTGGTGACTTGGTTGGGCACTACTAGCAGGTCGTTTACCCCATCAAAGTCAGCATCAAATGAATAAGGAGCTGGAAACGAGAATGTAGCCAGCGGCGTGGCTAGTGGAAAATTGCTGCTGATGTTAGGCGTGGTGAAGCTAGCCACCGTGTTGGTGCCCATGTTGAGCAGGCGCGTCAGCTGCGGGCAGTTGTCGCGCCCATCTATCAGGTCGAGCACGCCGTCGCCGTTCAGGTCGAGCAGCAGCACATTGTGGCCCTGGCTGTGGGTGGGGCGGCCGGCGGTGGTGGGCCGCAGTTGCTGGCACTGCGCCACGCCGTTGGGAAGGTACGAGCGGCAGTCGGCGCAGGCCTGCACCATGCCCCAATAATTAGTGATTTGCGTCCAGCCGTTGAGGTCAGTGCAGCTGCCGGTGCCCGTGTTCAGAAAAACCTGCATCGCCGTCGAGCCCAGGTAGTCGTAGCTCATGATGTCGAGGCGGCCGTCGCCATTGATGTCCTGGATGGCGGGCATGTTGTAGTAGCCCGTGTTCAGGTTGAGTTGCAAAGTAGGCGAGTAGGCAAAGTCAAGCTCGGCCTTGGCCAGCACAAAGCGCGGCCCGCTCGCCGCCGAGCCCACGTTGTGAAACACCCGCACGTTGCCACCATTGGCATAGGTGAAGATGTCCATCTTGCCGTCGCAGTCGTAGTCGCGCAGCAAAATCCAGCTTTCCAAATCCAGCGGAAATGCGCTCTCGTACTGCGGCGCGTGCTGCCAGCGCCGGCCGGGGCCCGGGGTTGCCGCCACGTTCAGGAAGGTGTAGCTGCGCCGCGTCACGCGGTCGAAGGCGTAGAGGTCGGGCTGGCCGTCGTAGTTGAGGTCGATGGTGCTGAACTGCGGGGCATTGAGGCCGCCGGCCCAGGCGTAGGCCAGCGTATCGGTACCCTGCACCACCTTGGCCACGCTGCCCGTTTCGAAGCCGAAGGAGGTCGTCTGGGCCCGGCCGGGCCGGCCGGTGCCCAGCAGCAGGGCCAGCAGCGGAAGCAGGTAGCGTAAGCGAGAAATCATGTGCGAGCGAAAAAAAAGAACGCGAAGGCTTCGTGTTGATTACCAACAACCCACCGCGCCGGGTGAAGGTTCGGGCCGGGTCGGCAAGCTACTACCTAAAGGCCCAACCACGAACAACAACCCGCTGCAAAGTCTGCCGCCGCGCCCCACCTTTGCGGCTATCATGACCCCGACACTGCCCTCGCCGCTCTATGCCCGCTACCTCGCCGCCCAGGGCCAGGTCAGCACCGATTCGCGCCAGCCCCAGCCCGGCACGCTGTTTTTTGCCCTCAACGGCCCCAGCTTTCGCGGGGCCGATTTTGCCGCGGGCGCGCTCGCCAAAGGCGCCAGCCACGCCGTGGTCGACGACCAGGCCCTGGCCGCCCACGACCCCGCCCGCTACACCTACGCCCCCGACCCGCTGGCCGCCCTCCAGGCGCTGGCCCGCGAGCATCGCCGCCACTTTGCCGGCCCGGTGCTGGCCATCACCGGCTCGAACGGCAAAACCACCACCAAAGAATTATTGACCGTAGTGCTGGCCCAAAAGTATAACGTGCTGGCTACCATTGGTAATCTCAATAATCACATCGGCGTGCCACTCACCCTGCTGCGCCTAAAGCCGCGAGAACACAATTTTGCGGTGATTGAGATGGGGGCCAACCACCAGGGCGAGATTGCGGCCTACTGCCAGTGGGCCGAGCCTACGCACGCCCTCATCACCAACATCGGTAAGGCGCACCTCGAAGGCTTTGGCGGCGAGGAAGGCATTGCCAAAGGCAAGGGTGAGCTTTTCGACTACGTGGCTGCGCACGGTGGCACAATGTTCGTCAACTCGCTAGATACCAAGCTACCGGCCGTGGCCGCCGCCGTAGCGGCCAACGCGGCGGGCCCCGCGCCGCAGCTGGCTACCTACCCCGGCCCGGCCGACACGTACCCGGCCATCTTCTTGAAAGCCGCCCCCGCCCTTCACCTGCGTCTGGGCGATGGCACCGAGGTAGTGGCCCAGCTCACGGGCGACTACAACTTCCCTAATCTGGCTGCCGCTGCCGCCGTGGGCGCGTTTTTCGACGTGCCCGCCGCCAGCATCGCCGCCGCCCTGGCCGGCTACAACCCCCAAAACAACCGCTCGCAGCTGGTACGCACCGACCACGGCAACGACCTCATCCTCGACGCCTACAACGCCAACCCCAGCAGCATGGCCGCCGCGCTGCGCAGCTTCGCGGCCCGCCCGGTGCGCGAGGAGCAGGGCCGGGTAGTCATTCTGGGCGATATGTTTGAACTGGGCGACAGCGCCGAGGCCGAGCACCGCGCGTTGGGCGCGCTACTGACCGAGCTGAAGCTCGACAACGCCGTGCTCATCGGCCCGCTGCTGCGCGCCGCCGCCGAGGTGTACCCCGCCGCGCACTACTTCGCTACCAAGGCCGAGGCCGCCGAGTGGCTGGTGCACCACCCGCTGGCCGGCCAGCTAGTGCTGCTGAAAGGCTCGCGTGGCATGGGCCTGGAGTCGCTGCTGCCGCTGCTGTAGGTTGTCGATGACTAGTGACTAACCGCAGCTCTTATTCATTCGTTACTAGCCATTAGACTTGTTCCTGAATTAAGAAAAATGTAAAGACGAGTCATGCTAAACGCAGTGAAGCAGCTCTACCGTTTCCTCCGAACCGTTCAACGAGGCGGTAGAGCTGCTTCACTGCGTTTAGCATGACTCGCTTTAGCAAGTCTACTTGTTTGGGAACAAGTTTATTAATTAAAACGGACTTTGCAACTCGGCCAGCGTGGGTAGAATCAGGTCTTTGGGCGATACCAGCGCCTCGCCCTCAAAGCCCCAGTCGATGCCCAGCGCGGGGTCGTTCCAGCGCAGGCCGCCCTCGGCGGCGGGGGTGTAGTAGTCCGAGCACTTGTAGAGAAACAGTGTGTTGTCTTCCAGGGCTACGAAACCGTGGGCGAAACCCACAGGCACGTAAAAGGCATTGCCGAGCGCAGCCGTGAGCTCTACTTTGGCATGCTGGCCGAAGGTAGGCGAGTCGCGGCGCAGGTCCACTACCACGTCGAGAGCGCGGCCCTGGGCCACGCGCACCAGCTTCGCCTGGGCGTGGGGTGGCTTTTGGAAATGCAGCCCGCGTACGGTGCCCGCCTTCGAGCTACTCTGGTTGTCCTGCACCCAGTCGTGATGAGGAAGGCCCAGGTTTTCCATCGTGCGGGCGCTGAACGACTCGAAGAAAGCTCCCCGGTCGTCGCCAAAAATACGCGGCCGAAACTCCAGCAAGCCAGGTAAAGAGTGGGTAATTACTTGCATTGGTAGTAGTTAGTGAAAGATTGTGTCTAATAAGAGCCAGGCAAATTCTGCCAGAGACGCGTAACCTATTTCAGATAAGCCATTACGCCTTTAGAACTCAGAACTCAGAACTCAGAACTCAGAACTCAGAACTCAACGTCGCCCCGCCTCGGCTACGGCGCTGAGGTACTCGCGCAGCACCAGGTTTTCGTCAAATTTTTCCTCGGCGAGCTGGCGGCTGGCGGCCCCCATGGCAGCCAGTCGCTCGGCGGGTAGCTGGGCCACTTGTAGTAGCTTGGCGGCCAGGTCGTCGGCCGAGCGCACCTGGCAGAGGTAGCCGTTGCGGCCGTGCTGCACGGTTTCGCGGCAGCCGGGCACGTCGGTGGTAATGAGGGGCTTGCCGCAGGCCGCAGCTTCGAGCAGAGTTTTGGGCGTGCCCTCGCGGTAGCTGGGCAGCACCACGCAATCGGCGCGGTGCAGGTGCGCGGCCACGTTGTCGGAAGTGCCCAGGTACTCTACCTGGCCTTCGGGCAGCCACTGCTCGAAGGTGGCGCGCGGCACGCCCACGCCGCCCGCCTCATCGATGCTACCCAGCAATTGCAGGCGCACATTGCCAGCCCCTAGCGTGGCGCGCACCTGCCGGGCTGCCTCGAAATACTCCACGATGCCCTTCTCGTAGAGCACCCGCGCTACCATGAGAAAGGTAAACGGCTGGTCAGCCGGCTTATCGGCCACTGGCTGCGGCCGAAAACGCCGCAAATCGACGCCCGAGCCGGGCACCAGCCCCGTGCGCTCGGGCCGGATGAGGCCGTAGCGGATGAAGAGCTCGCAGTCGTCGTTGTTCTGAAAAAAGACTTTGTGCGGAAAGCGAAACGCCAGCCGGTATAGGCTGCGCGCCACCTTGCTCACCAGATTCTCGATGAGAAACACCGTGCCCAGGCCGCTCACGTTGTTGATGCTGGGCACGCCCGCCAGCTTGGCGGCCAGCGTGCCGTAGATGTTGGGCTTGATGGTGAAATGCAGCACCACGTCGGGCCGCTCGCGCTTGTACACGCCCAGGAAACGGCGCGTGAGCTGGGCATCCTTGATGGGGTTAGTGCCCTTGTTCTCCATGCGGATGGGCACGTAGCGGCAGCCCAGTTCGCTTTCGAGCCGCGCCGAGTAGGCGTCGGGCGGCGCGATGGCTAGTACTTCGTGGCCAGCTGCTTGCAGCGCCTTCACCAGCCCGCGCCGGAAATTCCAGATGTTCCAGGAGGTATTGATAACAATAGCGACGCGCACTGGGGCAATGGTGAATGAGTGAAGGAGTGAATGGGTGAATGAATAATGTCTGGGCATTCACCCATTCACTCCTTCACTCATTCACCCATTGTTTCGGGCGCAAAGGTCGGGCACGAAACCGGAGCGGGCGCGGCCAGCGGCGGCGCGGCGGCTACTTTCGGGCTGGTTTTTGCGTTGCGTTGCCTTATGATGGATAATAAAAAAATTATGTTACTGCTATTTAGTGCGGCCGGCGCGGCACAGGCGGCCCCGCCCACGCCGGGCCAACTCATCTACCAGAAAAACTGCCAACGCTGCCACGGCAAAGACGGCCGCCTGGGCCTCAACGGCGCGCACGACCTGACCAAGAGCAACCTCAATGCCTTTGGGCGCACCTACTTGGTAACGAGCGGGATGGGTAAGATGCCGGCCTTCGGCAAGGTGCTGACGCCGGCCCAGGTGCAGCAGGTAGTAGCCTACTCGCTGACGCTGAAGTAAAACGGAGTGGCCCTCCGTTTCCGCGTTGGGCGAGGCTGAACAACGCCAAACGGAGTGCCACTCCGTTTTACAGCGCCAGGCAACCATCGGGCGGCGAGTTTCATCTGGGGCATAGCGGTATTGCTAAGTAGGAAAAATGCAGTTACTTAGCAGTATTCTACCACCTTTTTTCTGCCCATATGAAACACGCATTGCTCTGCGGAGCGGGCCTGGCCTTGAGCCTGGCCGCCCACCCACTACTAGCCCAAAAAGCCGCCCCGCTGCCGGCGGGCGTCACCCAGGTAACCTCCGTGGAAGGCATCACCGAATACCGGCTGCCCAACGGGCTGCGGGTGCTGCTATTTCCCGACCAAAGCAAGCCCACGGCCACCGTCAACATCACCTACCTGGTGGGCTCGCGGCATGAGGGCTACGGCGAAAGCGGCATGGCCCACTTACTGGAGCACATGGTGTTCAAGGGCTCGGCCAAGCACCCCAACGTGCCGCAGGAGCTGACCGAGCACGGCGCGAGCCCCAACGGCACCACCTGGTACGACCGCACCAACTACTTCGAAACCTTCGCCGCTACCGACGAGAACCTGAAGTGGGCGCTCGACCTGGAAGCCGACCGCATGGTCAATTCCTTTATCGCCAAGAAGGACTTGGACAGCGAGTTCAGCGTGGTGCGCAACGAGTTTGAGAGCGGCGAAAACTCGCCCAGCCGCGTGCTCATGGACCGCGTGCTGAGCGGCGCCTACCTGTGGCACAACTACGGCAAAAGCACCATCGGCTCGAAGGAAGACATTGAGCGCGTGCCGATTGACAACCTCAAGGCCTTTTACCAGAAATACTACCAGCCCGACAACGCCGTGCTGCTGGTGGCTGGCAAGTTTGACCCCGCCAAGACGCTGGCGCTCGTCAACCAGTACTTCGCGCCCATCGCCAAGCCCACGCGCGTGCTGGCCGCCACCTACACCACCGAGCCCACCCAGGACGGCGAGCGCAGCGTGACCCTGCGCCGCCCCGGCGACACCCAGGGCCTGGCGATGGCCTACCACGTGGTGGCCGGCGCGCACCCCGACTACGCCGCCACCGACGTGCTCGTGGACGTGCTCACCAACCAGCCTTCGGGCCGCCTCTACAAGGCGCTGGTCGAAACCAAAAAGGCGGCCAGCGAGTGGGGCTTCACGCCCACCTTGCACGACCCCGGCTTTGCCTATTTTTACGCCGACGTTCGCCTGGGGCGCTCGCTCGACTCGGCCCGGACGGTGATGGCTAGTACGCTTGATGGTATTGCGAAGCAGCCTATTACGACTGAGGAAGTAGAGCGCGCCAAAACCAAGCTGCTGAAGGACATTGAGTTGTTATTCCAGAAAAGCGACGAGCTGGGGCTGACCCTGAGCGAGTACATGGCTACCGGCGACTGGCGCCTCATCTACCTCTACCGCGATAACCTGCGCAAGGTGACCGCCGCCGACGTGCAGCGCGTGGCCACTACCTACCTCAAGCCCAGCAACCGCACCGTGGGCGAGTTCCGGCCCGACAACAAGCCCGACCGCAGCACCGTGCCCACCGCCCCCGACGTGGCCGCGCTCGTGAACGGCTACAAGGGCGAAGCGCTCATCGCGGCCGGCGAAGCCTTCGACGCCTCGCCCGCCAACATCGACGCCCGCACCAAGCTCGGTACCGAAAAGAACGGCCTCAAGTACGCCCTGCTGCAAAAGCAAAACCGCGGCAACGCCGTGAACGCCGAGATAAAGCTGCGCTACGGCTCCGAAGCCACCCTGAGCAACAAGCCGATGCTGGCCTCGCTCACGGCCTCCATGCTCGACCGGGGCACCAAAACCCGCACCTACGCCCAGATTAAGGACGCCTTCGACAAGGCCAAGGCACAGGTGTATTTTTACGGCGGCGGGCAAACGGCGAGCGTGGGCATCAAAACCGATAAAGAGCACCTGAACAGCGTGCTGGACATCGCGCTCGACTGCCTGCGCAACCCCACCTTTCCGGCCGACGAGTTTGAGAAGCTGAAGCAGGAGCGCCTGGCCCGCCTCGAAACCCAGAAGCAGGACCCGCAAAGCCTGGCTTTCAACCTGGCCACTCGCCTCGGCGAGCCCTACCCCAAGGGCCACCCGATGGCCACGCTCACCTTCGAGGACCAGATTGCGGCCATCAAGGCGCTGAAAGTGGAAGACGTGCGCGCCTTTTACAAGCAGTTTTACGGGGCCCAAAACGCCACGCTAGCCGTGGTAGGCAGCTTCGATGAGGCCACGCTGCGCCAGCGCGTAGACAAGCAGCTCGGCACCTGGAAAGCCAGCACGGCCTACACGCGCGTGCCGCTGCGCATCTTCACGGGCACGGCCCAGAGCCAGAGTTTGCAAACCAACGACAAGGCCAACGCCATGTTCGTCACGATGTTAAAATATCCCATGCGCGACGACTCGCCCGACTACGCGGCGCTGTACATGGCTAACTACATCCTCGGCGATGGCTTCCTGAACTCGCGCCTCGCTACCCGCATCCGCCAGAAAGAGGGCGTGAGCTACGGCGTGGGCTCGTACATGTATGCCGACGACAACGACGAAGTGGGCGGCTTCGGCTCCTACGCCATCTACAACCCCGACAACTCGGCCCGCCTCGAACAGGCATATAAGGAAGAGGTAGAGCGCTTTGTCAAAGACGGCGTGACGGCCGACGAGCTGAAAGCCGCCAAGTCGGCCGCCCTGCAAAACTTCCAGGTGCAGCGCGCCGACGACCGCAACGTGGCCAGCACCTGGGCGCAGTACCTCACCAAGGCCGAGGGTCGCACCTTCGCCTACGACGCCGAGCTGGAGCGCCGCATCGCCGCCCTCACGCCCGAGCAGGTGAACGCCGCCGTGCGCAAATACCTCGACTACAACAAGCTGACCATCGTGAAGGCCGGCGACTTCTCGCGCAGCGCCAAGCCGAAGGCGACGGCGCCGTAGCGTGGTAACCCCACCCCCGGCCCCGCCCCTCCGGGAGAGGGG
>CAXYJY010000094.1:0-48402 GCA_964277755.1 uncultured Hymenobacter sp.
GTAGAAAATGCCGTTCACAATCGCCCGAAGGGGCCACTTGCTGGTGCGCTGCACGACAAAAAGGGGGGCAATGCGCTGCCATTGACGCTCCGTTAAGTCTGAGCTATAACGCTTTTGCTGCATCTAGTAAACTTACTAACTTAAACAGCTTCTAAGTCGCAGCCGCCTTTCAGGTGTACCCGCAGGTGCGGGACGGCCGTAGGGCCTACCGGGGCGGCAGTGGCAGCCGGCGGGGCTTGCACCACCGCTAGCCAATCGGGCCGGTCGGTGGCATTAAGCTCGGTCACTACCTCGCCGGCTACTTCCACCTTCGGAAAGCTGAGCCAAACGCAGGTAAACTGCTCGATGCCAAGGCATAGAATGCGACACGAGAAAACGAGTTGTCCTAGCTCATTGCTTTGCCTGTTCAGGCAGAACACGCCTACCAGGCCGTAGTCGCCCAGCGCATCGCACCCGCACGCTGCCCCAGCGGCGCGTGGGGTCAGCCAGGGCGGCGGCCAACGCCGTCTTTTCGGCGCGCACTTTGGTGAAATTGAGCTGGCTGGAGCGGTTTATCAGTTCCTCTAGGCGCGCCAGGTCGGGCAGCAGGGCGGCCGGGCCCTCGCGAAACTCTAGTTGCAGGCCAGCCGCGTGCAAGTAGGCCAGGTTATCGGCACCGTAGTGCTGGCGGGCAGCCTGCTGGCGCTCCAGCAACTGGTACTGTTGCAGGCGAGTCAGCTCAGGGTCGGGCTTGCTGCTGGCGCACAGCAGGGGGCTAGGGTGGGTAGGTCGGCGGTTTGCAGGCCGGGGTTGTAGAAGGCGGCTTCCTGGCGGTTGGCGGCGTTGTCGTCCAGAAAAAGCGCATTGGAAGCTCGCAGTTGCATAGCGTCGAGCAGCTCCTTAATAACCGGGCCCTTGGGCTGCCAGCTCACCCGCAAAAATACAAACAAGTCGCGCACGCCCTGGCGGGTCAGCTCGGCCTCTACCGGCTCTAGGTCGTTCTTACTCACAATAGTACTCACCAAGCCGCGGCCGGCCGTATCGCGCACCAGCGCCAGGTTTTCGGTGAGCGCCTCCACGGCACCCTCCGACAGCGTGCCGCGCCAAAAGGTGTCGTCGAGGTCCCAAATGAGCAGCTTAACGGGTTGCGAAAGAGTTATGCAAACGAAGAAGCGAAGGTTGCCGCAAAGTTCGGGCGGCCAGCGGAGTTATTTTTGCAGCTAGCTTCGTCTTAGATAATGTGAAAATATGCTTGGATGTGAAAATGTAAGCCAGAGCTTTCCCGCTTGGTTACATTGGCTGGCTTGCTAGCCCTTTTCATATTTTCCAGTTTCCACATTGCCCACCTTATTTTTCATGGCTCTCGACCTCAACGGCAAGTCCTTGCTCATTACCGGCGGCACCGGCTCGTTCGGCAAGCAATTTGTGCGCACCATTTTTCATCTCTATCCGGGTATCCGCCGGCTCATTGTTTTTTCGCGCGATGAGTTGAAGCAGTACGAAATGAGCCAGGAATTTCCGCGCAGTCAGTACCCGGCCATCCGGTTTTTTATCGGCGACGTGCGCGATGCCCAGCGCCTGCAACGCGCCTGTGAGGGCGTGGACATCATCGTGCATGCTGCGGCCCTCAAGCAAGTGCCCGCCGCCGAGTACAACCCGATGGAGTGCATCAAAACCAACATCTTCGGGGCCGAAAACGTGATAAACGCCGCCCTCGACTGCGGCGTGAAAGACGTAGTGGCCCTGAGCACCGACAAGGCCGCCGCCCCCATCAACCTTTACGGCGCTACCAAGCTGTGTTCCGATAAGCTTTTTGTGGCTGCCAACAATATGAAGGGTGCCCGGGACTTGCGCCTTTCGGTGGTGCGCTACGGCAACGTAATCGGCTCGCGCGGCTCGGTGATGCCGTTCTTTTTGCAGCAGCGCAGCACGGGCGTGCTTCCCATCACGCACCCCGACATGACGCGCTTCAACATCTCGCTCGAAGAAGGCGTGGACCTCGTGCTCTACGCGCTGGAGCACGCCTGGGGTGGCGAGATTTTCGTACCCAAAATCCCGTCTTATAAGATTACCGAAGTAGCCCGCGCCATCGGCCCCGACTGCGAGCAAAAGATTGTAGGCATCCGCCCCGGCGAGAAGCTTCACGAGGAAATGATAACCCAGACTGACGCCCTGAGCACGGTAGAACTCGCTCGCTACTACGTTATTGTACCCGCTACGCCGCTGTGGGATGTCGACAAATTTATCCAGCATTTCGACGGCAAGCGCGTGCCCGAAAACTTCCACTACGACTCGGCTACCAACACCGAGTGGCTGTCGGCCGAGCAGATTCGGGAGGAAATCCGACTGCACGTCGACGCCAGCTTCGCGGGGTAGGGTGTTGTGAACCCTACTATTTCGTGAATACAGTCCTGCTGAACGCAGTGAAGCATCTCTACCACACTATTGGACGAGGCAGTAGATAGCTTCATTGCGTTCAGCAGGACAACGATTCCATTTCAGGCTCGCACCGCCGCACCAGCTAAAGTCTGTGCTACGCCAGCCATTGCCAGCGGCTGCTTTTTGGGTGTACTTTTACCGCGCCGGCACGTGCTGGCGTTGTTATTTCCCACCCTCACCGTTACCCCATGAAAGTTACCGTAGTTGGGGCTGGCAATGTGGGCGCTACCTGCGCCGACGTGCTCGCTACCCGTGAAATTGCCAACGAAGTAGTGCTGGTTGATATCAAGGAAGGCGTTGCTGAAGGCAAAGCGCTTGATATCTGGCAGAAAGCGCCCATTATCGGCTACGACACGCGCACCGTGGGCGTCACCAACGACTACAGCCGCACGGCTGGCTCAGAGGTAGTCGTCATTACCTCGGGCCTGCCCCGCAAGCCCGGCATGAGCCGCGATGACCTTATCGCCACCAACGCCGGCATCGTGAAATCGGTAACCGAGCAGGTGGTGGCCCACTCGCCCAATGCCATCATCATTGTGGTGAGCAACCCGCTCGACGTGATGACCTATCAGGCGCACCTCACCGCCAAGCTACCCCGCGAAAAAGTATTCGGCATGGCCGGCATCCTGGACACGGCCCGCTACCGCGCCTTTTTGGCCGAAGCGCTGAACGTGAGCCCCAAAGACATTCAGGCCGTGCTCATGGGCGGCCACGGCGACACGATGGTGCCACTGCCCCGCTACACCACCGTGGGCGGCATCCCCGTTACCGAAATCATTGATAAAGAGCAGCTTGATGCCATCGTGCAGCGCACCGCCGTGGGCGGTGGCGAGCTCGTGAAGCTCATGGGCACCAGCGCCTGGTACGCGCCCGGCGCGGCGGCGGCCCAAATGGTAGAGGCCATCGTGCGCGACCAGCGCCGCGTGTTCCCGGTGTGCCTGGAGCTGCAAGGCGAGTACGGCATCAACGGCGTGTACCTCGGCGCTCCGGTTATCCTGGGCAAAAACGGCGTGGAGCGCGTGATTGAATTGCAGCTCAACGACGAGGAAAAAGCCCTGCTCGAAACCTCGCGCGGCCACGTGAAAGAAGTAATGGACGCGCTCGACAAGATGAGCGCCAACCCGGCCGCCGAGTAAATCGGTAGTCGAGCTATCGAAAAAGCCAGGCCGCTCTACCACCGCGTAGGGCGGCTTGGTTTGTTTATGGCGAGCAGCTGTGCGCTGTGCTAACTTGCCTATCTAATTCTTTTTCATGCACCTAAACCTGGTTGATACCAACGAAGAAGTAATCGCCGCCTGGCAGCAAGTATTCGCCGACGTTTCGCAAGTCACCGTCGTTCACGGCTCTATTTTCGACCACCCGGCCGATGCGCTCGTGAGCCCCGCCAACAGCTTCGGCTACATGAATGGCGGCCTTGATTTCGCCATTTCCAAGCACCTGGGCTGGCATTTGGAGAAGGATTTGCAGCAGATTATCCGCGAAAAGTATTACGGGGAATTGCTAGTTGGGCAGGCCGAAATATTGCCCACTGGCAGCGCCTGGTTTCCCTACCTGATTGCCGCGCCCACCATGCGCACGCCCATGACCATCACGCGGGGGCCGAATGTGTACCAGGCTATGAAAGCCATCCTGGTGCTGCTACGCTACGGCAAAATGGCTACGGGCGAGCTGGTTAGCGACAAAGTAAGGCGCATTGCCATTCCGGGGCTTGGCACGGGCATCGGCCAAGTGCGGCCATTGGTATGCGCCCGCCAGATGCGCTTGGCCTGGGAAGATGTGATGCACGAAAAATATGCCACCGAAATCGGCTGGGAGCAAATGTGCGCTAACTACGCCTATTTCTATACCCACGAATTAGCTGATGTCAAGTACGACCTGAAGTAGGCAAAAGTCAGCTTTTGGCACCATAAGCTACCTTTGAAGCCTGCTTATGCCTGCTTCCGTCCCCGCCACGCTGCTCATCCAAACTGCCTTTATCGGCGATGTAATCCTGGCCACGGCGCTGGTCGAATATCTGGCCCGGCACGAGCCCGGCCGGCCGCTCGACGTGCTGGTGCGGCGCGGCAATGAAGGCCTTTTGGTGGATAACCCGCACGTGCGGCGGGTGCTTATCTGGGATAAGAAGACCAAGAAATACCCCAACCTACTGCGCCTGCTACGGCAAATCCGGCAAGCGGAGTACGGCCGCGTCGTAACGCTGCAACGCTTTGCCAGCACGGGGTTTCTCACGGCGTTTTCGGGGGCGGCTGAGCGCGTGGGCTTTACTGAGAACCCGTTTAGCCGGTTTTTCACTCGGCGCGTGCCCCATATTATTGGCGACGGCACGCACGAGGTCGCGCGCAACTTGGCGTTGGTTTCTGATTCCTGGTTGCTGGTTTCTGGCTTCCAGGAACCAACTAACGAGCAACCAGAAACCAGCAACCAGAAACCAGAAACCTCAAAGCCCCGCCTCTACCCCACCCCGGCCGACGAGGCCGCCGCCGAGCCCTACGCGGCCGTGGGCGACTATGTGTGTCTGGCACCTACCTCGGTATGGTTTACCAAGCAGTACCCCGAGGAGAAATGGCTGGAGCTACTGGCCGCGCTGCCGCCCGCGCTGCCGGTGTACCTGCTCGGCGGCCCGCCCGACACGGCCGCCTGCGAGCGGCTGGCCCAGGCCGCCGGCCGGCCAGGCTTGGTTAATTTATCGGGCAAGCTCTCGCTGTTGGCGTCGGCGGCGCTCATGCGCGGGGCGGTACTGAGTTATGTCAACGACTCGGCCCCGATGCACCTGTGCTCGGCGGTGGATGCGCCGGTGTGCGCCATTTTTTGCTCTACGGTACCGGCGTTTGGGTTCGGGCCGCTGAGCACGTTTTCGCGCGTGGTCGAGCACCCAGGGCCACTGGCCTGCCGGCCGTGCGGGCTGCACGGGCACGCGCGCTGCCCGCTGGGGCACTTCCGCTGCGCGCGGGAGATTGAAACCAGCCAGCTATTGGCCGCGCTGGCCGACGCGCTGGCGTGGCGCGCTAGTCAGCCGTAGCACCGGCCGGGGCAGTTATTTTTAGCGGACTTTTTGTTTCCGATGACTCTTACTCGTACTTCCAGCTGGCTGCTGGGTGGGCTGCTGCTCGCTACTGGCTGCCAGCGCCACGCCGTACCCACGGCCGCTACCACGCCCGCACTACCAGCGATGGTAGCTCTGCCCGTCGAAACCGGCGTGTCGCAAGCGCTGGCCGAGGAGCGCAAGCAACTGCTGAGCCAGTTGAATTATACGCTCAGCCTGAACATTCCGCCCGAAAAAAACCAACCCATCGGGGCGGAGGAATCGATTAAGTTCGCGTTGCGTGATAACCGCCAGGCATTACAGCTCGACTTTAAAGCCCCGGCCGACCACCTGCACAGCCTGGCCGTGAATGGCCAGCCGGTCGCCATCGACTACCGCAACGAGCACCTCGTGCTGCCTGCCAGCGCCCTGCGCGTGGGGCACAACGAGGTCAACATCAGCTTCACGGCCGGCAACCAATCGCTAAACCGCAACGCCGACTACCTCTACACGCTGCTTGTGCCCGACCGGGCGCGCACGGTGTTCCCAGTCTTCGACCAGCCCGATTTAAAGGCGGTTTTTACGCTCAGCCTTACCACGCCCGCCGCCTGGCAGGCGGTAGCCAACGGGCCGTTGCGCGACTCGCTACGCACAAACGCTGGCAAAACCTACCGCTTCGCGCCTTCCGATTCCATCAGTACCTACCTGTTTTCCTTCGCGGCGGGCAAGTTCACGCCCGTGCGCCAGGTAGTGGGCGGGCGGCCCATGAATTTCTACCACCGCGAAACGGACTCGACCAAAATCCGGCTGAGCGTGCCGGCTATTTTTCGGCTGCACGGCGAGGCGCTGGCTTTTATGGAAAGCTATACGGGCCTACCTTACCCGTTTCAGAAATTCGACTTCACGAGCATCCCCGACTTCCAGTACGGCGGCATGGAGCATGTGGGCAATATCGACTACAAGGCGGCCAGCTTATTCCTCGATGATGGCGCGACCAAGGACCAATTGGTGGCCCGCCAGAACCTCATCAGCCACGAAACGGCCCACATGTGGTTTGGCGACCTCGTGACCATGCGCTGGTTCAACGATGTGTGGATGAAGGAGGTATTCGCCAATTTTATGGCCGATAAGATGAGCGGCAGCGCCCAGAGCGAAAACCAGTTGCTCAAGTTTCTGACCGACCACTACCCCGCGGCCTACGCCGTCGACCGCACGCCGGGGGCCAATGCCATCCGGCAGGCGCTGCCCAATTTGCAGGATGCGGGCTCGCTCTACGGCAACATCATCTACCACAAGGCGCCCATCATGATGCGGCAGTTGGAGGGGCTGATGGGCGAGGAAAACTTCCGGGCCGGCGTGCGCGAGTATTTAAAAAAGTACGCCCACGGCAACGCCACCTGGCCCGACCTCATCGCCATTCTGGACGCCCACACGCCCGCCGACCTCGCCGCCTGGAACCAGGTGTGGGTAAATGAGCCGGGCCGGCCAGTATTTAGCTACGAGGTGCGGGGCGAGGCTGGCAAAATCACGGAACTGCTTATCCACCAGCGCGCCGAGGATGGTTCGGAGCGCATCTGGCCGCAGCGGTTCGATGTGGCGCTGGTCTCGCCCACCGGCCAGCTGCTCAAGCTAGGCGACGTAAGCTCCGACCAGGCCACCGTGGCGGTGCCCTGGGCCGTGGGCCAGCCGCTACCCGCCGTGGCCCTGCTCAACTACCACGGCCTGGGCTACGGCGTGTTTCCGGTATCGGGCAGCCTCACCAGCCGCCTGGGCGCACTCACGGATAAAGGCTTGCTGCATGAGCAGCCCAGCGTGCGGGCGGCGCTCTACATCACGCTGTTCGAGCACATGCTGAACGGCCCGCGTGGCACGGCGCGCGAGCTGCTCAACACCTACCAGCAACAACTAGCCCACGAAACCAACGAGCTCAACATCAAGCTCCTGACCAATCAGTTGAACGATATTTACTGGAAGTTCACACCCGCAATCTCTCGCGCCGCCCGCGCCCCCGGCCTCGAAGACGCCCTGTGGCAGGCCATGTTGGCGCAGCGCACGCCGGGCGCGCAAAAGCTGTACTTCAAGGCTTACCAAAGCATTGCTCTCACGCCGGCTGCCCAGGCGCAGCTTTATAAAATCTGGCGAACGCAGCAACCCCCGGCGCAGGTGAAGCTGACCGAAGACGACTACACCAGCCTGGCCCTGGCGCTGGCCGTGCGCGACTACCGCGCCCCGCAACCCATTCTACCCCAGCAGCTAGCGCGCATCAAAAACGTAGACCGCCGCCAGCGGCTGGAGTTTCTGATGCCCGCGCTCTCGCCCGACGTGGCCGTGCGCGACCAGTTCTTCGCCTCGCTCAAGGACGAGAAAAACCGCGAAAAGGAAGCCTGGGTGGCCTCGGCCCTCGGCTACCTGCACCACCCGCTGCGGCAGGCTACGTCGGAGAAATACTTGCCCGCAAGTTTGGATTTACTGACTGAAATTCAGGCCACGGGCGACATCTTTTTTCCGGCGGCGTGGCTCTCGAGTACGCTGGGCGCATACCGCTCGGCCACGGCGGCGCGCGCGGTGCAGGCCTTTTTGGCGGCGCACCCGGCCGGCAGCTACAATCCGCAGCTGCGGCTCAAGCTGTTGCAGGCGGCCGATGACCTGATGCGGGCGCAGAAACTGTAGCGCGGACTTTCAGTCCGCCCGTCTGGTAGGCTGGGGCTACCGCACACCGATTACTGCACTTGTTCGCGGACTAAAAGTCCGCGCTACAGGCCCGAACTTTGCGGCTTTATTTTGCTTATAGGTAGTAATGCTAGACTACGAAATTCACGAGTACCCCAACGGTATTCGCCTGCTGCACAAGCAGGTTTTACACACCAAAATCGCGCACTGCGGCTTTCTGCTCGACATCGGCTCGCGCGATGAGAAAGACCACCAGCAAGGCCTGGCGCACTTTTGGGAGCACATGGCCTTCAAAGGCACGCACAAGCGCAAGTCGTTTCACATCCTGAACCGCCTCGAAACCGTGGGCGGCGAGCTGAACGCCTACACCACGAAGGAAAAAATCTGCTTCTACGCCACGCTGCTGAGCACGCACTTCGAGCGGGCGTTTGAGCTGCTTACCGACCTCACGTTCAACTCGATATTTCCCGGCCGCGAGCTGGAGAAAGAGCGCGGCGTGATTCTGGAAGAGATGAGCATGTACCAGGATGCGCCGGAAGACGCCATTATCGACGACTTCGACACGGTCGTGTTTGGCAAGCACCCGCTGGGCGTCAACATCCTGGGTACCCGCGAGAGCGTAAGCCGTTTTCAGAGCGCCGATTTTCACGCTTTCTACGACGAGAACGTGCGGACGGACCGGCTGATTTTCAGCTCGGTGAGCAATCTACCGTTCAAGGAGGTGAAGCGGCTGGCCGATAAGCTGCTGGCCCCCATTCCGGCGCGGCTGGGGGCGCGGCCCCGGCTGCCGTTTGGCGGCTACGAGCGGCAAAGTCAGGTGGAGGCGCGGCCGATTTCGCAGGCGCACTGCCTGCTCGGCGGTCCGGCCTACGCCGTTACCGACCGGCGGCGCATCCCGTTTTTTATGCTCAATAATATTTTGGGTGGGCCGGGCATGAACTCGCGCCTCAACCTGGCGGTGCGTGAGAAATACGGACTCGTGTACACCATCGACAGCAACTACTCGGCTTATACCGACACGGGCTTGTTTGGCATTTACTTCGGCACCGAGGGCAAGCAACTCAACCGCACGCTCGGGCTGGTGCAAAAGGAATTGAAGCTACTGCGCGAGAAAGAGATGACCACCAGCCAGCTGCACGTGGCCAAAAACCAGCTGATGGGCCAGCTCGCCATGAGCGAGGAAAGCAACTCGGGCCTGATGCAGCTGCTCGGCAAGAGTACGCTCGACTTGGGCCGCATCGAGCCGCTGAGCGAGATTTTTGGCCGCATCGAAGCCGTGACGGCCAGCGAGCTGCGCGAGCTGGCGAATGATATTCTGACCGAGGACAACCTGAGCCTGCTGCAATACGTGCCGGAGGGCAAATAGCGCCACCATGTCGAAGTCACCGCCTCATTTTGGCCCGGTGCCGGGCATCGCGCCGGGCCACGAGTTTGGCAACCGCCTGGAGCTGTGGGGCGCGGGCGTGCACCGCCAAACCCAGGCGGGCATCAGCGCCCGGCAGGGCGAAGGGGCCGAAAGCATTGTGCTCTCGGGTGGTTACGAAGACGACGAAGACCTAGGCGCAGTCATCATCTATACCGGCCGGGGCGGGCGCAGCGCCGAAACCACCCAGCAGGTAGCCGACCAAACCCTGACCGGGGCCAACCGCGAGCTGGCCCGCAACATCGTGCTGGGCCTGCCCGTGCGCGTGACGCGCAAGGTGACGGAAGCCGGCCGCACGTTTTACCGCTACGCGGGCCTCTACCACATCGTGCGGCACTGGGCCGATATTGGCAAATCGGGCTATCGCGTATGGCGCTTCCGGCTCGAAGCCCTGCCCGAACAATCCGAAACCGCCGAAACTACGGTGGCCCCGGCGATAGTAGGAACGCAGGCTACCTTATTCGCGGCAGAAAATGAGGCCCATGAGCCCGCCGCTGCCTACGGCCCCGCGCCGCGCCGCGAAACAACTACCCTGCGCCTGGTGCGCGACACGGCCGTGACGCGCCAGGTAAAAGCGCTGCACGACTACCGCTGCCAAGTGTGCGGCGTGCGCCTGGGCAGCGTGGCCGGGCCGTATGCCGAGGCGGCGCACATCCGGCCGTTGGGCGCGCCGCACCACGGGCCCGATGTGCTGGCCAACGTGCTGTGCCTGTGTCCTAATCACCACGTATTATTCGACTTGGGCAGCTTCGGCGTGGCCGATGATGGAGCACTACTCGGCTTACCGGGGCAACTTCGGCAGCATAAGAAGCACCTTATCGGGGCTGAGTTTCTGACGTATCACCGGGCGCATTTCTACGCGCCCCAGGCGGAGGAAGGCGCGCTGTGAGTGAGTTGAGTCCGCCCTTCGGCCACGTCGGCAGCGCCCGGCCGGGCGACCTGCTTCACTCGCGGCTCGAACTCTCTTTCCTAAAGCAGCACCGGCCGCGCCGGGCGGGCGTGTGCGCCACGGCCGCCGAGGGTGCCGAGAGCATCGTACTAGCTGACCAGTACGAAGACGACGAGATTCACGAAGCCTATTTCTGGTATGCCGGCCACGGCGGGCGCGACGCCAAAACTGGCCGCCAAATAGCCGACCAGACGCTGATGCCCCGCAACCGCGCCCTAGTGCGCAGCCAGCAAACCGGACGGCCGGTGCGCGTATTCCGGCGCATCGCGCCGGGCGGCGACTGGCAGTTTCGCTACGAGGGGCTGTGGCGGGTAGTAGCGCACACGTATGGGCCGGGGCGGTCGGGCTTCCGGGTGTACCGCTTTCGGCTGGAGCCGTTCACCCCACCCCCGGCCCCTCCCCTCCGGGAGAGGGGAGCCTAACGGCTGAATGACATTCGCTTATATCTGCTCACAGTCGGCTCCCCTCTCCCGGAGGGGAGGGGCCGGGGGTGGGATAAACGCGCCTGGGCAGACAATTAACTATAAACTTATGACTAACGACCCCATTCAAACCTACGCCGAGCAGCACTCCGAACCCGAGCCGCCGCTGCTGTACCAGCTCTGGCGCGAAACGCACTTGCAGCTGCTGATGCCGCGCATGGCCACCGGCCACTGGCAGGGCCGGCTGCTGAGTATGCTCTCGCACCTGATAAAGCCGCGGCGGGTGCTCGAAATCGGCACCTTCACGGGCTACGCCACGCTGTGCTTGGCCGAGGGGCTGGCCGAGGACGGCCACGTGCATACCATCGAAATCAACCCCGAGCGCGAAAGCCGCATCCGGCGCTACGTGGCCCAGGCAGGGCTGGCGGCGGCCGTGACGCTGCATATTGGCGCGGCGCGCGATGTTTTGGGCGGGTTGGTCGGCGAAGTGTGGGACTTGGTCTTTATTGACGCCGATAAGATTAACAACGGCCAGTATTTTGAGCTGGTAATAAACCAGGTGAGACCGGGTGGGCTGCTCATCGTGGACAACGTTCTTTGGGGTGGGAAAGCATTGGCTGACTACCCGCTGAAGGCCAACGACCACGATACGCGGGCCGTGCGCGCCTTTAACGACCAAGTGCAACGCGACCTACGCGTGGTGCCGCTGCTGCTGCCCGTGCGCGACGGACTGCTGCTGCTGCGCCGGGTGTAGTTAGTTGATACAGAGACGCAATAGTTAAAGTCTGGTGTTGAGTAACGTATTATGAAGCCAGACTCCAACTATTGCGTCTCTACGACAACCATCCAGCCTACCCAAAACGCCCACCCTACTCTTCTTTCTCCTGATTTCTATGCGATTTTTACTTTTCACGGGGGCGGCCTCGCTGGTGGCCGTGGCGGCGCAGGCCCAGAGCCCGGTGCGCGGCAAGGTGCTCGATGGCAAAGACAAGAGCCCGCTCATCGGGGCCAATATCGTGCTCACGCACCTGCCCGACTCGGTGAAAACGGGCACGGCCGTGGGTCAGGACGGCTCGTTTCAGCTCGACAACGTGGCGCCGGGGCGCTACCTGCTCACGGCCTCTTTTATCGGCTACAAAGACCAGCAGCAGGCCCTCACGGTGCCCGCTGGCGGGCAGCCGGTAGCGGTGGGCAACCTGGCTTTGCAAGTGGGCGGCACGGTGCTGAAAACCGTAGAAGTAACCGGCCAGGTGGTGCAGGTGCAGCGCGGCGACACTACCAGCATCAATGCTAAATCGTTCAAGGTCAACCCCGACGCCTCGGCCGGCGACCTGATTAACAAGATGCCGGGCATCCAGGTCGATGCGCAGGGCAAAACCCAGGCCCAGGGCGAGCAGGTGCAGCAGGTATTAGTTGATGGCAAGCCGTTCTTCGGCACCGACCCCGACGCGGTACTTAAGAACCTGCCCGCCGATGCCATCGATAAGGTCGAGATTTTCGACCAGATGAGCGAGCAGAGCCGCTTTTCGGGCTTCAACGATGGCAACACGCAGAAGACGCTGAACATCATTACCAAGCCGGCTTTTCGCAACGGGCAGTTTGGGCGCTTCGTGGGCGGCGTGGGGCCCAATGGCGGCGAGAGCGTGAAGGGCACGCGCTACCGTGCCAGCTTGAACCTCAACGACTTTCACGAAAACCGCCGCGTGACGGTGCTGGCCCAGAGCAACAACGTGAACGAGCAGAACTTCGGCACCGACGACCTGCTGGGCGTGGTGGGCGGGGGCGGCGGCCGGGGCGGCGGGGGCAACGGCGGCGACTTTCTGGTGAGCCAGAACGGTGGCATCAGCAACACCAACGCGGCGGGCCTCAACTACTCGAACTCGTGGAACAAGAAGAAGACCGAGCTCACGGGCAGCTACTTCTTCAACCGCTCCAACAACGCGCTCAGCAGCAGCACCAACCGGCAGTTTACCAACGCCAACGGCACGCTCTACCGCGAGGGCTCGCTCTCGAACAGCATCAACTATAACCACCGGGCCAACTTCCGCTTTGAGCAGCAGATTGACTCGGCTACGTCGCTGCTGTTTCGGCCGCGCCTATCGTGGCAGCAAAACAACGCCAACCGCTCGCTCGACGGGGTAACGTCGAGCGGCGGCAACGTGCTGAGCAACATCAACACGCTCTATAATTCGAATAACCAGGGCCTCAACCCCGGCGGCGACCTGCTGCTGCGCCGCCGCCTGGGCAAGCGCCCCGGCCGCACTATCTCGCTCAATCTCAGCGGCTCGTACACTGACCGCGAGGGCTCGACGCTGCTGCGCACGGCCAGCACCACGACCAACCTCAATCAGCAGTCGCAGCTGACGCAGAACAGCGGCAACATCGGCGGCAACCTGGCTTATACTGAGCCGCTGGGCAAGCAGTCGCAGCTGCAAGCCAATTATTCGCTCAACTACGCGCCCAATAACTCGGACAAGCGCACCTATAATTTTGAGGTGGCCGACCAGCGCTACTCGCGCCTCGACACGGCGCTGAGCAACGTCTTCAACAACCACTACCTCACGCAGGGCGGCGGGTTGAGCTACCGCTACAACAACCGCAAGGTGCAGGCCTCGGTGGGCCTGACCGGGCAGGTGGCCCAGCTGCGCGGCGACCAGACCTTCCCGGTGAATGGCCCGGTGAACTACACCTTCTGGAACATCCTGCCGCAGGCCATGCTCATGTTCCGGCCCGACCGCACGCACAACGTGCGCGTGTTTTACCGCACCAACACCAGCGCGCCGAGTATCAACCAGTTGCAGGCGGTAGTCAACAACTCCAACCCCTTGCAGCTGACCATCGGCAACCCGCAGCTGGAACAGGAGTACCAGCACAGCCTAGTGGCGCGCTACACGGCGTCGAACCCCGAGCGGTCGAGCAGCTTTTTCAGCTTGCTGTCCGGGTCTTATACGCAGAATCCGATTTCGACGCGCACCATCGTGGCGGCCCGCGATACCACCTTCGTGCCCCAGAATGCGCCGGAGGCCATTCGCCTGCCGGCGGCCGGGCAGCTCACGCAGTCCATCAATTTGCAGGGGCAGTACTCGGTGCGCGCGCTGGCTAACTACGGGCAGCCGTTTTTTAATAAGAAGCTGAACGCCAACGCCAGCCTGGGCGGCAGCTACAGCCAGACGCCGGGCGAGGTCAATGGCCGCCTCAACTACGCCCGCAACCCCGCCCTGACGGGCGGTCTCACGTTGAGCAGCAACATCAGCGAGCGACTCGACTTTACCTTGTCGTCGAATTCGACCAAGAGCTTCGTGCGCAACACGCTCAACACGCGGGCCAACAGCAACTACTTCAGTCAGATTACGCGCCTGCGCCTGAGCTGGATAGTAGGGCCGGGCATCTCGATACAATCCGACGTAGCGCACCAGCTCTACCGGGGCCTGAGCAGCGCCTACAACCAGAACTACGCGCTCTGGAACGCCTCGATTGGCAAGAAAATCTTCCCCGGCCAGCGCGGCGAAATCAAGCTCTACGCCTTCGACCTATTGGGCCAGAACCGCGCCATCCAGCGCAACGTGACGCCCGCCTACGTGGAAGACGTGCAAACCACGGTGCTTCAGCGCTATTTCATGCTGATGTTCACCTACAACATCCGCTCGGCCAATATGACGCTGCCCACCAACCAGGAAGGCGGCCCCGAGGGCGGACGGCGCGGGCGCGGCGGCTTCGACGGGCCGGGTGGCGGTGGTGGCGGCCGGCCGGGCGGCGGTGGGCCTCCCGGTGGCGGTTTTGGTGGCCCTCCTGGCGGCTAGGCGGGGAGTTGAGCCGGGCTTTTGGATAGGAGACGTTGGCCTCGAGGCCTGAGAAACAGCTTTAGCTTAGCCTGCCAAAGCATCTCAGGCTTCGAGGCCACTACCTTTTGTTTTAGTGCACTTTACCATTCTCTCACTTCTTTTTCCTGATTTACGCATGACACCGCAAGACCTCATTCACACTGCTTACGCCGGTTTTAATGCCCGCGACATTCCGGCGGTCTTGGCGACTTTTCACCCGCAGGTGCGCTGGTCGCGGGCCTGGGAGGGCGACTACGCCACGGGCCACGACGAGGTACGCGCCTACTGGCAGCGGCAGTGGCAGGAGTTGGACCCACACGTGGAGCCCACGGCCATCCAGGAGCGGGCGGATGGCCGGCTGGAGATAGCCGTGCACCTAGTGGTGCACGATAAGCAAGGGCAGTTGCTGTTCGATGGCCCCGTAAGGCACATCTACACCCTACAAGATGGCTTGCTCAAGCAAATGGATATTGAGCAGGTAGGGCCTACTGCCGAGCCCGCCTGACAAAATGGAGTGGCTGGCTGCGCCGACACCCACATTTTAAGCTAGTAAATAGCAACTTATGTAGCCACAGGAGGCGAGCAAGATGCAGCAGCCACGACAAACCCGCGCCGGAGCGGCCTCAATGGCAGCGGCCACCCGGCCGCCCGGTTTTGCGTATGGTTGGGTTTCGGGGCTGGTGGCTGCGCTGCATCGGCCCATTTTTTTAATAGTATCTTGCCAATTCCCGCGAGGGAAATCACTGGCTGGCTTCTTGGTATGAAAAAAATTTTCCCGGCACTGCTGCTGGGGCTGGCGAGCCGCTCGGCGCTCGCGGTGGCCCCACCTACCGTACCCGCGACCATCGACGTGATGGGTTTGCGCCTGACGCTCGACTACGAAGCCCGCCAGCTGGTACAAGCCAAGGTAAACAGCCTCTGCCGGCACCAGGCCTCGCTCGAAGCGCGCATTGCGCTGGCCGAGTCGGCCTTCCCGCTCGTGGACAAGGTGCTGGCCGAGGAGGGCGTGCCGGCCGATTTTCGGTATTTGGTCTTGCAGGAAAGCGCCCTGAACGGCAACGCCGAAAGCAAGCACGGCGCGGTGGGCTACTGGCAGTTTAAGCGCGAAACCGCCCTCGACTACGGCCTGGTAGTAGACCGCCAGGTAGACGAGCGCCGCCACCTCACGGCCAGCACCCGCGCCGCCGCCCGCTACCTCACGCGCAGCAACGGCAGCCTGCACAATTGGGTCAACACGCTCCTCAGCTACAACCTGGGTATCAGCGGCGTGCAGCCCTACACCCGCCCCTCCGACGCCGATGCCTCGCACATGAGCATCACGGCTGGCAGCAGCATTTATATTCTGGATTTTATCGCCCAAAAAGTAGTATTTGAGCCGGCCTGCGCGCAGCACACGGTGCCCTTCACGCCGTGGCGCGAGGTGCCCGCCACGCCCGGCCTCAGCCTTAGCCAGCAGGCCGCCGCCTTTTCGGTAGACCCCACCGCCGTGGCCCGTCTCAACCCCTGGCTGCTCGCCTCGAAGGTGCCCACCAACGGCCGCACCTACACGCTGCTCGTGCCCCTGGGCGGCACGGCCACGCCCCCGCCCCTGCTGGCTACTGCGCCCATGCCGCGCCGGGGCCAGCGCCCGGCCGCCGCGCCTACAGTAGCGGTGGCTACCAGCTACTTAACGATTAACGGCCTGCGCGCGCTCATTGCCCAGCCCGGCGACACGCCGGCCTCGCTGGCGGCGCGCGGCGGGGCCAGCGAGGGCTTTTTTATGAAAGTGAACGAGCTGTCGCGCAATGAACTACTGATTCCAGGCTCGCCCTACTTCTTCGAGCGCAAGCGCGACGCCGCCGAGCAGGAATACCACATCGTGCGCCCCGGCCAAAGCCTGACGGCCATTGCCCAGCACTTCGGCGTGCTGCGCCACGCCCTGATGGCTTACAACCACCTGCACGTGGGCGAAGCCGTGCAGCCCGGCCTAGTGCTGTGGCTGGCCCACGTGCGCCCCCGCAACGTGGCGGTTGAATACCGCGACCTGCCGGGTAGCCGCCCCGCACCGGTGGTGGCCGCGCAGCGCCCAGTAGCGCCGCCCGCCCCAGAAGAAGAAACAGAAGCTGAGCAAGAAGAAACAGAAGCCGAGATGGCCGCCATCAACGAGTTGCCCACCGAAGTGCCCGGCGCGCCGGTGCTGAGCTTGCCGACGGCCCCGGTGCGGCCAGTAGCAGTAGCAGCCCCGGCAGCCGTAGTAGTCCCGGCTCCTCGGCCGGTGATTCGCCCGGCGCGGCCGGTAGTTGCGCCCGTTACGGTACCGGTGGTCGTGGCTACGTCCGCCCCGGCCCGCGCAGTTGCTGTCAGCGGCAGTTCATATGTCGTGCAGCCGCGCGAAACCCTGTATAGCGTAGCGCGCCGCTTGGGCGTGCGCCCCGCCGAGCTGGCCGCCTGGAATGACCTCTCGCCCACGGCGGCGCTCCAAATAGGGCAGGTACTGCGCGTGGGCGCTGCCAGCAGCGCACCAGCTCCGGCCCCAGCCGATACTTACTACGCCCACACGGTAGCTGTGGGCGATACATTTTTCAACATCTCGCGGCGCTACGGCTGCTCGGTAGCCGAGCTGCAAGCCAGCAACAGCCGGGCCGAGCCTACGCTGCGCGTGGGCGAGGTGCTGCGGGTACCCATTCACTAAGGAACTGTCGGCTAAGCCGAGGGGCGGAAAGCAATCGAAACGCTACTCTACCCGGACGTTTGAGCCTCTCTTTCAGTTTGCTGCTGGCGCACCAGCCAGGCGCGGGCATCGGGCTCCTTCTCAAAAAAATCCAGGTAAAAGCCGGTTTTGGCTACCTGCGTCCGCATGTGCAGCGTGAGCGGCGCGGCTATGTGGTGCTGATGCTGGCTGCCGACCCAGCCGGCCACGTACACCGGGGCCCCGAAGCGCTGCGTGGCCAGCTGCGCGAAGGTGTCAACCAGCCAGTGCCCGAAGGTGGCGGCCGGCCAGATGCGCAGGCGCAAATCGACCTGCCAAAATCGGCAGCCCGCCCGCACCGCCTCGTTTAGCAGGTGGTAATAAGAATCTATCAGCCCACCCGTGAGCAGGGGGCGGGCCCACATGGCCCGCAAAATACCGGAGCTGGGCTCCACAATAATCGTGATGTCGTCGTTGGGGGAAGCTGGCACAGAAGCAGGTAGAAAAAGGTGAGGTAGCCTAAACGAATGCAGGGGCATACGCTAACCTCAACCTTCAAGGCGATAACAGCAGCGGCACGCGGCACGCGCGTTCTACTACTGCCGGTTAATTGCCAACCAATTAAACCCCTAAACAGACCCGCACTTTTTTTCGCTACAGGCGGGTTACGACCACGGCGCGGTAAGCCGCTGCCCGCCCGATGGCGCGCTTCAGGTCGTCTTGCAGCGCCCGGCTGCTCACGCGCTTGGGGTGCGGGTCGAGGATGGTACCATCTTCGGCCAGCAGCACGGCAGTGGGCAGCTTGTTGATGCCGTAGGCTTGGCGCACGGCGGCCTGGTGGGCGGCGGGCACGTAGGCCTGCACACTGGGCGGGGGCGGCGTGGCCTGCACCACGGTTTTGTTCCAGTTGCCGAGCTGCTCATCGAGGGCCACGCTCACGATGACGATGGGCTGCCCACTTAGCACCTGCACCAGCTCTTTGAGGTAGGGCTGCTCGTGCTGGCTGGCCGGGAAGCGCGAATCCCAGAACATGAGGTACACCAGCTTGCCCCGGTAAGCGGCCAGGCTGAGCGAGTCGCCGGTGGTAGTGCGCAAGGGCAGCGGCGGCGCGTCGCTGCCGATGGCCAGCGCGGCGCTGGCCACCTGAGCGGCCCGCAGTTGCTCGACCCAGCGGCGCGGGGCCTGGCCGGTGGCCTCGTACTCGGCCAGAAGCGCCTGGGCGTGGGCCACGTGCCCCAGTCGGAAGGTTTCGAGCAGCACCCGGCCCAGCACTACGGGGCGCACGGAGCCTTTCAACAGCTGGGCGGCCAGTTGGTAGCAGGCCGGGTAGTAGTCGGGGTCGGTGGGCTGGTGGCCCCGGCTGCGCGCCTGGTGATGTACGTAGTTCAGCAAAAACTCTTCGTAGCGCGGGCTGCTCACCACGCCTTCGTTGCCCGGCACCAGCGCGCCGTCGTTCAGGAAATTATAATAATCGGCCGATACTGTGAGGCGCTGCTGGTCGCCGGACGTTTGCTCGCGCAGGTCCACGTAGGTGAGGCGGTCGTTGGCATAGGCGTAGTTGATTTCGCCTTGGGCAAAGGCCGCAAAGGCGGGCGTGAGCGCTCCGCGCCGGTCGGCCTGCCGAAATAAATTGAGCTCGTGGCTGCGGCGATAGTCCAGAAACGACAAAAAGGCTTTTTCGAGCAGGTTGATGTTGTCGGGCAACACCTGATAGGCCTCGTTGTCGGTGTACTTAGTTTCAGCTTCGCGCAGGTAGTTGTTGGCGTTGGCGGCGCGCTTGTCGGGGCTGCCGGGCAGGGGCGCGAAGTGGCGCGAAGCCGCCACGTTGTCGGCATTGAAGCGAATGGACACGGCCTGGCCGGGCTCCAGAAATAGCGGCGCTTCCTCGCCTTCATAGCTCAACTGTAGCAGCGTGGGACTACTGATGGGCAAGCGAATCTGAAAATCGCCCTGGGCATTGGTGTGGGCGCGCGCCACGTGCTCGCGCGTGTCGAAGGGCTGGGCCAGCCAGCTGATGTTAATCGTGCTGCCGATGTCGTTGTCGACGTGCCCGCGCAGTTCGGCGCCGCCCAGGCTCTGGGCCTGGGCGGCGCGCGCCAGCAGGGCCACGACGAGCCACCACACCGTTTTCAGATAAGACATAGGGTAAATAATACAACTAGCAGGCGGCTAAAATAGTACTTTCCGCGCATATGCCTGCACTACTCAGTGGTTTATCATACAAAAATCGGCCGGGCTTGTTTGACGCGGGCCGGCATAAGTCAAAAATTGTCGCCAGCTTTGCGGTCTTTTATTCCGCATTCTTTCCGCCATTTTCCCCGTTATGTCGCAGCACAAAGAAGTCAAGCTCGTTACCACCCACCAGATGTTAGCCATGAAGCAGCGGGGCGAGAAAATCTCCATGCTCACGGCCTACGACTACTCAATGGCCCAAATCCTGGACGGAGCCGGGGTAGATGTGCTGCTGGTGGGCGACTCGGCCTCCAACGTGATGGCGGGCCACGAAACGACGCTGCCCATCACCCTCGACCAGATGATATACCACGCCCAGAGCGTGGTGCGCGCCGTGAAGCGTGCCTTCGTGGTGGTAGACATGCCCTTTGGCTCGTATCAGGGCAACAGCAGCGAGGCCCTGCGCTCGGCCATCCGCATCATGAAGGAGAGCGGCGGCCACGGCCTCAAGCTCGAAGGCGGGGCCGAGATTAAGGAAAGCATCACGCGCATTCTCACGGCCGGCATCCCGGTGATGGGCCACCTGGGCCTCACGCCTCAAAGCATCTATAAGTTTGGCACTTACAGCGTGCGCGCCAAGGAAGAAGCCGAAGCGCAGAAGCTTATTGAAGACGCGCACCTGTTGCAGGAAATCGGCTGCTTCGGGCTGGTGCTGGAGAAAATACCTGCCGCCCTGGCCAAGCGCGTGGCCGAGGAGCTGACCATCCCGGTTATTGGCATCGGGGCCGGCCCCGACGTGGACGGGCAGGTGCTGGTAGTGCACGACGTGCTGGGCATCACCAAGGAGTTTAAGCCGCGCTTTCTGCGCCGCTACGCCGAGCTGCACGACATCATGACGGAGGCTATTCAGCACTACGTGGCCGACGTGAAGAGCCGCGACTTCCCGACGGCGGAGGAAGGGTATTAATCTACGTTAGCTCACTCTTGTAAGATGCGAAAGCTACTACTAGCTGTATTTTTCTATTGTTCGCTAGCGGCTTATGGGCAGGGTAGCGCGGCAGTAGACAAGCGGTTTATTGAAGTAATGGGCACTGCCTCCCGACAAGTGACGCCAGACCGGATTTTTCTGGCTATCACCCTGAAGAATCAGGTTCTTAATCGGCAGCAGATAACCATGCAGCAGCAGGAAGAACAGCTGAGGCAGCTTTTACTTAAAAATAAGATTGACCTAAGCCTGCTGACCCTGGCCGACGCCAGCGCCGACGTACTGTCCTCTCGGAAGAAAACGACTGACTACGAACTCAAAAAAGAATTTGTGTTGCAGCTCGCTACCGCTGAGCAAGTGGCCAGAGTGGCACAGGAGCTTCAGGCAGCGCACCTTGGCGAACTTACTATCACTAAAACTGAATACTCCAAAATCGAAAGCCTGCAAAAGGAAGTACGTATTGCCGCCATCAAAGCCGCCAAAGAAAAAGCTGATTACCTGCTACAAGCCCTTGGTGAGCAAACTGACAGACCGCTGGAAATTCAGGAGACTCAAGAAAATATCTTTATGCGAACGCCAGTTAGCAACAGGCTGTTGTCCAACTCGCTGGTGGATAATTCGGAGGCGAACGACCTAGAAATCAGCTTTTCTAAGATTCAAGTCAAATTTTCTTATTCCGTTAAATTCGGCATCAAGTAACCTGGGTCCCGTGTTGAGTAGTAGGGTTTACACTAATTTTCAACTTCTGATACCATAGATTTGGAAAGCAAAGCCGGATTGATAATCCGGCTTTGCTTTCGCATCTTCGCTTTGCAAAACAAAGTTCTTCGCAATCCACAATTATGCAGCCCCAACCTCCTCCCCTGCTTTCGCGCGCCAGCGACTGGGCGCGCAACTCCGTTACGCTGAAGCTCTTCAGCATCGGCATCTTGCTGCTGCTACTGCTCATTCCGAGCAGCATGGTCGAGAGCCTCATCACGGAGCGGGCGGGCAGCCGCGACGCGGCCACCGAGGAAATCAGCGCGCAGTGGGGCGGCGCGCAGCTGGTGCTGGGCCCGGTGCTGGTGCTACCTTATACCGCTATCGAAACCCTGGGCGATGCCGACGGTAAGCGCACCACCGAGGTCACGCGCTACGTGTGCGTGCTGCCCGACACGCTGGCCAGCACCGGCACGCTGGAGCCCGAGCGGCGGCACCGGGGCATCTACGAGGCGGTAGTGTACCGGGCCCGGCTGCGGGTGCGGGGCATGTTTCAGGCCCCGCCGCTGGCCGACTTGGGCGTGGCCCCCGGCGCGGTGCGCTGGTCCGAGGCCTTCGTAGCGCTGGGCTTGTCCGACCTCAAGGGCATTCGCAGCGGCCTGCGCCTGAGCTGGGACGGGCAGGCGCGCGGCTTCGAGCCGGGTGTGCCCAGCGGCGACGTACTGCCCGTGGGCTCGGCCCCCACCGTGAGCACGCAGGTGAGCACCGTGGTGCAGGAGCGCGCCCGCTACTCCAAGTACACTACTGATGAGGAGGGCAGTAACTCCGGCCCGGCCGCCAATGGCCTCAACGCGCTGGTGCCCATCGCCGACGAAAAGGCGCTGACCCAGCGCCACACCTTCGCCTTCGACCTCGACCTGAACGGCAGCACCGGCCTGCTGCAAGCCCCGCTGGGCCGCCAGACTACCCTGCACTTGAGCGCGCCCTGGGCCGACCCGAGCTTTATCGGGGCCTTTTTGCCGGTGCAGCGCACGCTGGGCGGGCAGCAGTTCGCGGCCGACTGGCGGGTGTTTCACCTCAACCGCAACTACCCGCAGCACTGGCGCACCACCGAGGCGCGCCCCAACGTCGATGACTCAACCTTCGGCGTGCGCCTGCTGGTGCCGGTGAATGAGTATCAGAAAACCATGCGCGCCGCCAAATACGCGCTGCTGCCGCTGGCACTCACGTTTCTGGTGTTCTTTTTCGTTGAGATTCTCAATCGGCGGCGTATCCACCCGTTTCAGTACCTGCTGGTGGGGCTGGCGCTGGTCATTTTCTACGTGCTGCTGCTGGCCCTGGCCGAGCATTTGCCGTTCAACGCGGCCTACGGCGCGGCGGCGCTTACCATCGTGGGGCTGGTGACGGCCTACGCGGCAGCGAGCTTCCGGCAGCGGCAGCCCACGCTGGCCACGGCCGGCGTGCTGGCGCTGGTCTACGGCTTTGTGTTCGTGGTGCTTCAGCTGCAAGACTACGCCCTGCTGGTAGGCAGCCTTGGGCTGGTAGTAGTGCTGGCGGCGGTCATGTTCTTGTCGCGCAACATCAACTGGTACAGCCCTTCGGCCGAGCAAGCGCCGGCTACTGAGTAGCGGCTGGCGCGCCCAGGTTTTGCCCGGCAGCCGCGCCGGGCCGGGCAAAACATGGGCGTTGGGGCGTGCGCATTCGGCCCCTACGCTTACCTTTGCCCGTAGCGGCAGGGGCCCCGACTAGCTGATTAGCTCTACGTGTGGCCTGATAACGTGCGTGCGGCCCCGCGGGCCCCGGCGTTGCCCCTGCCGCCTCCGCTTAGCCCGCCGCATCCCGACGTGAATCGCCCCAATCTCTGGTCCGAGCAGAACGAGATTCTGTTTGAGGACAACCACTTACTGGTCATTAACAAGCCCGCTGGCATCCTGGTGCAGGCCGATGAAACCGGCGATGAGCCGCTTTCCCGCAAGGCCGAAGAGTACTTGAAATTCAAGTATAAAAAGCCCGGCGCGGCCTTCGTGGGCGTGTGCCACCGCATCGATAGGCCGGTGTCGGGCATCGTCATTCTGGCCAAAACCAGCAAGGCGTTGAGCCGCCTGAATGAGATGTTTCGCGATAACCAGGTGAAGAAAACCTACTGGGCGCTCACCGGCAAGCCACCCGTGCCCGAGCAGGGTACGCTGGTGCACTGGCTGGTGAAGGACACCATCCGCAACGTAACCAAGGCCTACCCTGAGCGCCACACCCAGGGCCAGCGCTCCGAGCTGAGCTACGAGCTGCTGGGTCCCGCCGCCAACCGCTACCTGCTGCAAGTAAACCCCGTGACGGGCCGCCCGCACCAGATTCGGGTGCAGCTTGCGACTGGCCTGGGCACGCCCATCGTGGGCGACGTGAAGTACGGCTTCCTCAACCCCCTGCCCGATGTGAGCATCGCGCTGCACGCCCGGCAGCTCGAAATCCAGCACCCCGTTACGAAAGAGGCGCTGAAGTTCGTAGCGCCCCTGCCCGACGCCCCGCATTGGGATGCGGCTAGGGCATTTTATAATTAATAAAACATACGGCCAGTTTAGTAACGCCTGTTATGCTGAGCCTGTCGAAGTATCGCTACCGCACCGTTGGATGAGGCGGTAGCGATGCTTCGACAAGCTTAGCATGACAGGCGTTTTGGGTTTGCAGAAATGAATTTGTCGGTTGGCCACCGCGCCGCGAGCTACTGTGTAACATTATGGCATTGTGTCTTTCCGGGGCCATTCAGCCTATCCAGGGGCCGTAATTTTGTAGCCCTGATGAACTAAGCCCCGAGCGAATAGCTTCTGCGGGCGGCGCTTCTTTCACGCTTACAACCTTACTGAATGGCCATTCTGGTTTTCTTCGTAGCTCACTACTACCTGTCGCTGTTTACGCAGACGTTTTATTTGCACCGCTACGCGGCGCATAAAATGTTTACGATGAACAAGTTCTGGGAAAAATTCTTCTTCCTGTTCACGTACATTTGCCAGGGCAGCTCGTTTTTGTCGCCGCGGGCCTACGCGCTGCTGCACCGCATGCACCACGCCTACTCCGACACGGAGCTGGACCCGCACTCGCCGCTGTTCTCGAACAACGCGTTTGACATGATGTGGAAAACCAAGAATATCTACAACGATGTGCTGAACAATAAGTACGAGCTGGCCAAGCGCTTCGAGGGTGACTACCCGGTGTGGCAGGCTATTGAGAACTTTGGCGACAAGTGGTACTCGCGCCTGGGCTGGGGCACGCTCTACGTGCTGTTTTACATCAACTTCGCTACCGCGTGGTGGCAGTTTTTGCTGCTGCCGATTCACTTTTTGATGGGCCCGATTCACGGGGCCATCGTGAACTGGGGCGGCCACAAGTACGGCTACCAGAACTTCGACAACCACGACCACTCGAAGAACACGCTGGCGCTGGATTTCCTGGCTTTCGGCGAGCTGTTTCAAAACAACCACCACAAGCTGCCGATGCGCGTGAACTTCGGCGTAAAGTGGTGGGAGTTTGACCCCACTTTCGTGGCTATCTGGACGCTGGACAAGGCCCGCATTATCAAGATTAAGCGCAAGAACGTGCAGCCCAAACAGCGCGCGAGCAAGATGGCGAAGGCGGCTTAATTGGGTGTAGGGTAAGCTTTAGCTTACCAGTCGCTAAAAAGGCAAGCTAAAATTTACCCTACACAAAAAAGCCGAAGTTTGACTTCGGCCTTTTTTATTGGCTTGGTTCTCCGTACCTTTGCGGCCCCAAACCGGGAAAAGAATTTTCACCCAGACGCACGAGCTGCGTCGCCCAACCCCCAAGGTTTATGGCAGTTAAAATCCGCCTCGCCCGCCGTGGCCGCAAAAAGGCCGCGTCTTACGACATCGTAGTAGCCGACGCCCGTGCCCCCCGCGATGGCCGCTTCATCGAGAAGCTCGGTACCTACAACCCCAACACCAACCCCGCTACCATCAACGTCGACGGCGACCGCGCCTTCTACTGGGTGATGAACGGTGCGCAGCCCACCGAAACGGTGCGCGCCATGCTCGCTTACCGCGGCGTACTGCTGCGTCGTCACCTCCAGCTCGGCGTAGCTAAAGGTGCTTTGACCCAAGAAGTGGCCGACCAGCGCTTCCAGCAGTGGCTGAGCGAGAAAGACGCTAAAATAGAAGCCAAGAAAACCGGCCTCGTAGACACCAAGGCTGAGAACCGCGCTGCCGCCCTGGCCGCCGAAACCAAAGTAAAAGAAGCTCGCTCGGCCGCCCTGGCTAAAAAGCAAGCTGATGCCCTGGCCGCTGCCACGCCGGCTGCTGCCGAAGGCGAAGCCACCGAAGGCTCGACGGAAACTGCCGAAATTTCGGCTGAAGCCGCCGCGTAAGTTTTGGGGCAACTCATTATGAAAGAACGTCATGCTGACTAGTATCGGCATGACGTTCTTTTTTAGCGGCACCCTTTCTTTTTACTTTTTCGATTGAGCTATGACGCTTGACGAATGCTTTGAGCTCGGCTTCATTGTGAAGCCCCACGCGCTGAAAGGCCAGATGGCGGCCCAGTTGGACGTAGACGACGCGGCTACCTACGACAAACTGAAAACGGTGTACCTGGCGCTACCCGCCGCGCCCACCAAGCTCCTGCCCTACCAGATTGAGCGCGTGAACCCGCAGGCCGGGCAGCGCGTGTTGCTCAAGCTGCGCGGCATCGACCGCATCGAGGAGGCCGAGCCGCTGCGCGGAGCCAAGCTTTGGCTGCCCCTCACCGAGCTGCCGGAGCTGGGCGAGCACCAGTTCTACTTCCACGACGTTATTGGCTTCCAGGTTATTGACGAGAAGGAAGGCGCGCTGGGCGTAGTCGAAAACTTCTACGAGCTGCCGCAGCAAGACGTGCTGGCCATGCGCTACCAGGGCCAGGAAGTGCTGCTGCCCGTGGTAGACGAGCTGGTGAGCCACGCTGATATGGAGAAGAAGCAGTTGTTTGTGAACATGCCCGAAGGCCTACTGGACATCTACCTGAACCCCAGCGCCCACAAAAATCCCAACGCCGACTAAAGACTAAAGAAGGTGAGGCTCCCGATAGCCTAGTCAGCCTGCTTTAGCAGGCGTATCGGCGAAATCCGTTTAATCTGTTTAAATCTGCGGTCCGGTTCTGACTCTGCAATGAGAATAGACATCCTCACCTGCCAGCCCGAGCTGCTCGAAAGCCCCTTCGCCCACTCCATCGTGAAGCGGGCCCAGGAGAAGGGCTTGGCCGAAATTCACCTGCATCAGCTGCGCGACCACGCCATCAACAAGCACGGGCAGATTGACGACTACGTGTTTGGCGGCGGGGCGGGCATGGTATTGCGCGTCGAGCCCATTGCGGCCTGGATAGATGGACTACAGGCCCAGCGCCCGTATGACGCCATTATCTACGTTACACCTGATGGCGAAACCCTGCGCCAGCCGCTGGCCAATAAGCTGTCGCTGCTAGGCAACGTCATCATCCTCTGCGGGCACTACAAGGGCATCGACCAGCGTATTCGCGACGAGTACGTTACGCACGAAATCAGCGTGGGCGACTACGTGCTGAGCGGCGGCGAGCTCGCCGCTGCCATCCTGGTTGATGCCGTGGTACGGCTGCTGCCCGGCGTGCTCGGCAACGAAGAATCGGCCTTGTCCGACTCGTTTCAGGACAACCTACTGGCCCCGCCCGTGTACACCCGGCCCGCCGAATGGCGCGGGCGAGTTGTGCCCGACATCCTGCTCTCGGGTAACACGCCCAAAATTGAGGAGTGGCGGCACGAGCAGGCCTTGGCTCGCACCCAGGCCAAACGGCCTGATTTATTGGGTGAGTAGTCGCGTGAAGCTCCGCTTCGCGTTTTGTGCGAACGGTTGTCGCTCAATGGTTCGCGCCGCGAAACTTCGTACTACCGCTTGCTTTTTCAGTCATAATTTTCTATCTTTGCGCTCCGTTTCGCAAAATACCAACCTGTGGGCAGCGGCGCTGCCTGCTTTGTAATTCTTTTTTTCGCCATGAGCGTACTACTCGATTTCATCAATGCCGAAGGCCAGGAGCGCCGCGCCAGCTTTCCCAAGTTTGCTGCCGGTGATACCATCAACGTCCACGTAAAAATCCGCGAGGGCAACAAGGAGCGCATTCAGCAGTTCCAAGGCGTAGTGCTGCAACGCCGTAACCCCAGCAGCAATGGCGAAACTTTCACGGTTCGTAAGATTTCCAACCAAATCGGCACCGAGCGGATTTTCCCGCTGCTGTCGCCCAACATCGACAAAATTGAGCTGATTCGCCGCGGCCAGGTTCGCCGCGCTCGTCTGTTCTACCTGCGTGGCCTCTCGGGCAAAGCTGCTCGTATCAAAGAGCGTCGCCGCGATGTGGTGAAAACCGAAGTAGCAGCCTAAGCTGCACTTTTCGCAAGCCTAGTAAGCCGGCCTTCCTTCACGGAAGGCCGGCTTTTTCGTGCGCCTACTCTGCGGGCTTGCTAGCAACGCTGTCGGCAACGATTGCGCAGAAAAATGTGGTGGGTGAGCCGCGCAGCCGGTAGGTTTGCGGGCTGGTAGTTGCTGTGCCGAGCCATTTTGGCTATTTCTCTCCCTTGTCTATGCTTTCCCGCCTTCTGTCGGCCACGGCCGCACTAAGCTTAGTTGCGCTGCTGGCTTTTCGGCCGGCCGTGCCCGCACCCATCAAGGTGTACCTGATTGGCGACTCAACCATGTCCGTTAAGGAGGTAAGGGCCTACCCCGAAACAGGCTGGGGCATGCCGTTTGCCGCGTTTTTTGACGAGACGGTGGCGGTGGACAACCGGGCGCAGAACGGCCGCAGCACCAAGAGCTTCCTGGCCGAAAACCGCTGGCAGCCAGTCGCTGCTGAGTTACGGGCGGGCGACTATGTCTTCATTCAGTTTGGCCACAACGATGAGGTGCCCACCAAGCGTAGCTACACGCCCGAAGTTGAGTTCACGGCCAATCTCCGACGCTTCGTGCGTGAAACGCGCGGCCACCAAGCCCAGCCGGTGCTGCTGACGCCGGTGGCCCGCCGCAAGTTCGACAACGCGGGCAAAATTGAGGAAACCCACGCCACCTACGCCGAGCTAGTGCGCGCCGTGGCCCGCGAAACCAATACGCCGCTCATCGACCTCGACCGCAGCAGCCAGGCGCTGCTCCAGCAGTTTGGCGTTGAAAATTCTAAACTATTTTTCAATTACTTAGCCCCCGGCGAGCACCCCAACTACCCCGATGGCCGCGAGGACAACACCCACTTCAACGAGCTGGGCGCCCGCCGCATGGCCGAGTTGGTACTGGCCGACATGCGGGCGCTCAAGCTGGGCCTGACCGACCATCTGCGGCAGGGCGCGGTGAAGAAAACCGTCGACCCGCAGGCCCGCTAAGCTATCGCTGCGCCGCACGGTTACGCTACTGTTACTCGCTACGCGGGTGGTGGCGGTATCTTTGGGGCTGTTCTGTCTTTTCCCCTACCCCTCCTACCCCATGCGTATTTCCCGGCTGGCCGACCAGATGAGCGGCTCCGAAATCATTCGAATTGGTAACGCCGTGAGCGAGCAGATTCGCCAAGGCGCTACGATTTGCAACCTCACGATTGGCGACTTCGACCCCAAGCTGTTTCCCATTCCAACCGAGCTGCGCGATGACATCATCGCCGCCTACCAAGCCGGCCACACCAACTACCCGCCCGCGCCGGGCACCGTCGATTTGCGCCAGGCTGCCACCGATTTTTTAAAGAACCGCCTGGGCCTGAGCTATTCGCCTGCCGATGAGCTAATGGTAGCCGGCGGCTCGCGCCCGCTCATCTACGCCGCCTACCTGGCCCTCGTAGACCCCGGCGACCGCGTAGTGTACCCTGCCCCGTCGTGGAACAACAACCACTACTGCCACCTCACCAGTGCCGAGCAGGTAGCCGTGGCTACCCGGCCCGAGAATAATTTCATGCCCACGGCGGCCGAGCTGGCTCCGCACCTGGCCGGGGCCACGATACTGGCCTTGTGCTCTCCGCTCAACCCTACCGGCACAGTATTTACTAAAGAGGCGCTCGAAGAAATCTGCGACCTCGTGCTGGCTGAAAACCAGCGCCGCGGCCCCGACGAAAAGCCGCTTTACATCCTCTACGACCAAATTTACTGGTTGCTGACCTTCGGCGAAACTCAACATTTTGACCCCGTGAGTTTGCGCCCCGCCCTGCGCGACTACGTGGTGTACATCGACGGCACCTCGAAGTGCTTTGCCGCTACCGGCGTGCGCGTGGGCTACGGCTTCGGCCCCAAGCTGGTGATTGACAAGATGAAAGGCCTGGTAGGCCACATGGGTGCCTGGGCCCCCAAGGCTGAGCAGGTAGCCACGGCGGCCTTTTTACCCCGCACGCACGAGGTAGACGCCTTTCTCACCGAGTTCAAAGGCAAGCTGCAAGCCAGCCTCGACGCTGCGTACCACGGCCTGAAAAGCCTGCGCGAGCAGGGCTACCCCGTCGATGCCATCGCGCCGGCCGGGGCCATCTATCTCACCGCCAAAATCGACGTGCTGGGCCGCACCGCGCCTTCCGGCGAGGTACTAGCTACGACCAAGGAAGTGACGTCTTACCTCCTCACCGAGGCCAAGCTGGCCATCGTGCCGTTCAGTGCCTTCGGCGCGCCGGCTTCCGCACCGTGGTTCCGGCTGTCGGTGGGGGCCGAGTCGCAGGCGTCGATTGAGGCAGCGATACCGCGGCTCAAGGCGGCGCTGGATAAGCTAGGATAATAGCGCGAAGTTTCGCGAAGTAAAAAAGCGAAGTTTGGTAAAGCCACGCACCATAAGACGGCTTTACCAAACTTCGCTTTTTTACTTCGCGAAACTTCGCGCTAAAACGATTATCCCTTGGCAGTCAGCGTAATGTACGGAATAATGCACTCCTCTAGCGATACCCCACCGTGCTGGAACGTGTCTTTGTAGTAGTTCACGTAGTAGTTGTAGTTGTTGGGGTAGGCGAAGAAATAGTCGCCGAGCGTGAAGACGTAGGCCGTGCTCACGTTTTCGCGGGGCAGGAAAATGCTTTCCGGCTTGCGCACCACGTACACGTCGCGGCTCTCGTCGAAGCCCAGGTTTTTGCCGTGTTTGTAGCGCAGGTTGGTGTTCGTATTGCGGTCACCCACAATCTTATACGGGCGTTTTACGCGGATGGTGCCGTGGTCGGTGGTGATGACCAGCTTGCCCTTTTTCTCAGCAATAGTCTGGAGCATCTCGTAGAGCGGCGAGTGCAAAAACCACGAGCGGGTGATGCTACGATAGGCGCTTTCGTCGGCGGCCAACTCGCGTATCATCGCCATGTCGGTGCGGGCGTGCGAGAGCATATCCACGAAGTTGTAGACGATGACGTTGAGCTTGTAGTTGTTGTGCAGGTTGCTCATCTTGCCGAGCAAGTCCTTGCCAGCCTGCAAGTTAGTTACCTTGTGGTAGCTGTGCTTGGCCTTCTGGTTGTTGCGCTGGAAGTTGATTTCCATGAACTCGGCCTCGTGCAGGTTTTTGCCTTCTTCGTCCTCGTCCCACACCCACAGGTTGGGATATTTTTTCTGAATATCGCCCGGCATCATGCCCGCGAAAATGGCGTTGCGGGCGTAAGCCGTAGTAGTAGGTAAGATACTATAATACAGCTCTTCCGAGTCCACGGTGAATAGCTCGGCAATAATCGGCTCCAGGATTTTCCACTGGTCGTAGCGCAGGTTGTCGATGAGCACGAAGTACACCGGCGTGTCGGCGGTCTGCTTCATCAAGGGAAAGACCTTCTCCTTGAACAGCTGGTGCGACATGAGCGGCGCGTCCTTGTCGCGGCCATTTACCCAGTCCTCGTAGTTCTCAATAATGAAGCGGCCGAAATAGGTATTGGCCTCGTCCTTCTGCATGTTGAAGACTTCGGCCATGCTCTTGCCCTCGGTTTCGTTGATTTCCAACTCCCAGTACACGAGCTTCTTATACACATCAACCCATTCGGAGGGCGAGAGGCGGTCGGAGAGCTGCATACCGAGCTGGCGGAAATCACGCTGGTAGCCCGAGTTGGTAGCTTCCGTCACCAAGCGCTTGTTGTCCAGCACTTTCTTCACCGACAGCAGAATCTGGTTTGGGTTGACCGGCTTGATGAGGTAGTCAGCGATTTTGGCCCCGATGGCGCCTTCCATGATGTGCTCTTCCTCGCTCTTCGTAATCATCACGACGGGCACCGTGGGGCGCACCACCTTGATTTCGGTCAGCGTTTCGAGGCCAGTGAGGCCGGGCATGTTTTCGTCCAGAAAAACCAGGTCGTAGCTGTTTTCCTGCACTTCTTCGAGCGCATCGGCCCCGGAATTAACGGGCGTTACGTCGTAGCCTTTCTCCTTGAGAAATAGGATGTGCGGCTTGAGCAGGTCAATTTCGTCGTCGGCCCAGAGAATGGAGTATCGTTGCATAAGCGGAGGCGCGCCGCCGGGGCGTCGCGCAGGGGAAATGGTAATTTGGTGGTAGTAGCGAAGCTAACGGCCGGAGCCGCGCCGGTAGTATCCCGGAGGCTAAGCTCGCCGTAGCTTTACCGGAAAACGCACGTTTAGGTTCTTACCAGCGCCACTTAGTCGGCCAACGGGCGGCACTTATCGGCCAACGCCTCCGCCAAGCTGGAGCCTGGCGCTACTAACATGAACAAAAAGAAGATATTTAACGACCCCGTGTACGGCTTCGTCACCGTGCCCACGGAGCTGTTGTTTGACCTTATCGAGCATCCGTACTTCCAGCGCTTGCGGCGCATTCAGCAGCTGGGGCTCACCAACTTTGTGTATCCCGGTGCCTTGCACACACGCTTTCACCACGCGCTGGGGGCCATGCACCTCATGCAGCTGGCCCTGCGCACGCTCAAAGACAAGGGCGTGAAAATATCGGCGGCCGAGGGTGAAGCGGCGCAGGTAGCTATTCTGCTACACGACATTGGGCACGGCCCGCTGTCGCACGCGCTGGAAACCAGCATTTTCCAGGATGTGCCGCACGAGCAACTGTCGCTTTATTTAATGGAGCGGCTAAATGAGCAGTTCCCCGGCCGGCTCACGCTGGCGATGGAGATGTTTCAGGGCAGCTACGGGCGCGAGTTTTTTCACCAATTGGTTAGCTCCCAACTGGATATGGACCGACTCGATTACCTCAACCGCGACTCCTTCTACACCGGCGTAGAGGAAGGCCGGCCGGGGGCCGACCGCCTCATCAAGATGCTGCAAGTAGTAAACGAGCGCCTAGTGCTGGAAGAAAAAGCCGTGTACTCGGTCGAAAACTTCCTGGTCAGCCGCCGCCTCATGTACTGGCAAGTCTATCTGCACAAGGCCGTTACGAGCGCTGAGCAGATGGTAATCCGCGTGATGCAGCGCGCCCGCGACCTGGCCCGCGCCGGGGTGCCCGTACCCGGCAGCAGCTGCCTCAGCTACTTCCTGGGTCGCGCCGTCACGCTGGCCGAGTTTCAGGCGGATTCGGATATTCTGAACCGCTTCGTGCAGCTCGATGACATCGACATTTGGGGTGCTATCAAGAGTTGGGTAAACCACGAGGACAAGGTACTCAGCTTCTTAGCCCAAAACCTACTCAACCGGCAGCTCTTCAAAATCGTCATTCGCCCCGAGCCCTATGACGAGGATTTTCAGCTCGGCATCGTGGAGCTGATTGCCGAAACATTCCAATTGCCGCTGGATGACGCCCGGCAACTGATGATAACCGGCAAGCTCAGCAACACCGCCTATGACCCTAACAGCCAAGAAACGATTGACATTCTAACCAAGCTCGGCAAGGTCGTAAATGTGACGGAAGCCTCGGATTTGCCCAATATTCGGGCGCTGAGCCAAAAAGTGCAGAAATATTATATCTGCTACCCGAAAGAGATTTTGCGGGACTAAAAATTGCAGAATAGCCCCAGTAGGGCTGCCCTGTTGAGGCTACTCTGCAATACACTCTAATTGAATAATTTAGCTAGTTCCAGTTCAATACCAGTAGCAGAATCCACAAGCCTTGCCGGGTTATCAATAGTTTGGTAAATACCCACTTGAGAAGAAACTGCTACGCTGCGGATACCGGGCAGCACCAGCCAGCACGACTTGACGCCAGCCGCCAGGTAGCCCGCTATTTTATCCGTTAGCTCTACCAGATTTTGGGTAGGCGATAAAATCTCAATTGCCAGAGTTGGTGGCACGCTAACAACTATTTCATCCGCTGTCGTGTAGGTCGTTGCACCTTCGTAGAGCGCTACATCCGGCACTTGCTTCGCATATAGCGGTGGCAAGGCAATGCTAAGCTCCGAATAGATGGTATGAGTTTCGCCGTAGCTCATGTACAGCAAGCCTATCAGTTTCGCTTGCAGGCGGCCGTGGAGCTTACTCGGCATAGGCTTGTCGCGGTCTAGTTCGTAGTCCGATTGTACGGTTTCGAGCGTTCCCATAAAGCGGCGTTTTTTCAAATATAACGCTTCGCGTCCAGAAACGGTCGGCTACTTCTGCACGAATTTCTTGCGCAACTCGCTTATCTGCTCCTTGAATTTCTTGTCGGAATCAATCAAATCCGACACCGTTTGCACCGAGTGGATGACCGTGGCGTGGTCACGGCCACCGAAGTGGTAGCCGATGGTTTTGAGCGAGTGCGTGGTGTGCTCCTTGGTGAAATACATAGCCACCTGCCGGGCCGTAACCACTTCTTTCTTACGGGTTTTCTCTTTCAGCAATGCCACCGGAATACTGAAATAGTCGGCTACCGTTTTCTGGATGAAATCCACGTTTACTTCGGCCTCAACCTCTTCGATGATGTGACGCAGGGCACCTTTGGCCATGTCGAGGTCAATATCGCGGCGCGTGAGCACGCTTTGGGCCAGCAGGGTCGTGAGCACGCCTTCGAGCTCGCGCACGTTGGTGGGTACCGAGTGGGCCAGGTACTCGACCACCTGCGGGGCGATTTCCATGCCGTCCTGCTGGGCCTTGTTCTGGATGATGGCGATGCGGGTCTCAAAGTCGGGGCTTTGTACGTCGGCGGTGAGGCCCCACTTGAAGCGCGAGAGGAGGCGGTCTTCAAGGCCGCTGAGCTCGCGCGGGGGGCGGTCGCTGGTCATCACAATCTGCTTGCCAGCCTGGTGCAAGTGATTGAAGATGTGGAAGAACATCTCCTGGGTTTTGCCCTTGTTGGCCAGAAACTGCACGTCGTCCAGTATCAGCACGTCTACCAGCAGGTAGAAGTTGGCGAAGTCCTGCACGGCGTTGCGTTGCAGGCTTTCGATGAACTGGTTGGTGAATTTCTCGGCCGAGACGTAGAGCACGAATTTCTCGGTATTCGTGGCCTTGATGTGGTTGCCGATGGCTTGCACGAGGTGCGTTTTGCCGAGGCCCACACCGCCATACACCATCAGGGGGTTGAAGGCAGTAGTGCCGGGCTTGTTGGCCACGGCGAGGCCGGCCGAGCGCGCGAGACGGTTGCAGTCGCCTTCTACGTAGTTCTCAAAGGTATACGTCGTGTTGAGCTGCGACGGCACGATGTTGCGGTCCATCGTTTTGGCCGCGTCGAAGGGGTTGCGCAGGGTGCTGGCGGCCTGCGCCTGGGCAGCGGTGGCGGGGTTGGCACCGGGCACGAGGTGGCGGGCGGGCGGGGCGCCCGCGTTGCGGCCAAAGCCGTTGTTTTGGGGCGGCGAGCCGTTGCTATTGTAGGGGCGGCCGTTGGCGGGAGCGCGGTTTTCGGCGGCGGGGGTGCCGGGGGCGGCTTTGCGGGCCGGGGGCAGGTGCATGGCGCGGGGCGGCGCCTGGGCGTTGCCCTGGTCTACTACCACGCTGTATTCGAGGCGGCCTTCGGGGCCTAATTCTTGAAAAATCGCCCGCTTGAGCTCCTCTACGTAGTGCTCTTCGAGAAATTCGTAGAAGTAAACGCTCGGCACCTGGATGGTGAGCACCTTGCCTTGCAGCTCGACGGGCGCGATGGGCTCGAACCAGGTACGGAAGCTCTGCTCCCCCACTTCGGTGCGGATAACGCGCAGGCAATTAGCCCAAACTATGCGAAAATCCTGCGACATGGAAGCGGAAAACGGGGCGAAAAAGCCAGCCCTTAGCGGCGAAAAAAAGCGAACGAACCCTGCCTGATACGCAACCGCTCGGGCTTGGGGGGTACAAATTTGCGCATAAACGCGCAGACAAAAAAGCCGCCAAAAGCTTGCCTATATCGCCGCGCTAGCAGGTAGCGCCCACGGGCAGCACCAGCGAGCCCACGGCGCGCACGGGCCGCGCCCCGCGCCGCAACTCGTAGTCGATGCGCCCGAGGTTGATGCCCGACCAGCCCACCTGGTTGATGAGCGTAACGTGGCCATTGGGCCCCGTAATGGGCTCGGGGGCAGGCATAAAGGTGTGCGTGTGCCCGCCCAGAATGAGGTCGATGCCACCCACCTGGGCGGCTAGTTTGCGGTCGTCAATCTTCTCCCCTTCGTACTTGTAGCCGAGGTGCGAAAGGCAAATAACCATGTCGCAGCGCTCATTTTGGCGCAGCTGCTGCACCTGGGCTTTGGCCACTGTCACGGGGTCGAGGTACTGGGTAGCGCCGAAGTTTTTGTCGGCTACCAGGCCCCGCAGCTCGATGCCCAGGCCGAAGACGCCGAGGCGCGCGCCGCCCTTCTCAAATACCTTATAAGGCTGAAAACGACCGGCTAGCGGCGTGCCGCCGAAGTCGTAGTTGGCAATGAGAAACGGGAAGCCGGCGTTGGGCAGCTGCTTTTGCAGGCCACCAAGGCCGTTGTCGAAGTCGTGGTTGCCGAAGGTGCTGGCGTCGTACTTCATGCGGCTCATCAACTTATACTCCAGCTCGCCCTGAAAAAAGTTGAAATAAGGCGTGCCCTGCCAGATATCGCCCGCGTCGAGCAGCAGCACGTTGGGCTCTTGCCGCCGGATGCTATCGATGAGCGCCTCGCGCCGGGCCATGCCCCCGAGGCCCGCCCACTGCGGCGCACTCTCGGGGAAGGGCTCAATGCGCGAATGCATGTCGTTGGTGTGCAGGATGGTGAGCCGGGCCGGGCCAGCGGCGGCTTCAGCAATGAGGCTCGGGCCGAGCAGGCTGAGGCCAGCGGTGCCAAGGGCGGTTTTTTGGAGGAAGGAACGGCGGGAGTGCATAACTGTAATTTAAAAACCCTTTGTAAATCGTTTGTCATTGCGAGCGCAGCGAAGCAATCACACCTGTTCAGCCGCGACGCTCGGGTGCGATTGCTTCGCTGCGCTCGCAAGGACAGACGGTATCATTCTCATTCACTTATTTAACCCGCCCCTCAATCTTCGCCGTAATCGGTTGCCCAGCCTTGGTCAGCGCCCGGATGTGGTCGGCGATGGCGGAGCGCAGCAGCAGGCCGGTATCGCGCGCGGGCACGCCGCGCAGGAAGGGCATGTTGTCGCCGCCGCCCGCCAGGTAGTCGGAGATGGCGATGGGATAAGTCTTGGCAGGGTCGAAGGGCTGGCCGCCGATGACGATATTTTGCGGGCGCTTGTCGGCATCGACGGTATAGGTGGCACCCGACACGGCCATGCGCACGGGCGCGGCGTAGTTGAAGAGCTGCTGCACCACGGGGCCGGGGGCATCGACTACCATCAGCTCATTCTCGAAGGGCATGAGCTCGAACACATTGCCGAGGGTAATGGGGCCGGCGGGCAGCGGTGAGCGCATGCCACCGTTGGTCATCACGCCCAGCGCGACGGGCTGGTGCAGGGCCTCGGCGGCGGCGGTGCGCTGCAAGTCGGCCACGAAGTTGACGATGAGGCTTTCGCCGGGCTCTTTGCTGAGCGCCACCGGGGCCACGCCCAGCACCTCCTGCATCTGGGCCAGCACTTGGTCGTGGTAGGGCTTGATGAGGGCCTCGGCCCCGGCGTCGGGGGCGATGTCGCGGCCCACGGGCTGGCTGGTAGTGGTGGCCGGCAGGTGGGCCGTAGCCTGAAGCGGGCCGCGCTGGCAGGCCGTGGCCAGCAGCAAGGTAAATAAACCCGCCGCGGCGGGACGAAGTAGACGCATCATACGTAGCTAAAAGCAGGCTATCGCCGAAACCACGAATTTACAGCTTTTAGTGCCGTTGCTCGCCGCCAGGCGAGCCTGAACGACTACCCGCCCTAGCTGCTTTAAGCCGGGGCGGTATCTTTGGCGCGGGTGGGTGGCCCGGTTTTTAGCGCTTTCTTTATGTCTGATACGCCTCCGGCCACGCCGGTTTCTTTCCCCGAATTTTCGCCCGTAACCACGGCGCAGTGGCAAGCCCAGCTAGCCCGCGAGCTAAAAGGCACCGACCCCGACCGCCTGCGCTGGACGCTGCCCGACGGGCTGGTAGCCGAGCCTTTCTACCACCGCGAGGCTCTCACGGCCCTGGGCGGGCCGCCCCCGCCGCTGCCGCCCCGCCCCGCGCCCTGCCGCAACGTGGTGGCCCTAACCATCCCGCCCGGCACCGATGGCCGCCTCCAGATAGAGCAAGCCGCCGACGCCCTGGCGCGCGGCGCGGGCGGCATTCACTTTCTATTAAATAAGGAAGCGGCCAACTTCGCTTTCGGCGAGTTGGCCGACCGCCTGCCGCTGGCCAGCACCTGGATAGGCTACACGGTGCTGCACCAGCCCGACCAGCTGCTGGAGCGCCTGCGCGACATCAGCCCCGGCGAGCCGCTGCGGGGCTTTCTGCGGTTTGCGCCCACCACGGTGCCCGAGGGGGCCGAGCTGGCCATGTACCGCACCGCGCTGCGCCGCTGCCTGGAGCTGGCGCGGGGCTGGGCTGACTTCCCGGTGCTGGCCGTGAACGGGGCGTTTTTCGGCAACCGGGGTGCGACGCTAACCCAGCAAGTGGCCTACAGCCTGAGCACGGCGGCCACCATGCTGGCGCACCTGCCCGATGAGGCAAGCGGCATCACGGTGGCCGACGTGGCCGCTAATTTTCACCTCGATTTTGCCATCGGGCCCAGCTACTTCCCCGAAATAGCGCGGCTGCGCGCCACCCGCCGCCTGTGGGCCACGCTGCTGCACGCCTACGGCCTGCCGCCGCAGGATGCGGCCAAGCTGCTCATCCACGCCTCGACCTCGACCTGGAACCAGACTACCCTCGACCCGCACACCAACCTGCTGCGCCACACCACCGAGGCCATGAGCGCCGTGCTCGGCGGGGCCGATTCGGTGCAGGTGGCGGCCTTCGACTGCCTCTACCAGGCCCCCAACGAGTTTAGCGCCCGCCTGGCCCGCAACCAGCCGCTGATATTGCTCGAAGAGGCGCACCTCGACTGGGTGGCCGACCCGGCGGCGGGCTCCTACTTCCTCGAAACCCTGACCGACGAGCTGGCCCGCGCCGCGTGGGCCGAGTTTCAGGCCCTCGAAGCCAAGGGCGGCATGCTCGAAGCCCGCAGCCAGGCCATGGAGGCCATCAGCAAGGTCGGGCTGGAAAAATTCAAGCGCATCGCCACCGGCCAGGATGTGGTGGTGGGCACCAACCGCTTCCAGAACGCGCAGGAGAAATTCGATTTTCAGCCCAAGCAGCTGTTGCGCTCGCGTGACTTCGACACTACCCGCGCCACCTACCCCAGCGAGGTGCTGCGCCTGGCCACGGCCCTGCACTTCGAGCGCCGCGCCAACCAGGACAAGCAGGCTACGCTGGTGCTACTCGGCGGTGCCCGCGTGAATGAGGAAATCGCCGAGGCCTTCTGGCACCTGCTGCACCCCGGCCAAACCGGCCAGCCGCCCATGCCCGACATCGCGCATGACTCCTACTCGGTGCTGTTCTCCAAGCCCGACGAAGCTACCCTCATGTACGCCACGCCCGCGCAGTTCGACCACCTGGCGCGGGTGGTGCAGCAGGTGCCGGCCAACCACGTCTTCGACATTCCTTCTTTGATAAGCTCCGACTTAGCCACATTGCTGGAGGCTGTGCGGGTGTTTGGGTTTAAGGAATTTGTGGTGGAAGGCCACCGCACCGAGGAGGTGCTGGCGCGGCTGCAAGGGCGGTAAAGACGCCTGTCATTGCGAGGAGGAACGACGAAGCAATCGCACCCGAACGGCTCGTTGAATACTCGTTTTGATGCGATTGCTTCGTCGTTCCTCCTCGCAATGACAACCGATACGTTAGTAATTACCATGAATTCCCGCCCTGACTTCTCTTCTATCGCCTACGACGCGGCCTCCCTCCCACCCGCCGCCAAGCCGGCCGACTACCCTGCCACCGGCCCCGCCGTGTACACGGCCGCCGATGCGGCGCACCTGCCACACCTAGGGTTTGGGGCGGGCATCGCGCCTTATCTGCGGGGGCCGTATGCCAGCATGTACACCGTAAGCCCCTGGACGGTGCGGCAGTACGCGGGCTTTTCAACGGCCGAGGAGTCGAACGCTTTTTACCGGCGCAACCTGGCCGGGGGCCAGAAGGGCCTGAGCGTGGCCTTCGACCTGGCCACGCACCGGGGCTACGATTCGGACCACCCCCGCGTGGTGGGCGACGTGGGCAAGGCCGGCGTAGCCATCGACTCGGTGGAGGATATGAAGATTCTCTTCGACCAGATTCCGCTCGGCGAGATGTCGGTGAGCATGACCATGAACGGGGCCGTGCTGCCGGTGCTGGCCTTCTTCATCGTGGCGGCCGAGGAGCAGGGCGTGCCGCCCGAAAAGCTGACGGGCACCATTCAGAACGACATTCTGAAGGAGTTTATGGTGCGCAATACCTACATCTACCCGCCCGCACCGAGCATGCGGCTCATTGCCGACATCTTCGCCTACACGGCCGAGAAGATGCCCAAGTTCAACTCGATTTCCATCTCGGGCTACCACATGCACGAGGCCGGCGCCACCGCCGATATCGAGCTGGCCTACACCCTGGCCGATGGCGTGCAGTACGTGCGCGCCGGCCTGGCGGCGGGGTTGAAGATTGACGAGTTTGCGCCGCGCCTGTCCTTTTTCTGGGGCATCGGCATGAACCACTTCCTGGAAATCGCGAAGCTGCGCGCCGGCCGCCTGCTGTGGGCCAAGCTCATCCAGCAGTTCAATCCGCAGAGCCATAAGAGCCTGGCGCTGCGCACGCACTGCCAGACGTCGGGCTACTCGCTCACGGCCCAGGACCCCTTCAACAACGTGACGCGCACCACCGTGGAGGCCCTCGCCGCCGCCCTCGGCGGCACCCAGAGCCTGCACACCAACGCCCTCGACGAGGCCCTGGCCCTGCCCACCGACTTTTCGGCCCGCATCGCCCGCAATACGCAGCTCTACCTCCAGCACGAAACCGACATTACCAAAGTGGTGGACCCCTGGGGCGGCTCGTACTACGTGGAGAGCCTCACCGCCGACCTCGCCAACCAGGCCTGGGCGCTCATCGAGGAGGTAGAAGCCCTGGGGGGCATGGCCGCCGCCATCGAGACCGGCCTGCCCAAGCTCCGCATCGAGGAGGCCGCCGCCCGCAAGCAGTCGCGCATCGACGCGGGCCAGGAGGTGATAGTAGGTGTCAATAAATACCCCGCGCCGGAGGGCGAAGCCCCGCTGGAAGTGCTGCAAATCGACAACGATGCAGTGCGTGAAAGCCAGGTAGCGCGGCTGCAAAAGATTCGGGCAGAGCGCGATGAGGCGGCCGTGCAGGCGGCGCTGGCGGCCTTGACCGAGGCGGCGCGGACCTCACCCCCCGGCCCCCTCTCCCGTGGAGAGGGGGAGCCTGACGCCACCGAGCGTCTGCCTGCGGTCAGCTCCCCCTCTCCGCAGGAGAGGGGGCCGGGGGGTGAGGTTCCCCACCCGGCAAGCCAAAACCTTCTCGCCCTAGCCGTGACCGCCGCCCGCGCCCGCGCCACGCTCGGCGAAATCTCGGACGCGCTCGAAGCCGCCTGGGGCCGCCACCAGGCCACCACGCGCACCATTCAGGGCGTGTACCAGCAGGGCATGGCCGACAACGCCGATTTTGCCCAGGCCCGGCAGGCGGCCCAGGATTTTGCCGCCCGCGAAGGCCGCCGCCCGCGCATGCTCGTCGCCAAAATGGGCCAGGACGGCCACGACCGCGGCGCCAAAATCATCGCCACCAGCTTCGCCGATGTGGGCTTCGACGTGGACCTTGCGCCCCTCTTCCAAACCCCCGCCGAAGTAGCCCGCCAGGCCGTCGACAACGACGTGCACGTGGTGGGCGTGAGCAGCCTCGCCGCCGGCCACAACACGCTGCTGCCCCAGCTCATCCGCGAGCTGGAGCAGGAAGGCCGGCCCGACATCCTGGTTATTGCGGGCGGCGTCATTCCGCCCCAGGACTACCAGTTTCTCTACGACGCGGGCGTGGCCGGCATCTACGGGCCGGGCACGGTGATAGCCAAGGCCGCGCTGGAAATTCTGGAGGAGCTAGGGGAGTAATAAGAGGAAAATAATACTTCTATCTTTACGCCATATCTCTTATATTAAGAGCATGAGTCGCCTATACTTCCGTCCATTAACGGACAATCTACTTACAAGACCATTTGTTGAAGGGGTACTTGGTATCATCGACCCTGCTGAAGTAGCTGAGGCAGCTAGTCGTATTATGCAGGCAGAAATTCATCTAAAAGCAATGGATGATAAACCAACATTGCATTTTAAAGAATATCGTTCCACCGAATACTGCGAAAATCGTGACCGAATAGCGTTACGCAAGGAAATTTTACTCGAACTCATTAGAGAAACACGGCTGGACGAAGATGACTTAATTGAATTTGGCAAAGGCGGAGCAATGCCCAAAACTTCTGTTCAGAATGAGAAACAAATCTTTCTAATTATTGGGCTCCCAGCTTCAGGAAAATCTGGTATTGCCAGTAAAGTAGCTGATGCAAATGGTGCAGTTATAATAGATAGTGACTATGCAAAACGAAAATTTCCAGAATTCTCTCAAGGGCCTTTTGCGGCTACTGTCTTGCATGCTGAATCATCAGTCGTAGTATTGGATGATGAGGAAGAAGGTGGGGAAAATTTGACAGGGTATTGTTTGAGCGAAGGGCATAATATGGTAGTACCCAAAATCGGCTATAGTGAAGAATCAGTACAGAAGCTCGCGTTATACTTTAAAAAATGGGATTATACTGTTCATCTAGTATTAGTTAGCCTCGACCGCCAGCAAGCAACTAAGCGCGCTTACCAGCGTTTCCTTGACTCGAATCGCTACGTCCCACTTTCGCTTATTTTTGATGTTTACTCTAATAATCCGACGTTAACCTATTTTCGACTTAAACAGCAACATGCTAGCTTATTTGCGAGTTTTAGTGAGATTTCGACGAGTGAAAGGCCGTCCCAATTAGTGGAAAGTTCTCTCGCAAATGCTGCTGCAACGCTCGGACTCCATACCTGAACCGTTTAAGGAGTATCTAACGTTCTAAATTTACACCTCTTAACCACTGCTTGCTATGCCTACTATTAAAAAAGCTGCCTCAACCACTAAACCAAGCGCCACGAAAGCGCCAGCCAGCAAGGCCCCTACCAAGAATAAGACAAGCCCCAAAGATTTGGTTACTTCTGTGCCTGTAGCCAAGAAGAAACCACCTACCACGGCAGTTGCACGGCCGGTTGAGTCTAAGAAGGCATCACCAGCTACAAAAGCAACAGCTAGAAAAACGACGGCCAGTGTAAGCGTGAGCCGAACAAGCAACCCACGTACAAACACGACCACTATCAAGAAAATCACACGCAATATTGTCGGCTTCTATATGACTGAAGACATCGAGATTCGAAGGGTCACAAAGTCAGATAATATGTCCAAAGAGAAGTTGAAAGCCAAATATGCTGATTTGAAAGCCAAAGTAAAAAGCCGATAGTCCGTACATACGCGCACAAAAGGCCCACCCGTCCGGTGGGCCTTTTGTGTACCCGATTTTGCACTCAAAAGTAGCTCCATGCCCCTCTTCGCCGACCTCGACCGCCTGCGCGCCGACCTCGATGCCCTGCGCCCGCTCGCGCCCGAGCAGGAGGCGCGGGTGCTGCAAAAGTTTCGGCTGGAATGGAATTACAACTCCAACGCCATTGAGGGCAACTCGCTGACGCTGGGCGAAACCCGCTCGCTGCTGCTGCACGGCCTCACGGCGGCGGGCAAGCCCATGCGCGACCACCTCGACATCAAGGGCCACAACGAGGCGGTGGTAGCCCTCGAAGAGTTCGTGCGCTCCGAGTACCCGCTCACCGAGCAGTTCGTGCGCGAGATGCACCAGCTGCTGCTGGGCGAGCCCTACCACACGCCCGCCCAAACGGCCGGCGGCCAGCCCACGCGCAAGCTCATCGTGCCCGGCCGCTACAAAACGAGCGCCAACAACGTACTCACCGCCACCGGCGAGATGTTCTACTTCGCCAGCCCCGAGGAAACGCCCGGCCGCATGACCGACCTCGTGGACTGGTACCGGACTGAGGAGGCCGCCCCCACGCTGCACCCCGTGGCGCTGGCCGCCGAGTTTCACTACCGCTTCGTTTGCATCCACCCCTTCGACGATGGCAACGGCCGCATGTCGCGCCTGCTCATGAACCTGATTCTGCTGCGCCACGGCTACCCCATGACCGTGATTAAGGCCGCCGACCGCAACCGCTACCTGGCCGCCCTCGCCGAAGCCGACGCGGGCGAGCCGGAGCCCTTCCTGCGCTTCATCATCGAAAACGTGGAAGCCAGCCTGCGGCTGATGATTCGGGCGGCGCGGGGCGAATCCATTGACGAGCCGAGTGATTTGGATAAGAATCTGGCGCTGCTGAAGAAGCAGGTGTTGACGCAGGAGAATAAGCTCGAAATGGTATGGGATGCCGAAACGCATAATATATTTCCTGACGCCATACTAGATTTTTGGCTAGATGATTTGGGAAATGAAATGAGCAGATTTAATGATTTATTTTTAAATACTGGAGCTTATTTTTTGTATTATGATTCAACAGCCAAAAAAAATATCGTTTCAGATGAAACAATCCAGGAAGCGCACACTCTAATTAATAGAGTTTTTAAAAGTAATTATCCGTCTATTAATTTGGCCACTATTAGATTTTCATTGTTTGATTTTAAATTATTACAAAATCATTTTTCCTGTGCAATTGCTTTGAATTTTGAATTCAATCACCTCAAATTTGAAGTCGATTATGAAATATATGATTTTAAAAACTTTGCAGACTACGAACCCAAGCCAATTAGATTATTCAGTTCCCTATATAAATCTAAATACGACCACAATCAAATTCACGACCTAAATCACCAGTTAGCTAACAAAGTATATGATTTTATAGAATCTAAGGTGAAAGAGGCTAATGACCTACCCTTTTGACTATTCTGACCTGCCCTACCCGACGGGCCTTTTTGCGGCCGATGCCTTTCCTTTGAGCCCCTAACCCTTACAGCAACCTAGGATGCACTTGCTCAGTCAGCTCCTTATCGGCCTCGTGGCGCTCATTCACGTGTATATCGTGTGGCTGGAGATGTTTGCCTGGGTTTCGCGGGGGCCGAAGGTATTCCGGTCACTGCCGGCCGAGCTGTTTCCGGCGACTAAGACGCTGGCCGGCAACCAGGGGCTCTACAATGGCTTTCTGGTGGCGGGGCTGGGGTGGGCGCTGCTTATTGCCGACCCGCAGTGGCACCGTAGCGTGGGCACTTTCTTTTTGGGATGCGTGGCGGTGGCGGGGCTCTACGGGGCGGCCACGGCGGGCGGGCGCATCTTGCTGGTGCAAACGCTGCCCGCCGCGCTGGCGCTGGGGATGCTGTGGCTGGCTTAGGCCGGCCCGGCGGGCGCTCGGCAAAATCAAAACCGGTCCACCTCCGGTTTAGGACTGGCTTACCTTTTCCTAAATCCGAAGCTCATGGACCTCCAACTCACAGATAAAACCGCCCTTGTCACGGGCTCTACGGCCGGTATCGGGCTGGCCATCGCGCAGCGGCTGGCCGCCGAGGGCGCACACGTCATCCTCACCGGGCGCACCGAGGCGCGCATCCGGGAAGCCACGGCGGCCATCGTGGCCCAGACGCCGGGGGCCCAGGTGCGCGGTGTGGCCGTGGATTTTGGCGACGCGGCGCAGGTCGATAACCTGCTGCACGAAGTGCCCACGGTCGATATTCTGGTCAACAACGTGGGCATTTTCGAGCCCAAGCCCTTTGCCGAAATCAGCGATGCCGACTGGCTGCGCTTTTTCGAGGTGAACGTGCTGAGCGGGGTGCGGCTGTCGCGCCAGTACTTCCCCCTGATGCTGAAGGCTGACTGGGGCCGCATTTTGTTCATTTCAAGCGAGTCGGGCCTGCAAATACCGGCCGAGATGGTGCATTACGGCACTACCAAAACCGCCCAGCTCGCCGTGGCCCGCGGCCTGGCCGAGCTCACCAAGGGCACCGGCGTCACGGTGAATTCGGTGCTGCCCGGCCCCACGGCCTCGGAGGGCGTAGAGGAATTCCTGAAGCAGCTGGCCGGCGCAGGCAAAACCCGCGAAGAAGCCGAGCACGCCTTTTTCCGCGATGCGCGGCCCTCGTCGCTGTTGCAGCGCTTCATCACGACTGATGAGATTGCCAACATAGTGGCGTACCTCAGCAGCCCGCTGGCGGCGGCTACCAACGGTGCTTCGGTACGCGTGGACGGCGGCGTGGTGCGGGCTATATAGGACCACAGATTCAAACGGATTAGACGGATTTCGCAGATACGCCTGCTAAAGCAGGCTGAATAACTAGCGTAAGTTCGATGTCCAATTAAGTAAGAAAGGCCACCCAATTTGGCTTGGGTGGCCTTTACCAACTCGCCAAACTTACGTTTTTGTAGTCAGCCTGCTTTAGCAGGCGTATCTGCGAAATCCGTCTAATCCGTTTGAATCTGCGATTTTACTCGTCCTCGCTGCCGCCGAGCAGCTTCCAGGCTTCCTCGTTGCCTTGCTGGCCGGCGAGGTGCAGGGCGGTGAGGCCGCGCGCGTCCTTCAGGGTAGCGTCGGCCCCGGCGTCGAGCAGGAGTTGAACGAGTTCGTTGCGGCCGAAGAGGGTGGCAAACATAAGGGCGGTGCCGCCGTTGCCGTTGGTGCGGTTGAGGTCGGCCCCGGCCTCGATGAGCAGGCGCGCGATGTTGGCGTAGCCCTTGAAGGCCACGCCCATCAGGGCCGTGTTGCCGCTGGCATCCTGCAGGTTGAGGTCGGCCCCGCGCTCGATGAGCAGGCGGGCAGCCTCAGGATGGTTGTCGTAGGTAGCCAGGATGAGGGCCGAGTGGCCCTTGCCGTTTTGGGCGTTGATATCGAGCTGCGGGTTTTGGAGCAGCTGCCGGATGATGGCGACCTCGCCGCGGCGGGCGGCGTCGTAGAGCAGGTCGATGGGCTGGGAGGAAGTGAAAGGCATCGTTTTTTAAAGGGGGTAGCTCGCCTACGACAACCCAGGGGCCGGAGATGTTTGCGGGCGGCAACAGCACCGCCTGGTAGCGGCACACCGCGCCAGCCGCCAGCGCGAAAAATCCCTTTCAGAAGTCGCCTACGTATGTTTCCCCTGAAAAATTAAGGGTATTACGCAGGGGCAATCAGCCGTACGCTACCTGTGAGGCTCTGGCGCGCCGGCTGCTGGCACGCCCTATTCTTTTCCCCTGTTCTATGCTGATTAATACCCTTACCGATGCCGATGGCAGCCGCTGCACCCTCACGTTTGAAGAAGCCGATGGCTGGCTGCGGGCTACCTGGCGCGGCTTTATCGACCCCGAGGAAGCCTGGCGCGGGGCCGACAACTACCTAAGCAAACTCGCTGGCATTCACTGCCCGTATCTACTCAACGATAATACTAACCTGCACGGCCCCTGGTTCGATTCGCTCGACTGGCTGCTACGCATCTGGGCCCCGCGGGCCGCCGGCATGGGCCTACGCCACGTGGCCCACGTGGTGCAGGCCGATACCCGGCACGATACCCTCACCACTACCCCGCGCCACGCGGGCGGCTGTTTGTTTGAGCTGCAATTTTTCGACAACGTGGCCGAGGCCGAAGAGTGGCTGCGCGCGCGCCGGGCCAATGCTACTGCGGCCTAGCGCGGCCAGCCAGCGCCCCTGGCCCTACCCCAGCAGCCGCTGCAAGCGGCGGCCCAGGCCGGGCAGCTGCGCCAAGCGCGCGCCTATGTTCAGGAGCCACGGCCGGGTGCCTAGCAGCCGCATGAGGCGGTAGTTGCGGGCCAGCACCGGGCCGAGCTGGCGCTGCACTTCGGCGTCGTAGGCGCGCATACAATCGGCGCTGAAATCAGCTTGCGCAAAGCACTGCCGGGCCTGCGCGGCGGCCATAATGCCACTGCGCACGGCCATGTCGATGCCGTGGCCCTGCAAGGGGTCGATGAGCGAGGCCGCGTCGCCGCACAGCATGAAGCGCGCCCCGCTGCACGGGCGCTGCCGCCCGCCGCCCATCGGCAGCCCAAAGCCCAGCACCGGCCCCAGCTGCCGCGCCGCGCGAAAGCGGCCAGCCAGCTCGGGGTGGGTTTTTACGGTGTCGAGCAAGAGCTGTTTGAGGTCGACCTTGTGCCGGGCCACCAGCTCGGAGAGCATGCCCAGGCCCACGTTGTAGCGCCCCGCTCCTACCGGGAACAGCCAGCAGTAGCCGGCCAAGTAGTTTTGGCTGAAGAAAAACTCGGTGGTGCCCGACTCGGTACCCGCCACATTCTCGAAATACGCCCGCACGCCCGCGCTGTGGTGGGCGCGCGCCAGGCGCGGCTCGGGCAGCAGGCGGCGGCCCACCGCCGAGTTGGCCCCGTCGCAGCCGATGACGAGACGGGACGTTAGCTCAGTGCCGTCAGCCAGAGTCAGCTGCGCGCAGTCCGACGTTATCTCCAGCGTTTTCAGCGCCGCGCTTTCGCGGATTTCAGTATCGGTGTATTGTTTTACCAACCCGAACAGCGCGGCGTCAAAGTCGAGGCGCGGGCTGTTGAACGTCCGCAAATTCCAGTGCATGTAGAAGCTCGCGCCGCTGGGCGCAACGATGCGGCTACGGCGCACGTCGTCGCGCGGCTCCAGCTGCCAGAGGGCCTCCACGTAGGCGGGGTCGAGCTGGTGCAACGCCTTGAGGGCGTGGCCCGGCACGGCGTCGCCGCAGATTTTATCGCGCGGAAAAGTGGCTTTATCGAGCAGCAGCACGCGCCGGCCGCTGCCGCGCAGCGCCAGCGCGCAGGCTGCGCCGGCGGGGCCGGCCCCTACTATGATGATGTCGTAATCTACTTCGGTTGGCACCTGGCAAAGGTAGCCTTGGCGTAGTACCCCACCCCCAGCCCCTCCCCTCCGGGAGAGGGGA
>CAXYJY010000095.1:0-27821 GCA_964277755.1 uncultured Hymenobacter sp.
TTGGATTGGTTAATGCGCCGCGACGCGGCGGCACTCTTCTTTTGGAAGGGTGCCGCCGCTTCGCGGCTTTGGATAGCCAAGTAGGAAATGGGGTGCCAATAATTCGCCGCTTGCTGGCTGAGGGGCATCGAATCAGTAGGGGAGAGCTGCGCTGAGCTAATAAATGCGTGCCTCGCAGCTAATAGGAAAAAAAGAGAAGAAGCCACGCATCCTTTGGCGGCCGCGGCCGGTCAGGCAGATAAGTCCGGCGCGGCCGGCGTGCGGTTTCCACCTTTTTCTTTCTCTTTTCATGAAAACGTTTACCTGCTTACTCGTTTTGCTGCTGGCCGCCTGGGGCGGCGGGCTGCCCCGGGCGGCCGCCCAGTCGTGCGCGGCTCCTACTAGCATTAGCGCCAGCAGCCCCACGGCTTCCTCGCTCGTGATAAGCTTTAGCCCGGTGGCCTCGGCCAGCCAGTATGTAGTGCGCTACTACTGGACGGGCGACAGCACGGCCGCTGGCATTAGGCAGCAGCTCGCGTCCACCTCGCCCGTGACCCTGACGGGACTGCGGCCGGCCTCGACCTACGTGGTGCTGGTGGGTAGCATATGTGGCCCCGGTACCGTGGTCTACGCGCCCCGCCGCCTGGTCGCAACCAGTAGCGGCAGTACGGTCGCCTGCGCCCCCGTTTTGAATGCGCAGGTATCGGCCGTTACTACCACGGGGGCCACGGTGAGCTTTACGCCGACCAGCGGCGCGGGCACTTACGTCATCAGCTATTACGCAGTAGGCGATAGCCTGAATGCGCACACCCTCGTGACGAGTAGCACCAGCCTGGCGCTCGGTGGCCTGGCGGCGGGCACTGCCTACCGCGTACGTATCGTGGCAAATTGCTGGCCCAATGGCACGTCGGCACCCGTGACGGTGGGTTTCCGCACGCTAACTACTACGGTGCCCTGCGGAGCCGTGTCCAACGTGGTGCTGACGGCCACCAGCGCCTCTACGGCCAGCGTGAGCTTTACGCCGGGGGCCGGCAACACGCACTTTATCATCACCTATCACCTCGCCAACGATTCGACGTACCGCGTGAGCACGAGCGCCTCGCCGGCTACGCTTACGGGCCTCGTGCCGGGCCAGACCTACTACGTGCAAGTGGTGAGCCAGTGCGGCGCGGGTACCAGTATAGTGTACACCAACGGTAGCAGCATCACCTACAACTTTCGGAGTGCGGGCACGCTGAGCGCCCGCAACGCGCTGGGCGCGGGCACCTTCGACGCCTATCCCAGCCCCGCCCACGACGTGCTGCATCTGCTGTTGCCGGCGCTGCCGGGCGTCAGCGCGGCGCAAGTCACGTTGTTTAACGCCTTGGGGCAGCCCGTAAAGACCAGTCAGCTAAAGCTAAGCAGCGGCGGCACCGAGGCCCAGCTCGATTTGGGCGGCGTGCGGCCGGGCTTGTACACGCTGCGAGTGGCGGCCGGCGCGCACATGGCGAGCCAGCGTGTGGTAGTGGAGTAGTTGAGGAGGCCCAAACAAACGCCCCGCTGGTGGAGAGCCAGCGGGGCGTTTGTTTGCGGAGTTGCGGGCGCTGCTACGTGCTTTGCAAAGCAAGCGAACTGGTTTTGCCTTTCTTGGCGGGTAGCTGGTGGGATAATGGCTTGAGCGTTAGCCGTAGCTGAACCAAGCGGTAGTAGCCCCATGGCTTTGCGCGAACTGCAAGAACCGTTCGAGGTTGCGCAAGTCCTGCCCGAAGTTGTTACCGATGTAGCCCTTGCCTTTATCAACCAGAAAATCGGCGAAATAATACTCGTAGCCCAGTATGTCATTGCCGTGAGCATTAAGTAAACTGGGCAGATTGTCGACGTGCGCCAGCCGTTCCAGCAACTGTTGCACCGTGGCCAGCACGGCCGGCAGGTTGCCGGTGAAGGCGGCTTTATCAGCTTCGTACTTGGCTAGCAGGGCCTGCTGGTCGGCGGCACTTTCGGCTACGCTTAGCCGAAATTCCAGGTATTCTTCTTCCGGATACTCCGACATCTGAGCAAGCGGGGAAATGTCCACCCCAGTCAGGTGGCCTATCTGCTCTAGCTCAGGAGGGCTGCCGTTGGCTATCGAATTTTCCCGAAGCGTGAAGTTGCAAAACGTCCGGCTCAGGCTATGCTGCTCAAAATAGTTGTCGGACTCCTCGTCGCCAAGCTGCTCGTAGTTGTCAGTAATCACCAAAACATCTAGTCCCATAAGCTGCTAGTGCTTAGTCAAGGCAATTAGCTGCCCTAATTTTTGGTCGGCTCCCCCTCTCCTTTTTCAGAGAGGGGGCCGGGGGGTGAGGCGCCACGGTCGCGCATTTTGTTAAGCAACTTCTCTGACTAAGCTGCTGGTTGAGTTTTTGCTTTTAAACATAAGGTCAAAAAAGCCCCGCTGGTTAACCAGCGGGGCTTTTTGCATCAAACCAAGCGGAGCCTACTACTGGCCTTGCTGGCCCAGATACGGACTAAGCACGGCCATCGCTTTCTGATAGCGGGCCTGGTCGCCGATTTGCTGCGAAGCCTGGGCCACGCTTTGCAGCGTGAGCAGGTAGGCGCGCTGGGCATCGTCGAACATGGCGCCGTCGTGGGTCTGGTAGTAGCTCAGAATCTGAATACTACGGGCGGTGAGCTTGTCGAGGATGGCGTTGGCCTTCTCCTTTTCGCCCACGGCGTAGAGCGCGGGCACCAGCTGCGGCGTGTAGTAGTCGTAGGGGATGGCCGCGTCGGGCATCACGGCGAGGCACTTGTTGGCTACTTCCTTGGCTTTGGCGAGGTCGCCGGCGGCCACGTAGGCATTGGCGAGGCGGGCAAACTTATCGCGGTAGTTGGCCGGGAAACGCAGGTTATTCTCGTCGTAGAAAATATTGGCGTTGTCAAGCCCGCGGTACGCGAATTTCTTCATCAAATCATCGTAGCAGATGGATTTCTCTACGTAGCCTTCGTCGCTGCGGGGGCTGTAGTTGGGGTCTTTGAGGGGCAGCAGGCGGTAGGCCATGCCTTCGAGCTGGAAGTAGGGTTGCAGGTTCATGTAGTCCTGCGGGGCCACCGTAGAGCTGAAGTAGATGGGCCGCTTCCAGTTGTTGGTGGCTATCATGTCCAGAATCACCAGGTTTTTCTTCTCAATGGCGCGCTTGCCCATGCTCCAGTCGAGGCGGTCGACGAGCTGGTTTTTGCGGTCTTCGGGGATGATGCCGAGCGACTTCACCGCTGTGGTATCCACCGGCAGGTAGAACTGGCTGGTCGGGAAGGTCGATACCTCGGGGCCGCCCTCGCCGTACTGCTGGCGCAGCAGCGGGCTGTTCTGGCCCAACAGGCTGATGAACTGCTTGATGTCCAGCTCCTTCACCGCCGCGTTGGGGTTGTAGTACAGGATATCGTTGTTACCCTGCACGTAGTTGGCGTCGCTCATCGAGATGGGCAGCGGCTGCGAGAGGTAGGCGCGGCGCTTCATCTGCTGGATGTACCAGTCGGTGTTCAGGTACGAAAGCACGGCCACGCGCACATCGGTCCGCACGCCCTCTACCTCCTGGGCGTACCAGAGCGGGAAGGTGTCGTTGTCGCCGTTGGTGAATAGAATGGCGTTCGGGGCGCAGCTATTGAGCAGGTTCTTGGCCGAGTCCACCGAGTTGTAGCGGCCCGAGCGGTTGTGGTCGTCCCAGCCCTGCGCCGCCATAATGCCCGGCGCAATCACGCCCAGCAAGATGGCTACCGTAGCCCGCGCGCCATCGGCCTGCACCGCCGACTTGATGAGCTCGGCAATGCCCAGCACGCCCAGCCCTATCCAGATGGCGAAGGCGAACGTGGCCCCCGTGAAGGTGTAGTCGCGCTCGCGCGGCTCCAGCGGTGGCTGGTTGAGGTACACGATGATGGCTAGGCCCGTGAATAGGAACAATAGGCCCACCACCAGCGCGTCGTTGCCGCGCTTATACACCTGGAAAAACAAGCCAATCAGCCCCAGAATGAGCGGGATGGCGAAGAAGTTGTTGTGCGCGAAGCTCTGCCCGATGCGGGGCGGTAGCGAATTGACCGAGGCGCTCATGGGCGTAACCACGCCCGCCTGCTGAATGTCGGACTCGCGGCCAATGTAGTTCCAGCCGAAGTAGCGCCAGAACATGTGGCCCATCTGGTACTTGAAGAGGAAGCCCCAGTTGTCGGCCGCCGAAATGGGGTAATATACCTGCTGGTTGGTTTGCGGGTCGGTGTAGCTGCGGATGTCCACGCCCCACTTCTTATACTCCTCGATGTGGGCCGGGTCGGGGCTGTAGATGCGCGGCAGCAGCACCTTGTCTTTCGAGTCGTAGGCGTATTCGCCCTGGGTCGGAATCTCCTTGTACTTGCCATTCTCGCGCACGTAGCGCGGGCTGGCGGGCAGCGTAACCGGCCGGCCTTCCTCGTCGCGGGCCACGTCGGCCGTGAACTGCGGGCCGTAGATGAGCGGCCGCGAGCCGTACTGCTCGCGCTTGAGGTAGCTCACGAACGAGAGCACGTCGTTGGGGTTGTTCTCATTAATAGTGGGCAGGAACGACGCCCGAATCGGCACCACGAGGTAGGTCGAGTAGCCAATCAAAATGAACACGAAGCACAGCATAGCCGTGTTCAGCAGCTGGCTGCGGCGGCGGTACGATACCTTAAAACCGAACCAGATAAGCCCGCCAAACAGCAGCAGGAAGATAATCAGCCCCGCGCCGTAGGGCAGCCCAGCATTATTGATAAAGAACACCTCAAACCAGCCCGCCAGCGTGGGCAAGCCCGGAATGATGCCCACCAGCACCGAACCCACGATGATGAGGCTGACCACCAGCGTAATAATGCCGCCCACCAGATTGGGCTTGGCCGCGCGGCGGTAGTAGTAGATGAACGCTAGCGCCGGCACGGCCAGTAAGTTCAGCAAGTGAACGCCGATGCTGAGGCCGATGGCGTAGGCAATGAGAATGAGCCACTTGTCGGAGTCGGCCTCGTCGGCGTACTCTTCCCACTTCATCATTATCCAGACCACCACGGCCGTGCAGAGGCTCGACATGGCGTACACTTCGCCCTCCACGGCATTGAACCAGAAGGAGTCGGAAAACGCGAAGCTGAGCGCGCCCACCACGCCCGCGCCCAGGATGAGCAGCGTTTGGCCGCCAGTGGGAGCCGGCGTTTCGACCTCAAACTCGCCCCGCGCCAGCAGCAGCTTGCGCCCCAGCCGGGTGATAATCCAAAACAAAAACAACACCGTGAACGCGCTGCTCAAAGCCGAAAGGGCGTTGACGAGCACCGCTACCCTGGTGACGTCGCCGAAGCTGAAGAGCGACATGAGGCGGCCCAGCAGCAGGAAGGTAGGCGCGCCCGGCGGGTGCGGCACCAGCAGCTTGTAGGAGCAGGCAATGAACTCGCCGCAGTCCCAGAACGAGGCCGTGGGCTCCAGCGTGAGCAGGTAGGTGGCCAGGGCAATGGCAAACACCAGCCAGCCCACCAGGTTATTCAGTTTTTTAAAAGAACTCATACGAGGCAAAAGCGGCCCGAGGCCGGAAGTGGCAATCCTAAAGGCAGAAAGGCTAAAAAACAACTATCTGCCCGCTAGGCAACAGTCCCCCAAAAGTAGGCATGAAGCCGCCTGGGGTTGCGTGAGGGAGCGGCCAGACGCAAAAAAAGCAGCCCCCGGCCGGAGGCTGCTTTGCGCAAGTATATAAATACTAGTTGAATTAGGTGGTTAGCCGACTTGCAAAGTCAGGCGCTTCGTGCTTACCACTTTGTCGTTCACCAGCAGCGAGTAGAAGTACAAACCCGAAGGCAAGCCCGCCAGGTCGAGCGTGAAGCCCGCCGCCGCCTGCTCGGGGCGCAGCGCCAGCAGCCGCACCTCGCGGCCAAGGATGTTGGTGAGGCGCAGCTTATAGTCGAGCCCCGGCTGGCCCGTGAGCTGCACGGTCAATTGGCCCTGGCAGGGGTTGGGGTACACGCTGAGGGTAGGGGTGAGGCCTTGCTCGGGGTGTTGGGCCACGGCCAGCGGCTGGCGGGCCTGGCGGTGGGAGCGGCCCTGCGGCGTGGCCTGGCCTTGTAGGAAGGTCAATAGAAATAAGACAGTAGTAAAGAGGCGCATATAAGTAGGAAGGTAGCGGTAAGAGCGATAAAGCGGAAGCCGGTAAGTTACTGCTTCAAAGGTAGCCAGCGCAAGCACCGTGCCGGGTTGCGGACTCGCCCAGCCGCCGCCTTCCGCCGCCGCACGCCCCGGAATCCTCTCCGAAGCGGGCGGCCAGCTTCTAAATATACCGGATTTCCTGCAAACCAAAGTACCGCACGCCCCCGGCCAGCTGCACGGCCAGGCGGCCGTCGGCCTCTACGCCCACTATTTCGCCCGTCGTTTCCTGCCCATCTACCAGGAAGCGGTGCGGCTGCCGGTAGCGGTAGAGCGCGGCAAGGTAGTCTTTTTGTAGCTGCCCCACGCGCCCGGCCCGCAGCTGGAGGTAGCGCGCCTCCAGGCATTCGAGTAGGCGGGCGGCGGCCTCGGCCAGGTCGTAGTGCCGGCCGGTGAGCAGGCCCAGCGAGGTAGCCGTGGGCACGCCGAAAGCCTGCTGGTTGACGTTTAAGCCTATGCCGACGATGCTGGACTGAATTTTTGGCCCGCTCAACGTGTTCTCAATCAGAATGCCCCCGAGCTTTTGGGTGCCGGCATACAGGTCGTTGGGCCACTTCACGCGCAGGCTGGTTTCGCCGCTGGCCCCGAGCCAGCGCCGGGCCCAGTCGAGCGCCGCGAGGGCCACCGTCTGGCTCAGCAAAAACTGCTCGGTGGCGGCCAGAAACGTGGGGTGCCACACCACCGAAAGCATGATGTTCTCGTTGGGCGCGGCCTCCCACTGGTTGCCGCGCTGGCCGCGCCCGGCGGTCTGGTGGCCCGTCATGACGGTGCAGCCTTCGCTGGCCCGGTTTTCGCGCTGCAACTGTTGCGCCACCGTATTGGTTGAAGGGCAGGCGGGCAGCCAAATGAGCTGCCGGCCGGTGAATAAGGTGGCGGGGCTGATGACCAACGGAGTTAGCAGTCGTACTTTAGCAAGATAAACAGTAAACTTACTCTATGAAGAGCACTCTCGTCCGGCAGGATTCGGACACATTGGCAGAAGTAGTCGTTCGCGGCATGCAGGAAAGAAAGGGCACTGACATCGTGGTGCTCAATCTAAAAGAATTAAAAAATGCCGTAGCCGATTATTTCGTCATCTGCTCGGCCTCTTCCGATACCCAGCTCGACGCCCTGGCGCGCTCGGTAGAGGAGGAAGTGGAAAAACTTACCGGCCAGCATCCCTGGCAGAGCGAAGGCCGCACCAATCGCGAGTGGGTGCTGTTGGATTACGTAGATGTCGTAGTCCACGTTTTCCTGCGCGACCGCCGGCAATTCTACGCCCTCGAAGAGCTGTGGGGCGACGCCGAGTTCACCTACATCGAAGAGCCCACCGAGGCTTCCCGCTAAAGTATTCGGGGCGTTTCGGCGTTAGCAGTAGCACCGTAGCGCAGGTCCTGATTAACAAAATCAAGTGCCTGCCGTTTTACCCCGAGTTTCTATTCTCTAGCCAATCTTTTTTATGTCTGATACCACGCCTAATAAGCGCCGCAAGTCCTCGGCACCCAACCCTTCGCCCCGGCCGGGGGTGCAGCTGTGGGTGCTGGGCGGGTTGCTGTTTCTGCTGCTGGGCATGTTCGTGTTTAGCAGCAACAACAATAGCATCAAAACCGACCAGCAGCGCTTCGAGCAGATGCTTTTGGCCGGCGATGTCGATAAGATAACGCTCTACAGCGACAAGACGGTCGATTTTAACCTGACGCCGGCCGCGCTGCGCAAGCCCGAGTACCAAACCGAGCTGGCCATGCGCCGGGGCCCGTTCGCGCTGGGCCGCGGTGCCGTCTACACCTTTCCCATCGTTGACCCCAAGCTGTTCAAGGAAGACCTTGACCGGGTGCAGGCCAAGCTGCCGCCCGCCCAGCGCAAGGGCTTCGGCATCGAGGAGCGCGTGAGCGTCATCAACCTCATCACCGGGCCGGGCATGTTCATCTTGCTCATGGTGGGCTTCTGGATACTCATGCGCCGCGTGGGTAGCGGTGGCGGCCCCGGCGGCCAGATTTTCAACATCGGCAAAAGCCGCGCGGCTTTGTTTGAAGGTGGTGATAAAGTGAAGGTTACGTTCAAGGACGTAGCTGGCCTCGAAGAAGCCAAAGAAGAAGTGCAGGAAATTGTGGAGTTCCTCAAGAATCCCAGCAAGTTCACCATTCTGGGCGGTAAGATTCCGAAAGGCGCGCTGCTGGTCGGCCCTCCCGGCACCGGCAAAACCCTGCTGGCTAAAGCCGTAGCCGGCGAGGCTGACGTGCCGTTCTTCTCGCTCTCGGGCTCCGACTTCGTAGAGATGTTCGTGGGCGTGGGCGCGGCCCGCGTGCGCGACCTCTTCAAGCAAGCTAAAGCGAAAGCGCCCTGCATCATCTTCATCGATGAGATTGACGCCGTGGGCCGCTCGCGCAGCAAAGGCTCGATGCCCGGCGGCAACGACGAGCGCGAAAACACCCTGAACTCGCTGCTGGTAGAAATGGACGGCTTTGGCACCGACTCCGGCGTCATCATCCTGGCCGCTACCAACCGCCCCGATACCCTCGATTCGGCCCTGCTGCGCCCCGGCCGCTTCGACCGCCAGATTAGCATCGACAAGCCCGACATCAACGGCCGCACCCAGATTTTCCAGGTGCATCTGAAGCCGCTGACGCTCGGCACCGACGTAGACGCCAAAAAGCTGTCGGCCCAGACGCCCGGCTTTGCGGGCGCTGAAATTGCCAACGTCTGCAACGAGGCCGCCCTCATCGCCGCCCGCCGCGATAAGAAGTTCATCACCAACCAGGACTTCACCGACGCCATCGACCGCGTAATCGGTGGCTTGGAGAAGAAGAACAAGATTATCAGCCCGCAGGAAAAGAAAATCGTGGCCTACCACGAGGCCGGCCACGCCATCTCGGGCTGGTTCCTGGAGCACTGCGACCCGCTGGTGAAGGTAAGTATCGTGCCGCGCGGCGTGGCCGCACTTGGCTACGCGCAGTACCTGCCCAAAGAGCAGTTCCTGTACAACACCGAGCAGTTGATTGACGAGATGTGCATGGCCCTCGGTGGCCGCGCCGCCGAAGAATTGGTATTTGGTAAAATCTCGACCGGCGCACTAAGCGACTTGGAGCGTATTACCAAAATGGCGTACAGCATCGTCACGATGTACGGCATGAACTCCAAGCTCGGCAACGTGTCGTTCTACGACTCGAAAGGGCAGAATGAGTACGGCTTCTCGAAGCCCTATTCGGAAGCCACGTCGCAAATGATAGACGAGGAAGTTCGCACCATCATCGACCAGGCCTACACCCGCACCAAGGAGCTCCTCACCGAGCGCCGCCACGAGCTGGAGGTAATTGCCAAAGAGCTGCTGGAGAAGGAAGTCCTGCTGCAAGACGACCTCGAACGCTTGGTCGGCAAGCGCCCCTTCGGCGGCCAGACCAACTACCAGGCTCACATGGCCGGTACGGACCGCTCGGAAACCGCCAGCGAAGTGAAAAGCGAAAACCCCGGCGCGAAAATCGCCTCGGATTTGCCCGAACTGCACCTGCCCGGCATGCCAGAGTCAGAGCCCGCATAAGGAGTTAAGAGTTTTAAGCGAAGAGTTATGAGCTGGGTGGCTTTGGCCGCTCAGCTCATAACTTTTTTTACGCATTGCAAGGGCTGAGTACGACTCCTTCTGCTAGTGCTCAATAACATTTGTCTAACTCATAACTCAAAATTCCTAACTTAGAACTCAACTCTACCTTTGCCCCATGTCTTCCCGCGATAGCATGTTGGCGCGCATCCGCACGGCGCTAGCAACCGGCCCCGCGCCCCTGCCGACCCAGCCCGACTGGGCGGCCCCCGTGCACCCGCCCCTGCCCCAAACTGCCCTGGCTGAAACCTTTGCCGCAAATTTTCAGCGCATCGGCGGCGAGTTTTTCTACTGCGAAACGTTGGTGCAGCTTGGCCCCGCGCTCCGCGCCTGGCTCGCCGAGCGTCTACCCACCGGCCAACAGTTCTACGTGTGGGAGCCTGCTCTGCAAGCGTTACTCACCGCCGCCGAAGTGCCTTTTCAGGCCACCGAAGCTGATTTTAAAGACCAGGCCGCCGTGGGCCTTACCTCGTGCGAGGCGCTGGTGGCCCGCACCGGCAGCCTCGTGGTAGCGCCGGCCACGGCCAGCGGCCGGCGGCTCAGCATCTACCCCGACCAGCACGTGGTGCTGGCCCGCCCCAGCCAGGCCGTGGCCGAAATCGGCGACGCGCTGCGCGCCGTGCAGGCGCGCTACGGCGACGCGCTACCCTCTATGCTCTCGCTCACCACCGGCCCCAGCCGCACGGCCGACATCGAGAAGACGCTCGTGCTGGGAGCGCACGGCCCGCGCCGGCTCACCCTGTTTTTGCTCGAAGATGGTGCCTAAAATTATCCCCGAGCTGCCGCCGCTGGCCATGAGTGCGGGCCAGCGGGTGTACTTCGCTTCCGATTTTCACCTCGGCGCGCCCGATGCCGCTACCTCCCGCGAGCGTGAGCGCCGCATTGTGCGCTGGCTCGATGAGGCGAGCAAGGACGCGGCGGCTATCTATCTGCTCGGCGACGTGTTTGATTTCTGGTTTGAGTACAAGCACGCCATTCCGCGCGGGTTCAGCCGCTTGCAGGGCAAGCTGGCCGAGCTCACCGATGGCGGCCTGCCTATCACGCTCTTCACCGGCAACCACGACATGTGGATGTTCGGCTACTTCACCCAGGAAATGGGTATCCCCATTCACCGGCAGCCCGTGACGCAGCGCCTCGGCGACCAGCTCTTTCACCTCGGCCACGGCGATGGCCTCGGCCCCGGCGACTTCGCCTACAAGCGCCTGATGAAGCCCATCTTCGACTCGCGCCTCATGCAGTGGCTCTTCGCCCGCGTGCATCCCAACCTCGGCATCGGCATCGCCAACAAGTGGAGCCAGCGCTCGCGCCTCCAGAATGGCGACGCCGACGCCAACTATTTTGGCGAAGACGAGTGGCTGCTCGTGTACTGCCGCGAGGTCGAAAAGCGCCGCCACCACGAGTATTACGTATTTGGCCATCGGCACCTGCCGCTCGACGTGGAGGTAGGCCCCGGCAGCCGCTACCTTAATCTCGGGGAGTGGGTCAATTATTGCTCCTACGGCGTGTATGATGGTAACGAGCTGGTTTTGCGCGAGTATAAATAGGGGCTTCCTCAATCATGGAACCTCACCCCCCGGCCCCCTCTCCTGCGGAGAGGGGGAGCCGGACGAAAGCGAACGCTTCCCTACGGTAGGCTCCCCCTCTTTTTTGGAGAGGGGGCCGGGGGGTGAGGTTCCATGGCTGGGCAAGCTATTCGTGTTCCTGCTAACTCTTAACTCTCAACTCTTCACTCTTAACTCAGTAGCTCAAACCACCGTGCCTAGCGCGGCCTCGGTAGCGCCCGCCGCCGGCGTGGCCCCCGTCGAAGCCGCGCCCCCGGCCAAGCCGCTGAACCCCAACGCGCCCGCCCCGGCCCCCGGCGCTTGGACGCTCGTTAAAGCCCTGACCTTGCCCAACGCCAGCGCCGCATCCCTCGACCGGCGCGGCACGCTCTACCTGGCCGATAAGGACAACAACTTGCGCCAGCTCACTACCGCCGGGCAGCCGCTCAACACCTACTCGCCGCCGCAGCCGGGCCACGTGGCGGTGCTCGAAGCTTGGAACCAAAACGCCGTGCTCGTCTTCTACGACGACCGGCAGCAGGTGCTGCTGCTCGACCGCTTTCTGGCCCCACTCAGCGAAATCCGGCTGGCCGACTACGTCGATGGCACCGTGCGCACGGCCACCCTCGCGCCCGACGGCCTGCTTTGGCTGCTCGATGAAAGCAACCTCGTGCTGCGCGAGTTCGACCCCCAAAACCTGCGCATGGTACAAAACACGCCGCTCGACCTGCTCATCGGCCGCAGCCGGCCCGACTTCCGTTTCCTGCGCCAGTACCAGAATAATATCTACCTGGTGGACCGCACCAGCGGCGTTTTTGTCTTCGACAACCTCGGCAACTACCGCAAGAAATTGCCCTTCACGGGCCTCGATTTCATCACGTTTCGGGGCGATGAGCTGGCGTATCTCAAGGATGGTGCGCTGCATTTCTTTCACCTCTACAACCTCACCGAGCGCACCCAGCCGCTGCCCGCCGGCCTCGATGCAACTACCGTGCGCCAGGTGCTGCTCGGCGACCAGTACGCCTACTTCGTCACCACGTCGGGTGTGAGCTTGTACCAGTTATAAATGGGTAGGGAAGGGGTTGGTACTTAAGCCCAGAGCCGGCCGCTTGCGCCCAGGTTTGGACGCTGGTAAGCTGGGCTAAACGACTAATTGTAACGCCGTTGCAGGGCGCGGGAAAGATAACAGGAAGCGCAACCAGCCACTAGCTAGGCCGTTAGCTTGGGCTGATTCCTTCTTCTCATTTCCCTGTTTCTCCCATGAAAGCCCTTGTGTTTCACGGCCCCCGCAATGTCAGCGTCGACACGGTAGACGACCCTGTGCTGAAAGACTCGCGCGACGCCATCATCCGCGTCACGAGCACCGCTATTTGCGGCTCCGACCTGCACATCTACAACGGCTCGCTGCCTACTACCCCCATGGTGCTCGGGCACGAGTTTATGGGCATCGTGGAGGAAGTGGGCAAGGGCGTGGGCAACCTCAAGCGCGGCGACCGCGTGGTGGTGCCCTTCCCCATCGCCTGCGGCCACTGCTTTATGTGCAACCACGAGCTGCCCGGCCACTGCGAAAACTCCAACCCCGAGCACTACGGCCCCGAGGGCGGCCTGCTCACCCAGAAGGGCGGCGCGCTCTTCGGCTACACCGACCTCTACGGCGGCTACGACGGCGGCCAGGCCGAATACGTGCGCGTGCCCTACGCCGACCACGGCCCCCGCAAGGTGCCCGATTTCCTCACCGATGAGCAGGTGCTGTTCCTCACCGACATCTTCCCCACCGGCTACTCGGGCATTGACTGGGCCGAGGTGAAGGGCGGTGAGTTTGTGGCCATTTTTGGGGCCGGGCCGGTGGGCATTATGGCCGCCAAAAGCGCCTGGCTGCGCGGCGCGGCCCGCGTGGTCATCGTGGATACCCAGCAATACCGCCTCGACAAAGCCAAGGAAACGACCCGCTGCGAAACCCTGCTCTGGCAAGACGGCCACGACGTGATTCAGCAAATTCGCGACATGAGCGCCGGGCGCGGGGCCGACGTTTGCGTCGATTGCGTGGGCTTCGAGCCCGACCGCAACCTGCTCGACCGCGCCAAGGCCGTCATCAACCTCGAAAAAGGCTCGCCCAAAGTGCTCGAAGCCTGCATGAGCGCCGTGCGCCGCGGCGGTGTAGTCACGGTGCTCGGCGTGTACGCCACCACCAACGACAACTTCCCGGTGGGCCAGTTTTTCGACAAAGGCATCAAGCTGGTGGGCGGCCAGGCCCCGGCCCACCGCCACATCGACAAGCTCTTGCAGCACATCATCAAGGGTGAGGTAGTGCTCGATGACATTATTTCGCACCGCCTGCCACTCTCGCAGGCCGCGCACGGCTACGACATCTTCCGCCACAAAAAGGACAACTGCCTGAAAGTGGTGCTGCGGCCGGGCGAGTAGGCCGCTGTAGGTAATACGTTTAAATCGCCTGTCATTGCGAGCGCAGCGAAGCAATCGCACCTGTTCAGCCGCGCCGTTCGGGTTCTGTTCTGGTGCGATTGCTTCGCTGCGCTCGCAATGACAGTACCGTGTTCGCAAAGACAACCATTTTCAAAAGCCAGCCTGCCCCGCAGGCTGGCTTTTTTGCGACCCAAATCCCCATAAAAGCTAGGAATAACCTGCACGCTGCCCCGTACTTTGCAGCCGCTGAGTGGCAACGGTGTCAGTCAGTTACTCCCTCATCTTTCTATGCAAAACCTGCTTGCCCTCACCATCCCGCCCGCCGACCTCCAAAAGGCGCTCGACCACTTTCAGCAGGGCGCGGCCGTGCTGCGGCCCTACCTGCAAGCCCTCACCCCCGAGCAGCGCCAGACCATGCTGAAGATGGCCGACAAAACGGTGGCCTTCGTGACCAAAACCCGCGACTACGCCCAGCAAAACCCCGCCTTCGTGCCCACCTTTGTCGATATGCCCGATTTCACGCAGGACGTCGAAGCCCTCGACGCCCTCACGCCCGTGCAGCAGCTGCTCGCCGGCCTGGCCCTCGACACCGAATCGACGCTGATGCTGGCCGGCTCCGACGCCTACGCCACCGCCCTTGTGCTCTACCAAAACATCAAGTACCTGGCCAAAAACAACCAGCCCGGTGCCCAGGCCGCCTACGACGACCTCAGCCAGCGCTTCCCCAGCAAGGGCGGCGGCCGGCCCGCCAAGGCCAGGTAGCCGCCGCGCCCCCTGGGTTTCCGGCTTCAAAGGCTGGGTTTTGGACTTCCGAAGTCCGAAACCCAGCCTTTGAAGCTCCCAACCTACCTTCGGAAGCCGGAAACCTACCCTCCGAGGGTAGGTTTCCGGCTTCCGAAGGTCAGGTTTCGCCCTTCCGAAGTCCGAAACCTACCCTCCGAAGCCCAAAACCTACCCTCGGAGGGTAGGTTTTTCACCCACCCCCACGCCCCGCGCCATGCAAAACGCCATCACCACCCTGCGCATCCAGAATTTCAAGTCCATCAAAGACGTAACCATGCAGCCGCGCCGCGTCAACATCATCATCGGTGAGCCCAACGTGGGTAAGTCAAATATTCTGGAGGCGTTGAGCTTGCTGGGGGGAATGGTGTACGATAAAGATTCTAAATTTATGGACGGTATAATTCGCTATGAACAACCAGAGCAACTATTTTATGATAGCCTTATAAGAGATTCGATAGCTATTGAGACGGATAAAAGTGCTTGTTACATTCAGCATGTGTCTTCCTCTGTGGGATTGGTAGCGATGTTTGTAAATAGTCTTGGAGTTAAATACTTTGTCGATTCACGAAAAAGATATGATTTAAGTCGGATATCAACAGTTGATAGTCTAATAGGTTATGCTATCCGTAGTCAGTTCGACGGCAACAGTGAATTTAGTTCTGCTGGTGGTATATATGGCTTAGTAAAGCTTGAAGCGGAAGATGATGAAAATAATAATCGTAGCAAAGGTTCATTCTATAAATCTAGTAGCGATATTGAGAAGAATATTAAAGTTCGACCATACATATTCAAGAAGAACACGAATGTAGGAAGTCGGAGTAAGATGAATTATCTATTGCCTCCTAACGGAGATAATCTCAAGATTATAATTCAGTCGCATGAGGAATTGCGGAAAGAAGTTGCAGGGCTGTTCAAGCCATACGGATTAAAATTGCTGCTTCGTATGGCAAGTAATGAATTGGAAATTGCGAAAGAAGTTGGTGAACTAATGTACACTTATCCATACAGTAGCATTGCTGATACTCTTCAACGCTTAATATTCTACCTAGCTGCAATCGAAAGCAACGACGATGCCGTGCTTCTCTTTGAAGAACCAGAAGCCCATTCTTTTCCATCCTATATAATGCACTTAGCACAAAGCATTGTAGATAGCCGCAACAATCAATTCTTCGTCGTAACGCACAATCCCTATCTGCTCACCGAAGTATTAGAGGAAATGCTGCCCGACGACGAGCTAAAGCCGGAGCTAGCCATCTTCGCCGCGTATTATGAGGACTACCAAACCAAAGTTTATCAGCTTACCGATGAGGAGATGATAAGCGCGCGGGCCGATGGACTGGACTTTTTCCTCAACCTGCGGCGCTTCGTGCCCGAAGCCGAGTAGCTGATGCAGCCGCCGCACCCCTTGTTTATACCCGAGTGCTACGCCGACACGGCGCTCATGCTGACGCTGCTGCGCGAAAACGCTGACAACGAAAAGGAGTTAGCCAAGTACGTCAACCATCAGCACGGCATCGGCAACGTGGGCAGCCTGATGGATGCGGAGTACGACCCCCGCCGCCGGGTAGTCGGGCTGGTTGACCTGGATAAGAAATTTCACGAGCAGCCCTACCTGGCGCAGTTCGAGCTGCGGGCCGGTAGCCTGGAGCGCAAGGCCGGGCCGCACGCGGTGCTGCAACACCCCACGCGCCCCACGCAATACCTGCTGGCCCTCAACCCAGCTTTCGAAACCTGGCTGGCCGACCGCGCCGCCGAACTGGGCACCACCCTCGTGGCCTGCGGCCTGCCAGCTGAAACCAAAGCGTTTAAAACTACAGCCGGATGCAGGGTCTTGAGCGGCGCGGCCAATTGCGGCAGCTACTCAGCGCCATTGCCACCGCCCGGCACCCGGCCTACGCCGAGCCGGCCCGGTTTATCGCGGCCATTATGCACCTGGCCGGGCCGCTGCCTTAGCCAGCTTACCCGCCGTAGCCGTATGTGGGCAGGCGCGGGCCCTTTGCCCGCCAGTGCTTCGTGACCGACTTACTACCCCGCTACTTGCTGGCCGCCCTGCTGGCCTTATCCGCCGCCCCGCTGCTCGCCCAGGACTTGCCCGCCACCCGCCTGGCCCCGGCCCTGCGCGCCCGCCCGCAAGCCACCGTGCGCGTGCAGGTGCGCGACGCGGCGGCCTTCCGGCGCTGGGCCGCGGCGGCGCTGCCAGGCGCGCAGCTGAAGCTGGAGCGGACGGATATTTTTGAAGTCAGCCACCTGACCAAGCAGCAATTCAGCCAGTTGGCGGCCTCGCCGCTGGTCGAATTTATCGACCTGCCCAACCGCCCGGCGCACGACGAGCGCCTGCTCAACGGGGCCGACCTCACGGTGAACAGCCTGCGGGCGATGCAGCGGCGCTACCCCAGCCTTACCGGGCGGGGGCTGGTGGTGAGCATCAAGGAAAACGCGCTGGATGCGGCGGACATTGACTTTCGGGGGCGGCTGCTGAACACGCCAGCGGGCACGCCCATCGAGTCGGTGCACGCCAGCATTATGGCCACGCTCATTGCGGGGGGCGGCAACTCGGGGCCGGGCGGCGAGGGCGCGGCGCGGCAGGCGGGCATCGCCTCGGCCAGCTACGCCAACCTGCTGCCCGATGCCAATGCCAGCCTCACCAGCCTGGGCGTGAGCGTGCAAAACCACTCCTACGGCACCGGCATCGAGAATTACTATGGCCTCGAAGCCCTCGGCTACGACCAGCAAACGCGCCAGCTGCCGACGCTGCTGCACGTGTTTTCGAGCGGCAACCAGGGCACGGGCACCAGCACCAGCGGGCCCTACCAGGGCCTGGCCGGCGTGGCCAACCTCACGGGGCAGTTCAAGATGTCGAAAAACTCGGTGAGCGTGGGCGCGACTAACGCACTAGGCCAGGTGGCCGCGCTCAGCTCGCGCGGCCCGGCCCACGACGGCCGCGTGAAGCCCGAGCTGGTAGCCTACGGCGACGCGGGCTCGTCCGACGCCGCCGCGCTGGTGAGCGGCGCGGCCCTGCTGGTTCAGCAGGCCTACCGTGACCGAGCCGCCGGCAGCAACGGCCTGCCGCCCGCCGCGCTGGTGCGCGCCGCTCTCATCAACAGCGCCGACGACGTGGGCCGGGCCGAAGTCGATTTCGTGTCCGGCTTCGGCCAGCTCGACGCGCTCGGGGCCGTGCGAACAATGCTCGATGGCCGCTACCAGAACGGCGCGCTAACCCAGGGCCAGGAGCAGCTTATTCCGCTGACCATCCCGGCCGGCACCCAGCAAGTCAAGATAACGCTAACCTGGACCGACCCCGAGGCCGCCGCCAACGCCAGCCCGGCGCTCGTCAACGACCTCGACCTGACGCTGCTCGGCTCCGGCGGCACCACCACCTGGCTGCCCTGGACGCTCAGCACCTACCCCAGCCCCGATTCGCTGACCCGCGCCGCCCGCCGCCGCCCCGACCACCTCAACAACGTAGAGCAGATAACCCTATCGCAGCCCGCCGCTGGCACCTACCAACTGCGGGTGCGCGGCTACCGCGTAGCCAGCGGCAGCCAGGATTTTAGCGTGGCCTATGAGGTGAATACCGCTGGCTTTGAGTGGCTAAGCCCCAGCCAGCTGCGCAACGTGCGTCCCAGCCAGGCCACGCAATTGCGCTGGATTTGGCCCGGCCCCGCTACCGCCACCGGCCAGCTGGCCTACCGCCCGGTGGGCCGCACCAGTTGGCGCACCATCGCCTCGGCCGCCGACCTCAGCCAGCACGTGTATAGCTGGACGGCCCCCGACACCACCACGCTGGCGCAGCTACGCTGCGTAGTCGGCGGCCAGGAATACGTGTCCGACACCCTCGTAATCGCCCGCCCGCCGAGCCTGCGCATCGGCTACGTGTGCGCCGATGAAAGCCTGCTGACCTGGCCCGCCACGCCGGGCGCTACCCAGTACCGCGTGTCCAAGCTCGGGGCTACCGCGCTGGAAGCTTTTCAGGCCACGCCCGATACGCTGCTGCGCGTGCTTTCTACCCAAAATGCCGGCCAGTATTTCGCCGTGGCCCCGGTGCTGGGCGGCCGGCTCGCCGAGCGCAGCGCCACCGCCAACCTTGCCGAGGCCGGCGTGGGCTGCTACGTCAGCAGCTTTTTACCGGTGCCCGCCATCACCGATACCGTGCGGCTGCGCCTCACGCTGGGCACGCTGTACCGTCTGCGCGCGGTGCAGCTTCAGCGCCTAGGGCCCAATGGGTTTGAAACTATCCAGACCATCAGCCCCGTCACCAGCCTCAGCATCTTATTCATTGACCTCAACGCCCGGCCCGGTGCCAGCCAGTACCGCATCGCGGGCCAGGATGCCGATAGCCGCACCTTCTACAGTACCACCGAAACCGTGCAGCTCGTGCGCCAGGGCGAACTACTGGTGTACCCCGTGCCCGTGCCGGCCGGCCAGGATTTGCTGGTGGCCGGTGCGCCTGGCGTGGCCTTCGAGCTGGCGCTCTACGACGCGCTGGGCCGCCGCGTGCGGGTTGGCGAGGGCTCGGCCGCTGTCAATTACCTCTCTACCGAGGGCCTGCGTCCCGGCGTGTACGTGTTGCGTGCCACGCCGGCCGCGGGTGGGGCGGGGCTCACGCGCCGCGTGGTGGTGGAGTAGGGGGCGTAGTAAGACGTTTGCGTTTGTCATTGCGAGCGCAGCGAAGCAATCGCACCTGTTCAGGTCGCTCGCTGGGCACCGTTCGGGTGCGATTGCTTCGCTGCGCTCGCAATGACAGACATAATTGACGCTCGCCCGAATAAACCAAAAACCCCCGGCCTGCGCCTGGCAGACCGGGGGTTTAAGCTAATAATTAAAAGCTTAATAAATATAGTTGAGCGCGGTAAGGTCGTTCGTGTTGAAAGGCCGGTTCACGCCGTTGCCCACGCAGGCCAGCATCCAAGAGTTGGGGTCGGCGCTGGCGGGCGTGCCGGGAATCTGGATGGCCCCTACGCCGCTGGCACCTTCGTTGGAGGCACTGCCGCCGCAGCTATAGGCGCGGTTGTAGTAGTCGGTGTGGCGGAAGCCGATGCAGTGGCCCATTTCGTGGGCCATGATGGTGGCGATGTAGTTGACGTTCGAGCTGTTAATGACGTTAGGCACCAGCGTAAAGCCCGGCGCGGGGTTGCCATTCTGCGGAAAGCCGCCCGACTGCCCTAGTACGCCCGAGCCCAGATTAGACGAGTATTTCACTGGCAGGTCGGCGGTACCGCTCGTGATGCGGCGGAACGTGAGCTGCAAGCCGGCCGCGTTGTAGCGGCGGATGGCCTCGTCGATGGCCGTAACATACGTCGAGTTGAACTGGCTCGAAATGCTCACCGTGAGCACGCGGGGCAGGCCCGTTACGAGGTTGGTGGTGCGGTACTGCTCTTCGCTGCCCACGCGCAGCGTCGAGTAGCCGGGGGCGCTGGCCAGCAGCTCGTTGCTGAGTAGCATATCACCTTCCACCACGTAGCCGCCGTCTACGGCGCGCAGGTCGCCGGTGCCAAAGCCCAGGGCTTTTACCTGCCCGATTACGTCCTGCGAGATGGCCGGGGCCATGGCGGTTTCTTCTTTTTTCTGGCAGCCGGTGAAGGCGAGGGCGGCGCTGGTACCGAGGGCCAGCAAGGTTAAAAACTTTGACATGGAAAAAAACTGAAAAGTGATAGGTGAAAGGGTGATAAACTGTGAGCCAAATGTGAAATTATTTTTTCAATTCACAATCTGCTCATCAGGTAAATGCCTGAATGTTATACTTTCGTGTAGCGATGTTGCTTATATAAAAAAGGATTTATTCGGTGCTTATTTAAAATTTTGATTTCGTAACAGTTGCGTTTACAATCCGCAAACGTTTGTGGCAATTTTGTTATGAAAAAGCCCAACGATAGCCCGAAAAAAAAAGTGCGACTCGCGGTAGCTTCTACTCGCGGCATGGGGCTGAAAAGCAGGGTCAACAACCAGTTGGTTTATCAAAAAAGTAAGCTTGGCGCTAGGGCGCGGCGGCCGTAGCTGGCTGCTGGCAGCGCCCGGGCGCACCGTCCCGGAAGGTGCGGCGCGGCCTTGGCCGGGCCGTCGGGGCTGGGCGCGGGCCCGCCCGGCGGGCATAAGGCTAGCCCCAGGATAATACAAGCCCTGCGTGCTCCAGGACGTTTGGTTGCCCCAAACCTTTCCACTTTGTGAAACGGTTATATTTGCTAGATTCCACTTTCGCGCGGCCTTTTCGGGGCCGCCCTACCTATATATTCTCCAGCCTCATGGCTTGTACTACTTGTTCATCCGGCGGCGGCTGCTCGACCTCGAAGGTCGGCGGCTGTGGCTCTAAAGGGGGCTGCTCATCGGGCGGCTGTACCCGACTTAATGTATTCGACTGGCTCGCCGATGTCGATATGCCCAGCGACTTTCGTGGGTTCGACTGTGTCGAAATTCGCTTCAAAAGCGGCCGTAAGGAGTTCTTTCGCAACGATAAACACCTGCCGCTCGTGACCGGCGATGCCGTGGTGGTGGAGGCAGCCGGCTCGGGCTGGCACCTGGGCCATGTGAGCCTGAAAGGCGAACTCGTGCGCTTACAAATGCGCAAAAAGAAGGTGCCTACCGACTCGCGCGACATCAAGCCCATCCTGCGCGTGGCCACGCCCGACGACGAGGAGCGCTGGCAGGCCGTGCGCGACCTCGAAAGCGGCACCATGTTCCGGGCCCGCGCCGTGGTCGACGAACTGCGCCTCAAAATGAAGCTCTCCGACGTGGAGTACCAGGCCGACCGCACCCGCGCCATGTTCTACTACTCGGCCGAGGACCGGGTCGATTTTCGGGAGCTCATTCGGCGCCTGGCCGACGAGTTTCGGGTGCGTGTGGAGATGCGCCAGATATCCCTGCGCCAGGAGGCCGGCCGCATCGGCGGTATCGGGGTGTGCGGGCGCGAGCTGTGCTGCTCTACCTGGCTCACCGAGTTCAAGGCCGTGAGCACCACCGCCGCCCGCTACCAGAACCTGAGCCTCAACCCCCAGAAGCTGGCCGGCCAGTGTGGCCGCCTCAAGTGCTGCCTCAATTACGAGCTCGACGCCTACCTCGACGCCCTCAAGGACATTCCACAGGTGCAGCGCCCGCTACAAGTAGCGAATGGCGAGGCATTTTTGCAGAAAACGGACATCTTCCGCAAGCGCATGTGGTTTGCCTTCAAGGGCGATAACAACTGGGTGATGCTGAGTACCGAGCGCGTGCGCGAGGTGCTGGACATGAACAAGAAAGGCGAAAAGCCCGATACCTTGGCTCCGCCCCGCGTGCAGGAAGAGGTAGCCCCCGCCGTATCGACCTTGATGGAAGGCGACCTCGACCGCCTCGACGACCAGATAAAGAGCGGTAGCAAGCGCGGCAAGCGCAAGCGCAAAGACAAAGACCGCCCCGAGCGGCCCGAAGCCCGCGCTACCGCCGCCGCCCCCGAAGCCCGCGAGCCCCGCGAAGCGCGGGAGCCCCGCCGCCGCGACCGCCCCGACCGGCCGCCCCGCCCCGAGCGGCCCGAGCGCGCCGAAAACCCGGAAGCCAGCCGCCCGCCGCGTCCCGAAAACCAGCCCGGCGCGGCCCGTAGCGAGGTAGTGCCCGCCAGCCCATCTGGCCCGCCTTCCGACGAAACTACCGAGCAGCGCGGCCGGCGCGGTGCGGCCGCCCGCCCCCTCAACCGGCGTGGCGGCCGCAACCGCGGCAACTCCAGCGAGCACACGGGCGCTACGCCCGACGTTACCCGGCCCGAGCAGGAGCGCCCGCGCCGCCCCGAGCAGCCCGGCCGCCCGCCCCGCAACGCGGCCCCGGCCGAAGGCAGCGGCCAGCCCCAGGCCCCGCGCCCACTGCGCGGCGAGGGCGACGCCCCGCGTGGTGGCGCATCGCGCGGCGGGCGCGGGCGGCGCGGTGGGAGTAGCCGCCAGGGAGGCGGTGGCCCACCGGCCTCTGGCAACTAACCTGTGGCTACTCCGCTACTACGAACCAACAAGCAAACTGCCCGATGACCAAGCTATTAAGAAGGCCCGTAGCATTGCTGCTGGCCGTGGCCGCCGCCCTCACCTTCAACGCCTGCGACCCCAACCGGGTATATGAGGAAAACACCGACCTGACTTCGCCCACTGGCGCGCCCTACGTGTGGGACGTGCAGCAGCGCCCAAGCTTCACCTTCGCCATTGCCGACACGGCGGCGCGCTACGATGTGTATTTCAACGTGCGCAACGCGGCCGACTATGGCTTTTATAATCTCTACCTCAAGCACACCCTCACCGGCCCCGACGGCCGCGTGGTGGGCCGGCCCCTGCTGCACCAGCTGATACTGCGCAACCCCAAAACCGGCGAGCCGCTGGGCGCGGGCTCTGGCGACATCTTCGACCACCAGGCGCTGGCGCTGCGCAAAGTGCGCTTTGCCCGCCCCGGCAACTATAAAATGACGCTGGAGCAGTACATGCGCCAAAACCAGCTGCCGGGCATCATGTCGGTGGGCGTGCGCGTGGTGAAGGAAGGTAAGTAGCGGGCGGCTAGTCGTTTATAAAGACGAGTCATACTGAACGCAGTGAAGCATCTCGCGTGGTGCAGTAAAATCAAACGTATTGATTCCTGCACCACGCGAGATGCTTCGCTGTGTTCAGCATGACAGATTTTGTGAAAAGGCCTTCTACTTCCCTTTCTTCAAATCCCGGAACGCCACGTTGAGCCCCTCGGCCCAGACAGGGTGGGCGATTACCATCTCTTCCAGCTCCTGGTAGGGCAGCTCGCCGGCCATCGCTACCTGGATGATAGTCATAATCTCGCCGGCCTCGGCCCCCAGGATGGCGGCCCCGAGAATCTGGTCGTCGTCGCCGACCAGTATCTTCCAGCAGCCGGCAGTTTCGCCGGTTTGCTGGGCGCGGCTGATTTTCTCGACCGGCGTGAAGCTCACGCGGTACGGTATTTTCTTTTCCTTCGCCTGCTCTTCGCTGAGGCCGATGCGGCCAAGCTGGGGCGTGGTGAATACGCAGTAGGGTAGAGGCCGCTTTTTGGCCGAGCGGCGCGGGCCCTCATGCAGCAAGTTGTTGCGCACCACCCGAAAATCGTCGTAGCTGATGTGCGTAAACTGCGGCCCGCCGTGCACGTCGCCGAGGGCGTAAATGTGCGGCACGTTGGTTTGTAGTGCATCGTTGACCTGGATAAAGCCTTTTTCATCCAGCTCTACGTCAGTGGTTTCTAGGCCCAGGCGGTTGGTGTTGGGCTGGCGGCCGGTGGCCACCAGCAGGTGGCTGCCGTGCAGGCGGCGCTCGCCCTGCGGCGTGTGGGTGCTGAGGGTGTAGCGGCCGGCTTCGCTGCGCGAAACCTTGTGTACTTCGGCCTTCAGGATGAATTCCACGCCTTCGGCTTCGAGGGCCTTTTGCAGTTCGTCGCACACGTCTTTGTCTTCATGCTCCAGCACTTGGTCGCCGGTTTCGATGACGGTGACGCGGCTGCCGAAGCGCAGAAACATCTGCCCGAATTCCAGCCCGATATAGCCGCCGCCCAAAATGAGCAGGTGCTCGGGCACCTCGGCTAGGTCCAGGATTTGAGTAGTACTTAGAAAGCCGGCCTCAGCCAAACCCGGCACGTCGGGCACGGCCACATGGGTGCCGGTGTTGATGAATATCTTTTTAGCGGTAATCTCGCTGGTGCGGGTTTTGGTTTCCTGCACCTGCACGGTGTGCGGGCCGGTGAAGGCGGCGTGGCCGCGCACGAGCGTCAGGTTCTTGAAATCGTGGCGGAGCGAGTCGGCCAGGCTGCGGCGCGAGTGGTCGAGCAGGCGGTTTTTGCGGGCCATTACGGCGGCCATATCCACCTCGACCTTGCCCGTGATGCGCACGCCCAGCTCGGCGGCGGTGCGGGCTTCGTGGGCGCGGGTGGCCGAGGCCACGAGGGTTTTGGTGGGCACGCAGCCGTAGTTGAGGCACGAGCCGCCCACCTGGGCTTCTTCTACCAGAATCACTTGTTGGCCGGCTTCGGCCAGGGCCTTGGCCAGCGGGTTGCCGGCCTGGCCGGAGCCGATGATGAGCGCATCGCAGGAATAATCAGACATATAGAGACGGGGCAAGCTACGGAAATGAGCAGCGCAGGCTATACGCAAAGCCTCGACCGGCGACCGGAAAATTCCGGGTAATATCTTCATGCAACGTTCAGCCCGAAGACGGCTCTCGGCCAGGAAAGCTGCTTGGTAAGTAGCCGACTGTAAGTAGCTTTTGTGCTTCGCGCTACCTGGGTCTCGTTTTGCCACCTGTTATTGCCGGGCCCCACCACTTTGCATTCACCCACGCTTTTCTTTTTGCTTATGGCTTCTTTCTACTCTGTGGGCACCCTGGCAGCGGCAAGTGCGCTCCTCCTGACGGGCTGTGCCGTGTACGCTCCCACCATTCCGAGCACGCCACTCCTTGAGGCCAGGCAGGTAGAGGTAACGGCCAGCCTGCGCGGCATCACGGCCCTGGAGGCCAGCGCGGCGTGGTCGCCCGCGCCCCACTGGCTGCTGCTGGGCGAGTCGGCGTTGCAAGGCGGCACCACTACTACTACCACCAACAACGTGACCACCACCTACCACGATTACCACCGCCAGGTGGGCCTGGGGGTGGGCGTGTACCGCGCCCCCACCAGCCAGTCGGGCTGGTACGCGGCCGCAGTGGGCGGGGTAGGCTTTGCCAAAGTAAGTTTGCACAGCGTCGATGTAGGCATTGTATCGCCCTACGTGCCGTTGCCTTTTCCTTATGTAGCAGGATATTACGAGGCTAACTACCAGCGCTACTATGGGCAGCTATACGCCGCGCAGTCGCTGAGCGAGCGGCTCACGGGCGGCTTGTCGCTGCGGAGTACATATGTGCACTATACCAGGCTTACGTTTGAAAGCCAGGATATTGAGCCGGCCAACCAGGTATTTATCGAGCCTACCTTCTTTTTGCGCCTGGGGCAGGGACCCGTGCGAGGGCAGGCTACCCTGGGCCTGTCGGTGCCCACGGCCAGCGGAGCCAGCCGCGAGCTCAACAAGCGAACGGCACCGATATCGGGGCTTTTCAGCGTGGGAGTAATCTTCCGGCCCGACCTGCTTCGGTGGCGGCAAAAAGACTAACCGCCGACCAAACAAATCCGGCGCCCGGTAGAAAGAGCGCTGTCTATCAGGGCTTCGACTCGAAGAACTTGCTGAGCGGGCGCTTAAACAGGCCGCCGCTGGTGCCCAGGTACACCGTATCGCCGAGCTGCGCCAGGTCGGCAAACTCGACGTAGCCCAGGCCGTCGGCCTTCAGCTCGCGCAGGCGGATGGTGCTGGCATTCAGCCACCGCAGGGTGTAAAGGCTGTTGGTGATGACGCCGTGCGTGAGGCCCACCAGGCTGTCGCCCACCGGGTAGAAGGTCGAAAGATTGAGCGCGGGGCTGAGCCCATCGATGCGCTGCCAGCTGGCGCAATCGTTGGCCGAAGTCCAGACGGTGCCGCCCGGCTGAATGGCGTACACGGTGCCCTTCCACTTATACACCGCCGTGGGGTTTACCGGCCCCGTGGCCTGGGCGAAGGTGCCGTTTACCTGCTGGTAGGTGCCGTTCTGGCTTATTTTAAACAAGCCATAATCGGCGCACCACACCAGAAAATAGTCGTCGATGGCCCAGAAGCTCTTGAAGCTAAACTGGCTGGGGCCGGGGGTGGGAATGCGGATAAGCTGCGAGCTTACCTGCGTGGTGCCCGCCAGGGTCGAGCCCGTAGTGGCCGTATTCACGAGCTTGCTGAGCACCAGCCGAAAGGCTTGCTCCTGCCCGTTGGTGGTGCGGTAGCCGCACAGCAGGTAGTTGTTGCGGTTGAGGGCGCCAAACGGGTAGCGCGCGCCCACCAGGTAGTTCTCAAACTGCGTGGCGGTGGGGTCGAGGTTGCGCAAATGCAGGCGCGTGCCCCGGTCCTGGAACCTGGTGGGGTAAATGGTCAGCACCGTGTCCGACTCCACGGGGCGGTAGCCGCCCGGGTTGGCGTAGAAGTCAGCGTTCATCGGCACCGCATTGCGCACGTCCCAGGGCAGCGGGTCGGCGGCCCAGGTGCGCGCCTGGGTAGCGCCGTAGCCCGTGTAGTAGCCATTGCGGGCCTGCTCGGCCGAGCCCGGAATCGGGGACAACACCTCGGCGCTGCCCGTGGCCTGGATGAGGAGCGTGTTGGGGCCGGCTATTACCCGCAACACGTTGCGCTGGTAGCTCACCAGTTGCTTTACCTCGGCCCAGCTGTACACCTTGTCGGTCGGTACCAGGGTTTCCACTTCTTTCTTGCAGGCGGTGGCCAGCCCCAAAGTAGTAGCGGCCAGCAGAATCTTGGTAGGCGTTGACATAGGAGCAGGCTGAGGGAGCAAGGCAAAAAAAATATAGGCCCAAAAAAAGCCCCGGCAAGTACCGGGGCTTTTGCTATGTAACAGATGAAAGCTGGATTATTTATTTGTTAACCAGCGCTTTCAGCATGGTGTCGCCAATCTCGGCGGGCGAATCCACGACGTGGATGCCGCACTCGCGCATGATGGCCATTTTGGCGGCGGCCGTGTCGTCGGCCCCGCCTACGATGGCACCGGCGTGGCCCATGCGGCGGCCGGGCGGCGCGGTTTGGCCGGCGATGAAGCCTACCACGGGCTTCTTGTTGCCGGTTTCCTTAATCCAGCGGGCGGCTTCGGCTTCCATGCCACCGCCGATTTCGCCTATCATCACGATGCCCTCGGTTTCGGGGTCGTTCATCAGCAATTCTACCGCCTGCTTGGTGGTGGTGCCGATGATGGGGTCGCCGCCGATGCCGATGGCCGTGGTCTGGCCCAGGCCGGCTTTGGTGAGCTGGTCTACCGCCTCATAGGTGAGCGTGCCCGACTTGGACACGATGCCCACGCGGCCTTTGGTGAAAATGAAGCCGGGCATGATGCCCACCTTGCACTCGCCGGCCGTGATAACGCCGGGGCAGTTGGGGCCTACCATCGTGATGCCGGGGCGGTCCTTGAGGTAGTGCTTCACGGCAATCATGTCCTTGGTCGGAATGCCTTCCGTGATGGTGACGATAACCTTGATGCCGGCCTGCGCGGCTTCCAAAATGGCGTCGGCGGCGAAAGCCGGGGGCACGAAAATGATGCTGGTATCGGCCTGGGTGGCGGCCACGGCATCGGCCACGGTGTTGAAGACGGGCCGGCCGAGGTGCTCGGTGCCGCCCTTGCCGGGCGTAACGCCGCCCACTACCTGGGTGCCGTAATCCATCATTTGCTGCGCGTGGAACGAGCCTTCCGAGCCGGTGAAGCCCTGCACGATAACCTTGGAATCTTTATTGACGAGAACGCTCATGGGCGGCTGACTGAGGGGGAAGATTGAACTGGGGCAAAAGTAGGGCCGGGCCGGGCAATGTGCGCTACCCCGGCCGCCGGGGCGCGGGGCGGCCGGCCCAACC
>CAXYJY010000096.1:0-21095 GCA_964277755.1 uncultured Hymenobacter sp.
CGCCACGCGAGATGCTTCACTGCGTTCAGCATGACAAACGTTTTTACTGATTCAAGGTTGAAAATCAGGTAGCGAACCGGCAGAACGTGCCCAGCGGCAGCTTGCGCTGGCTGGCATCATGCAAATAGATTTCGCCCAGCTCGCGCACCGCTTTTTTGCCAGGAAAAATGGCCTGGGTCAGGTTGTCCAGAATCAGCCCCGAAAAGCCTAGCGAGTAGAGGTTTATCACCAGAAAATGGTCCTCCGGGTCGAGGAGCTGCTGGCTGAGCTTGAGCATCTCGTTGAGCTCGTCTTCGAGCTGCCACTTCTCGCCGTTGGGGCCGCGGCCGTAGGCGGGCGGGTCCAGGATGAGGCCCTGGTACTTGCTGCCGCGCTTCACTTCGCGGCGCACGTATTTCATGGCATCTTCGACCAGCCAGCGCACGCCGTCGAGGTTGCTGGCTTCCATGTTGTCGCGGGCCCAGAAGTTGACCTGCTTCACCGAGTCGAGGTGCGTAACGTCGGCCCCGGCGGCACGGGCGGCCAGCGTGGCCGCGCCGGTGTAGGCAAAGAGGTTGAGCACGCGCGGCAGCTTGGCCCGGCGCTTACGAGTCTGGTTGTAAATGAATTGCCAGTTGGGGTCTTGCTCCGGAAACAGCCCCACGTGCTTGAACGACGACAAGCCCAGGCGGAAGCGTAGCTTTAGGCCATCGGGCCGCTCGTAGCCGATAACCCACTGCTCGGGCATGCCTTTTTTGAGGTTCCACTGGCCTTTTTCGGTGCTGCCGGGGGCGCGGGCGAAGGTGGCATCGGCGCGCGCCCACTCGGCGGGGGAGAGGGCCGGGTCCCAGATGGCCTGGGGCTCGGGGCGGGCCAGCACGTACTTGCCGAAGCGTTCGAGCTTCTGAAAATTGCCGCTGTCGAGCAGCTCGTAGTCGGGCCAGGGCGAGGTGGTGAGAAAGTCGTACACGGCGCAAAAGTACGGCCGCTAGTAGCTTGGACTCTGCGAGTCCGAGCTACTGTCCCGCCGTAACTTTACGTGATGGTTCGCACCCGCTTACTGCCTTTCCTTGCGCTAACAATTACCCTCGGCGGCCTGGCCGCGTGCTCGGCCCCAAGTGCCTCAGCCCCAGTCGAAGAGTACTACGATTGCCGCGAGGTGTACGAGCCCATCCGGGGCCAGCTGCTCGACCGGCACGGCGAGCCGCTGGTGGCCACGCGGGCGCACTACACCCTCACGCTGCCCAAGCTGGCCACGTTTGATACCGTGGCGTTTAACCAGCTTATGGGCTGGCCCGAAGGGGCGTTGCAGGCGCGGGTGTTCGCGGCGCGGCTGCCGGCCATTGCGCCGCCCCGCCGGCCCGACCCGGAGCCCGATTCGCTGGGCGTCATTCACCCCGATACCACCAAGCCCAAGCCGGCCCCGCCCCGCGTGCAGCGCTGGCCCATCGTGCTGACGCTCACGCAGCCCGAGGCCGCCAGCCTGCGCCACCACATCAACGAGTGGCCCGGCCTGACGCTGCGCCGCCGCCGCGAGCGCACCTACCTCACCAACACCGCCGCGCCGGTGCTGGGCTACCAGCCGGCCAATGCCGCGCCCTTCCTCTACCTCGCCCAGAAGGTGGAGCGTGGCCGCTACTACCGCCTGCGCAACCCCGGCATCGAGGGCTATTACAACCAACTGCTCACCGGCCACCGGGGCGCGTACCACCCGCGCACCGACGGCCACGGCCGCGTACACGGTAGCTGGGCCGCCGATACCATTTACCAGGCCGGGCAGGACTTACACCTCAGCCTCGATGCCAGGCTGCAAGCCTACGCCGAGCGCCTGCTGGGCGAGCGCCGCGGCTACATCGTGGCGCTGGAGCCCAGCACCGGCGAGATTCTGGCCTGCGTATCGGCCCCCAGCTACGACCCCGCCGTGCTCACCGCGCCCGGCAGCAACGCCGCCCGCCTGGCCTTGCTGCGCGACGATGAGAACCGCCCGCTGCTCAACCGGCCCGCCGTGCAGGCCAGTCCGCCCGGCTCGGTCTTCAAGCTCGTGAATGCGGCCGTGGCCTTGCAGCTCGGGGCCATTACCGACCACACGTCGTTTCCGTGCGACCAGTCGCTTATCAACTGCGTGCATCAGCACCCGCAGGCGCGCAACCTCACGCTGGCCCTGAAATACAGCTGCAACCCGTACTTCTACCAAACGCTGCGCGCCGTAGTCGAGCCGCGCCCCGACTCGGCCGCCACGCTGGCCGATACCGTGGCTGCCCGCCACACGCACCTGGGCGAGTGGCGGCGCTACGTGCGCTCCTTCGGCCTTGACACCCTGCTGGGCGTGGACATTGCCCGCGAGCAGCCCGGCTTTTTGCCCACGCCGGCTTATTACGATAAAGCCCGCCGCACTAAGAACTGGAACTTCAAGTCCATCTACTCACTCAGCATCGGGCAGGGTGAAATCAATCTGACGGGTTTGCAAATGGCTAACGTACAAGCCATTATTGCCAACCGGGGCTGGTACATCACGCCGCACTTCGTGAAGGCTATCGGCCGCAGCGGCAAGCCGCTACCGCGCTTTCTCGAAAAGCACCATACGCTGGTCGATAGCGCCAACATCGCCGCGCTCGTGCCCGGCATGGTGGCCGCCATGCAGCGCGGCGGCACCGCCGAGCTGGCCAGCCTGGCCGACGTCGGTATCACGGTAGCCGGCAAAACCGGCACCGTGCAAAACGACGAGGGCGACGACCACGCCACCTTCGCGGGCTTCGCCCCGGTCGCTAAGCCAAAGATTGTAGTGGCGGTTTACATCGAGAACGCGGGCTTTGGCGGGCTGTCGGCCGCGCCCTGTGCGGCGCTAGTGATGGAGAAGTATTTGAAGGGGCACATCGCGCCCAAGCGCAAGAAGTGGGAGAAGTGGTTGCGGTGCGGGAACTTGGCGAGCCAAGGGCATTGAGCTAACGCGGGGCACCTCACCCCCCGGCCCCCTCTCCCGTGGAGAGGGGGAGCCTGACGCACTCAACCGCGCTTCTGTAATTACTTTCTGCATAATGCAGCAAAAGGGCTCTCAGCAACGCTGAGAGCCCTTTCTGCTCTTTCGTAAATCGTTCGTTAGGCTCCCCCTCTCCACGGGAGAGGGGGCCGGGGGGTGAGGTGCCCCGCGTCAGGTTTACTTCCCCGTCGCCAGCTGCAACGTCCCGTCCTTCAACCCCGCCGACGAGGCTTTCACCTGCACTGCGCCGGCCGCGCTACCGGCCTGCACTATCGCCACGAGCTGCCCTTTAAAGGCGTGCATCTGCGGCGTCTGGAAGGCTTCGAGATTGGTAGCGTCGCCGTTGCCGATGGCGCGGAAGCTGCCCGCGCCGCTCACCGCAAAGCGCAGTTCGTTAGTGGCATCGGGGCAGAGGTTGCCCTGCGCGTCTTCGACGCGGGCGGTGACGTAGGCGAGGTCCTGACCGTCGGCGGCTAGCTTGGTGTGGTCAGTTGATAGCTTGATGTGGTGGGGCGCGCCGGCGGTGCGAATTTCTTCGGTGCCGATGGTTTTGCCCTGGGCATCGTAGGCCACTACCTTGATGCTACCGGGCTGATATACTACGTCTTTCCACTGCAAGCGGTAGCGGGTTTGGGGGTCGGTAGCACCGGGACCGGCTTTGGTTTGGCGGCCCTGGCTTTTGCCGTTCACGAAGAGCTCGGCCGAGGTGCCGTTGGTGTAGCAATACACGGGCGTAACCTGGCCTTCGCGGCCGGGCCAGGTCCAGTGCGGTAGCAGGTGCACGGTGGGCTGGGCGGGGTTCCACTTGGCGCGGTAGAGGTAGTAGCGGTCCTTGGGCTGGCCGGCCAGGTCGATGATGCCGAAGTACGAGCTGTGCGACGGCCACTTTTCATCGTAGGGCGTGGGCTCGCCGAGGTAGTCGAAGCCCGTCCACACAAACTCGCCCAGCGCGTAGGGCAGGTCATCTTGCGCTGCAAACTCGATGTCGGGAATCTGCGACCACGGGCAATACTCCACGTCGTAGCTCGACGACTGGTTGTCGGGATAGCGCATCTCCTTGCCCAGTACCACCGGGAATTTATACACCCCGCGCGAGCTCACGGTAGAGGCCGTTTCGGAGCCCAGCACGAAGCCCTGCGGCAGCTTGCTGTAGGCATCGGCGTACCACCGGGGCTTGTAGTTGAAGCCCGGAATGTCGAGCACGGCCGCGATGCCGTACTTCAAGTCGTCGGCGTAGCGGTCCATGCCCATCGTTACGGGGCGGGTGGGGTCTTCGCGGTGCACGATGTCTTGCAGGCGCTTGGCCATGGCCGGGCCGTTGGGGTTGCTTTGGTCGGGCACCTCGTTGCCGATGCTCCACATAATGGCCGAGGGGTGGTTGCGGTCGCGGTGTACCAGGTTCACCAGGTCGCGCTCGCTCCACTCGTCAAAGTACTGGCTGTAGCCGTTCTTCACCTTCGGCGACTTCCACTCGTCAAACGACTCCTCCATCACCATAAAGCCCATCTCGTCGCAGAGCGTCATCAGCTCGGGCGCGGGCATGTTGTGCGAGGTGCGGATGGCGTCGCAGCCCATATCCTTCAAGATGGTGAGTTGGTGGCGCAGCGCCGCCACGTTGATGGCCGCGCCCAGCGGCCCCAGGTCGTGGTGGTTGCACACGCCCTTAAACTTGCGCGGCTGCCCATTGAGCGAGAAGCCTTTGCCCTTCTCGAACTTGAAAGTGCGAATGCCGAACGGCGTCTCGTATTTGTCCTGGATAACCTTGCCGGCCATCAGCATAGAGGCGGCCTTGTACATGGTCGGCGTTTCGGGCGACCACAGCTTGGGCGACGCCACGGTGAAGGTCTGCTCGACTGCCTGGCCCGGCGTCACGGGCGTATTGGCCTGGGCTACCGTTTTGCCTTTGGCATCGAGTAGGGCCGTGTAGAGCACGAGGCCGGGCGAGCCGGCAGGCACTTCCACCTTGGTCTTGAGCTTCACGGTGGCCGATGCCGCCGATACCTCGGGCGTGGTGAGGTAGGTGCCCCACAGCGGCACGTGCGCGCCCGGCATGGTGATGAGGTGCACGTTGCGGTACAAACCCGCGCCGGGGTACCAGCGCGAGGACTCGGTTTGGTTTTCGAGGCGCACAGCCAGCGTGTTCGGGCCCTTGGCGTTCAGGTAGGGCGTGATGTCCACCGAAAACGAGTTGTAGCCGTAGGGCCAGGCCATCACCTGCTTGCCGTTGAGGTACACGTGGGCGTCGCTCATGGCGCCATCAAACAGCAGCACGGCCTTGCCGTCTTTACCCAGCGCGGGCACATTCAGCTGGCGCCGGTACCAGCCCACGCCCACGAAGGGCAGCCCGCCCGTGCGCCCCGATTTCAGGGTGGCTTCCTTTTCGCCGTTCTGCTCTATCTTAACGACTTGCTGGTCGTTTTTGCCATCGAATGGCCCCGAGATGGCCCAGTCGTGCGGCACGGTTACGGCCTGCCACTTGGCGTCATTAAACTCCGGCTTGGCCCCGTCGGGCTGGTCGCCTTTGGTGAATTTCCAGCCGCTGGTAAGTAGCGTTTCCTGGCGAACCTGGGCGGCGGCGGGGAGGCTGGCGGCGAGCAATAGCGCCGCCGTCAAATGCTTGGGGAAGGTCATACTGTGAAGAGTAAATAGCAGGTAGCGGCGTACCTGGGCAGTCGCTACGAGCCGGCAAGTTAAAGCCGCTCGTTTGGGCGGCGGCCCGATTGTGCCGAAATTCGTTTACTTAACAGTTGCGTTACATGAGTTTGATTTTCCATAAATACCAGGGCACCGGCAACGACTTCGTCATCATCGACGACCGCGCCGAGCAGTTCGACCCCACCGACCAGGCCCGCATCGCGGCGCTCTGCCACCGCCGTTTCGGCATCGGGGCCGATGGCCTCATGCTGCTGCGCAACCGCGAAGGCTACGACTTCGAGATGGTGTATTTCAACGCCGACGGCGCGCCCAGCAGCATGTGCGGCAACGGCGGCCGCTGCCTGGTAGCCTTCGCCAAATACCTGAACGTCATTCAGGACAGCGCCTGTTTCCTGGCCGTAGACGGCCCGCACGAAGCCCGCGTAGAGGCCGATGGCACCGTGCGCCTCAAGATGATAGATGTAGCCGCCCCCCAGCCCGCCGACGTGGGCGAGGACGACGTATTCTTGCATACCGGCTCGCCCCACCACGTGCATTTCCTCGACCCCGAGGAGTCGCCCAGCCTGGCCGAATTCAATGTCTTTGCCGCCGGCCACGACATCCGCTACGACCAAGCCTACGACCCCGCCGGCACCAACGTCAACTTCGTAGAGGTGCCCGCTGACCCTGCCCACTCTTGGCCCGTCCGCACCTACGAGCGCGGCGTCGAAAACGAAACCTACTCCTGCGGCACGGGCGTCACGGCCGTGGCGCTGGCCGCTTCGCAGCGCGGCGCTACCTCGCCGGTGCGCCTGAGCACGCCGGGCGGCGAGTTGGAGGTGTCGTTTGAGGTGCGGCCGGATGGCGGTTTTACCAATGTGTGGCTGAGCGGGCCGGCCGTGCGGGTTTTCGGCGGGGAGATTTAGGTCACTAGTTGCTGGCCCAAACCGTTATGCTGAGCGCAGCGCAGCGGAGTCGAAGCATCTCTATCGCTTAACAAACTCCTATTCTCTTAGCAACGAAGCGGTAGAGATGCTTCGACTCCGCTGCGCTCCGCTCAGCATGACGAATAAAAGCCGAGTACCATGACTTTAAGAGCCCTCGAACCCGACGATTTAGAATTTTTATTTGCCCTCGAAAACGACCCCGACCTCTGGGCCGCGTCCGATGTGCTACCTGCCCCGATTTCGCGGTACGCGCTGCGCGAATACCTGCGCCACAGCACCACCAGCCTCGCCGAAGCCGGGCAGATGCGCTTGATAATCAGTGGCGAAGAAAATGAGCCCGTGGGCACGCTCGACCTCTACGACTACTCGGCGCTGCACCAGCGGGCGGGCGTGGGCATCACGGTGCTCCAAAACGAGCGGCGGCGCGGCTACGCCCAACAAGCCCTACTGCAACTGCTGCCGTATGCGCGTGAAGCCCTGCGATTACACCAGCTGTACTGCACCATTGCGGAAGACAATCAGCCCAGCATCAGCCTGTTCGCTAGAATTGGATTTCAGAAAGTAGGCGTGCGCCGCGACTGGCTGCGCGCCATAACCCCACGCGGGTGGCTAAATGCGGTGGAAATGCAATTACTACTGAGCGAGTAGGGGGGAGGCTACGCAAAAACTACTATTTTACGTCCAAGTGTATCCTTTTGGACAATAGTATCGTAGAATTACACAAGCGTTGCCCGATAGCCGGACGCTTTACCCGGCCCCGCAGCTCCCAAAGCCATTTCCCGTCCTTTTTTCATGCCGCTTTCTACTCCGGCAGAAGCACCTGCGCGTGCCGATGCCACCGCCCCGGCTGCGGGCCAAGCCGACTCAACCCCCTTTACTTACTCTCTGCCCGACCTGGTTTGCTTCGCGCATTTGCACTGGGATTTTGTGTGGCAGCGCCCCCAGCACCTGTTGTCGCGCTTCGCGCAGCACGGCCGCGTTTTCTACGTCGAAGATGCCTTCTACCACGCCGATGACCTCATCGAGCCGCATCTGGAAGTGAAGGAGCGCCAGAATGGCGTGAAAGTATTGGTAGTGCACCTGCCCCAGCGCCTGCGCGGCGACGAAGCCGCCAGCGACGCGGCCCAGGTGGAAGTTCTCAAGCAGTATTTCGCCGAAAACCAGGTCGATACCTATGTTTTCTGGATTTATACGCCGATGGCCATGAGCCGGGCGCGCGCATTTCAGCCCGTGCTCACCGTGTACGATTGCATGGATGAATTGGCCCAGTTCAAGTTTGCGCCGCCCGAATTGCGCCAGCGCGAACAGGAATTATTCGAGAAAGCCGACCTCGTGTTCACGGGCGGCCAGCGCCTCTACGAGGCCAAGCGCGAGCAGCACGCCGACGCCCACGCGTTTCCGAGCAGCATTGATAAGCAACACTTTGGCCAGGCCCGCAACCCCGCGCTAGCCGAGCCGGCCGACCAAGCCAGCATTGCGCATCCGCGCATCGGCTTCTTCGGCGTGGTCGATGAGCGATTGGACATTGACCTGCTGGGTGAGTTGGCGACCAACCATCCCGAGTGGCAATTCGTAATAATCGGGCCGGTGGTTAAAATCGACCCCGCCACGCTGCCGCACAACGCCAACATTCACTACCTCGGCGGCAAAAACTACCAGGAACTGCCCGCCTACCTGCGTGGCTGGGACGTGGCTACCCTTCTATTCGCTCGCAACGAGAGCACCGAGTTTATCTCGCCCACCAAAACGCCCGAGTACCTGGCCGCCGGCCGGCCCGTCGTCAGCACCAGCATCCGCGACGTGGTGCGCCCCTACGGCGATATGAACCTCGTGCAGATTGCCGACGACCCCAAGGAGTTCGGCCAAGCCATCGCCACCGCCCTTGAGCAGGGCAAAGACGCCGACTGGCGCACCCGCACCGACGACTACCTGGCCACCATCAGCTGGGATTTGACCTGGCAGAACATGGTGAACCTCATGCAAGACCGCCTCGCCAAGAAATAGGTTTCTGGCTGCTGGCTGCTGGTTAAAATGCTAACCAGAAGCCAGTAACCAAAAACAACAAAAAATACACTCCCCCATTTCCTAACTCCCCATTTATGTTCGATTATCTCATCGTCGGGGCCGGCTTCGCTGGCAGTGTGCTGGCTGAGCGCCTGGCTACCCGCAGCAACAAAAAAGTGCTCATCATCGACAAGCGGAGCCACATTGCGGGTAATGCCTACGATTGCTACAACGACGATGGGATTCTGATTCATAAATACGGGCCGCACATCTTCCACACCAACTCGAAAGACGTGTTCGACTACCTCGGCAACTTCACCGAGTGGCGCCCCTACGAGCACCGCGTGCTCGCCTCGGTAGACGGCCAATTGGTGCCGATGCCGATTAACCTCGATACCATCAACAAGCTGTACGGCCTGAATCTGACCAGCTTCCAGGTAGAGGAGTTCTTTCAGTCGGTAGCTGAAGACGTGGCGGAAATCAAAACGTCGGAAGACGTGGTGGTGAGCAAGGTAGGACGCGAGCTGTACAACAAATTCTTCAAAAACTACACCAACAAGCAGTGGGGCCTCGACCCCTCGCAGCTGGATAAGTCGGTGACGAGCCGCGTGCCCACCCGCACCAACCGCGACGACCGTTACTTCACCGACACCTACCAGGCCATGCCCCTGCACGGCTACACCCGGATGTTTGAGAACATGCTCAACCACCCGAATATCAAAATCATGCTCAACACCGACTACCACGAGGTAGTGAAGTTCATCCCCTTCAAGGAGATGATTTTCACGGGCCCGGTAGACGAGTATTTCGACTTCAAATTCGGCAAGCTGCCCTACCGTTCGCTTGAGTTTAAGCACGATACGCTGAACAAAGAGCAGCACCTCGCCGCTCCGGTTGTGAACTTCCCCAACGAGCACGCCTACACCCGCATCACGGAGTTTAAGGCCCTCACTGGCCAGAGCCACCCCAAAACGGCCATTGTGTACGAGTACCCGCAGGCCGAGGGCGACCCCTACTACCCGATTCCGATGCCCGAGAACGCCGAGCTGTACGCCAAGTACAAGAAGGCCGCCGACGAAACGCCGGGCGTACACTTCGTAGGTCGCCTCGCTACCTACAAGTACTACAACATGGACCAGGTAGTAGCTCAGGCCCTGACGCTCTACAAGAAGCTGACGGAAAAGGAAGAAGCCGCCAAGCCCGTGCGCCCGACCATCGTAGCCGGCTCGACCGCGCTGGTGGAGAAGCTCATCAACCGCGAGCCCGCCAAGGAGTAGTCAGTATTGCACAAAACTTTTAGAAAATGCCCCGCCGCAAGGTGGGGCATTTTTTATTGGCCTGAAAGTTTGCCGAAAAATACTTCGCGCTCTGAGTCCTAATACTTATTGATTTCTGCCTACATTCAGGCATGAAACGGCTGCTTGTCTGCTGGTTGCTTTTCTTTATTGGGTGGGCTTATTGCAGCCCGGTTGCGGCGCAGCGCCGGCCGGGGCAGGCATTGCGGACGCGCCCCTCGAGGGCGCGCTACCAGCGCTCGGCGGCCTACCGCGATTATTTCCGGCCGGGTGGCCGGCACTACCAGTACGGGCCCTCGCGCCGGGCTTACCACAATCGGCAGCCCTATCAGCCGCACACGTATTACCACCGGCGGGCAGCTCCCCGGCTTCAGCCGCCGCGCCCCGAGTTGCGATAATAAGGGAAACCGTAGCTTCTCCACCAAAAATGGGCTCAGTAGCGGGCGATAAGTCGCACGTTGTCTTCTTGGTAATAAAGTGCTGGTCGAGGTCTTCGGCGTGCCTAAGCGCTGCTGCGGCATTCGCTACCTGCGCGTCGCCTTGCGCGAACAGAGCTGCTACGCTGAGCGGTACCGCCTGCGCGCGGCCATGCGCCAGCGGTGTTTACGGGCATTTCAGCCTAAAGCGTACACGCCGCGCACCACTCACTCCACGCACGGCTGTGGCGCGCCCTAACGGCCTGCTCAATCAATTCAGGGGTATTCTGGGTAAATTCCTACAGTACAGTGTTATGCGTTATCTGTTGCTGGGCAATGATTATTATTTTATTATAACAACTAATTAATATTTAAGTATGTGCTAAGTCATTCAATTAAAACTGCTTATCATTGTGCCATTAACCCTATTGCGCTCCTGTCTTATGCATCGTACCTCACCCGCCACCAAAGCGGCTCTTTACCTGACCCTGCTCACGCTGACGCAGTGCAGCAAATGCAAAAACGACCCCGCCCCCAGCGGCGAGCTGCCCGCCGCCACGCAGGAGGGCAAAAACACGTTTGGCTGCCTGGTCAACGGCAAGGTGTGGACCCCTGACGGGCGCACGGGCTTGAGGCCGAATCTGGTTGTGGACTATCAGCCCGACCCCGTGCGGGGCGGTAACCTCAACATCAGCGCCTACAACTACGCCGGGGCCAATAATAGCAAGCAGACCATTCAGCTATCTGCGGGGCCTATTTTCCAGGCGCGGACTTTCCGCTTGGATACCACTATCGCAGAAGGCGCGGCCAGCTTTTTCGATAGAGGTAAACCAAAGCCCTGTGATGAGTTGCTAGACTATGACGTTTCTTACTTAAAAGGCACACTCACGCTGACGCGCTTAGACCAAAGCGCCGGGGTCATCGCCGGCACGTTCGAGTTCAAAATCGCCAAACCCGGCTGCGACACCGTGCGCGTCACCCAGGGGCGCTTCGACTGGAAGCTGTAGTTTGTACTGTGTTTATTGTCAACATTTTACTGGTAAGTTGTATGCTTCGCAAATCCGTGCTCTACCTGGCCCTGCTCACGCTGACGCAGTGCAGCAAATGCAAAAACGACCCCGCGCCCAGCGGCGAGCTGCCTGCTGCCACGCAGGAGGGCAAAAACACGTTTGGCTGCCTGGTCAACGGCAAGGTATGGACCCCCGACGGGCGCACGGGCCTGATGTCCAATCTGGTCGTGTCCTACGAGCCCGACCCCGTGCGGGGCGGCAATCTCAACATCAGCGCCTACAACTACGCCGGGGCTAACAATAGCAAGCAGACTATTCAGCTATCTGCTGGACCTATTTTCCAGGTGCGGACTTATAGCCTCGATTTTCCGATGACGGAGGGGTTAGCAAATTATTATGACCAAGGAAATGCGAGCCCATGTAATAGGTATTTCTATAATGACGTGTCTTACCGCCGCGGCACGCTCACGCTGACGCGCTTAGACCAAAGCGCCGGGGTCATCGCCGGCACGTTCGAGTTCAAAATCGCCAAACCCGGCTGCGACACCGTGCGCGTCACCCAGGGGCGCTTCGACTGGAAGCTCTGATTCTTGCTTTTTTTCCTAAGGTATTCTCCTTTTTAGCCACCCTTCTATGAGAAAACACTTTTTACTTTTAACCTTCGTGCTGGCCTGGTGCCTGTGGCCACGTAGCGCGGCGGCGCAGACCCTGCTTCAGGCGGGCGATGTGCTGCTGCTGGGCTACCAGACCCAGGGCAGCACCAATTTTGCCTTTGTCTCGCTCGTAGACCTGGAGCCGGGCACGCAGCTCTATTTCACCGACCAGGGCTGGAAGCCCAATGGCGAATTTCGGGCCGGCGAAGGGCGCGTAACCTACACGGCTCCCGATGGCGGGGTGCCCAGTGGCACGGTGGTGAGCTACCAGGCGCAGGCCGCCGACTTCACCCACCCCCGCAATTTGAGCTGCGGCCCAACGGCGACCAGGTGCTGGCCTTTCAGGGCCCGGAAGACAAACCCACGTTTGTGTGCGCCCTGGCCTACGGCAAGGACTGGAGCCCGGATGTTTCGGCCCGGGACTCGCAGCTGCCGCCGGGCCTGAAAACCGGGCACAGCGCCCTCTACCTGCCCCAGAACAACGGGGCTTACGCCGACGACAGCCCGCGCCAGGCCGTGGCCGAGACCCTGCGCGCCCACCTCACTAACCCCGCCCGCTGGACCGGCCTCGACGGCCAGGCGGTGAAGTGGGCAACGCCGCCATTCGTGCTGTTGCCGCCCCAGCCCACGCACGAGCCGGTGCGCCTGCCCGCCCCACCGCCGGGGGCCGACTCGCTGCGCCGGCTGCTGTACCATACCCTGGGTAGCCTCGACGTGAGCCTGGTGCCGACGGGCTACCTGGCCGGCTACGGGCTGGGGCTGGTGCCCCTGGCCGCTTTGAATGGCACCCTGGCCGATAGCAACCGCACCAGCGCCGGCCTCTGGCGGCAAGCGCTGGCCACCGTGGCCACCAGCCAGGTAACCGGCGCGTATCACCTGCCCCGCCTCGACACCCTAAGCAACCGCCTGGACCGCCCCCGGGCGTCGGGGGCCATTCCGATTGCCCTGGCCCGTATCGACTACGGGGCCTTTCGGGCCGATGCCGTGGCGGCCGGGCTGCTCAGCCTGCAAAATGGCCAGCTCTACGACGTGCCCGGCCGCAGCCAAAGCCCCTACGAGGTGAAAACGCTGTTTGTGGCCGGCCCGGCCCGCACGGGCAGCCGCACGGGTAGCGTGTCGTTTGTATTTCCGAGCGACCTGCACGTGCGCGAGGGGGGCGGCAGCCCGCGCAGCCTGGAGCTGGACTTTGGGGCCGGGCAGGGCTACCAGCCCGCTGCCTTCGACCAGCCGCTGGCCTTGGCCTACTGCGCCGGTACCTACCGCGTGAAGGTGCGGGCTAGCTACTACCTGCCCGCCAGCACCGCCTACGTGGCCTACGAAAGCCATTTCGATTTTGTGGTGCAGGACTCGACCTGTGGCACCGCCGCCCGCTACGCCGATGTCATTACGCCGGTAAACTTCCCGGCGGACCTCTTCAACACCGCGCATCCCACGTATGGGGCCACCGTGTACGTCCGCTGCGGCGGACAGGGAACAGCCACCAATCCCGTTCATACGCAGCTTGTCAAGCCGTTGATTGTAGTGGAGGGTATGACCCCTACTTCGCTGCGCCTAGTCTTACCGATGACAAAAATGGAGTGCCGCAAAATTATTCCATTGAAGATTTTTTAAGGGGTGCTTTTGTTAACGACGGTACTTTTAACTTCCGAGATGCTCTGGACAACATCGGTAATTACGACATTGTCTTCATCGATTTCAGGAACGGTACGGACGATATCCGGCGCAACGCGGAGGTATTCAAGCGCGTGGTGCGCTGGGTGAACAGCACCAAAGTGAATGACCCCGGCACGGGGCGGAAGCGCCAGAATGCCGTGCTGGGCATCTCGATGGGCGGGCTGGTAGCCCGCTACGGCCTGGCCCAGATGGTGAAGAGCGGCGAAAACCCCGATACCTACATTCTGGCCACGCAAGACAGCCCGCACCGGGGAGCCAACACGCCCCTGGGCGTGTAGGCCCTCACGCGCCAGGCCTACAACGCGGCCAACCTGGTCACGCTGAGCACTTACGTAATACCGGGACTTATCGTGCGGGCTATCTTCCCGCAGCTCGACGATGCCGTGGCCCTGCTCGACGAGCCCGCCACCCAGCAACTGCTGGTGCTGCGCGCCACCGGCGGCACCACCGGCAGCTATGCTGCCAATAGCTTCATCAACAACGACTACCAGCCTACCGTCACCTTTCCCGCCAATGGGCCGCAGCCGGCCTACCGGTTTGTGGCCGCCAGCCTGGGGTCGGAGTGCGGCACCTCCACGCTGGCCCCTCACACCGAGTTGCTAAAAATTAATGGTGGGACTTTTCTGGGTTCCGGCAATTTCAAGGCTGGGTATGTGGTTACGACCACCGTCAATGCCCTGCCCAACTATGCCGCGCCCGACCGGGTATCCGTTTTTCGGCTATCGGCCCGGATACGCCTGTTTTTTGGCATTCAAGCGACGCTCACCTTGTTTAGCCAAACGTTTGATGCGCCCGGTTACGTGCCTGGCTGGGACGGGCTGCCGGGCGGTACCCAGAGCATCAGCAGTCAACTGCCGCTCTCGCCCGGCCATCACCAATTTGGGGGGTGGCTGTTGGGCGGCTCGGCTGATGTGCAAGCCGTCAGCCGGTTCTGCTTTGTGCCCACGGCGAGCGCGCTCGATGTGGCGGCCCTCACTACCAGTACCCTACAGGGGCAGTATGTGGGCGGGGTGGCGAGCAATAGCTATTCGCGGGCAGCCACGTTCATCGCCGAGCCTCGGGACTATGACCCCTACGGCGGCGGGCAGTCCGCTAATTTTTTGCATCCCTACTTCCGGGGCCGGCAGGCCCACTGGCTGTTCAATGAGCTGGAGCAGGCGCCGGGCAGCACGGCCACCAATCCGCTCTTGTGCACGGCCAACCCCGCCTGCCCCGTAACGGCTCAGCTGGCTATTACCGGCCCCACGGAGGTGTGCGGCGTTAGCTCGGTCACTTTCTCGGCCACGCCCATTCCGGGGGCTACCTACAGCTGGACGGCGGACCCGAACAACGGTAGTCCGCTCATTACCGGCACCGGCCCCACGTTTCAGCTGAGTCTGCCAAACGGGTCGGGGGCCTACCACCTCTCCGTTACTGCCACGACCCCCTGCCGCGCCTTCACCAGCGTGCAGGTGCTGCAAGTGTGCGCGCCGCTGCACGTCGAGTATGCCAAAAACACCACCGCCCCGCCGCTGTGCGTATTTCCCGGCTATGGAACGCCCTCTTCGCCCAATGCCGCCTCCTACAGCAATAGCGTGCGTTGCGAGGCCGACGTCCACGGCGGCACCCCGCCCTACACCTACTCGTGGTATGTCGAGTATGGCGCGCCGGGCCAGCCCTGCGACGTCACGCCCCCGCTGAGCAGCGCCCCCCCGGTCCTGAGTGGCTCCACGGCCACCAGCTATGCGCTGTGCCTGAACGGGCACCCGACCGCTAAAATTACCCTCCGGGTAACGGATGCCGCCGGGGCCACCGACAGCTACACCAATTGCTATACCGACCGGGGCAATACAACGCCCCACGAGGCCGTGTACCCCAATCCGGCCGATGCGTCGGTGACCATTACAAACCTGGATACCGATGGCTACCCGGTGAATTCTCCCATCACGGTCACGATTTACGACCGGTTCGGCAGTCAGATTCTAAGCCAGAGCTCTTCCAGCGGGACGCTCAACGTCAATACAGCTGGCTTTCCTAATGGCCTGTATCACGTCGTAATTGACCGGGGGTATTCAATGGTGACGAACGTGCAACTGGTAGTGCAACACTAAAGATGTTCTGGTAGTGTGGTAGTAGTAGCCTTGTCACGTAAGGCTACTGCTACCACAATACTGTAAGCTCGACATGGGATGCTTCTGGCCACCGTTATCCTTGCGGCCCTTCGCGCCATGCCTATCATAATCGATAATCATATCAGCCGCACACGTACTATCACCGGCGGGCGGCCCCCCGGCTTCAGCCGCCGCGCCCTGAATCTCGTTTAAAGTAGCTGGCGGCGCTTCTTTACTTTAACGATTAGAACATGGTGCGAGTACTTGCGATGTTACTGCTGGCGGCCGGGTTGCTACTGGCTGATGCCAGCCCCGCCCAAGCCCAGCGCGGCCGGGGCTACTACCGGGGGCGGGGCTACTACGGGCGGCCGGGGCCGCGCTACTATGTGCCGCGTCCTCGCTACTATGCTCCGCCGCGCTATTATGCGCCGCGCTACTACCACGCGCCGCCCTACCGCTACTATGGCCGCCGCTACTACTACCGGCCCCGGCCGCGCTATTACGCGCCGCCCGGCCCGGCCATTATTATCCGGCCCTGACGCTACTGCCATTATTACCGACCTGCAAAACCCCGCACTCTTTTTGAGCGTGCGGGGTTTTATAGTTTACGGCGGGTGGCCCGGTTCGGCGGGCAGGCCTTAAATTTGTCCGCAACGCGCTGCTCTTTTTTAGTCAATTCTTTACCCAATGTTAGATTTCTTCGGCAAAACCGTCGCCAAGCTGTTTGGCTCCAAAGCAGAAAAGGACCTCAAGGGCGTGGTGCCCTACGTGGCCCTCATCAATGCGGAATATGCCAAACTGGCCGACCTGAGCGACGACCAGCTGCGCCAGCGCACCCAGGAGGTGCGCCAGCAAATCGACGGCAAGCTCGCCGGCATCGACGGCCAGATTGCCAGCTTGCAGGGGCAGATTGACTCGCAGCCCAACCTCGACGTGAGCCGCAAGGAGGCCATTTTCGAGCAAATCGACGCCCTCGAAAAGCAGCGCAACAAAGACCTCGAAGTAGCCCTCACCGATGCGCTGCCCCAGGCCTTTGCCATCGTGAAGGAAACTGCCCGCCGCTACGCCCAAAACGGCCAGCTCGTGGTAACGGCCACCGATATGGACCGCGACATTGCCCGCACCAAGGGCAACGTGACCATCCAGGGCGACAAGGCGACCTGGAGCAACAAGTGGCTCGCGGCCGGTGCCGAAATCACCTGGGACATGGTGCACTACGACGTGCAGCTCATCGGCGGCGTGGTGCTGCACCAGGGCAAAATCGCGGAAATGGCCACGGGTGAAGGTAAAACGCTGGTTTCGACCCTGCCGGCCTTCCTCAACGCGCTCGGCGGGCGCGGCGTACACCTCGTAACGGTGAACGACTACCTCGCCAAGCGTGACTCGGAGTGGAACGCACCGCTGTTCGAGTTTCACGGCCTCACGGTGGATTGCATCGACAAGCACCAGCCCAACACCGACGCGCGCCGCAACGCTTACCTGGCCGACATTACCTACGGCACCAACAACGAGTTTGGCTTTGACTACCTGCGCGATAACATGGCCCGCGACCCCGCCGAGCTGGTGCAGCGCAAGCACCACTACGCGATGGTCGACGAAGTGGACTCGGTGCTGATTGACGATGCGCGCACGCCGCTCATCATCTCCGGCCCCGTGCCCAAGGGCGACGTGCACGAGTTCCTGGCGCTCAAGCCCCGCATTCAGCGCCTCGTGGAGGAGCAGAAGAAGCTGGTGCAGAGCTACCTCGTGCAGGCCCGCAAAGCCATTGCCGAAGGCAAAACCGGCGCGGTGGAAGGCGGCAAAGACGGCGATGGTGGCCTGGCCCTATTCCGCGCCTATCGCGGCCTGCCCAAAAGCAAGCCGCTCATCAAGTTCCTGAGCGAATCGGGGATGCGGGTGATTTTGCAGCAAACTGAAAACCACTACCTGGCCGACAACTCGCGCCAGATGCCGGAAGCCGATAAGCCGCTGTATTTCACCATTGACGAGAAAAACAACCAGATTGAGCTCACCGAAAAAGGTATTGACCTGATAACGGCGCAGGGCGAAGACCCGCACCTGTTCATCATGCCCGATATCGGGGTGGAAATTGCCAACATCGAAAAGGCTGATGCCCTGACTGCGGAAGAGAAGCTTCAGCAGAAAGAGCAGCTGATGAGCGACTACCAGGAGAAATCGGAGCGCGTGCACACCGTGAACCAGCTCCTGAAAGCCTACACGCTCTTCGAAAAAGATGACCAGTACATCCTGAGCCAGGAAGGCAAAGTGATGATTGTGGACGAGCAGACGGGCCGCGTGATGGAAGGCCGCCGCTACTCCGATGGCCTGCACCAGGCCATCGAGGCCAAGGAAGGCGTGCGGATTGAAGACGCCACGCAGACCTACGCCACGGTGACGTTGCAGAACTTCTTCCGCATGTACCACAAGCTGGGCGGCATGACGGGTACGGCCGAAACCGAAGCCGGCGAATTGTGGGAAATCTACAAGCTCGACGTGGTAGTGATTCCAACCAACCGCGGTATCCTGCGCAACGACCAGCACGACAAGGTGTACCGCACGGTGCGCGAGAAATACAACGCCGTAGCCGAAGAAATTCAGACGCTGGTGCAGGCCGGCCGCCCGGTGCTGGTGGGTACTACTTCGGTAGAAATCTCCGAACTGGTAAGCCGCATGCTGAAGCTGCGCGGCATCAAGCACCAGGTGCTGAACGCCAAGCAAAACCAGCGCGAGGCCGAGATTGTGGCCGCTGCCGGCTACCCCGGCACCGTGACCATCGCCACCAACATGGCCGGCCGCGGTACCGACATCAAGCTGCGCGAAACCTCGCGCGAGGCGGGTGGCCTGGCCATCATCGGCACCGAGCGCCACGAAAGCCGCCGCGTCGACCGTCAGCTGCGGGGCCGCGCCGGCCGTCAGGGCGACCCGGGCTCCAGCCAGTTCTTCGTGTCGCTGGAAGACAACCTGATGCGTCTGTTTGGCTCGGAGCGCATTGCCAAGCTCATGGACCGCATGGGCATGGAAGAGGGCGAAGTGATTCAGCACTCGATGATTACCTCGTCGATTGAGCGGGCGCAGAAGAAGGTGGAAGAAAATAACTTCGGCACCCGCAAGCGCCTGCTGGAGTACGATGACGTGATGAATGCCCAGCGCGAGGTAGTGTACCGCCGCCGCCGCAACGCCCTGTTCGGCGAGCGCCTGGAGCTGGACATTCTCAACCTCATCTACGACGTGAGCGAGGACATCGCGGCCGGCCACAAAATCAGCAACGACTTTGAAGACTTCAAGCTGAGCATCATCAAGGACTTCGGCTACGACACGCACATCACGCAGCAGGAGTTCTCGGCCCTCACCGCTGAGAGCCTCACGCAGAAGCTCTACGACGAGGCCACCGGCTACTACGAAAGCAAAAACGAGCACATCGGCAACAACGCCATGCCGATGATAAACGACCTGCTGAGCCAGAACACGCCCTACGAGAACATCGCCATCCCCTTCACCGATGGCCACAAGCACACGCAGGTAATTGCCAACCTGCGCAAGGCGCAGGCCACCAACGGCCTGGACATCATCCGCCAGATGGAGAAAGGCGCGGTGCTCTCAACCATCGACGAAGCCTGGACCCAGCACCTGCGCCAGATGGACGACCTCAAGCAGGTGGTGCAAAACGCGGTGTACGAGCAGAAAGACCCGCTGCTGGTGTACAAGTTCGAGGCGTTTGAACTCTTCAAGCGGATGTTGAGCAAGGTGAACCACAGCACCAGCGGCTTCCTCTTCAAGGCCGACGTGCCGGTAGCGGCCGAAGCCGGCTTTGCCGAGCCCGATTCTTACTACGAGGATGACATCGTGGAGCCCCTGCCCAAGCTGAAAGCCGAAAAGGCCGTGTCGGACGTGAGCCTCGGCGCGGGCCAGGAAGACCTCGACCAGGCCGCCGAGCTGGGCATCGGCGTGGCCCCCGCCATCAAGCAGGAGCCCGCCCGCAGCCAGAAAATAGCCAACCGCAACGATAAGGTGACGGTGCAGTACATGGACGGCACCATCAAGCGCGACGTGAAGTACAAGGCCGTGGAGGAAGACCTCGCCGCCGAGCGCTGCGTGCTGGTGGAGGAGGCGTAAAACGCGCTGTTTTTGAACGCCTGAGTTAAGCCCCAAAAAATAGCCTCGGCTGCACTGTGCAGCCGAGGCTATTTTTTGGGGCGTGGGCAGCCGCGCTGGCTGAGGCGTTTTCTACTTGCAGCGGTTTCGGAGTCGGTGCACGGGGCGGGCTGCCGGCTTTTCGCCGGCTGTCCGCTCGTTGTTAGGCGGGCTCGTGGCACTACGAGCGGACAGCCGGCAAAAAGCCGGCAGCCCGCCCCGTGCGCCCGCTGCGAAATTGCGCTACATGCTTGGGCAGCCCGCACAGCCTTAGCCCACTACTTAAACCCGGAAGTAAACGGCCGCTAAATCCAACGAAAAACCGACGTAAACAAACGACTAAAAGCGACGCCGACGCAAAAACCCGCGTTTACAGCCCGTAAACGCGGGTTTTTGCGTCGGCGAATAAAACGTAATCCGACGTATTTCGGGCGGCCCTTAGCTTTTGGCCGGGCGGGGCGAGTCGTCCACGGTGTAGCCGTAGTCGCCCATCTGGCGCAGGTTGGCCTTGCCCAGGTTGCCTTGCAGGGTTTTGGAGCCGCGCTGCACCAGGGGCAGGCACTCGGCCACGATGGCATCGCGCTGCTCGTAGAGGCTTTCCAGCTCCCGCTCCAGGTCTTTGGCGCGCTGGTGCAGGGCCAGCGCGGTGGGCACCTTGGCGGCTGCCGCTTGCAGCTCGGTGGCCAGCTGCCCGCCGATGAGGGCGTCTTTGCCGGCCTTGCTGATGCCGGCCGCCACGGCGGCGGTGAGGCGCAGCACGGCCGGCGCGTCTTTGGCAGTAGGAATGGGAATGCGGGCCTGGGCCATACGATAGGGTAGGGCGGTGAGAGTGAGGCCGCCCCTGCCCAAATATAGCGCGCCCGCCCGCTTGCCCGGCAGCTGGCCGCCGGGCGGGCGCAGCACCCTATGCTTAGCCTTCAGCGCCCCTTGCTTAGTGCCAGACACGCCACGCCCAATGTGCGGCACGCCGTGCTTATTCTTCAGCGTGGTATGCTTAACGCTAAGCTTGCCGCGCTTTAGGTGCAGTACGCCCCGCTTGGCGGGCGGCCTGCCGCGCTGGTCCCCGCGCGCGGCGGTGGTGGGGCGGGGCTCGCCGGGCGCGGACCTCACCCCCTAGCCCCCTCTCCAAAAAAGAGGGGGGACTAGTTTTTAGTCTTAATCCTCTAAAAAGCTAGAACTAGAATTAGTCCCCCCTCTTTTTTGGAGAGGGGGCTAGGGGGTGAGGTCCGCGCCCGGCGAGCCCCGCCCCACCACCGCCGCGCGCGGGGACCAGCGCGGCAGGCCG
>CAXYJY010000097.1:0-58802 GCA_964277755.1 uncultured Hymenobacter sp.
GCCGGCGAAAAGCCGGCAGCCCGCCTCGAATAGTCTCAATGGCTTTGCAGGTTACGGAGGCTGCTTCAGGTACGTGCGCGCGTGCGGGCCAGAGGCCCGCCAGTAGTAGGCACGGGCCAGGAGGCCCGCGCCAATCGCTACCCGGAGTTAGTCGCGGTGGGCGGCCAGCTTTTCGTGGTGGTTGTCCTCGGCTTCTTCTACCGAGTGCGTTTCGCCGAGGTCGTTGTCTTGCTTGGCTTTCTCGGCTAGCAGGCAATAGAACTGGTGGATGAGCCGGATTTCCTCTTCCGAAAAATCCTGGGCGTTGATGAGGCGGTTGCTGGCACCTTTGGTGGCGGCCAGTAGCTCATTGAGCTTGAGGTGCAGCACCAGCGAATCCTTGTTCTGCGCCCGCTGAATCAAGAATACCATCAAAAAGGTGATAATGGTAGTGCCGGTGTTGATGACCAGCTGCCAGTTTTCGGAGTAGTTGAACACCGGCCCCAGCATGGCCCAGCCCAGCACCAGCGCCACCGCGCCCACGAACACGGGCGTTGAGCCAGAGTACTGCGTCGTTTTCTCGGCGAAGCGCCCGAAGAGGGAGCGTTTGGCGGAAGTGGAGGCGGTAGCCATAAGTCAGAAGGAAAAAGCGCGAAAAAATAACGGAGCTAATACCCTGCCAAATAAGCACAACGCTAATGAAGTACGCGTGTAGTCGTCGTTTTCTTTAAGAAATAATGAACTCAGAGTTGCACCGAAGCAAAACGAGGTTGTACATTTGCACCCGCTTAGCCGCCTCAGCTACGCCGGCCCACTGGCCGCATCCAAGTTGCCGATTGCCTTTTGCGCACGTGGTGAAACTGGTAGACACGCCATCTTGAGGGGGTGGTGCCTTCGGGTGTGGGAGTTCGAATCTCCCCGCGCGCACGCAAAACGAGAAAGCCCGCTGCAAAGCGGGCTTTTTTTGTGCGGTAAGCTTTGGCTTGCGAGGCGTATGAGTACGCTGACCAGACGCCACGCAAGCTGAAGCTTACGCTACGCTCTCAAACGGGTTACCGGGCACTACCAGCACTACGCGCTCGCGCTCGACTACCACCTGCCCCGGCAGCGCGCCCTTAGGCTTGCGCACAAACTTCTTGGGCGTGACCGTGACCGGGCACAGCGAGTCGTGCTGCCGGCGCGAGTACCAGCCCGCCAACTGCGCCGCATGCTCAATTACCGGCTCAGGCACCGGCTGCCCCGCCCGGTGCCGGATGACGACGTGCGAGCCTGTCACGTCCTTAGCGTGCAGCCAGAGGTCGTCTTTGTGGGCATACTTCTGGGTCAACAGGTCGTTATTAGCCGCGTTGCGCCCCACTAATATGGTAAAGCCCCGGTCCTCGAATACCTTGAAGGGTAGCTCGGTGCCGGCCTTGGCGGGTGCGGCGCTGGGGTCGAGGCCGTGCTGCTTGCGCCAGGCGCGCAGGCCACGTAGCTCGTGCAAGGCGGGCTGCGTGTCCAGTTCCTCCAATAGCTCCAACGTTTGCAGGGCTTCATTTTCGCGCCGCGTGATGCGCTCGCGGAGCTGGCGCTCTTCGATTTGCTGGTTTTTGGCTTTGCGGTAGAGATTTTCGGCGGTGCGCTGGGGCTTTTCGAGCGGCTTGAGCTTGATGACGACGGGCTCGTTGGTGTAGAAATCCACGACTTCGAGTTGCGTTGCGCCGGGCTTTATTGCGTGCAGGTGCGCCATTATCAGGTCGGCGCGGTGGCGGTAGCCGGCCTCGTGGGCCAGGGCGTGCAGGCGCTGCCGCGCCATATGGGCGCTGGTGCCGGCCTCATCGGCGCGGCGCTCCAGCAACTGCCGTAGCTGGCGGCGCTCGGTTTCGAGGGCGCGGCGACTCAGGGCCAGCGGCACGAAGCGCCGCAACGCCCCGATAGGGTCGCTACCGGGCAGCGTTTGCAGTACGTCGCCCAGCGGCGGCAAACTCAGCCGGGTGCGGCCGTCGAGCTGAATGAGGTAGTAGTGCGCCGGGCTTTCCAGCTCGGTCAGTAGCTCCTGGGCCAAGCGCTGCTTGGTTTCTAGCGGGGCGGGGTCGTAGCCGCGCTGCTCGCGCAGGTAGCGGGCCGGCAGGTCGGCCAGGGCGGGCGGCAGCTTGCCGGTGGCGCTGAGCGGGGGCGGGACCGCGCTGGCATCGGTAGGCGCTAGCTCCGCATCGGCCGCGTAGCGCTGGTGAAACAGCTGGGCCGACGCGCCCGCCGCTAGCCGGAAAATAGCGTTCGGGCGCGGCCCGTAGAGCTTAAAAGCCAGCGTTGCGCCGTGCTCGGCGAAGGTGAGCTGCAGCACCCGGTCCTGTGGCCAGGCCGCGACCTCGGCCACAGTGAGGCCTAGCAGCTCGGGCAGCAAATCCACCGAATTCTGGCGGGCGCGCTGAAAGGTTTCGGGCAAGGCCAGCGCCGGGAAGGCCGCGCCCAGCTGTGCTTTCAGCCAAAATTCCTCACCCTTATCGCTCAGCAAGCCAATCACCAGCTCGTCCTTTTCCTGCGAAAAGCAGCTGGCCACGCGGTAGCCCCGCAGCTGCGCGGTGAGGGCGGGGGCCAGCTGGCGCAGGAAATAGTAGTTGGTGTGCATTTTAAAACGTGAGCCCCGCTCAGACTACTGCTTTGAGTTCAAGCAAGTTTACCAGATAAGCTCTGGATTTAATCACTTCACTTCCGAAGCCAATAGGTAGCAGCAGCATAGAAAAGACCAGTGTTATGAATGGTAGTATAACTGCGCCGCTTGCGGAGCCGCCAAAAGCGCCGGAGGCTTTGAGAAACCAAAGCAGGGATACTATTGCCCAAATAAGCCAAAGCTCCAGTCCTCTGAGGCGAAAATGAATACGCACGCTACAGCCTCCCCGAACGGGTATGGCGGCTACGCTACCATAAATCTCCGGCTCAGCCGCGTTAGACCGGGAAATTGCTCGCTTTACGTAGAAGCCATCGGCGAATACTCTGCCCCGAAAAAACTCGGCCGGTAGCTCCGGGTAAATATCGCGCCGATGCGCCGGCCGGGCAGTCGCGTGTTGCAGCCGCGCCAGTAGTTCGGCCGCAGGCAACGGCGACTCAAACTTCTCCGTGAGCCACGGAATTCTCCACGTCCAACCCATTTGCCTGTCAGGCATTACACCTCAATCTTCAGCCCGTCATACGCCAGCCGAATCCAGGCCGGCAATTCGGCCTCGACCTCGCGGTGGCGGCCCAGCTGGTGGCTGATGTGGGTGAGGTAGGCGCGGCGGGGTGCCAGCTCCTCCAGGATTTCCACGGCTTGGCCCAGCGTGAAGTGCGAGATGTGCGGCTCGCGGCGCAGCGCGTTCAGCACAATGGTGTCGGCCCCGCGCAGCAAGTCCAGCGTTTCGGGGGCGAGGTAGTTGGCATCGGTGAGGTACACGAAGCCGCCGATACGGAAGCCCAGTACCGGCAGGCGGTAGTGCAGTGCCCGCAGCGGCTGCACCGAGAGGCCCAGCACGTTGAAGGGCGCGGTATCGCTCTCGATGGCGTGCACGCTCACCTGCGGTACGCCAGGATATTTCTGCTCGGCGAAGATGTAGGCAAACTCCTGGTGCAGCTGCTGAATCACGCGCAATTCGGCAAAAACGGGAATCTCCTGCTGCTGCCGAAAATTGAAGGCCCGAATGTCATCCAGGCCCGCCGTGTGGTCTTTGTGCTCGTGCGTAAACAGCACCGCATCGAGCTGCGTGATGCGGGCGCGCAGCATCTGCTGCCGGAAGTCGGGGCCCGTATCTATCACCAGGCTGCGGCCCTCCACGGCCACGTGTACCGACACCCGCAGGCGCTGGTCGCGCGGGTCGAGCGAGCGGCACACCGCGCAGTCGCAGCCTATCATCGGCACGCCCGAGGAAGTGCCGGTACCGAGAAACGTGATGGTCACGGGGAGTTATGAGTTTTAAGTTTTGAGCTATGAGTTGGATGATATCAGCCGGCTACTTTGATTACACTAAAGGCAAAAAATCAGCGGATAACTCAAAACTCATAACTCAAAATTCATAACTGGCATTAGCCCACGTACTGGCGCACCATGCGCACGAGCTCGTCGAAGTTGAGCGGCTTGGGCAGGTAGGCCGTTACGCCGGCGGCCTGGAAGTCGGCCATCGAGTAGTCATTGGCGTTGCCGCTAATCACGATGACGGGCAGCGAGTTGATGCGGGCGTCGGCGTGGGCGCGGATGTCGCGCGTGCATTGCATGCCATCCTTGATGGGGATATTGATGTCCATGAGCACGGCATCAACTGCATTTTTTTCGAGCTGCGGCAGCACATCACCGCCGTTCTTGGCCAGCAGAACTTTGTATTTCTGCTGCTCCAGAATCTTGCGGGTAAGGTTCGAGATTACGTTGCTGTCCTCGGCGATGAGGATGGTTTTAGAAGAAGTTTCGGCCGGCATACAAGTGGGCAAGTTCGGGTGTAAAGGCGAGCTAACTAGCAAGTTAAGACGGATTAGGGAAGGTTTTCAGCAGGCACGGCCTTAGGCTCGGCCGCCATTACCACCCCCGGATACACGGCTTTGAATTGAGCAAAGTAATGTTGCAGAAGTTTAAATTCGATGGGCAACGCCCCCAAGGTCGAGCTTTTGAGTAACTGCTCGATGCGCAACGCCTGCCCCGAGATGGCCGACAGCCCCAGCGTAGCGGCCGTGCCCTTGAGCTGGTGCATCAGCGGGTGCAGGCTGTGCCAGTCGGCGGCGGCTACCACGGCAGCCGCTTGGTTGATGAGCTCGCCGCCCTCCTGCTCGAAATCGGTGTAGAGGTCGGCCGTGAATTCAAGCCCTCCCAGCTGCCGCAGCTGCGTGAGTACTTCCACATCGAGCGTGAGCGGCGGCGGGGTGGCCGCGACGACGTTGGCGGGCGGCGGGGTGGGCGGGGCTCCCGGCAGCCAGCGCGCCAGCATGTCGGAAAGCTGCTGGTGCTTCACGGGCTTGGCCAGGTAGTCGTCGAGGCCGGCCTGCACGAAGCGCACCGCGTCGTCGGCCATTGAGTAGGCCGTCATGGCGATGATGGGCGGGCAGGTGGCCCCGAGGCGTGCCTTTATCTCGCTGGTGGCCGCGATGCCGTCGAGACCCGGCATCTGGATATCCATCAAGATGAGCTGGTACTTGGCGTCGGGGGCGGTGGCGCGGGCAATGGCTTCGTAGCCATCGCTGGCTATTTCGACCTCGCAGCCCAGCTTGTCGAGCAGGCGGGCGGCCACCTTCTGGTTGATGGCGTTGTCATCGACCAGCAAGATGCGCGGGGCCGGGCCGGTAGCCGGCCGCAGCAGGGCCGGCGGCAGCTTGAGCTTGTTGTCGTCGGCCTCGTCGGGGGCAGGCAGCAGCGGGGCCGCCGCCACGCGGCAGCGGATGGTAAACCAGAACACGCTACCCTCGCCCACGCCCGAAAACACGCCGATTTCGCCGCCCAGCAGCTCGGCCAGCTCTTTGCTGATGGCTAGCCCCAGGCCGGTGCCGCCAAAGGCCTTGCTCGGCGTAGTATCGAGCTGCGTGAAGCTGGTGAAGAGGCGCACCGCGTCGTCGGGCGAGATGCCGATGCCCGAGTCCTGCACCGCGAAGCGCAGGGTGTGAAAATCGCCATCCGTGGCCACCGACGACACGACCACGCTCACCGTGCCCTGCGCCGTGAACTTGATGGCGTTGGCCACCAGGTTCGACAAAATCTGGAGCAGGCGCATCTCATCGGTGATGATGTAAGGCGGCGTGTGCGAGGTAATGTGGTAGGTAAAGCGCAGGTTTTTCTGGCTGGCGCGGTACGCAAACAGCGAGTGCAGCCGCTCGAGCAGCCCGCGCAACACCAGCGGCGCTTCTTGCAGGCGCAGCTTGCCGGCCTGGATTTTCGACAAGTCCAGAATGTCGTTCAGGATGGTCAGCAGCGCGTCCGAGCTTTTGCGCAGCGTGTCCACGTAGTCGGCCTGCTCGGCCCCGAGGCCGGTTTGGTGCAGCAGGTCTATCATGCCGATGATGCCGTTCATGGGCGTGCGCAGCTCGTGGCTCATGTTGGCCAGAAACTGCGTTTTGGCGGCCAGCGCAGCTTCGGCTTCTTCCTTAGCGTGGCGCAGGTCGTCCTGAATCTGGCGCATCTCGGTCACGTCGCGCGCGATGCCCTCGGTGCCGCTGGCCGTGTTGCGCGAGTTGATGAGCATCGTGACGGGGCGGCCGTCTTGGTGGCGCATCTGCACCTCGTAGTTGCGCAGTTCGCCGCCGCGTTGCAGCGCCTCCACGATGGCCGCGTTTTGCTCGGGCGAGGTGTAAAACTCCTGCACCGGGTGGCCCAATACCTCGCTGGGCTCGTAACCCAGAATGTCGCGCACCGACGGGCTCAAAATGGTGAAATTGCCTTTAGTATCGGTGCGGTAGTAGATGTCCTGAAACGACTCGAAAATCGAACGGAACTTTTCTTCCTGCGCGGCCAGGGCCAGCTGCGAGTTCTTGCTTTCAGTGATGTCCTGCGCCCGCGCCGACACCTCCTCAAACGAGCCGTCGGGCAGGTAAATGGGGTTGAGGCTCACACTCATCCACATGGGGCGGCCCGCCGAGTCGGGCGTGTTCACCTCAAACTGCTGCGGCTGGCCTTGCAGCGCCAGACGGTAGTACTGCGCGATAACGTTGTGCGTTTCGGGCGCGGTGGTGCCGCGCTCCACCTCAAACAGGTTGATGCCCGGCAAAGGCAGCACGCCGTTGCGGCGGTAGTAGTTGTCGGCGTAGTTGCGGTTGAATGACACCAGATTGCCCTGCCGCGTCACGCTCCACAGCAAGTGGTTGCCGCTTTCAAAAATGGCGTTCAGACGGGCGTTCTGCCGGGCCAGGTGCTCTTCCTGGCTTTTGCGGTCGATGGCCAGCGCCACCTGGCTCGATATAAAGTGCAGAATGTCGAGGTCGCTCGGCGCGTAGGTGTCGGCGCGGTCGTAGTCCTGCACGGCCAGCACCCCGATGGTGCGGTCGCCCACGCTCAGCGGGGCCACCAGCATCACCTCGGGCAAGCGTCCGAAAGCCGTAATCGCACCTTCCTGCAGCAGCTCCAGCAAATCGGCCCGACTGAAGTAGCGCGGCCGCCCCTGCTGAATCACGTACTCCGACACGCCCGACGAAAACGGCCGGCTCGCGCCCGGGTTCAGTTGCGGGTACTGGTCGATGTGGTATACAAAACGCAACTGGGTGCGCTGGTCGTCGCAAAGCGCAATATACAGGTTGTTAGTTTCCAGTATCTTGCTTAGCTCGCGGTGAATAGCGCCGTAGAGCGCCGGCAGGTCGCGGGCCGAGATGGCCAGGTTGGCGATGCTGTAATACACCTTCTGCAACCGCTCGGCCTTGATGCGGTCCGTGATGTCGTGCAGCACCACGCGGGCGCTCAGCGGCTGCCCGGCGATGCGTACGCAGCTCACCGAGCCGATGAGGTGCACCGGCCGGCCGCTACGCGTCATCAGCACCGTTTCGAGCTTGTTGAGCGCCTGGCCCTCGTAGAGGCGGCGCAGCTGGTGCAGCAGCTTGGCCCGGTAGTAGGGGTGCACGATGTCGGCCAGCGAGCGGTTGGCCAGCTCGCTGGCCTGGTAGCCCAGCGTTTCCTCGCCGGCTTTATTAATGAATAAGAAGGAGTTATCGGCCTTCAGGTGCAGCACCAGGTCGTGCGAGTCGTTGAAGAAATCCTGCAAGTACGCCGGCTCGCTTACCTGCTCGCTGTCGGGCAGCTCCTTCACCGCGCTCACCGGGTGGCCGGCGGCCCAGAGGCCGGTTACCTGCCCGTTGGCGTCGCGCAGCAGCTGCTGCTGCCAGTGCAGGTGTATTAGGCGGCCATCGCAGGTCACCAGGTCGTGGTCGTAAAACGGCGAGTTAGTTTGCTCGCGCAGCACTTGCAGAAGCTCCTGCTGGCGCGTTTCGCGCAGGCCCAGCGGCGAAAATACCTCGTGGTAGGCGCGGCCTATCACCTCGGCGCTGGTGTAGCCGGTCAGGTGCAGCAGCGTGTCATTCGTTTCCGCTATCCGCCCCAGCCGGTCGAGCAGGAGGTAGGCCAACTGCAGCTGGTCGAGCAGCGCCGGGGCAGGTGGAGTAATGGGCGCAGAAGATACCGGAAAACCTTGCATAAAAGCCACTAGGCAGTGAAAGCAGCGGCCCGAAACTAGCCCACCGCTTACCAAACCCTAAATTTGAGGTAGAAATTTTAATTATAGCAACTTATTTCAGCGCTTCTAATTTTTGGGCAATTTAACCACGGCAGCGCCACGGCTGCTGTTCGCCGTCACCACCGACCTCAGCTACGACCAGCGGATGCAGCGCATTTGTGGCAGCTTGGCGTGTGCTGGCTACGCCGTAACGCTAGTGGGCTGGGAACGAAAATTTTCTCTGCCGCTTACGCAGGAGCTTTACGCGCAGCACCGGCTGCGCGGCTGGTTTCAGCGTGGCAAACTGTTTTACGTTGAGTATAACCTGCGGTTGCTCTGGTACTTGCTGCGCCAGCGGGCCGACGTGTGGGCCTGCGCTGACCTCGACGCGGCCCTGCCCACCTGGGCGCGGGCGCGGCTGGGTAGCCAGCCTTTTGTGTACGACGCGCACGAATTATTCACCGAAGTGCCCGAGGTTGTAACCCGGCCCCGTGTGCAGCGCCTGTGGCAATGGGTCGAAAATTTTATCGTGCCCCGCGCCCGCTTGTGCTACACGGTGGGGCCGGCGCTGGCGCGCCTATTCGAGCAGCGCCACCCTGGCAGTGCGTTTGCGGTGGTGCGCAACGTGCCGGTGGGCGATGAGCCATTGGCGATTAGTAATGAACAATTAATACCCAATAAGCTATCTGCACCTAGCACCCAACCCCCACTACCCACCCTGCTTTACCAGGGCGCGCTAAACGTGGGCCGGGGCCTGGCTGAGTTGCTGGAGGCCATGCCACTGATACCGGCCCGGCTGGTTATTTGCGGCGAGGGCGACCTCTCGGCCGCGCTGCGGGCGCAGGCCACGCGGCTGGGGCTGCTGGCTTCGGGGCAGGTTGAGTTTAAGGGCTACGTACTGCCGGCCGATTTGCGGCAGCTCACGGCGCAGGCCACGGCAGGTATTATGCTACTGGAGAATACCGGCCTGAGCTATTACTACTCGCTGGCTAATAAATTCTTCGACTACGTGCAGGCGGGCATTCCGCAGCTCTGCATTGACTTTCCCGAGTATCGCGCCCTGAATGCGCAACACGAGGTTGCCGTTTTGGTGCCTGACCTCGCGCCCGCCACGCTGGCCGCCGCCCTGGCCCAGCTGCTGCCCGGCGGCGAGCCCGGCGCCTACTACCACCGTCTGGCCGAAAATTGCCATCAAGCCCGGCAGGAATGGAATTGGCAGGAGGAAGAAAAGATACTTGTTGGATTGTATCAAAGCTTGATTGGTGCGCCAATAAGGTAGTAGCGCGAACTTTGTAGTTCGCGTTTTGCCGGCGTGCAGCCAGCCTCAAACGCGAGCTACAAAGTTCGCGCTACTACCATGCTACCCCCCGAAATACTTACCCAGCTAGCGCCCACCGCCGCCGACCCGCGCCCCGTGCTGCTAGCCCTGGCTGGCCCCACCGCCGTGGGCAAAACCGCCCTTAGCGTGGCCCTGGCCCAGCAGCTCGGCACTGAAATACTCTCGGCCGACTCACGCCAGTTTTTCCGTGAGCTCAGCATCGGCACCGCCAAGCCCACGCCCGACGAGATGCAGGGCGTGCCGCACCACTTCGTTGATTCGCACAGCATTACGCAGGAATACAGCGCCGGCCGCTTCGCGGCCGAGGCGCTGGCCGTGCTGGATGGGCTGTTTCAGCGCCTGCCCGTGGTTATCCTCACCGGCGGCTCGGGCCTCTACCTGCAAGCCGTGACGGATGGCCTTGATGAGCTGCCCGCCGTGGATGCCAGCGTGCGCCAGCAGCTTCAGCACGAATTGCAAACCGAGGGCCTGACCGCCTTAGTAGCCGAGCTGGCCGCTACCGACCCCGTGGCTCACGGCCGCCTCGACCTGCAAAACCGTCAGCGCGTGCTACGCGCCCTCGAAATCACGCGCGGTACGGGGCGGCCGTTTTCCAGTTACCACACTGGCCCCGAGGCGGCTGCCGCTGCGGCGGCAGCGCGGCCCTTTCGAGTAGTAAAAGTGGCGTTGAGCCGCCCCCGCGAAGAATTATACCAGCGCATCAACCAGCGCGTGGATGCCATGCTGGCCGCTGGCCTGCTGGCCGAGGTCGGCGGGCTGCTGCCCTTCCGCCACCACCAGGCGCTACAAACAGTAGGCTATCAGGAGATTTTCGGCTTCCTCGACGGCGACTACGACTATGCCGAGGCCGTGCGCCTCTTGCAGCGCAACACCCGTCACTACGCCAAGCGCCAGCTCACGTGGCTGCGCAGGGATGCGGGGTATCAGTGGGTATCAAGGAGTGAATGAGCGAGTTGGTGAATGAGCGAATGATTTTGGAAACCTTCGCTCATTCACCAACTCACTCATTCACTCATTTAAAACCTATACGCTCAGTATCTCCACCATCCGCATAAAGCTCTGGTTGATAACCTTGCGTTTGTGAATGGTATCGTCGAACGGCGTGTACATGAGCTTGCGGTCCACGATGCCGGCCATCACGTTTTTCATGCCGTTCATCAGGCCCTCCACGGCCGCGATGCCGAGCTGCGAGGCCAGCAGGCGGTCGGCCGCCGTGGGCGAGCCGCCGCGCTGAATGTGCCCCACGATGGTCACGCGGGTATCGAGCTGGGGCAGGGCTTCCTTCACGCGGCGCGCCACGTGGTGGACGTTGCCTTCTTCCTCGCCCTCGGCCACAATCACGATAAACGAGGTTTTGTGGCGCGAGTAGCTGCTTTGCAGCGTCTCAATCACGGCCTCCACGCTCATGGCGGTTTCGGGCACCATCACGATTTCGGCCCCGCCGCCGATGGCGCACGGAATGGCGATGTAGCCCGAGTCGCGGCCCATCACCTCCACAAAAAAACAGCGGTCGTGCGAGTCGGCCGTGTCGCGGATTTTGTCGATGGCCTCCAGTGCCGTGTTCACCGCCGTGTCGTAGCCGATGGTGTAGTCAGTGCCGTAGAGGTCGTTATCAATTGTGCCCGGCGCGCCCACCGTCGGGATGCCAAACTCCTGCTCGAAGATGGTGGCGCCCGTAAACGTGCCGTTGCCGCCGATGGCCACCAAGCCTTCAATGCCGTGGTTAACCAATTGGTCAAACGCCAGTTGGCGGCCTTCCTTGGTCATGAATTTCTGCGAGCGGGCCGATTTTAGAATCGTGCCGCCGCGCTGCACCGTATTGGCCACCGAGGCCGAGTCGAGGCGCACAAACTCGCCCTTAATCATGCCGCTGTAGCCGCGCATGATGCCGTACACTTCAATTCCGTGGTACACCGCCGCCCGCACCACGGCGCGCACGCAGGCATTCATGCCGGGCGCATCGCCGCCGCTGGTAAATACTCCGATTCGCTTCATAAAACGAGTTACTTAAGTAAGCGCCGCCCGGCCAAGAGGCCAGCGGCTGCCGCCGTTAAGTCCGCAAAGGTCGTAGCTGCGGGGCAGTAATAGGGTAGGGCCGAGGTTTTTTTAACTTACGTTTTTGTGAAATCTGCGTATAAGAGGCAAATTAAGCGGGGTAAAGTCCTAGCTTTTGCGGCTTTTCCTGCTTACTTTTCGCCTACTTCCCACCCGGCCGCCGGCCGTATTCTTCCACCTCTTTTCTACCAATCCCATGTTTGGTTTTTTCGAAAATGAGCAGGCCAAAAAAATCAAAGGCCACTTGTGTAACCTCGCCGCCCTGGCTAAAGCCGATGGCCACATCGACGACCGAGAAATGAATTTCATTATCACCGTGGGCAAGAAAAACGGCGTGTCGGCCGGCGACGTGCGCAAACTAGTCTCGGGCAACACCAATTGCGTATCTGACCTGCCGCACAACGATTCCGACCGCTTCGACCAGATTTTCGACCTCGTAGACATGATGCTCGCCGACGGCATCGTGGACGAAACCGAGATGGATTTCTGCATTATGATGGCCGAGAAGTTAGGCTTCCGCAAAGCCATCGTGGGCGTGCTGGTGCGCAAAATCTCGCAGGGCGTGAAAGACGCCATTCCGCGCGAGCGCATCAAGGAGGAAAGCTTGTCGTTCCTGAATTACAACAACATCCCGCAGCATTAGGCAATGAGTGAATGAGTGAGGGGCGAATGCGTGAATGATTACGGTATCATTCACGCATTCGCCCCTCACTCATTCACTCATTGCGCTTAGCAGTCCCGACAGCGCGGCGTCGATTTCGGCTTCGGTGATGGTGAGCGGTGGGGCAATGCGCAGCGAGTTGTCGCAGAACAAAAACCAGTCGGTAAGAATGCCTTCCTCGGCCAGCGCCCGGTCAATAATCGGCTTGAGTACCTCGAACGATTCGAACTCCACAGCCATCAGCAGGCCGCAGCTGCGTACTTCTTTGATGGCCGGGTGCTGCAAACCGGCCCGCAGCCGGGCGGCTTTGGCGGCCACGCCGGCCAGCAGGTTTTCTTCCTGAATAACCTGCAGCGTGGCCAGGGCCGCCGCGCAGCTCACCGGGTGCCCGCCGAAGGTGGTGCAGTGCCCCAGGATGGGATTGGTCTGGAAGCCCACCATGATTTCGGGCGAGGAAATGAACGCCCCGATGGGCATCCCGCCGCCCATACCCTTGGCGCACACCAGGATATCGGGTACCACGCCAAACTGCTCGAAGGCCCACTGCGTGCCCGTGCGCCCAAAACCGCACTGTATCTCATCGAGGATAAGCAGCGCGCCGACCTCGGTGCAGCGCTGCCGCACGGCGGGCAGGTAGCCGGGCTGCGGCAGGCGCACGCCAGCCTCGCCCTGCACGGTTTCGAGGATGACGGCGGCCGTGTTTTCGGTGATTAAAGCCAAGTCGGACAGCTCGTTATAGCACAGGTGCGTCACGTCGGGCAGCAGCGGGCGGTAGCTATTTTTGAAGCCCTCGGAGCCGGTGATGGACAGCGCGCCGTGCGTGGAGCCGTGGTACGAGTTAAAAGCCGAAACCAGGCCCGTGCGGCCGGTGTGGCGCTTGGCCAATTTGAGCGCGCCCTCAATGGCTTCGGCCCCCGAGTTTGTAAAATACACCGTATCGAGCGGGGCAGGTAGGGTAGCGGCCAGCGCGTGGGCCAGCCGGGCGGGCGGGGCCTGCACCAACTCGCCATACACCATGAGGTGCAGGTATTTATCAAGCTGCTCCTGAATGGCTTGCAGCACGCGCGGGTGCCGGTGCCCCACGTTGCTGACGCCGATGCCGGAAATCAAATCAAGGATGGGCCGGCCTTCGGGCGTGTACATGTACACGCCCTCGGCCCGCTCGATTTCCAGCAAAAGCGGAAACCCGGAGGTCTGGGCCTGGTGGCGCAGAAAAAGCTGGCGGGGGGTAAGCATAACCTTACAAAGGTACCGCCCGCCGTAGCGCGGACTTTCGGTCCGCGAGTAATCGGACAAGCCCGTTTACTCGCGGACTAAAAGTCCGCGCTACTCCTGCTCCGGCGCGGCGGCCGGGCGGCCAGCCACCCGCTGCAACACTTCCTTGGTAAAGTCGCGCTCGGCCTGGTACAACTGGGCCACCTGCCGCAAGCTCAGCACCTTTTGCAAGCGCTCGAAGTAGTCCTTATCCAGCGCTAGCAACTGTTGCCGCAAGGCAAACTCCTGGTTGAAATTGTCGCGCAGCTGGGCATCGCTGAGGCCGGCATTGCCGAGGGCCAGGCGTGCCTGCCGCACCGAGCGGTTGAGCTCGCGGCGCTTGGCCGTGAACTCGTTGTACACCGGCCAGAAGCGCTGGGCCTGGTCCTGGCTTAGCGTGAGGCGGCCCGTGATGAAGGCAATGCGGGCATTATCGAGCTGGTTGAGGCGGCTGCCGGGCTGGGCCAGGTGGCCCCGGCCGCCGAGGCGCGCCTGTGCCTGGGCGGGCGCGGTAGTGGCCAGCGCCAGCAGGCAGGCGGTAGTAAAGATGATAGGGCGTAACGAATTCATAGCAAAAACTAAAGCGCGGCTTCTTCAGTAGGTTGGGCATCAAAGGCTTCGCTCAGCTCGGTGGCCGAGGGTTGCAGGTACTGCCGGGTGAGGGCGAGGCTGTGGGCGGGCAGCTCGGCCAAATCCAGCGTAGTGAGGTGGGCGTCGGTGGCGAGGTAGTCGAGCAGTTGTTCCTGCGGAATATTGGCAAGCGTATCGGTCGTAGCGGGTGGGCTCGCCGGCCCGCCGCCCAGCCACAGCGTGGCGGCAAACGTGCCCAGCAGCACCCCCGAGGCCAAGCTAGTGCGGACGTAGGCTGGCGCTTGTAGCAGCCAGCCCGGCAGCAGCGGGTAGCGGGCCGGCGCGGTGGCGGCCACCTGCGCCATCACCCGCGTGGGCAAGCGCTCGAAGTAGCCGGCGGGCGGGCTGCTCAGCGGCTGCGGCCAGCGGCGCGGGTGCTGGTCAAGACGAAAAGAAGGTTTCATATAAACATTGGATGAATGCGACGGCCCGGGGTTTAATCGGCGTCGGCAGAAGAATAGCCGGGGTCGTCGGCATTAGTCACGTAGTCCTCGATTTTGCGCACCGCGTGGTGGTAGCTGGCCTTGAGCGCGCCCACGCTGGTGCCGGTGACCTCGGCCATCTGCTCGTAGGGCATCTCGTCGTAGTAGCGCAGGTTGAACACCAGGCGCTGCTTGTCGGGCAGGCGCAGAATGGCGCGTTGCAGCTTTAGCTCAATCGCGTCGCCCGCCACGGCGGGGTCGGCTTCGAGCTTGGCCGCGAGCTCGGCCCCTACGTCGTTAAGGGGCAGGAAAAACTTGCGCCGCTTGCTTTGCAAAAAGCCCAGACACTCGTTGGTCGCGATGCGGTAAATCCAGGTAAAGAGCTGGGCATCCTGCCGGAAATTTTCCAGGTGCTTCCACACCTTTACGAAGACATCCTGCGTGAGGTCATCGGCATCGTCGTGGTCGATGACCATCTTACGCACGTGCCAGTACACCCTCTGCTGGTACTTACGCACGAGCTGGTTAAACGCCAGGTTGCGGCTGGCGGGGTTTTGAAATTTGAGGAGGATTTCGTGGTCTTCCAAGCGGCAGGGCGGGTAGGCACTTGGTTGGACGGTGACGGGAGCGTCAGGTTTAATCAGATGTTTAGCGGCCGCGCTCAACTCGTCGCAGGCGGCGTACTTCTTCGGCCGCCGCCCGGCTTTCGGGATGTTTGAGGGCGTACAATGCTTTTTCCAGGAGCGCCGGATTGTGGCGGTAAGACTGCCGTACCAAGGTTTCAACTGGCGTCGCCCACGCGGTTATCCCCGGAATCAACACTACCGCGGCTCGTCTAACCAGGCTGCCGACAGCTAATTGCGTGACTGTGGCTACTAGCAGGATTGAAACGCCAACTTGTAGAAGAGCGACTGAATTGGGTAAAAAACTTACCTTAAATAGAACGCCAACCAGCGTCACGACCATCGCCAAGCCCTGAATTTTAGGCAGCAATACGTCTAACAAAAAGGATTTTTCCAACGCAGAATCAGTCGTGCGGTAGGGCTGATTGGTAAAATCGTCGGGATTGGCTACGGGCGCGAAGGCGCTTAGGAAGTAAACCACTACCAGCGTCAAAAGCCCAACTAACAGCATTTTATTGATTGGGTGGCCAACAGTGCAGTGAAGCCATAGCCCCAAAACCGTCAGCAGCCACCCAATCCGCTCCACTTTGGGCAGTAGGGTATCGTATAGGAAATTTTTTGGCTCAGAAGCTTCCATTACCGCCCAAAAATTGCCACCGAAGTAGTCTGCGTCGAGCGGATGGTGAAGTTGCGCACGTCGGTAAACTTGCTGCCGGTGCTGGTGGCGGTGCGAAACACCAGCCGGTACACGCCGGGCTGCATGGCCAGGTTGACTTTGCTGCTGGCCTCGGGCAGGTTGGCCACCCAGGTCTGCGAGTCGTCGGCGCCGACCTGGTAGATGCTGCCCTGGCCCTTCAAGTCGCTGGTAATGTTGAGGGTGCCGGGCGCGGCATAGGTCAGCGTGGTAGTTTGGCCCTGCCGGATGGCGATGCGCTGCACCGTGCGCGGCAAAGTCAGCATTTCCACTTCGTAGTTGCCGGCCAGTAGCTTTTGCCTGGCCCCGAAGGGTAGCGCTACGGCCGTAGCGCCGGCCGGCGTGCGCACCACCGCCTGCACCGTGCCGTAGGGGTTGGGGCTCACGTTGGGGCCTTGCAGCACCAGCGTGCCCTGCGGCGTGCGGTAGCTGAGCACGTTAGCCTTGCCGGCCTTGATGGCCAGGTTGGCCTGGCGCACGGGCGGCACCGTGTTGATGGTCAGGTCGTAGCTCTGCAAGGCGTCAATGTCGAGCACGTCGGCCTTGCCCTGCGCGTCGCGGTAATGCACGTAGTTGTACTCGGGCTGGTTAGTCACGTTGTTGACGAACGTCATGTTGACGTTGGTTTCCACCGGGCGGCCGTTTTCGTCGGTCAGGTTGATGGCCACCGTCGTTTTGGCCAGCGTCTGGGCGATTACGTCGTTAAGCACCGTCTTGAAGGTCTTGACCTCGGCCGCGTTGTAGTACTGGCCCAGGCATTCGAGGGCCTTGCCAAACTCCTTCTGCGCCCCGATGCCAATCACGAACGGCTTCAGAAACACCCGCTTGCGCTGCAAGGCCAGTGAGATGGCGCAGGGGTCGCCCTTGCACGATTCCACGCCGTCGGTAATGAGCAGCAGTACGTTGCGCGAGGTTTTATCGGCCGGAAAGTCATTGGCCGACTGCCCCAGCGAGTACGTAATCGGCGTATTCCCCTGCGCCTTCAGCATCTTGAGCTTGGCCTTGATGGCGGCGGCGTTTTTGGGCGCGAAGGGCACTTCGAGGCGCGAGTCCTCGCAGTTTTGCTCGGCGTTGGGGTGCTGGTGGCCGTACACGCGGAGGCCCAGCTCCAGGTTGGGGTAGCTGTTGAGCGAGTCGGCCATTTTGGCCAGCAGGCGCTTAGCCACTTCCCAGCGCGGCTGGCCTTCCCAGGGCGCCATCATCGAACCCGAGGCATCAAGTAGAAACAGGATGCGCGTCACCTTGGGCCGCTCGGTAGGGGCGTTCTGCGCGTGCGCGGGCAAGCTGGAGGTTATAGCAAGCAAAGCGCTAATCAGTAGTAGAAAGCGCAGATAGCGAAGCGCCGTAAAACGCGAGCGAATGGGCGGGCAGAAGGCAAGGTGCATGGGCGCAAGGTAAGCAAAAGCCGGCTTAGCAAGTAGTAGCGCGGACTTTTAGTCCGCGAGTGAATACGCCTGGCACTCGCGGACTGAAAGTCCACGCTACTTCAGCAATTGTGCGGCGTGCTCCTTGGTATCGGGCCGCTTGATGACGCGGGTAATCACGCCCTGCTCATCGAGTAAAAAAGTAGTCCGCACCACGCCCCAATACGTTTTGCCGTAGTTTTTCTTTTCCTGCCACACGCCGTAGGTCTGCACAATCTCCTTATCAGCGTCGGCCACGAGCGGAAAATTCAGGTCGTACTTCTGCGCGAACTTAGCGTGCGAGGCGGCGCTGTCGATGCTTACGCCCACTACCTTGATACCCTGGGCGGCGAGCCGCGCCTCGTTGTCGCGCAGGTTGCAGGCCTGGGCGGTGCAGCCGGGCGTGTCATCTTTGGGGTAGAAGTAGAGGGCGACTTTGTGCCCGCGCAGGCTGCTGAGCGTAAACGGATTGCCGTGCTGGTCGGGCGCGGTGAAATCGGGGGCGGGAGTGCCGGGTTCGGGGAGCATAGGGGGAAGTTAAGAGTTTTGAATTATGAGTTTTGAGTTACTCGTCAGGCGTGTCACCCCACCCCCGGCCCCTCCCCTCCGGGAGAGGGGAGCCTGACGACTGCTTAACGTTTGGTCACTTTTGCTTGCGGTCGGCTCCCCTCTCCCGGAGGGGAGGGGCCGGGGGTGGGGTGACACGAATTACAAACTGAGCGGAATCACCCGCTCGTTGCCGGCCTGGTCAATCAAGCGCAGCTCGGCGGGGCCGCGCAGGGCCGGGGCCTCGGGGTCGTTGGCCACGGTGAATAACGTGCTGTTTTTGTGCTCGAAGCGCAGCAGCCGGAAGCGCCCGCCGATGAACAACTTGTACGACGCCAGCCCCGACAAATCATCGCCCACCCGAAACAGCAACTGCCCGCCGGGCCGGCCCAGCAGGCGGCCTTCGGGCGCTTTGGTGTCGGTGTACAGGCGGTATTGGCCGAAGGCTTTGGTGTTAAAGGAAATTTGCTGCCCAGTTGCATCCCAGGTGCCGCCCACGTAGGCGCGGCCGCCCTTGGTCGTGACGCTGTACACGGCCGTGCGCGCGCGGTCGGCCAACGGCGCGCTGGCTTTCAGCGTGATGCGCAGCGGCAGGTAGAGCGGCGTGCTGGCCGAGCCTACTACCCAGGTTTCGGGCGCGGCGGCGGTAGCGGGCACATGCGCGGTGTTCAGGTAGAGGGGCGAAAACAGCGTTTGCGGCCCGAAAACCAGGTGCAGAAACGGCGTGGTGTAGCTCGTTTCCTGACCGGTCGGAATCATCGCCTGCCGGTCAAATTTCTTCGTCACTCCGTTGAAAATCAGCGAGTCGGGCAGGCCGGCGCGCAGGTCGTAGAGATAGGTAGTTTCAAAATTTTTGGTATAGCTGGGGCGTAGCTCCAACTGCCGGCCGCCGCGCCGCAGTACCAGGTTGGCGGGCACGCCAGCCGTGTCGGTGGCGTGCGTGACGACGGCGCGCAGCAGGTTGCGCGTGATGTCGTAGCGCAGCAGCGGCCGGCCGCTGCTGGGCGCGGCCTTGGGCGCGAGGGCCACGTACTCGGCGGCCTTGTCGCCGCGTAGCACCAGCCGCGCGGTGGCCTTGTTGTTGTACGAGTCAGCCAGCTCGTAGTCAATAGTGTACACCTTGCCCGGCTCTACCGTCAGCTTGCCCTGGCCGAGGCCGGGCGGCGTGTAGAAAGGCAGGTCGTTGCCCTCATCTACCCACAGCTTTTGCAGCATCCGGCCCGACTGAAAATGGTAGGCGTAGTCCACAAAATTATTCACCTGCCGCGAGCCGTTCGGAAACGGCACTGCGTCGATAACGTGCTGGTAGTGGGGCCGCCCGTTCACGAGCACCGTCACGCGCTGAATGCCGTTCTTGTTCCAGGCCCCGTCAAACCTGTCGAAGCCTTGCAGCAGCAAACCCACTTGCCCCACGCAAGCCAGCGTGTCGGGAAAAACCGTGGCCGCGCCCGGCGCGGGCTGCGTCTTGGGCACCAGCAGCGCCCGCTCGAACTGCCCGCGCACCCGCGCCCCGATGCCCAGCGGCTCCACGGCCAGCGCCTGCAAAATCGGCCCCAGGTGGTCCTGAATTTCCGAAAAGCCACCCCACTGCAAGGGGTTCAGCTGGCGGTCTTGGCCGTCGCGCACTTCCCAGTGCACGTGCGGGCCGGCCGAGCCGCCGGTATTGCCCGATTTGGCCACGATGTCGCCGCGCTTCACCGGAAACTGGCCGGGCTTGAAAAACAGCTCCAGCTCGTAAGTCTGCTTTTCGTACTGCTGGCGACGCAGCTCGGCCAGCACCGGGTCCAGAAACTCGTTGAGGTGGCCGTACACCGTGGTGAGGCCATTAGTGTGCGTGATATACAGCACGTTGCCGTAGCCGAACGACGACTGCTTGAGGCGCGACACGTAGCCATCGGCGGCGGCATACACGGGCTTATTTATCACGCTGGCGGTCTTGATGTCGAGCCCGCCGTGGAAGTGGTTGGGCCGCAGCTCGCCCATGCTGGCGGCCAGAAAATTGGGCTGGCCGGGCATGATGGGAAACAAAAAGTAGCCCGGCGGCACGGCCACCGGGGCTGCCGCCGCGGGCCGGATGGGGCCGCTGGCCCGGCGGGTAGTGGTGTCGTCGCTACCATCGTCCTGGCCGTGGGTGGTGGTGGCCAGCAATAGCAATCCGCCTGCGGCCGGCAGCACGAGCCGGCGCATTAGTTTAGTAGTCAGCAAAATAATAGGATGTGTGGTAAGCTTCAGCTTGCCGTAATGCAGCACGTTTTAGCGGTCAAGCGGCAAGCTAAAGCTTACCGCACATACCTTTTACCGCACGGCTACTGCCAAAATTTTCTCGTCTTCGAGATACCCCACCAGCTGGTCGCCGACCTGCACCGGGCCCACGCCAGCCGGCGTGCCGGTGAAGATGAGGTCGCCCTGCTTGAGCGTGATGTAGCGCGAGACAAAGCTGATAATCTTGGCAAACGGGTACATCATGAGGCTGGAATTGCCTTGCTGCCGCACTTCGCCGTTCACTTCAAGGCGGAAGTTGATGTCGGCGAAATTAGTAAACTCAGTGGCCGGCTTGAAAGTGGGCGCCACGGGCGCCGAGCCGTCGAACGCTTTGGCCAGCTCCCAGGGCAAGCCCTTCTTTTTCAGCTCGCTTTGCAGGTCGCGGGCCGTGAAATCAATACCCAATGAGATGGCGTCAAAATAAGTATTGGCAAACTGCTCCTCGATGTGGCGGCCGTTTTTGCTGATGCGCAGCACCAGCTCCAACTCGTAGTGAATATCCTTCGAGAAGTCGGGGTAGAAGAACGGCTGGCCGCGCTGAATGAGCGCCGTTTCGGGCTTCAGAAAAATGACGGGTGCGGTGGGAATCTCGTTTTGCAGCTCGGCTACGTGGTCGGCGTAGTTGCGGCCAATGCAAATAATTTTCATGGGAGGCGGGGGAGGGGCCGCGCCGCAAGGCAGCAGGCAGGTAAGAAAAAGTAGGATACTGCGGAGAAAAGACGCGGATTTTCAATGCCGCTGCCCATTTACGCCGCGCCCGCCGCCCGGGCGGGCGGCGGCGCTCCAGCCACAAAGTAAACATTCTCCCCGTCCGGTTGCGTATAGCCTCGGCGGCGGCCCGCCAAAATTGGCCCCAAACGTGCCTTTTTAAGTAGGGTCGCTACTAGCCTTTTTCTTCCCAACCAGACGCCTTATTATGTTTAAGAAAGTTGTCTTCGCCGCCAGCCTCGCCCTCGCTACCGGCTGCACCACCGTGCCCATCACCGGCCGCCGCACCCTCAACCTGGTGCCCGACAGCGAGATGAATGCCCTGGCCGTGACCCAGTATAAGGAAACGCTGAGCACGTCGAAGCTCTCCACCAACTCGACCGAGGTAGCAATGGTGCGCCGCGTGGGCCAGCGCATTCAGGCCGCCGTGGAGAAGTATTTCCGCGACCAGGGCCAGAGCGACCAGCTTGCCGGTTACAATTGGGAGTTTAACCTCATCGACGACCCTAAAACGGTGAATGCCTGGTGTATGCCCGGTGGCAAAGTGGCCGTATACACGGGCATTCTACCCATCACGCGCGATGAAACCGGCTTGGCCGTGGTAATGGGCCACGAAATAGCCCACGCCGTGGCCAAGCATGGCTCGGAGCGCATGAGCGACCAGATGCTGGCCCAGCTCGGCACCTCGGCCCTGTCCACGGCCCTCACCAAAAACCCGGCCGCTACCCAAAGTATTTTTGCCAGCGCCGTGGGCACCGGCACGCAGCTCGGCAGCCAGGTACTACTGCTCAAGTTCAGCCGCAACCAGGAAAGCGAAGCCGACCACCTAGGGCTGATTTTTATGGCGATGGCGGGCTACAATCCGGCCCAGGCCATCCCGTTCTGGCAGCGCATGGCTGCCCAAAGCCAGAACAATACGCCCGAGTTCTTATCGAGCCACCCCGCCGACGCTACCCGCATCGCCGACATCGAGCGCCTGCTGCCCGAGGCGCAGAAATACTACAAGGCGCGCTAGGGGAGTTCTGAGTCAGGAGTTTTAAGTTCTGAGTTGCAGAGCAAATTCTTGATTTATAGTTCAAAAATTCCTGACTCAAAACGCTATTCATATGCGCTTCCTACCCCGTTTACTTGGTCTCGGCCTGTTGGGCTTGCTGACCAGCTTGCTCCTGCTAACCTCCTGCGAAACCACCCGCACTCGCGAAAGCAGCGACCCCGTGCGCGAAGCCCAGCGCCTGAGCGACGAGGCCGCTACTCGCCGCAATGCACTGGTGAGCAAACAAATAGCGCAGGTAGTGGAAGCCGGCCCGCCCACCTTCAAAACGGCGCAGTCGGTGCTGGCTTCGGCCTTCATCCGGCAGTTTGGCGATGGAACCGTGGTGGACAAGGTGCTGGTGCGCCCCGCGCCCAGTGCGCCCAAAGAAAAGACAACCTACTACCTCATCGGCATGGGCCTGAAAGACGGGCACTTCCGGGCAATGGCGCTGCCGCTGCGCGACAGTGGCAGCGGGGCGCTCTACCTCACGCCCGACGCCGAGCGCTACGTGCTCACGGGCACCGGTTGCCCTACCTGCGTCTTCGATTTTGAGGGCGACCGCATCGTGGGTTCCAGTTGCGGCGACAATGTGGAGGCCGGCAGTACCTGCACCTTTCAGGTGTTAGAAAGCAACACGTTATTTGCCCGCCAATGAAAACCCCGACTAAATGGCTGCTGCGCCTTTCACTCACTGCCCTAGCACTGCTACTGGCTAATGACAGCGGGAAGAAGAGAGATAAGAGCTAGGAAGTAACAGAATAAGAGCTGCGCCTGTCTTGCCTGGCTACGTCCGCAATGACAGGCGCACTCGCTTAACCCCTAATGCTCCTGCCACTTGCCGCTCTGCACGGTGGCTACTACGTCGAAATTGTTATTAAATAAACACATATCGGCGCGCGAGCCAGCGCTAAGCTGGCCGATTTGGCCCTCCAAGCCCAGCAAGCGGGCGGGGTAGAGGGTGGCCATGCGCAGGGCCTCATCAAGGGCGATGCCAGCGTGGCGCACGCAGTTGGCCACGGCCTGCGGCATGGTGAGGGCCGAGCCGGCCAGGGTGCCGTTTTCGTTTACGAAGTGGTCGCCCTCGCGGTGAAATCGGTACGCGCCCTCGGCGCTAGCATCCACGGCATCGGTGATGAGAAACAGCCGCTCGCCCATCAGTTTCTGGCTGATGCGCAGGGCCGCATAGTCGCAGTGCACGCCGTCGGCAATGATGCTGGCCACGGCCGTGGGATGGTCGTACACGGCGCCCACCAGGCCGGGCGCGCGGCTCTCGAAGCCCGACATGGCATTAAATAAGTGTGTGGCTGCCAGGTAGCTACTGTTGAAGGCCGACGTAGCCTGCGCGTAGGTAGCCAGCGAGTGGCCCGCCGACAGCACCACGCCCGCCCGCCGTAATTGCAGCGCCAGTTTGGGGGCCACGCACTCGGGGGCCAGTGTCATAATGCGCAGTATATCCTGGTGTTCAGCTAGTAGGGACGATACATTTTCACTAGCTGGGGTTTGAATAAACTCGGCCTGATGCGCACCCTTTTTAGCGGGGTTGATGTAGGGGCCTTCGAGGTGCAAGCCCAGCAGGCCGGGCACGGTGGCCTGGGCCGCACGCACGGCCTGCGCGGCGGCGCTCATCATCTCGGGCGCGTTGGTGGGCATGGTGGGCACGAAGCTGGTGGTGCCGTGGCGGCGCAGGTGCGCCGCCAGGGTAGCCAGCACCTCCACCGTGGGCTCGGTGGAAAACAGCACGCCCCCGCCGCCATACAGCTGCACGTCCACGAAGCCAGGGCTTAGATGTAGGTTGCGCCCGTCGCGGCGGGGCAGGTCGCGCGGGGCAGCCACAGCGGGCAGTAGCGCCTCGATGCGGTCGCCGTTGACTACTACCGCGTGGTGGGGCAGGGTGGAGGTGCCCGTGTACACGGTGCAGGGCGAAATGAGGTAGCGCATATAGCTGGCTTATTTCACTACCTCACTCGCCAACGCCCCCAAATCCAGTCCGTCAAACGTGCCGCTCGTCATTAGCAGCAGGTTGGTATTGGCCCACTGCTGCGCGTGCAGAAACTCGGCCAGCGCGGCCGAGTCGGTAAATACTTGCAAATCGGGCCGCTGGAAGGCTTGCTGCACGGCCTCGGGCGCGAGTGGGGGTAGGCGCTTGTGTTCCAGCACGTGGGGGTTGAAATAAACCACCGCTACGTCGGGCGCGTCGAAGCAGTGCGCGTACTGCGGCAAGAAATCGGGGTTGAGCGAGCTGAACGTGTGCAGCTCCAGGCAGGCCACCAGCCGCCGCTCGGGGAACTGCTTTTTCAGGGCCGCCGCCGTGGCCTTGAGCTTGCTGGGCGCGTGGGCAAAGTCCTTGTATACCAACGAGGTAGCACCGGCCTGCATCAGCTCCAGCCGCCGCGCCGCGCCCTTGAAGCTGGCAATGGCCTGGTAGAAGTCCTTACCCTTGATGCCCAGCTGCTTGCAGACTTCCTTGGCGGCCGAGATGTTGCGCAGGTTGTGCTCGCCAAAGACCTGGATGGGCACTTCCTCGTCGCGCTTGGTGATAAGAAAGGTCTGCCCGCCCCGAATGACGTGCTCGTGCGGGCCGTAGCCCACGTAGGTGACGTCGGGGCTGGTGGGCACGGCCACGAGCTGGGTTTGCTCGTCGTCGCGGTCGTAGATGAGGGTGCCGGCCTTGGGCGTCTGGCGGGCAAAAATCTCGAACTGCTGGCGGTAGATTTCCTCGGTCGGAAACACGTTGATGTGGTCCCAGCTGATGCCCGAAATCACCCCGATATGGTGCTGGTAGAGGTGAAACTTGGGCCGCCTATCGACCGGCGACGACAGGTACTCGTCGCCCTCGATGATGATAATCGGCGCGTCGTCCGTCAGCTGTACCATCAGGTCGAAGCCCGCCAGCTGCGCGCCCACGGCGTAGTCGAATTGCCGCCCGTGGTAGCGCAACACGTGGAGAATGAGCGCGGTAATGCTCGTTTTGCCGTGCGAGCCGCCGATAACTACGCGCTGCTTGTCCTTGCTGGCCTCGTAGATGTACTCGGGGAAAGAATAGATTTTCAAGCCCAGCTCCTGGGCCCGCGCCAGTTCGGGGTTGTCGGGCCGGGCGTGCATCCCCACGATGACGGCCGCGAGGCCGGCGTGAATCTTCTCGGGAAACCAGCCTTCGGCCTCGGGCAAAATGCCGGCCTTGGCGAGGCGGGCGCGGGCGGGCTCAAAAATCTCGTCGTCGGAGCCCGTGACGTGGGCGCCGCGCTGGTGCAGGGCCAGCGCCAGGTTGTGCATGATGCTGCCGCCAACGGCAATCAGGTGAATACTTTCCAAGGGAGAAAAAGGGCTATTTGCGGGGGGCGAAAGTACGGCCCACCGCCAACTTGGGCGCGGGGCCGGGCCGTAGAAGGTAACCCCAAAAAACTACAAATTCCAGCTTTCTTTTTCTTGGCTTGGCAGTGAAGTAGTTGCTACTATGGTTTGCGGCGATTGGGCTGGTTCGGGACAGCGCAAGCGTTGTAAGCTTTTTTCGAATGGGTTAGCTTTGTTAGTTCCGGCGCTCGCGCCGGGGTGCTGCGCCTAGCCCTTCAAAAACCAGATGCAGCGGAATTGAAACTGGCCACTGCGGGTTACGCGCGGCCGGCCACCGCTCTATTATCTTCTGATTCGCCCTCCCGCTACTACCTATGTCTGACCGAATGGACGACCGCCTCAAGCAATCTGCGGCCCGCGCCGCCGCCGCCTTCCAGGGCGTGCGCGGCACCCGCGTGCCCGTGCCCATGTCGCCCACCGGCAAGCTGCCCCCGCAGCGCCTCGAAATGGAAGCCGCCGTGCTCGGCGCGCTCATGCTCGAAAAAGACGCCCTCACCACGGTAGTCGACATCCTGAAGCCGGTGAGCTTCTACAAGGACGGCCACCAGCGCATCTACAAGGCCATCAGCAACTTGTTTGACAAGTCGGAGCCCATTGACCAGCTCACGGTGGTGCAGGAGCTGCGCGAAATGGGCGAGCTCGAAGCCGCCGGCGGCGTGGGCTACGTGGCCGGCCTCACGATGCACATCAACTCGGCGGCCAACATCGAGGCGCACGCCCGCGTGATTCTGGAGGCGGCTATCAAGCGCGAGCTCATCCGCATGGCGACCGACGTGCTGCGCGACGCCTACGAGGAAACCACCGACGTATTTGAGCTGCTCGACGCTACCGAGAAAAATATCTTCCAGGTGTCGGAAGATAACATGCGCAAGGGCGTGGACTCGATGCAGGACTTGATGGTGAAAGCCATCAAGGAGCTCGAAGAAAAGAAGCACCAGAAGGACGGCCTCACCGGCGTGCCCACCGGCTTCTCGGCGCTCGACCGCGTCACGAGCGGCTGGCAACCATCTGACCTGGTGATTGTTGCGGCGCGGCCGGGCATGGGCAAAACGGCCTTCGTAGTATCGGCCATGCGCAACGCGGCGGTCGATTTCAAGAAGCCAGTCGCCATTTTCTCGCTGGAGATGTCGTCGTTGCAGCTCGTCAACCGTTTGATTTCGGCCGAGGCGGAGCTGGATTCTGAGAAAATCAAGAAGGGCAACCTCGCCGACTACGAGTGGTCGCAGCTCAACCATAAGATTTCGGCACTGTCCACGGCCCCGATTTTTATCGATGATACGCCCGCGCTCAGCATCCGCGAGCTGCGGGCTAAGTGCCGCCGCCTCAAGTCACAGCACGATATTCAGCTCATCATCATCGACTACCTGCAGCTGATGAGCGGCAACGAGGGCGGTAAAAACGGCAACCGTGAACAGGAAATCGCCAGCATCTCGCGGGCGCTTAAGGGCATTGCGAAGGAGTTGAACGTGCCCGTTATTGCCCTGTCGCAGCTGTCGCGCTCGGTAGAAACGCGGGGCGGCGACAAGAAGCCGCAGCTGAGCGACCTTCGTGAATCAGGTTCTATCGAGCAGGACGCCGACATGGTTATCTTTCTCTATCGCCCTGAGTACTACAAGATAACCGAAGACGAAATGGGCAATCCGACCCAGGGCATGGGCGAGGTTATTATCGCCAAGCACCGCAACGGCTCGCTCGAAACGGTGCAGCTCAAGTTCATCGGCCGCTTCACCAAGTTTGCCGACCTCGACGGCTTCGATGGCGGCGGCGATGCGGGCGGCTTTAGCGGCGGGGGATACACGCCGGGCGCGCTGCCGGGCAGCAGCTTCGACAGCGAAGGGCCGGCTGGCGGCGACGCGGGCGGCTTCGGTCAGCCGCAGACCATCCGGCTAGGCTCGCGCATGAACGAGCCGACTACCTCGTTTCCGAAGAGCAGCTTTGGGGAGGAGCCACCGTTTTAACGGTGCATTTTTCAACGGCAAACGCCCGCGCAGCCAAGCTGCGCGGGCGTTTGCTTTTTGCTGGTAGCGCGCCTTCCGGGAGGCAAGGGCGGTACTTTTGCCCGCTATGGCTACCACGTTCATGCTTCCCCTGCTGTGTTTTTTCGCCTTTCTGGCCGGCCTCATCGATGGCATGGTGGGCGGCGGGGGCCTCATTCAGCTGCCCGCGCTGCTGCTGCTGCTGCCTAAGGAAGTGCCGGTGCCCACGGCGCTGGGCACGGGCAAAGTAGCCAGCCTGGCCGGTACGGCCGCCTCGCTCCATCGCTACCTTAGTGGTACCGGGGCGGTGCCCATGCGCTGGCGCACGGTGGCCGTGGCGGCGGTGGCGGCGGGCTGCTTCGCGCTGCTGGGCGCGCGGGCCGTGAGCCATTTTGACAAAAACCTGGTGCGCCCGCTGGTGCTGGCGCTGCTGGTGCTCATGGCCGTTTATACCTTCTGGCGCAAGGACTTTGGCAGCCTGCACGCGCCGCGCCTGCACGGCCGCCGCGAGCTGCTCACGGGCGTGGCGCTGGGGGCGGCGCTGGGGTTTTACGACGGCTTTTTTGGGCCAGGCACGGGCAGCCTGCTGCTGTTTGCGTTCGTGGGGCTGTTTGGCTACGATTTTCTGTCGGCCTCGGCCTCGGCCAAGGTCGTGAACGTGGCCACCAATGTGGCCGGGCTGGCGTATTTCATCTCGACCGGGCAGGTGCTCTACCGCATCGCGCTGCCGATGGCGGCGTGCAACATGCTGGGCTCAGCACTGGGCGCGCGGCTGGCCTTGCGGCGGGGTACGGGCTTCGTGCGGGTGCTGTTTCTGGTAATAGTGAGTGGGTTTATCCTCAAGCTGAGCTGGGACGTTTGGCAGGCGCGGTAGGGGCAGTGGCGGCCGCCCACTCGCCTGGGTGCGCGTTGCAAAGCCCTCCGGCGGCCCGCTACTGCCTGTTGCAACTCAAACCAAGGCGAGTGGGCGGCCGCCACTGCCTCGGTACCGCCCGCACCTACGAGCGGGGGCCCGCCACTACTCCTTGCAACGGGTACAAAGGGTAGTGGCGGGCCCCAGCCAATATCAGGCCTGAATGCCGGAGGAAGCGGGTGATAATCGGCCGCCTGGCCAATCGGGCCGCGACTACCTGCTACTACCCGGCTTCGCCGGCGCGCTACGCTACCGCCACGCGGGGCAGTGGTTTCTTCTTGGTTTTGCGGGTGCGGTTCAGCCACATAATGGTGCCCGTGATGGGAAACGTAATGCCCAGCAACGCGAACACAAAGGCCAGCACCTTGGTCGGCCAGCCAAAAATAGCCCCGGTGTGCACGGGCTTAAAAAAGCCGCGAATGCGCTGGCCCATGGGCTTTTCGGCGTAGGGCTGCTGGCGCAATACCTGGCCGGTGTGCTGGTCGAGGTAAGTATCGTTGGTAGCGCGCTCGAAAAGCGCACTGGCGGGTAAAATGCCGAGCTGAATGCTGCTGGTGGGCTCTTTGGGCAACTGCACGGTGTAGCTGCGGGCGCTGGCATCCTGGCGGCGGGCGAAAGCCAGGGCCGCATCGGCCCCAAAGGTGGGCGCGCCGGGCGCGGCCTCGGCCGAGGTGGGCGGCTCCATCCGCTGCTGCGGCGAATGGGTCAGGGTGTTGATGGTTTGGCCGACCCAATCGAACGACATGCCCACGCCCGTAGCCGCCATGATGAACAAGAACACCGAGGCGTAAAAGCCCAGCACGATGTGAAAATCGTGGTTCATCCGTTTCCAGCTACTGCCCCACTTGATGCGCAGGCGCTGCGAAAATGCCTGCTTTGCCGCCGGCCACCACAGCACGATGCCCGTGCCCAGGATGAAGAGGAAAATGATGGAATTGATGCCCATGATGAGCTTGCCCACCCGGCCCGCCACCAGCCCCCGGTGTATTTCCTCGATGAAGTGAAAGCCCGACTTGTGTGAGTCGTATTCACCCAGAATAGCCCCGGTGTAGGGGTTCAGGAAGAGGGTAGGGCCGCGCTCGGCTTTGCCCCCCTTGCCGCCTTTGGCACCGGGGCCGCCCATGGGGGCGCGGGCTGCGCCGCCGCGCTCACCGGTCCGCTCGGGGCGGGGCGCTCGCTCGCTGCGGCCTCCGCCTTTAGGGCCGCCGGGCCGGCCGCCAGCCAGCGCGATTTCGACGGTGCGGGCGGGGTCGGCGTAGACCTTGATGGCGTTGATTTTGGCCTTGGGGCGGGCGGCGCGCACAGTTTCGCTGAGCTGCGCCAGCGAGAGGCGCGGCGTGGCGGCAACTGCCACCGTGTAGCGCCCGGGGGTGAAGGCGTGCGTCAGCTCTTCCTCAAAAACCAGGAGGGTACCCGTGAGGCAGACGACCACCAGAAACAGCCCCGATACTAGCCCGAGGTATAAGTGAATGCGGCGAAAAAAGAGCTTCATGGAAGGACGTAAATTTCAGCAAAGAACCCACCGGGAAGCCCGGTGGGTCAAGGGTTTGGCGACGAAAAGGCGAAAAGCAGCGGCTGGGGGCGGCGGTTTGCCTACTACCTACAGCCGGAAGCTGAGCGTAGCCGAGTAGTTGCGCGGCGCGATGGGGTTCACGCTGTTGTCGTCGTGCACGTTGTAGCTGAGTTTATTGAGCAGGTTGGCCGCCTTGGCGCGTAGCGTAAAGCGCTGGTAGCTGTAGCCGATGCTGGCATCGAGCTGGAAGTAGTTGGGCAGGGCGATGAGCTGGAAGGGCTCGGGCACGGCGGCCGTCCAGGGTTTGCCAGTAGCCGGGTTCAGCAGGCGGTTGTTGCGGCCAGCCAGGCGGTCGCCCACGTAATAGCCGGTAGCGCCTACCGACAGGCCGCGCAGTAGGCCATTGCCGAAGGCCGAGTTGAAGTTGTAGAATACGCTGCCATTCACGGTATGCGCGGGGTTGTAGCGCAGGCGGCTGCCCTCGGCATAGAGGCTGCTGTTGGTGTAGGTGGTTTGGTTGTAGCTGTAGCCGGCCAGCACCGACCAGCCCAGGTAGGGCTTGCTTTGCACGTCCACTTCCAGGCCCTTGCTGGTGATTTCGCCGGCCAGCTCCTGGGCGTTGGGGAAGCGCGAATTGTAGTTGGGCGCGCCGGGCAAAATCACCTGGCCCTGGTTGCTGTTCACGATTTTATACACCGTCACGTTGGCCGAGAGCGCACCGTTGAATAGGTCGTTTTTGAGGCCGGCCTCTACCTGGTCGATGATGGAAGGCGGCAGCGGGCTACCCTGGCTGTCGGTTACGGTATTGCCCTGCGGCGTAAAGGAATTGGAATACGACGCGAACACGGCCGTGTGCTTAAAGGGCTGGTACACGAGGCCCAGGCGCGGCGAAAAGGCGTTGTCGTAGCGGCGGTTTTCGCGCACCGAAATGGTCTGCGTGCCATCGGCGGCCGGGAAGGCATAGGTGTACACGTCGCTGGGCGTTTCCTGGTAGCTCCAGCGCAGGCCGGCCAGCAGCTTGAGGCCGGGTAGCAGGCTGATTAAATCCTGGGCGTAGAAACCGGCGCGGCGGGTGTTGCCGAGCGTGCGGGTACTTTGCACCATTGCGTCGTAGCCGCTGAGCACGTTCTTGGGCGCGCCCAGCCGGCGGCTCTGGTCCAGGATGTTGAGCGAGTCATAGAGTTGGCCCTGCACCCGCGGGCCGTAGGTCAGGGTGTTGGTGTTGTACTGGTCGGCATCGGCCCCCACCAGCAGCACGTGGCCGATGCTGCCCGTGCGAAACTGCCCGGTGAGGTCGATTTCGGCCAGGTAGTAGTTTTCGGCCGTGGCCGAGCGCTGGAGGCTGCGGCCCCAGTTGCCGTAGTTGCGGCCCGGCGTGCCGATAACGGTGGTGGGCCGGGCGGCACTGCGCAGCTCGTTGTCGTAGCGCTGAAAGCCGCCGATGGCCCGTAGCGTCCACGTGTCGTTGAGGCGGCTGGTGAGGGTAGCCGTGGCGCTGGTTTGCTGGGTGGCATTCAGCGCGTCGGGTGTATTAAGAAAGCGCGTGCGCGAGTCGATAATCTGGTAGTTGATGGCCCCGATGCCAAAGTCGGGCGTGCGGCGGTCGCGCAGGTAGTCGCCTTCCAGCACCAGGCTCGTCTTGGGCGTGAGCTGAAAAAGCAGCGACGGGTTGACGTACACACGGTTGCCTTTCACCTGGTCGCGGTAGCTGTCGCCGCGCTCGTAGGTGCCGTTGAGGCGGAAAGCTACCTTGTCGCTCGCGCCCACCGCGCCGTACGCGTCGAAGGTCGGCTTCACGAAGCCGAAGCTGCCCACGCGCAAGCCCACCGAGCCGCCGCGCTCGAAGCGCGGCTTTTTGGTGACGAGGTTGAGCACGCCGCCCGCCGCCACGTTGCCGTAGAGAATGGCTGCGCTGCCCTTGAGTACCTCCAGCCGCTCCAAGGAGCTGGCTTCCGGGAAGATGGCGTTGTTGTAGCGCACGCCGTTCTTAAACGTGTTGTTGCTGGTGTAGGCAAAGCCCCGGCTGGCCAGCTCTTCCTGCGTGCCGCCGGTGCTACCCATCACGTACAGGCCGGGCGTGTTCACCACCGCGTCGCTGAGGCGCAGCACCTGCTGCTGCTCCAGCACCTGCCGCTCCACGGTGATGGCCGACTGCGGCAAATCGAGCGGGGCCACCGGCATTTTGCCCACGGCCACGGGGCGCTGGTTCAGGGTCTTGATGCCGGTTATAGTTACTTCATCGAGCTGGCGGTGGCCGCGCGTCAGCGTCAGGGTAGGCGCGGTTACGGACTGGCCGCCAGCTACTTCTACGGTTATTTCCTGGGTAGCGTAGCCCAGGCCCGATACCGTGAGCACCTGCCAGCCGGCGGGCGCTTCCAGGTGAAAATCGCCGTTGGTGTCGGGCGTGGTGCCGCGCGTAGTGCCCTTCACCAGCACCGACACGTGGTCGGGCGACTGCCCATCGGCCAGCGCCACGCGGCCCACGATGGTGCCCGTGCGGCCGTGGTGCCCCCGGTGGCCGCCGGGCGGCGGTGGGGTAGGGGCAACTTGGGCAGAAACCAGGGCCGGCAGCAGACTGCCCGAGAGCAGCAACGGAAGTACAAGTGGGCGCATTTAGCTATTTAGAATCATTCAATACAGCCACAAAGTTGTGGCTTGTTTAGAAAAATTCAAAATAGTTCCTGCCTTGAGTGGAGTGTGGTTAGCGGGTAACGGGAAATGTATTGGTTTTTGCTGCGAAGCAAATATTTAAAAATCAATAGCTAAACTCATTGCTAATCGCGGCGTCAGCGTGCGCCTTTTTTTAAATAAATTCTAAATAACCTCTGCCCTGCGGTAGCGCTTACCAGCTGGCTGGCGCGCTGGGCCGGCCGGTGCAACCTTTGCCCGTCATTTTGCATACAGCGTAGCATGAAACCAACTACCCGCACCTCGTCCTGGCTGTGGGCCGCCGGCTTTGGCCTGGCCGCCCTGGCTACCACTGTTTGGCGCAATCGCCGGGGCTCCTACGAGCTGGCCGGGCGCACCGTACTCATCACGGGCGGCTCGCGCGGGCTGGGCCTGGTGCTGGCCCGCCGCGCCGTGGTGGAGGGGGCGCGCGTGGCCATCTGCGCCCGCGACGAGCAGGAACTGGCCCGCGCCCGCCAAGACTTGCTCGACTGCGGCGCGGCTGAGGGCGACGTGCTGGCCCTGAGTCGCGACCTCACCAACGCCGACGAAGTACGCTCGCTGGTAACGGAGGTCGAAAGCCGCCTGGGTGGCATCGACGTGCTCATCAACAACGCGGGCATCATCCTGGGTGGGCCGCTAGAGAACATGGACGCCCGCGACTTCGAGGACTCGATGAACACGCACTTTTGGGCTCCCTTCCACGCCATGCAGGCCGTGCTGCCGGGTATGAAGCGGCGCGGCGAAGGGCGCATCGTCAATATCTCATCGCTGGGCGGCAAGGTGGCCATTCCGCACCTCACGGCATACAGCGCCAGCAAGTTTGCCCTGGTGGGCTTGTCCGAGGGCTTCCGGGCCGAGCTTGGGCAGCACGGCATCTACGTTACGACTGTGTGCCCCGGCCTGCTGCGCACCGGCAGCACCGGCCACGCCGAAGTGAAAGGCCAGCACAAAAAAGAGTACGCCTGGTTTAGCATCGCCGACGCCATGCCGGGCTTCACGATGAGCGCCGAGCAAGCCGCCCGCAGTATCTGGAACGCCACCCGCCGCGGCGACGGTGAGCTTATTCTGTCGTTACCGGCCAAGCTGCTCGCGGCCTTCCACGGCCTGCTACCCGGCACCACTGTCGATGTGCTGGCCTGGGTCAACCGTGCCCTGCCCGCCACCGGCGAAAGCGACGCTGCCAACGAGCGGCGCTCGGGCTACGAAAGCGAAACTCCCCTCACGCGCTCCTTCCTCACTACCCTCAACCAAAAGGAGGCGCGCCGGAATAATGAGTAGTAATGTGGAGATGTGAAAATATGGGAATGTAGAAAAGGTGGGGATGTGAGAATGGTGTATACACCGTTCTCATATCCCCACCTTTTTCACATTCCCATATTCATAGACTACTCTTCGCCGCCCCGGCCGCCGAGGCTGGGCGGGGGCGTGCCCTGGTAGCCGCGCACGGTCGGCACACCGAGCTTTTCTTCGCGCTTCTGTTGGTAGCGGTTAAACTGTGCGGGCGTCAACACATCCTTGAGCTGCTCGAGGCGGGCCAGGCCAATATCGTCGATAGAGCCGCGCAGCTTGGTGGGGTTTTGGCCGTAGCGTTGGCGAGCCGCCTCCAGGTTGCGCACCGACTTCGTATTGATGTCGCGCACCTTCTCGATTTGGGCGGGCGTGAGGCCCAACGCCTGCGTCATGCTGGCGGTGAGGGTGGCCACTCGTTCCTCGGAGCTGACGGGGGGGGCCGGCTTGGCGACTGGGGCCGCTACGAGCGGCTTTTTGACCGGGGGCGCTACTTGGGCCGCCGCCAGGCCAGCACTCAAAAACAGGGGTAGGGATAGCGCGAAAAAAGGCTTGCGAAGCATAGTGAATACAAAAAATGAGCGTGCAATGATAGAACGCGCGAAGGCGATAATAAAATGCCCGTGAAGCGTTCGGGGCCCATAGCCACTATAGTGCCGAAACCTAGTAGGTACAAAAAAGCCGCTGACTGGCAGCGGCTTTTCATGATGAGCGGAAGGTAGAGCGATGTACTAGTTAGGGCTTGAGCGTAACGGTGCCGCCCGTGAGGCTGCCGTTGGTGCTGTTAGTCAGCGTCAGGGTTACCGTGTAGGTGCCCGGAGTAGTAATCATCAGGTCGGGCCCGGAAGAAGACAGCGCTACGCCCGTACCGTAGTTGGTGCCCGCGCCCCCCAGGCTGGTGCTCCAGGCTCGGTTAGCCCGAAACTTGAAGGCCCCGGCCGTAAACGTGGTGCGTAGGGTAAAGGTCTGCGAGTAGCAATCGTAGGTCAGCATCCGGTCGGGCTGGGGGGCTGGCAGCGGGTTGCCGGGCCAGCCGTCCACAGCCGGCCCTACAATGCCCCAGTCGCCGTTGATGTTGGCGATGCACAGCGGCACCGGCGTGCCGGTGAGGGTAACTACCGGCGAGATGGACGGTGCCACGGCCGCACCCACGGAGGCCACTACCCGCACATCAACCTGCGAGGACGAATTGAACGGATAGCCTAGCGAAGAGAAAACATTAACGAGCTGCGCCGTCGTTACCGCCGTGGCCCCCGCTACCGTGCCGCCCGTGAGCGCCACGGGGCTAGTAAAATTGCCGCCTTTCTTATCAAACTGCAAGGTGTAGGTAGCGGCTGGCGAATAGCCAAAGTCGGCCGCCGAGTACGTAAACGTAACGGCCGCCGCGTCCTTATTGGTGGTAGTGAGGGCCAGGTCGGGCGTGGTGGTCGAAGCCTTGAGCGTAGGAGCCGCGCCGGGCGTCAGTACCGCGCGGGTTTCGTCTTTTTTGCAGGCCGAGGTCAGGCCGAGCAGGACTAGCGCGCACAGGCCGAGCCCCTGGGTAAGCCAATTTTTCATAAGAGAGTACCTAAAAAAGAGGGTGGGAAATGCGGAAACCGTCTTCCGGCCCCATGCGGCCGGAAGACGATAAAAGCTTTAATAGCCAGGGTTTTGCACCAGATTGGGGTTCACGCTCAAGTCGCTTACCGGAATGGGGAACAGCGCCCGATAGGCCGGTACGGTAGTGCCCGCCGATACCCCGCCCTTCCAAGGCCAGGTGTAGGAAACGGCCGAAACCGAATTGCCCACGAAGCGGTCGAAGCGGATGAGGTCGCTGCGGCGGGTACCTTCCCAGTGCAGCTCGCGGGCGCGCTCGTTCAGGATGAAGTAGGGGTCGCTGGTCATGGTACCCAGCGTCACGTCGCCGGCCGTCGAGCCCTGGTAAGCGCGGCGGCGCACCAGGTTCACGTAGGTGACGGCCAGGGCCTGGTCGCCGCCGCCATTAAGGGCCGCCTCGGCATACATCAGGTAGGCATCGGCCAGGCGGAACATGGGGAAGTCGGTATCCACGAACGTGGGGTCGGAGCCCGCTACGCCGGTCGAGGTCAGGTTGCGGAATTTAATCGGTACGTAGCCGTTCTTGAAATTGGTCAGCGACACGATGTCCAGCGTCTGGCCGCCGGTTTGGAACTTGCCGCGCGAGTCGGCTACCGTGTCCGGAAACAGGTCGTAGAGGCGGTTGGTGGTGCGGATGCCGCCCCAGCCGCCCCCAATGCCGTAGCGCGAGGGCTTCCAGTTGGCATCGGCCGTACCCGATACGGCGGCGTTGGTCAGGAAGGTAGTGCCGCCGTAAGTTTGAGTTAGCTTGCCATCGTATACAATGGAGAAGATGATTTCCGGCTTGCCCGCGCTGCTGGTAGCGTTGCGGTTGTTGTCGGCCCGAAACAGGTTGGTGTACTTGGTAGCCAGGCCGTAGGCATTCGAGTCGATTACCTTTTTGCTGTACGTGGCGCAGTCGGCGTAGCGGGCCGCGCCGGTGTAGGTTTTGGCATTGAGGTAGAGGCGGGCCAGCAGCATCCAGGCAGCCCCCTGGTCGGCGCGGCCATACTGGTTTTGGCCGGGGGCCACCAGCGTGGTTTCGATAGCTTTTAGCTCGGTTTCAATGTAGGCAAACAAATCGGCGCGCGTGATACGGCGCGGCGGCGTGGTGCCCCCAATTTGGTCGGCCTCGGTGGGGAAGGGCACGTTACCGTACAAGTCCAGCGCGTGGTAATACGCCAGGGCGCGCAAAAAGCGTACCTCCGAGCGAAACGCCTGCACCTGCTGTGTTTCGGTAGCGCTCAGGCCCCGGCTGGCAATCTTGGCATCAGTAGCCTCGGCCAGAAAGCCATTGCACACGGTGATTTCGTACATGATGCGGCTGTACAAGCCCTGAATCAGCACCCCGCTCGAAGTCCAGTTCATGTTGTGCCAGTCCTGCACGCCGGGGTCGGTGTCCCAGGCCACTACGGCCTCGTCGGTGGTGAGCTCCTGGGCGCTCCACAACTGGCGGATGTAGTCGGAAGTGCCCTGGTCGATACCCAGCACGTCACCCGAAGCCGCGTTGGGGCCGTTGGGGCCGGTCACGGCAAAGCCGCTGTACACCTTGGCCGCCACGGCCTGGTAGCCCGCGAAGTCTTTATAAACGGCGTCGGTGGTCAGGTCGTAGGTCGGCGTGCGGTCCAGGTCCTTGGTGCACGAAGGGGCGACAGCCAGTATGGCGGACGAAAAGCCGGCCAGCGCGGCGCTTTTGCGAAGAATACGATTCATAGAACGGTGGGAATTAAAGAGTCAGATTCAAGCCCAGCGTGTAGGTGCGCGGCCGGGGATACACGTTGTTGTCGATGCCGTTCGGAATCTCGGGGTCGAGGCCCGTGTACTTGGTGATTACGAATACGTTCTGAACAGCGCCGGTGAAGCGCAGGTTCGCCTTGGACTTGAATACTTTGCCCACGTTGTAGCCAATCGTGGCGTTGTCCATCCGCAGAAACGAGGCGTTCTGGATGTAGTAGTCCGAGGAGTAGCGGTTCTGGCTGTTTTGCGCAAACATGGTGTACTGCGCGTCTTCGGCCACGTTGCCCAAGAAGTTGTTCGAGCCCGCGATGCTTTGGTAGCTTCCGTAGTTCGAGTTGATGTTGTTGTACACGTAGTTGTCGAAGTTGCCGCGCATCGAGAACGAGGCGAACACGTGCTTATAGTTCAGGTTCGAGCTAAAGCCAAGCAGAAACTTGGGCGCGGCCTGCTGGTACTGGTAGCGGTCGTTGTCGTTGATGATGCCGTCGCCGTTGCGGTCCACGTACACATCTTCCAGCGGCTTGCCATCGGCACCGTACACCTGCTGGTACACGTAGTAGGCGGTAGCCTGGCTGCCCACCTGGTAGTTGAAGAGGGTAGTGCCCGTGCCGCCCGATACCGAGCCGCCGTTGTTGTTGCGGATGCCCGTAAAGTTCTCTACCTGCGGCCCAAGCGAGGTAATGCGGTTCACGTTGTACGTGCCATTCAGGTTCACCGTCCAGTCGAAGCCTTCCTGCTTGATGAGCGAGGCCGCGATGTTCACCTCGATGCCCTTGTTTTCGAGCGAGCCCACGTTCGACACCAGCTGGTTGGTGTAGTTGGTGCCCAGCGCAATCGGAATCACGGCCAGCAAGTCCTTGGTTTTGCGGTAATACGCATCAACCGACGCCGTGAGGCGGCCATCGAGGAAGCCAAAATCCAGGCCCGCGTTGTAGGTCGTCGTCTGCTCCCATTTCAGGTTGCTGTTGAAGCCCAGCGGCGAGTAGGGCTGAATCGGCGTGTTGCCAAACAGGTACTGCGCGTTCAGCACGTTGAGGGCGTAGCGCTGAATGTAGGGGTAGTCGCCGGCCGCGCCCGCGATGTCCTGCTGCCCCGTGATGCCGTAGCCCAGGCGCAGCTTCAGGTCCGACAGCACTTTGGTGTCTTTCAGGAATGCCTCATCCTTGATGCGCCACGCAAACGAGGCGGCCGGGAACAAGGCATTGCGGTTGCTGTACGGAAAGCGCGACGAGGCGTCATTGCGCAGCGTGCCGGTGAAGATGTAGCGGTCAAACAGCGTGAGGTTGGCGCGGCCGTAGTACGAAAGAATCGTGTACTGCGTGCGGAACGGGTTGGTGTTGGCGCGGCGGTAGGTCACGGTGTCGGGCGAGGTGCCGAGGTAGGTGGCGTAGGCCGGCTCTACCCGCACGAAGTCCTGGTACGAGTAGCCCGCCAGCAATTCCAGGCGGCTGTTGGCACCAAACTGCTTGGTATAATTCAAATACAGCTCCAGCAGCTTGTTGTCGCGCCGCTGCGCATACTTGCTCGACGTGCCGCCGCGTAGGTTAGCCGTCAGCGGGTTAGAATAGAAAGGCGTGTTAACGTAAGTGCCGGCCGAGCTAGGGTCAACCGAATTCATCCCATCAGCCCGCGTGATGTCGTAGCCGATGTTCACATTAGCGTGCAGGTCGGGCAAAAAGTGCAGCTTGTAGTCGAGCTGCAGGTTGCCGATGCTGCGCTTCACCGAGCTGCGGTCGCGGCGCAGGTTCAGCAGGGCCACTGGGTTGCGGGGCACATTGAGCTGCGGCGGGCCGCCCGCGCTTTGCAGGTATTCGAAATAGCCGCCGTAGGCCGAATTGCCGCTGAATACTGGTTGGGTAGGGTCGAAGGCCGCCGCCGCGCCAATGGCCCCGTTGTCGGCAAAGTTGTTGTCAATCCACGAGCCCTTCACGTTCATGTTGATACGCAGGTGGTTGTCGAACAACACCGGATTCAAGCTCAACGCGCCTGTGTTACGAATCAGGCGGTTGGTAATCAGAATGCCCTGCTGCTGGAGGTTGCCGATAGAAGCGCGGAAGGGCAGCTTGCCCACGGCCCCGGCCAGGCTCACGTTGTTGTCAAACGACCAGGCCGAGCGGAAAATCTCGTCCTGCCAGTTGGTGTTAGCCGAGCCCAGTAGGTTGGCCTTGCCCGGTGCCACGCGCTGCACGGTAGCCCGAAACTCGTCGGCCGACAGCACCGGTACGGCGTTGTAGCGGCGGGCCAGCGAGGTGTTTTGTGACACGTTCACCGTCAGCGCTTCGCCGATTATCCCGCGTTTGGTGGTGATGAGGATAACGCCGTTCGAGGCGCGCGAGCCGTAGATGGCGGTAGCCGAAGCATCCTTCAGCACCGTGAACGTCTCGATGTCGTTGGGGTTAATCAGGCTCAGCGGGTTCGATACGCCGCTGGCGTTCGAATTGTCCACCGGCACGCCGTCGATGACGATGAGCGGGTCGTTGCTGGCATTCAGCGACGAGCCCCCGCGAATGCGGATGGTCGTGCCCGCGCCGGGCGCGCCGCCGCTGGTCGAAATCTGCACGCCGGCTACCTTGCCCTGCACCAACTGCTCGGGGTTGGTAATCTGGCCCTGCACAAACTCTTTCGACGTCACCGTGGTCAACGCGCCGGTCACGTCTTGCTTGCGCACCGTGCCGTAGCCCACCACCACGGCCTCGCCCAAGGCCGTCGCGTTTTCGGCGAGCTGCTGCGTGGCTACCGTGGTAGTTTTGCCGGCCGCTACCGTAACGGGCTGGCGCACCGTAGTATAGCCCACAAACGAAAGAACTACTGTTTGTGGCCCAGCCGGTACGTTGCTGATGCTGTAATTGCCCTCGACATCGGTTGAGCTGCCGAGCGTCGTGCCCTCAATCACAACCGTTACGCCCGGAATGCCTTCGTTTTTTGTGTCCGTCACGCGGCCGGCTACCGTGCCGCCGGTGGCTTGCGCCCAGGCCGTGCCCCAGGAGGCGGCCAGGCCAAGTAATAGAAATAGCAGAAACCGGAGTTTCGCCAGGTAGGGTTGCTTCATAAACAACTAGGTTGGGTGGGGAAAAAAGTGGAAAATAAAAGCGGGATAAAATGGCTGCGACCAGCAGCCAGAGCAGTTAGCGTCTTGGCGGAAATCAGCCCCGGCGGCCGTGCAAACAGCAGGGCCGAGCGCATGGTTTGCGCAGCAGCAGCCTGAGACCGGAATCGATTCCGCAAAATTACGTGGTAAGCCGGGTAATTATTCGGTAACGCCCTAAAGTGTTGTAAATAATCTTCTCCCTCGTGCGCCCACGGTAGCGCTTAGGCGGGTTGGCCGATTCAGTTTTGGCGGCTAGGGGGCAAGGCGAAAGCAAGCATTAGCAAGCGGCCTTTTGCGTGAAGCCGAAGCCTATGAGGTTGGCCGGAGGAAGGAAAAAATAGTACGCCGGTAAGTTGCATCCTGCCGTAGTGCCCTGGGGTAGGGCAGAGGCCAGGTAGCTCTGTCACCAGGCTGCGAGCTTAACTAGCAGGAGAATAAGTGAAAGGGATGAATAGTTGCGACGCTGCCACCGCAGCAGCTGGCCCAGGCCAGTAGCGCGAATGTTGCGAAAAGCGGGTCGCGTTTTGTACTTTTGAGCGATTCTGCCTCGCCATGAAAATCACCCGTTGCTCTTTCTTCGTCGCCGTGGCCCTGCTAGGGGCTGGCACCCGGCACGCGGTGGCCCAGGTGCGCAAGCCCGCGCCCGCCAAATCCGCGCCCGCCAAAGCGCCGGTGAAAGGCAAGCCCGGCGCGAAAACCCCGCCGCCCCCGCCGCCGCCCGTAGAAGCCGCGCGCCGGGTGGTGGAAGAGGAAATCAAGCCCCCGCTGCTTATCAGCAAGGTGAAGATTAAAGACCCGGTGCTCGTTTTCTACCAGCAGGCCGCGCCCGGCACGGCCGTGCAGCAGCTCTTGATGGAGGAGAAAAACCTGCCCCTGCTCAAAACCACCCCGCTCGAAGAGCTAGTGGCCCGCCGCGAGGTCTTCGTGGATGGCCTCGGCAACTATGACCCGCCCGGCCCGGCCGCCGCCGAGGCCGGCAAGTACCGCTTGGCCGGCGTGAGTTTGCTGGCCAGCAGCGACAAGCGCACTACCGCCCCCGACGGCCGCAGCACCTACGTGCGCCTCAAGGTGCCCAGCCCCGGCGAGCTCTACGTGGTGCGCGAGTCGGCCGAAGACTACCGCCATTTCGTGAGCGGCCCGCAGAAGAAGGGCTCGCGCATCGACTTTGAAACTAACGGTTTGCCGGGCGTCGATTCCATCCGCGCCATTTACACGCTGCGCAAAATTGACCAGTCGGAGCGCGGCGCGGGCAGCGGTGAGGTTATCCGCTAAAGGCCCGCTTTGGGGCCAGGGTTATGAACAAATTGCGAAGAATAGAACTGGCGGTGGCCAGCCTGCTGGCCCTGCGCGGCACCCCGGCGTCCGCCCAGACCACCCTGCGCCTGACGCCCGGCGCGGTCGTGCCAACGGGCCAGAAAATCTACGTAGCGGGCTCATTTAATGCGTGGAATCCCGCCGCGCCCGGCTTCACGCTCGCGCTCCGGCCCGATAGCTCGTACCAGCTCACGCTGCCCGCCACGGTGCGCGGGCCGCAGGAATTCAAGTTTACGCGGGGCTCGTGGAACACCAGCGAAACCGACGCCAGCTGGCAGCCGCTGGCCAACCGGCAGGCCGATTTCGGCACCGGCACGCTTACTTTGCAGGTAGCTGCCTGGCAAGACCAGCGCCCCGGCGGCGCCCCTCCCTTGGCCGCCCAGCCCCACTCCGCCACCCCCAACGTGCGTATTCTGGCCGACTCGTTTCGGCTGCCGCAGCTGGGCGGGCGCAAGCGCCGCATCTGGCTCTACCTGCCGCCCGGCTACGACGCCGGCCAGCGCCGCTACCCGGTGCTGTATTTGCACGACGGCCAGAATATTTTCGACCGCGCCACCGCCTACGCCGGCGAGTGGGGCGTCGATGAAACGCTCAACGAATTGCTGGACAGCAAGCAAGATGCCACTGGCTGTATAGTTGTAGCCATCGACAACGGCGGCGAGCGCCGCCTCGACGAGTACTCGCCCTGGAAAAACGAGCGTCTCAAAAAAGGCGGCGAGGGCCGGCAGTACGTCGAGTTTCTGGTCGAAACCCTCAAGCCCTACATTGACCGGCACTACCGCACCCGGCCCGATGCGGCGCACACCGCCATTATGGGCTCCAGCATGGGCGGGCTCATCTCATTTTATGCCGGCATGAAGTACCCGCAGGTATTCGGCAGGGTAGGGGTGTTTTCGCCGGCCTTCTGGTTTGCCAAAGACGCGGTGCTGCGCCAGGTGCGGCAGCAGCGCAAGGTGCCAGTGGCCAGCAAATTTTACTTTTTGGCGGGCCCAGCCGAAGGCCCGACGATGGTGCCCAACATGGCCGAGGTGCGCGATGCCTTGCTCAAGCGCGGCGTGCCCGCCAGCCACGTCAGCTTCAAAACGCCCGCCGACGGCCAGCACGCCGAATGGTTCTGGCGGCGCGAGTTTGGGCCGGCCTATCAGTGGTTGTTAACAAAATAAGCTCGGCATTACCTTTTTTTGAAAAAAACGGGGGCGCCGTTGCAGAAATCGCAAGCGCTCGTATATTTGCCCCGACATGATGACCACCTGCCAGATGTATTGCCTAATGATTAAGCGACCCAATATGGGTATCGGAATCGTGCGGCATGGCCGGTCAGCAGGGAAATAACCAGATGCTTTTCCCAGCTTTTCCTCCTTAAGCTTTCGCCCGATTCCTCTCCCAGGAATCGGGCTTTTTTTTTGTACTATATACTTTTCCGACGATGACCTTGCACCAGCTAGCCCACCCCTACCATCCCACCGCCCCCGCCTCGGCCGGCATCTGGAAGATGCTGTTCGACCGCCAACTGGCCTTGCTGCACAGGCGGGCGCACCCGGCCTTCGCGGCCGGGGTAGCGGCCCTGGGCTTGCGGCGCGATGAGGTGCCGACCCTGGCCCGCCTCGCCCCGTTGGTGCTGCAGCGCACCGGCTGGACGCTGCGCGCCGCCGGTGGCCCGCTGCCCGAGGCCGAGTACTACGCCGCCCTGGCCCGGCGCGAGCTGCCGCTCGTGACGCGCCTGCGCACCTTCGCCGAGTTCGACAACCCGCCCCACGGCGTCGATTTGTTTTCGGAAGTAATGGGCCGCCTGCCGCTGCTGCTGGAGCCCGGCTACGCCCAGGCGCTTCAGGCGCTGGGCCAGCTGTGGGCGCTGGCCACCACGCCGGCCGCGGCGGCGCTATTGCGGCGCTTCACCCGCGCCACCTTCGAGCTGGGCTTGCTGGCCCCGGCCGGCGAGCGGCCGCAGTTTTACGGGGCCACGCTGCTGACCTCGACGCGGCACCTGCACGCGGCGGCTGCCGCCGAGGCCAGCCGGGTGCAGCCCCTGGCCGGCGCTACCCAGCAGCTGCGGCTACTGGCCGTGCCCACCGCCAGCTTCGCGGCCGAGGCGCAGCCGTATTTCGTGGCCCAAAGCTGGGCTGAACTGCTCGCAGAAATCGAGCAGCTGCGCGCAGAGCTGGCGCACGACCAGTTTTCAGCGGCCGGTTCGCATGTCTTGGCTGGGCCGGCGCGCGGCTTTACCCAGCGCCCGGTTCCTCTGCGGCAGGTAGGGTAGTGAATTAATGTAGAGACGCAATATTTTGCGTCTGGCGTCTGGATACATTGGCTTAGCAACGATAAGACGCAAAATATTGTGTATCACACTGATTAACAAATGTATAGTGTATTTGATTACATTAAAAAGGGATTTGCTTCACTGAAGCAAATCCCTTTTTAATGTAATCAAAAGCCGATTCTTACGCTTTCAGCCGTGCCTTGAGGTAGGCTAGCGCCCGCTGGTGGGCGTCTTCAGCCAGGGCCTGGTCGTACTTGGGGTTGGAGGGGTTGGCGAAGGCGTGGACGGCGGGATACTCCTTCACGGTCAGCTTTTTGCCGGCGGCGGCCATGTTTTTTTCAAACTGCGCCACCACTTCGGGGCTTATCGACTTGTCGTACTCGGCAAAGAGGCCCAGCACGTCCGAGTTCAGGGTTTTGAGCTTGGCCACGTCTTTTTCGGGCATGCCATAGTACATCACGCAGCCTACGGTTTGTTTGCCGCCAAGCAGGGCGCTTTGCAGGCTCCAGCCGCCGCCGAAGCACCAGCCCACCGAGGCAATCTGGGCTTTGGGGCCCGCGTAAAGCTGCGCGCCTTTCACAATGGCTGTGGCGCGGTCAGTGTTAATGCTTTGCATAATCTTGCCGGCTTCTTCGGGCGAACTGGCCACGCGCCCGTCGTAGAGGTCCACGGCCAGCACGTTCACGCCGGGCATTTCTTGGGCAAAGCGGGCAGCTTCTTTTTTAATGTAATCGTTGAGGCCCCACCACTCCTGGTACACCAGCAGATACTTATTGCTGGGTTTGGCGCTTTTGATTTCGAAGCCGTTGGCGGTCTTGCCATCGGGGGTTTTAAATTCCATCATCGCGCCCTCCCCGGCATAGGTGTAGGGCAGCGGCGCGTCGTGCCCACCCACAAACTCTTGGTCGTTAGCCAGCATAGCGAAGGCTTCGGTGGCGCTGGGGCCGGCTGGGCGGACGCAGCAGCTGAGGGCGGCCGTTTGGGCCTGGGCGGTGCCGAAGGCTAGGGCCGCGGCGGCGAAAAGCAGTAGTTTTTTCATGGGGAAAGGTAAAGTGGGGAGATGCGCTGCTATAACCGGCAGGGGGTGAAATGTTACTCAAACGTAGCGCGCTGGGCGGCGAGCTTATGTAGCGCCAAAATTATTCTGCCTGTTGCTTTAGTTTGTTGATTTAAAGAAAGATGCAAGTAGGGAATAACGCTGCCGCCCGTAAACGTTTTCGTAAATAAATACCGCTCGCGCCTACTCTCCGGGCCGGGGCGGCCGATACCTTTATCGGCCTTCTGATGCGGCTGTACTCGCCGCCCAATGCACTTACTGGCTTTCAGAAGCCGGCCTTCGGGGCCGGGCGGGAAAGCTATTGCCCTGTCCTTTTCCTTTTCCAATTTCCCACCCTATGCAGAAACTACTAGCGTTTCTCGTGCTGAGCTGGCTAACCCTCGGGGTGAGTTTCGGCCAAGCCATTTCCCCTTATATCGCGGGCCAGAATGCCTGGCTGCCCACCGGCTACGGCGGCCGTACCTACAACGGCCTGCTCGACCAGCTGTGGCCGGTGGTGCAACGCTCGAAGGTGCAGCTGATACGCATCGGCGGCAACGGCGTGGAATTTAACCTGCCCTCGGGGCCGGAATACGTGGCGCTGATTGACTCCATCCGCCGCATCGGGGCCGAGCCGATGGTGCAGGTGTCGGAGGGGCGCGGCAAGTATACGTCGGCGCAGGCCGCCGCCATCGTGCAGTACGTGAACGTGACTATGAACCGGCGCATCAAGTACTGGATTATCGGCAACGAGCCTAACCTGAGCTCGGCCACCTACGGCGCGCCTACGCCCGTGGCGCGGGTGGGCGCTTATATAAAGGAGTGGGCCTCGGCCATGAAAGCCGTGGATTCTAGCATCCTCATCGTGGGGCCGGAAACCTCGTTTTACGATACGAGCTACCTCAATTCGCTCATTGGCGGGGCCAACGACATTACGGGCACCGATGCCAACGGGCGCTACTACGTGGATATCGTGTCGTTTCACTCGTACCCCTTCAGCGGCAGCCAGACGCGGGCACAGGTGCTGGCCGCCCCCCAAACCCTGGCCGGTAACGTGGACCGGCTGCTCACTTTGATGAGCGCCGCCAACGCCCTGCACAACCGCACCGGCGCCCGCGCCCTGCAATGGGCGGTTACCGAGTTTAACGTCGACTACCAAAACCCCACCGCCAACACAGTGGAAGGCGTGGGCGTGCATTCGTTTCTGAACGGCCAGTACTGGGCCGAAGTCTTCGGCGTGGGCCTGCAAAAGCAGGGCCTGACCATGATGCCGTGGTCGATACACGAGGGCGGCGGCGCGCGCGGCCCCGGCGACCTGGGCTACCTCGACGGCCCCACGGTGGCTACCATCAAGCCGCGCTCGGCCTACTACCACGAACTGCTGGTGGCCGAAAATCTGCGCGGCACCTACCTGCCCGCCACCGACAACCAGGCCAGCGTGCGCGTGCTGGCCAGTACCCGCAACGGCACTACCGCCGTGATGCTGCTCAACGAAAGCGACGCCACCGACTACAACTTCACGGTGCAGCTCGACGGCAGCACCGTACCGGGCACGACCGCGTTGAAGGTGAACGTACCAGCCGGTATTAGCGCTGCTTACTCGGATAAAATCTATAATCAATCGACCCTGGTGCTGCTCTTTAACGCGCAGGGCGCGCTCACGCGCAAAATCGTGTACTCGCTGCAGCACGCCCAGCAAAACCTGCCGCCGAGCTACCGCAACCCTGGCCAAAGCGTGACGCTGGCCTCCTTTGCGGCCGATAAAACCTTCGCCTGCACTGGTGCCGAGCAGGTCACGTTTTTGGCTTCGATACTGGGTGAGTACGGTTTGCTGACCTGGAATTTTGGCCCCGGCGCCACGCCCGCCACGGCTACCGGCCGTGGCCCGGTGGCCGTAACCTACGCCACGCCCGGCAACAAAACGGCGAGCTTGACACTGACCAACCCCGACACGACCATCGTGGCTACTAAAGCCGATTACGTGCAGGTCAGCCCTTGCGTCCGTACGCCCTACGGCGGCACGGCGGCCGTGATTCCGGGCGTTATCAAGGCCGTGGAGTTTGACAACGGCGGCCAGAACGTGGCCTACTACGATACCGACGCGGCCAACCGCGGCGCGCTCGTGAACCCCGCCGTGGCCCGCCCCAACGAGAGCGTGGACACCGAGGCCGGCGGCGAGGGCCTGGGCAACATCGGCTACTCGGCCAGCGGCGAGTGGCAGCGCTACACGGTGAACGTGCTGCGCACCGGCCTCTACCGGCTGGTGGCGCGGGTGTCGGCCAGCGCGGCGGGCGGCTCGCTGCGCGTGACGGTGAATGGCGTAGACAAAACCGGCGTAGTCACGGTGCCCTCGTCGGGCAGCTTCAACGCCTACCAGGATGTGGTGATTAATAACGTATACCTGGAGGCCGCGCCCAGCGCCACGCTGCAATTTAATTTCGTGACCAGCAGCTTCAATTTCTCGAAGCTGACCTTCACCGAGCAAGCCACCGATGGCATCGTAGTGAACCGCCTCTACAACGCTACCTCGACCGTGGATGGCAGCCAGGACGCCGTGGAGCTGCTCGTGACCAAAGACCACCTTGACATTCGGGGGGTGATACTCAAGGATTTTGAAGCCAACCTGACCAGCGACACCGGCGGCAAATACCAGTTTGCCAATAACGCGCTGTGGCAGGATTTGCGCATCGGCACCACCATCGTGTTGCGGCGACTGGCCGGCCCCAGCGGCTACGCCCAGGACGTGGACGCGACTGATTTTGCCATTGATTTGCTGCTGGAAAACGCTACCTACCTGACCTCGTTCGCGCCCAGCGGCCAGAATTTCAACCTGACCCAGACGGATATGGTGCTGCTGAAAACCGGCAGCCCCAGCGGCACCGACAACGTGGTGCACGCTTTTGCCTCGAACGGTGGGGGAAACACCACTTTTTACAACGCCGTGCCAGCCAACAAGCTTACTGCCACGTCCGCTCTCGGTACCGGCACGCTGCTCTATCCCACCAACCCCACCCAAACGGCCGCCGACTACCGCGGCCCCAACGCCGCTGCGGCCACCGGCACCACCGAAGCCACCCGCAACTGGGGCTACGGCTACGGCCCGGCTAATATCGACTACATCAACACCTTGCGCGGGCTGGCCTTCACCGCGCCCACCATTGTGGTCAACCGCGTGTATAACGGCTCGAATGATAACCTCGGCACCTCCGATGCTGTGGAACTGCTGGTAGTGCAAGACCACCTCGACCTGCGCGGGCTGGTGGTGAAGGACTTCGAGAGCAATAACACGACTGATAACGGCGGCAAGTATCAGTTTAACAATACTGCCTTTTGGGCCGATGTGCGCGCGGGCACGACCATTGTGCTGCGGCAGCTGGCCGGCCCGGCCGGCTACGCCGAAGACCTGAATCCAGCCGACTTTACCCTCGATATGATGCTGGGCAACACCACCTACCTGACCAAAGTAGGCACCGGCACCTTCAACATCACGCAGTACGACATGGTGCTGCTGAAAACCGGCGCGGCTACCGGCGTGGCGGGCGCCATCCACGCCTTTGGCACCAAAACGGGTGGTAGCGGCGGCCCCTCGGCGCTGTTTCTGTCGGTGGCCTCGGCCAAAATCACCTCGTCAGACGGCGGGGCCGATGCGGGCGGCGGTACCTTTCACTACCCCCTGAACCCCGACCAGGCCGTGACCGACTACAACGGGGCCAAGGGCGCGCTGTCGAAAAGTACGGCCTTCAACTGGGGATACGGCTTCGGTCAGCCCAATATGGACTACATCGCCTCGCTGCGCAATGCCGTATTGCGTCCCAGCCTGATAGTGCCCGGTGGCCAAAGCCTTACGGCCAGCGGCAACTACAGCAGCATTACAGTGCAGAGCGGTGGCAGCCTCACGCTCGTCGGCGCGACCAATGCCAGCGGCGCGGTGCTGGTGCAAACCGGCGGCGTGCTCGCCACCAACTGCCAGCCGCTGACGGGCGCGGGTAGCTTCGAGCTGCAAGCCGGGGCTGAACTGCAAGTCTGCGACCCGGCCGGCCTTAGCGCCAGCGGGGCTGCAGGCGCGGTGCAGATGGCGGGCCTGCGCACCTTCGCCGCCGACGCTACCTATACGTATAATGGCAGCGCTGCCCAGCTCACCGGCCCCGGCCTGCCCGCCACCGTGCGCAACCTGACGCTGGAAAACGCCGCCGGTCTCACGCTCAGCCAGCCGCTCAGCATCGCGCAGGTAGCCAGTTTGCAGAATGGCAATCTGACTACTAATGGCCAGCCCTTTACACTGCTGTCAGACACCGATGGCACGGCGCTGCTCGACAACACGGGCGGCGCGGTGGTGGGGCAGGGCACCATGCAGCGCGTCATTACGGGCGGCGCGGGCGGCCCGGCCTACCGGCACCTGAGCTCGCCGTTGGCGGCGGCTACCTTCGGTAGCCTGGCCACGGCGGGCTTTGCGCCGACTTTTAATGCGGCCTATAATACCAGCGTCGCGCCGAGTACGGTAGCGCCGTTCCCTACGGTTTTTGGCTACGATGAGAGCCGATTGGCTACGGTCGCCTCCACTTACGGGGCCTTCGATAAGGGTTGGTATTCGCCGGCCGCTGGCACGGAACTGATGCAGCCCAATCGCGGCTATACCGTGAACGCGCCGCCCACGGCCGCGCCCCTCGCCTTCACTGGCACCTTCAACAACGCCGCCCAAAACTCGGGCCCACTAAGCCGGGGTACCGATGCCGATGCGGGCTGGCACCTGCTCGGCAACCCCTACCCGAGCCCCCTCGACTGGAGTACCGTAACCGCCGCCCAGCGCCCCGGCGTGGGCGCGGCCCTCTACATGTACCAAAGCACCGGCCAATACGCTGGCACCTACCGCACCTACGTAAATGGGATGGGTAGCTCGCCCATCGTCAATGCCGGCACGGGCTACTTTGTGCGGGTGGCGGCGCCCGGCACTACCGGCGCGGTCAACCTAACTAACGACAACCGCGTGACCAGCTTCGCCGGGCAGCCCGCTTTCGGCCGCCTTGCCGCCGATGCCCGGCCGCAGCTGCACCTGCGCCTCAGCGGCGCCGGCCTCACCGACGATGCCTTTCTCTACCTCGATGCCACGGCCACTGCCACCGTCGATGCCCAGCAAGACGCTCTGAAACTGGCTAACCCCAGCGGCCTCGGCCTCGCTACGTTGGTCGGCAACGACCAACTAGCCGTTAATGCGCTGCCATTATTGGCCGCTGCCGAAGTAGTAGTGCCGCTGGCCCTGCGCGCCCCCCAGGCGGGCACCTTCGAGCTGAACGTGGCCGACCTGGCCAACTTCGGCAATACGACCGTGTTGCTGCGCGACGCGCTTACCGGCACCCAGCAGGTGCTAGCGGTGGGCTCGCGCTACCCGTTCACGCTGGCCACGGCTACGGGCGGCACCGGCCGCTTCAGCCTGGTGCTACGCCCTGCCACCGTGCTAGCTGCCCGCGCCGAGTTTGAGGCCGCTTCGGTAGGCATTTATCCCAACCCCGCCCACGGCAGCTTCACGGTGCAGCTGCCGCCGCTGGCTGGCCAACGCGAAGTGCGCGCCAGTCTGGTTAATGCACTGGGCCAGGTAATATTGAGCCGCACCATTGTGCTCACGGCGGCCGGTGCTACTACTGATTTTGCGACGAACGGCTTGGCGGCGGGCGTGTATGTGCTACGGCTGCAAACCGATAGTCAAGTGCTGACCAAGCGCGTGGTGCTGGAGCGCTAAATGCAAGCTGCTAATTAGCGCTACTTTATGCAATAGCTACTCGCCGCTCGTGAACCTCACCCCCTAGCCCCCTCTCCAAAAAAGAGGGGGGACTAGTTTCTAGTTCTAGTTACTGGTCTAAAGCTAAAGGCTAGGCTAGAGCTAGTCCCCCCTCTTTTTTGGAGAGGGGGCTAGGGGGTGAGGTTCACGGGCGGCGAGTGCTAGAACAGCATCTAGACCAATGTCGCCGACCTTGCTAGTGTACTCGTTAGTCGTACTTAGCCTCTTGGCAGTGCTACCGCCCCGTCGAGCGCCGCGGTACTAGCTCCGAGGCCAGCGTGACGCTTTGGCTGGGCGAAATGGCCCGCCGCTTCTCCACCGCCCGTAGCAGGATTTTGGCGGCCTCGCGGCCGATGTCGTAGGCGGGCTGCGTGATGGTAGTGAGCGGCGGGTCGAAAAGCGAGACGCTTTCGAGGTTCGAGAAACCCACGATTTTGACGTCGTCGGGAATGCGGCGGCCCAGCTCGTGGCACACGTGGTAGGCGTTCACGGCCAGGCGCTCGACCGAGGCGAAGATGCCGTCGATGTCGGGCCGCCGCTGCATCAGCTCGCGGATGCGGCTGGCCTGGCCGGTGGGGCCGTCGTTGTCGGGCGTGCCGGGTAGCACCAGGTCGGGGCTGGGCGTAAGGCCGTGGGCGGCCAGGGCATCGAGGTAGCCCTGGTGCCGGTGGCGGCCGATGGATAACGTGCTCGACAGCAGCAGGTGCGCGATGGTGCGGCAGCCCGATTCGATGAGGTGCTCGGTAGCCTGGTAGCCGCTCTCGTAGTCGTTGGTGGTGACGTTGGCGGTCGGGATTTCAGTGCAGATGCGGTCGAAAAACACGACCGGCAGCTGCAAGCTTTGCAGGTGCGCCATGTCGGCGGTGCCGCTGGCCACCGACATCAGAATGCCATCGACCCGGCCGCCCTTGAGGTGCTGAATGATGGACACCTCGCGCTCGTATTCTTCGTGGGTGAGGTAGATGAGCACGTGGTAGCCCGCCTGCCGGGCGGCCTCCTCGATGCCGTTGATGGCCAGGGCAAAGAAGTGGTTGGTCACCTTCGGAATCACGACCCCGATGGTCTTGCTCTGGTGGCGGCGCAGGCTGCTGGCGTAGGCGTTGGGCTGGTAGTTGAGAGCGGTGGCCAGGGCGCGCACCCGCTCCTTGGTCGCGGTCGAGACCTCGTGGCTGTCTTGCAGCGCCCGCGACACGGTGGCGATGGACAGCTGCAACTCCTCAGCTAAGCGCTTGAGGTTGACGGATTGCATGGCGGCGGAGTAGGTAAGAAGCAGAAAGAAAGAGCAGTAGCTAAGCTGGACGCTTGAATAAAAATCGCCCGGCAAGCACTCAGCAAGATAAGCCCCGCCCCCAAAACCTACTCCGCTTTCCCGATGAGGTTTGTGTAAACGTTTACGTAAATAAACCCCGCCGCACCCCGCCGGATAGTGAGTAAGTCCTCAGTACTTCGCAGTGTAGAAGGCCCCGAAATGTGCGGTTTCGGGCCGGAAAACGGCCGATTTTAGCCCCGTCAATTTCCGCCCCGGCGGCCTGCTACACGCTGCTCGCAATCCATCTTTTCCTTCCCACTCCTGTCTCGTATGACTGCTCCTCTACGCCGGGCTTCCTGGCGCGCGGTGCGCCCGCTGGTGCTGCTGCCTGCCCTCGGCCTGGGGTTGGGCGCGCCGCTGCTGGCCGCCGCCCGCCCCGCCTTTCCCAAAACAATCTTGGCCGATATTACCATCAGCGGGCGGGTGCTCGATGAGAAGGGCGCGGCGCTGCCCGGCGTCAATGTCGTGGTGAAGGGCACCAGCAACGGCGCCCAAACCGACGCGGAAGGCCGCTACACCATCAAGGCCGCCGACGATGCTACGCTGGTTTTTTCCTTCGTGGGCTACGTGGCCAAGGAGGTGGCGGTGGCCGGCAAAACCGCTATCAACATCAACCTGGCGCCCGACGCGGCCGGCCTCGACGAGGTGGTAGTGGTGGGCTATGGCGCGCAGGAAAAGAAGATGCTGGCTACGAGCATCGCCTCCATTCCGGCCAAGCAAATCGAGCTGCTGCCGGTGGCCAGTCCCAGCGAGGCACTGGTGGGTTTGGTGGCCGGCGCGCAGATAACCGAGCCCTCGGGTGAGCCCGGCCAGGGCGCGGTAATTCGCATTCGGGGGCTGGGGTCGATTTCGGCCGGCAACTCGCCGCTGTACGTGGTGGACGGCTACCCGCTCAACAGCGCCGACAGCTACAACCAGATTCCGCCGGCTGATATTCAGTCGATTCAGATTCTGAAAGACGCGGCGGCCTGCGCCATCTACGGCTCGCGCGGCGGCAACGGCATCGTGATTGTGACCACCAAGCGCGGCACCACCAGCGGCAAAACGCGCTTCAACTTCACGGCCAACGCGGGCATTCAGCAGGTGGCCAAGCGCCTCGATTTGCTGAATCGCGACCAGTACCTCGATTACCTGCGTGAGTCGTTCACGAACGGCAACCGCGCCATTCCGGCCGTGTTGCAGGCCGGCGCGCCCGCGCTGCCCGATACCGACTGGCAAAACGAGATTTTCCGCACTGGCGTGCAGCAGCAGTACCAGGTGAGCGCGGCGGGCGGCACCGACAAGTCGAGCTTCTACATTTCGGGCGGCTACTTCAACCAGAAGGGTACGGTGCGCAACTCGGGTTTCGAGCGCTTTTCGTTGCGCGCCAACTACGACGCGCAGCTTACCACCCGCCTCAAGCTCGGCGTGAGCCTGGCACCCAATTTCACCCGCACCAGCACCATCCCGATTTCGGGTAGCTACAACGGCGGCAACATCGCGGGCGGCGGCCCGAGCGGCGAAACGGCCGTGGTCACGGCCGCCATCATCCTGCCGCCCATCGTGCCCACGCGCCTGCCCAACGGCGACTACGGCACCATTCGCAACACGCTCACCGGGGCCATTACCAATCCCACCGACCTGCTGAGCCCGCTGGCTACCATCGACTTATACCAGGACCGCACCAACGCCATCCGGGCGCTGGGCACTACCTACCTGGAGCTGCAAGTGATTAAGGGGCTGAACGTGCGCTCGTCGTTCGGGGCCGAGCTGCTGAACAGCCGCCGCGGCATCTACGTGCCGGCTACGCTGGGCACCAGCGGCAACCAGGCCGCCAATTTGTCGAACCCCATCCTGGGCAACATCGACGCCCGCCAGCTCAACGGCACCAACCTGAACTGGGTCTGGGAAAATACCGCCACCTACAACCGCGCCTTCGGCGAGCACAACGTGACCGTGCTGGCCGGCTACGCGGCGCAGTACAACCAAAACGAGGGCAGCACCGTGCTGGGCCAGACGGGCACTTTCACCAACACCAGCATCGAGTACGCCACGGCCGCCGGGCAGCTGTTTGGGCAGGCCAACTACACTGCCAACTCGCTGACCTCGCTGTTCGGGCGCGTCGATTATGCCTTTAAGGAGCGCTACATCCTCACAGCCGCGCTACGGACGGATGGCTCGTCGCGCTTCGGGCCCGATAATCGGTACGCCACCTTCCCATCGGTGGCGCTGGCCTGGCGGGCGGGGGAGGAGACGTTTATCAAGCGCTTCCCCACCATTTCGGAGCTGAAGCTGCGCGGCAGCTTCGGCGTGACCGGCAACAACAACATCGGCGACTACAACTACCAGAGCTACCAGCAGGCGGCCAACTACGTGTTTGGCACCGGCACAGGCACCCGCGCCTTCGGCTTCGCGCCCAACGGCGTGGCCGTGCGCAACCTGGGCTGGGAAACCAACACCCAGTTTGATGCCGGTTTCGACCTGGGCTTGTTCAGCGACCGCATCTACCTGACGGTGGCCGCCTACCAGCGCAATACCACCGATTTGCTGCTGAACCGCAACATCCCGGCCCTCATCGGCTTCTCGACCAGGGCGCTGGCCAACGTGGGCGAGGTGCGCAACCGCGGCCTGGAATTTCAACTGAACACGGCCAACATCACGGGCAAAGCCTTCACCTGGAGTTCGTCGGCCAACCTGTCGCTGAACCGTAATAAGGTAATCGCGCTGGCGGGCCAGAACGACCAGCTGCTCTACGACGCGGTGTTTGGCTACACCAGCTCCATCCGGGTGGTGGCGGGGCAGCCGCTGGGCGTGTTCTACGGCTACACCCAGGAGGGCGTGTACCGCGACCAGGCCGACATCGACGCCAGCCCCAAGTGGGCGGCCGGTACGGTAGCACCCGGCGACTTGAAATTCAAGGACATCAACGGCGACGGCAAGATTGACTCGAACGACATCGGCGTCATCGGCAACCCGTTTCCCAACTTCACCTACGGCCTGCTCAACACCTTCGGCTACAAGCAGTTTTCGCTGAGCGTCACGCTGCAAGGCTCGCAGGGCGCGGATATTCTGTACGCCGGCGACCGCTACACCTTCAACGCTCCCGGCCAAACCAACGCCCGCACCAACCAGCTGGGCCGCTGGCACTCGCCCACCGACCCCGGCGATGGCATGACGCCCCGCGCCACCTCGGGCGCGTCGCTCCGCACGCAGTTCAGCGACTACTTCCTGCACAACGCCTCGTTTCTGCGCGTCCGCAACGTGACCCTGCGCTACAACATCCCCAATGAGTGGGCCGCCAAAGCCGGCCTGCAAAGCGTGGGCATCTACGCCTCGGCCCAGAATCTGTACACCTTCACGAAGTACTTCGGCTACAACCCCGAGGCCAACAACTACGGCAACACCACTGCGCCTACTTATGGCGTGGACCAGGGCTCGTACCCGATGGCCCGGACTATCACGCTGGGCGTGCAGGCTGGGTTTTAGGACCACCCAGCTGTGTTACCCCACCCCCGGCCCCTCCCCTCCGGGAGAGGGGAGCCTGACGACTGATTACGTTCGTTAACGTCAGTTTGCGGTCGGCTCCCCTCACCCGGTGGGGAGGGGCCGGGGGTGGGGTAACACGGGCGGCGAGCCGACTACTTCTTTAATAAGACTTTCCTACCAAATGACTATCAAACGACTACTCACCAGCACGACCCTGGCGGCCGCCCTCGGCCTCACCGCCCTGGGCACCAGCTCGTGCAATAAAGACTTTATCGACCTCAACGACCCCACGCGCCTCGTCACCACCGAGGGCTATAATGACTCGCTGAGCATCGTGACCGGCGTGACGGCCGCCTACTCGTCTTTGCAGGACGTGTACGGCAAGTCGGGCACCAACCGCGGGCTGTGGGTATTCGGCGAGGTGCCCAGCGACAACAGTTACACCGTTGTTTCGGGCGAGCGGCTCAATGAGTTCGATACCTTCGGGCTGGTCAGCGATAACCCGCGCCTGCAAAGCCAGTGGCAGTACACCTACCAATGCGTTGCCCGCTGCAACATCATCCTGAGCCGGGCCAACGACGTGAAACTGACCACCGCCACCCGCAACCGGCTCTACGCCGAGGTGCGGTTCATCCGGGCGCTGGCGTACTTTAATCTGGTGCGTATCTGGGGCGACGTGCCGCTGGTAACCACCGAGATAGTGTACATCGCCGACGCCTACACCTACGGCCGCAAGCCCGCCGCCGACGTGTACAAGCAGGTGGAGGACGACCTGACCTTCGCCATCGCCAACCTGCCCACCACCCAAACCACCGCCAACCTGGGCCGCGCCACCAAAGGCGCCGCGCAGGGCCTGCTGGGCAAGGTGCTGCTGACCGAGAAAAAATACAGCGACGCCGCCATGCAGCTCAAGGCCGTCATTGATGCCAATACTTACGCCCTGCAAGCCAGCTACGCCAATATTTTCTTGACCAGCAACGAGATGAACAGCGAAATCCTGTTCGCGGTGCGCTACTCGAAAGGCGGCTTCGGCGTGGGCAGTGGCTTTACTAATTTCTTCTTGCCCTCGCCGCTCACCGCCGCCCAGAACACCAGCGTGAACGGCGGCGTGGGCACCGGCCAGCAGTTCAACACCGTGGATGCCGACCTCGTGGCCGCCTTCGCCACCAGCGGCCCCACCGACGTGCGCGCCGCCGCCAGCTACGGCAACACCGCCACGCCCTATTTCACCAAGAAATACATCGACACGCCCACCACCGCCTACGACGCCGAAAACGACTGGATAGTACTACGCTACGCCGACGTGCTCCTAATGTACGCTGAAGCCATCAATGAGCAGGGCGCCCCCAGCGCCGACGCGCTGGAATACACCAACCGCGTCATTCGCCGCTCGCGGGGCCTGCCCGTGGCCACCGCCAACGCCACCGTGGACTTGCCCGCCACCACCACCCAGGCTACCCTGCGCGCCCGCCTCGAAACCGAGCGCCGCCTGGAGCTGAATTTTGAAGGCCACCGCTGGTTTGACCTCGTGCGTACCGGCCGCGCCATCGATGTGATGAACGCTTATTTCATCAAAGCTGCTTCGGCTACTCGCATCGACGGGCATAATCTGCTGTTCCCGCTGCCGTTGCAGGAAATTCAGACGAACCCGATTCTGACGCAGAATCAGGGGTATTTGTAGAATGCTGCATAAATAGCACGTCCGTCATGCAGAGCGCAGCGAAGCATCTCGCGTGGCGCAGTAATTCATGACGCTAATAACGGTGCGAGCGAGATGCTTCGCTGCGCTCTGCATGACGGACACTAACTAGCGGCTGTCCATATCCTTCCCCCTTTTCCACTTTCCATGTCCCTACCCACCCCGGCCCGCGCGCTGGCGGCCGTGCTGCTCGCCGCTGGCCTGCTGGCCAGCCCCGCCGCCCGAGCCCAATTCGGCCTGATTCAGAATGCCCCGGCCCGCCGCGTGCTCAGCCTCAATGGCAGCTGGAACTACATCATCGACCCCTACGAAAACGGCTTTTACGACTACCGCCGCGAGGCCTTCGACCAGTCGAAAAGTGGCAAGGGCGGCTACTACGACAACCAGAAACCCAGCACCGCCCAGGAGCCCGAGCTGATTGAGTACGACTTCGACCACTCGGCCGCCCTGCAAGTGCCCGGCGACTGGAACTCGCAGGATACCAAGCTGCTGTACTACGAAGGCACCATCTGGTACAAGAAAAGCTTCAAGATGCAGCCCACGGCCGGCAAGCGGTATTTTCTGTATTTCGGGGCCATCAACTACGAGGCCCACGTGTACCTCAACGGCAAAAAGCTGGGCATGCACCGCGGCGGCTTCACGCCGCTGCAATTTGAGGTGACGGGCCTGCTCAACCCCGGCGGCGACAACTTCGTGGTAGTGAAGGCCGATAACACCCGCCACCTCGACGCCGTGCCTACCATCAACACCGACTGGTGGAACTACGGCGGCATCACCCGCGACGTGTTCATCGCCGAAGCGCCCGGCACCTTCATCAAAGACTACGAGGTGCAGCTGGCCAAAAATGACCCCGGCACCCTCATGGGCTACGTGCAGCTGAACGGCCCCGCCAAAAGCGGCCAAACCGTGACGCTGAACATCGCCGAGGCCGGCCTCCGGCAAACCCTGAAAACGGACACGGCCGGCCGCGCCACCTTCCGCGTGCCCGCCAAAAAGCTGGCCCTGTGGTCGCCCCAGAGCCCGAAGCTCTACGCCGTGACCTTGACCAACGGCGGCGAGGTAGTGCGCGATAAAATCGGCTTTCGCACCATCGCCACGCGGGGGCAGGATATTTTGCTGAACGGCAAATCGGCCTTCATGCGCGGCATTTCGATACACGATGAAAACCCGCTGATACCCGGCCGCGCCCGGGGCGAGGGCGACCTGCGGATGCTGCTGACCTGGGCCAAAGAACTGGGCTGCAACTACGTGCGCCTGGCTCACTACCCGCACAACGAAACCATGCTCAAGCTGGCCGACGAAATGGGCCTGCTCGTGTGGGCCGAAGTGCCCGTGTACTGGACCATCGCCTGGGACAACCCCGCCACCTACCAAAACGCCGAAACCCAGCTCACGGACCTGATAAACATGGGAAAAAACCGCGCCAGCGTAGTCGTGTGGTCGGTAGGCAACGAGACGCCGCTCGGCGACCCGCGTCTGAAATTCATGACCAGCCTCATCAAAAAAGCGCGCAGCCTGGACGACACCCGCCTCATCGCCGCCGCCCTCGAGCTGCACCGCGAAGGCACCACCGTGCACGTCGACGACCCGCTCGGCGAGTACCTCGACCTGACCAGCTTCAACGAGTACGCGGGCTGGTACTGGGGCGGCATGCCCAGCGAAATCACGAAGTATAAATTCGACATCAAGTACAACAAGCCCGTATTCATCAGCGAATTCGGGGGCGATGCGCTGGCCGGCTACCACGGCGATGCCAACACCCGCTGGAGCGAGGAATACCAGGAGGCACTCTACGTAAACCAGTTGAAAATGCTGGGTGCCATCCCCGGCCTGCGCGGCATGACGCCCTGGATTCTGGCCGATTTCCGGGCCACCCGCCGCCAGCACCCCGTGTATCAGAATGGGTTTAACCGCAAGGGCTTGATTTCGAGCACGGGGACGAAGAAGAAGGCATTTTACGTGTTGCAGGAGTATTACCGGCAGCAGGCAGCTAAGTACGACGGGAAATGAGGATATTACTTCACCTCACGCGGGGAACCTCACCCCCCGGCCCCCTCTCCAAAAAAGAGGGGGAGCCTGACGCTCTTGCAGCGATAACAAACGTCCG
>CAXYJY010000098.1:0-18769 GCA_964277755.1 uncultured Hymenobacter sp.
GCGCACGCGGACTACAAAGTCCGCGCAACTAGGTGGCCAGCTGCACCAGACTCACCGAATTCATGCAGTAGCGCAGGCCGCCAGGCTCCGGCCCGTCAGCAAAGACGTGGCCCAAATGCCCGCCACACACGTTGCAGCTGGCCTCTATGCGCTGCATATTATGGCTCTCATCGAAGGCGTAGCGGATGGTGTTTTTGGCCATCGGCTGCGTGAAGCTGGGCCAGCCCGACATGGCGTGGTACTTGGTGGAGGCATCAAATAACAAGCTGCCGCACCCCGCGCAGGCATATACGCCCGGCTTGTAGCTGCGGCAGTAGGCGTTGCGATACGGCGGCTCGGTACCGCGCTGCCGCAGCACCGCGTATTGCGCGGGCGTAAGCTGCGCCTGCCATTCGGCCTCGGTTTTTTCGACGTGGTGGGGCGGCTCGGGGTTGCCGTACTTGGCGTAGTAGAGCACGTCTTTCCAGCGCAGCATGAGAGAAATGGCTTTGTATTTACGGTAATGTTTGTCATGCTTCGCTGCGCTCACCATGACAAATGTCAGCATGACAAACGCCTACCCCGGCATTGTCTGCGGCGTGTACGTCGGCCCCAGGCAGCGCGGGCCTTGCCTGGTCCAGGCCAGCTTGTCGATGCAGAGCTGGCGCTCGGTCATGGCCGGGTTCCAGGCGTGGTACACCAGGTATTCGATGCGGCCGTCGGGGCCCAGCACGTGGCTGTGGTGGCCGGGGCCGCGCACGTGGCCGGGCACCGAGTGCAGCACCCGTGCCCCGGCATCAGAGCCCGAGTCGACGTAAGGCCCCATAATATGGTCGGCCACGCAGTAGTCGACCCCGTAGCGGTCGGTGAGGAAATTGGCCCCGCTGAAAAAGCAGTAGTACTTGCCCGCGTGCCGCCGCACAAACGGCCCTTCCAGCGTGTGCCACTGGGCGAAGGTCTGGTTATCATAAAGCGGCATGGTGCGATTGGTTTCGAAAACCGTCCAGCTGTGGCGGGCCCGCAGCACGGTGCGCGGCTGGCCGACTAGTTGCGTCATGCTGCTGAGGCGGTCTACCACCAGGCCGGTGCCGGGGTAGTAACCGTCGTTGGTATCGATGAAATCGCGGGCGTAGAAGAGGTACCACTGCCCATCGGTATCCTGAAAGGCGTGGGCGTCGATGGTGAACTTGCTGTCGGGCACGGGCAACGCGGCCACCTCGGTGTAGGGGCCTTCGGGCCGGGCGCTGGTGGCCACGTGCAGTTGGTGGCCCACGCTAGCCCCGATGGCCCCGCCGCCCCGCGAGTAGTACATATAAAATGTGCCCTTATGCTCCACCACCTCGGGCGCCCAGAAGTCGGCCTGCTCGGTGCCGGGCGGCGGCACGAGCGCCCCGCCCGCCGCCGTCCAGTCAACCAGGTTGGTGGAGGTCAGCACGGAGAACACCCGGCCATCGGCCGTGCGGCCCTGGCCGGTGGTGCCGAAGGCATAGTACCGGCCGCCGTGCCGCAGCACGAAGGGGTCGGGAAAATTGCGGGCCACTACGGGATTGGTGTAGGTGCGGGCGGCAGCCGCTGCCCGGTACGGGCGCGCGGCCAGCAGTGCCAGGCCCGAAAGGCTACCTTTTAAGAAGAAACGACGAGAAGCCATAGGTGGGAAGAAGAAAGTGACGGAAGTTGCCAGGTTGGGTTTTTAAAGCTGCCGGGCGGCGGCCAGGCCGCTTGCGGAGCACCGGCAAGGTAGGATACGGCACCGACTCGGCACCCCGGCCGGCCCTCAACAGAAACGCACTTCTAAAAATGTGCAAACGTTTGCAAAAAATTTATACCTCAGCCATTGTCGTAGCGAGTAGCACAGAGGTTTGGGACAAAGCCTCTTTGAAAAACAAAAGGCTTATAATCAATAAGCTGAACGGACAGTAAGGCAGGGCAGCTATTTCACTAAGTACACGTGGTGCTAATAGCTTACTGAGCCATTATAGCTGGGGTTAGCGAATGCGGTAACGGCGCTATTGTCGGGCTATCGCTCGGTCGGCCGCCGCCCGGAAATACTATTTTCTACCGCCCAGACAGCCGCCACTTCCAGGCCGGGCAACCGTGCGAAAACGTACCCTGACCAGCCTTTCGAGCTGACCATACCCATACCTAACCAGTACTCTTTCAGCACTTAAATACTACTTTTGACTCATAAGTAATCACTCACTTCTTACTACTAGGCAGGCCTAGCTAGCCGTGGAAGCAGCGCATCTGCGCCCAGTTCCCCTGCTGCTAGCTGGTAGCAGGGCCCGCTAATCCTATCGCGCGCCCCATAAGCGCGCCGATGGCTGCTTGTCGTCCTGTCATCTTTTTTATCTGCCTTATGCAATCGTTTGCATCATAGCTTATAAAATCATTCTCTCCCGCCTTCCTTTTCCCATTTCAACCCCCACCCGCATGAACAAGCTGCTACCCGCTTCCGGGCGCCTGCTGATTCCCGTGCTGGCCTGCTGCCTGCCGCTGGCCGTGGCCACGGCCGCCCCGGCAGCCGCGCCCCGCACCTACGCCCCCTACCGCCACCCCACCGCGCCCATCACGGGCCGCATCACCGATGCCAAGGGCGAGGGCCTGCCCGGCGTGACGGTGCGCGTGAAAAACGGCACCCAGGGCACGACCACCGATGTCAACGGCAATTTCACATTGGATGCGCCGGCCGACGCTACGCTTATTATCTCCTCGATTGGCTACGCCACGCAGGAACTAGCCGTCAACAACCAGACTACGTTGAGCGTGCAGCTAGCGGCTGACAGCCAGCAGCTAAGCGAAACCGTGGTGGTGGGCTACCTCACGCAGGAGCGCCAGAACGTGACTGGCGCGGTATCGACACTGAGCGCCACGGAGGTGCGACGCGCGCCGGTGGCCTCCACGGCCGAGGCTATTCAGGGGCGTATTCCGGGCGTGCAGGTTACCAACTCGGGGGCGCCGGGCCAGGGGCCGGTGGTCGTGATTCGGGGCCTGGGCTCGCTGGGCGGCAGCAGCAGCGCGCCGCTGTACGTGGTAGACGGGCTGTGGATAGAGCCCACCAGCAGCGCGGGCCGCGACGTGAACCCCGCCGACATCGAGTCGGTGCAGGTGCTCAAGGATGCGGCGTCGCTCGCGCCCTACGGCAACTCAGGGGCCAACGGCGTTATTATCATCACCACCAAAAAGGGCCGCAACGGCAAGGCGGCCATCAACTTCAGCGCCAGTGCCGGCATCCAAAACCTGGTGAAGCGCCTCGACCTGGCCAACGCCGCGCAGTGGGCCGCCGTCAACAACCAGGCCTACGACAACGCGGGCCAGCCGCGCCAGCCCTACGCGGCCAACCTGCCGGCGGGCATCGACACCGACTGGCAAAAAGAGTTTTTCAAGCAGGGCTCGGTGCAGGACTACAACCTGGGGTTTTCGGGCGGCGGCGAAAACTCGAACTACAACATCTCGGGCGGCTACTTCAAGCAGGATGGCACGGTGGTGGGGCCCAAGTTTGAGCGCTTTACGGCGCGGGTGAACACGGGCTTCAACCGGGGCCGCCTGCGGGTGGGCGAGAACTTACAACTCGTGCGCGCCAACCAAACCTACGTGAACGGCACGCCCTTCGTGGACGTGCTGCGGATGCTGCCCGTGATACCGGTGTACGACGCGACGACGCCCGGCGGCTACGGCATCGGCAACAACAACGCCATCACCTTCGGTACCAACCCCATCGCGCTGCAAAACCTGCTGAACAGCACCAGCACCAACAACCGCATCTTGGGCAACGCCTACGCCGAGGTGCAGCTTTTCGACTTTCTGCGCTACCGCCTCAACCTGGGGCTGGAGTACCACGGCTTCCGCGACCAGCAGAAGCGCCAGTACGGCATCTGGCGGCGCAACGACGCTACTACCCCCTCGTACTACGGTGACGACCAGGGCAATGAGGTGTTTGGCCAGGTTGAGAACACGCTGACTTTCGACAAGAGCTTTGGCCAGCACAACGTGACGGCCGTGGCCGGCTACAGCCGCCAGCGCCGCAGCTTCGAGTTTACGCGGGGCGTTAACTTTGGCTACGGCACCGGGCCGGTGTACTACTGGGCGCTCGATGCGGGCTCGCAGACGCCGCAGGCCATTGGCTCGTCGTATGTGCAGGGCAAGGAGTCATTTTTTGGCCAGGCTACCTACGACTACGACCGCCGCTTTCTGGTGACGGGGGCGTTTCGGCGCGATGGCTCGTCGCTGTTTGCGCCCGACCGCAAGTGGGGCAACTTCGGGGCCGGCTCGGTGGGCTGGCGCGTCTCGAAGGAGCGCTTTATGGAAAACGTGACGGCCATCAGCGACCTGAAGCTGCGGGCCAGCTACGGCAGCCTCGGCAACCAGTACCTGAGCGGCGCTTACGGCGGCTCGTACCTGTTCCAGGGCGCGCTGAACACCAACGCCAATTACGTGCTGGGCACCAGCCAGGTCATTCAGAACGGGGCTATCCAGACTACTTACGCCAGCAATATTCGCTGGGAAGAGCGCCGCACCCAGAACTACGGCTTCGATTTGGCCTTGCTGGAAAACCGCTTTTCGCTGTCGGCCGACTACTACATCTCGCGCACGGCGCGGGCGCTGATTTCGCCCTATCTGCCCGATGCCTACGGCAATGCAGGGGCCGTGCCCTACCAAAACCTGGGCTTGCTCGAAAACCGGGGCTTTGAGTTTAAAGCCGGCTACGCCGACGACCGCAAGGCCTTCAAATACAGCGCCACGGCCAACCTCACGACCCTTACCAACAAGGTCATCAACCTGAACGAGGGGGCCATTGAGGGCTCGACTACCAACTTTCTGCTCGGCGGCCCCGGCTCCACCACGCGCACCGAGGTAGGCTACGAAATCGGCTCGTTTTATTTGTACCAGTTCGACGGCATTTACCAGACCGGCGACCAGATTCCGGCGGGCTTGCAGGCCGGCGACGTGCGCTACAAGGATAACAATGGCGACGGGACCATCGACGACAAAGACCGGGTGCACGTGGGCCGGATATTCCCCAAAATCCAGTACGGCCTGAATTTGACGGCCAGCTACGGCGGCTTCGACCTAGCGGCTTTCTTCCAGGGCGTGCAGGGCAACGACGTGTTCAACGAAAGCAAATACTGGCTGGAGCGCACCGACGACAACAACAACCACCGCGCCGACTTCAGCCCCTGGACGCCCCAGAACCCCTCCACGACCACGCCGCGCGCCCTCATCGCGGGCGGCAACGCGGGCATCGCGCCCGGCAACAACGACCGCTACGCCAGCACGCGCTGGCTGGAAAGCGGCTCGTACCTGCGCCTCAAAAACGTGCAACTCGGCTACTCGCTGCCCAAAGACCTGCTCGACCGCTCGAAGTACCTCAACTCGCTGCGCATTTTCCTGACGGGGCAGAACGTGTTTACCGTGACGAAGTACTCGGGCTACGACCCTGAGACCGTGGGCCAGGGCGCGTTGGCGCGGGGCGTCGACACGGGCTCCTACCCCAACCTGCGCTCGTTTACGCTGGGCATTCAGGCCGGCTTCTAGTCTTTTCCCCACCCGTTTCTACTGCTTATAATGAAAGCTTCTCTTATCACCCGGCTGGGGCTGGCGGGCACACTGTTGCTGAGCGCCAGCGGCTGCGAAAAAAATATCCTGGACCAGGTAAACCCCAACCTGCCCACCGTGGAGTCATCGTGGAAAACCAGCGACGATGCCGTGCGGGCCTCCACGGCCTGCTACGCGGGCTTGCAGGGCCTGGGCATGTACCGGCGCTGGCTCAATTTTGCCTTCGACCTGCGCGATGACATCGGCTGGAGCCAAAGCCCCTGGGGCGAGCTGGCCGACTTCACGCGCTTTGTGCAGCAGAACTACAACTTCGAGGTGTCGAACAACATCTGGCGCGACCACTACCGCACCATTTTTCGCTGCAACCAGGTGATTGACAAGGTGCCCGCCATTCAGATGGACGCCACGCTGCAAAAGCGCATCATTGCCGAGGCCAAGTTTCTGCGGGCGCTGTCGTACTTCAACCTGGCCTCGCTCTATGGCAACGTGCCGCTGGCGCTGGCCTACACCACCGAGCTCAACCAAGCCATTCCGCAGGGCAAGGAGGCCGACGTGTGGGCGCAGGTGTACAAGGACTTGCAGGAGGCCGCGCCCGACCTGCCGCTGGCGGGCACCTATGGCTCGGCCGATGTGGGCCGCGCCACCCAGGGGGCCGCGCAAGCGCTGCTGGGCAAGGCCTACCTGCAAAACAAGCGCTGGGCCGACGCCCAGGCGCAGTTTGCGCTGGTCATCAACTCGGGCAAGTACAGCCTGACGAACAACTACACCGATAACTTCCGCCACACCTCGGAAAACAACTCGGAGTCGATTTTTGAGGTGCAGTTTTCGGATGAGAAGAAGGGCGGCAACGACGCGGGCGGCGGTCCTGACGCTACCTCGTCGCAGGGCGGGCAGCGCTCGCAGTTCTGGGGCGTGCCGGGCTTCGGCTTCAACGACGGCGAAGTGCGGCCCTGGCTGGTGCGCGAGTTTTTGCAGGAAGGCACGACCACCGGCCGGCGCGACCCGCGCCTGGCGGCCACGGTGTTTTACAACCGCAAAGACCAGGCGCAGTTTCCGACCGCGCTGCCGCTGGACGGCGATACGCTGGCCTACGGCGTGGGCTTTTTGACCCGCTACAACGCCAACGCCACCAACAAAGCCCGCGTGTACTGGCGCAAATACCAGACCGACTACTACCGCGCCTTCGAGGACTTCGACTCGCCCATCAACCAGCGCGTGATGCGCTACGCCGACATCCTGCTGCTGCAAGCCGAAGCCCTGAACGAGCAGGGCCAAACGGCGGCGGCCGTGCCGCTCATCAACCAGGTGCGCCAGCGCGCCAGCGTGAGCTTGCCGGCGTTGGCGGCGGGCAGCTTCACGCAGGCCACTCTGCGCACTCAGCTTATGCACGAGCGCGCTACCGAGTTGGCCGGCGAGGGCGTGCGCTGGTTTGACTTGCAGCGCTGGGGTTTGCTTGACAACCAGACCACGGTAGACCAGCTCAAAAACCGCGACGCGCAGTTCAGCACTTTCGTGGTGGGCAAGTCGCGCCTGCTGCCACTGCCGCAGGCCGACGTGGACTTGCTGCGCTTGCAGCAGAATCCGGGTTATTAGGTTGCACCCATCCGTCATGCTGAGGGTTACACTCGTCATGCTGAGCGCAGCGTAGCGGAGTCGAAGCATCTCTATCTCAATACTAACTCCTGACGCTAACAATGAAGCGGCAGAGATGCTTCGACTCCGCTGCGCTCCGCTCAGCATGACGGACGTAGGCTCAGCTACTCACCTACTTATTCATTCCTATGCGCTTTTCCTTTTCTCACCCCGCGCGGCGCTTCGCGCCGCTGCTACTGCTCGGGCTGCTCTCGTGCGGCAGCGACTCGGGCGGCGGCAGCGGTGGCGGCGTTACGCCGCCTACGCCCGTCACCACCACCTTCACCAACCCGCTGCTGAGCTCGGGGCCCGACCCGTGGGTGATAGAAAGGGGCGGCTTTTACTACTACACTTCCACCACCGGCAATAACGTAACCCTGCGCAAAACCGCGAAAATGTCGGAATTGGGCTCGGCCGTGTCCTACACCGTGTGGGCGCCCCCGGCCAATGCCAGCAACACCAACAACGTGTGGGCGCCCGAGCTGCACTACCTCGATGGCAAGTGGTACATCTACTACACCGCCGGCCCCGCCAACCAAAACTGCTGCGGCGGCCAGCGCTCGTGGGTACTCGAAAACGCCAGCGCCGACCCCACCACCGGCACCTGGACCGACAAGGGCCGGATGTCGGTCCCGAACCAGGATTTCTGGTCGATTGACATGACGGTGCTGGAAGTGGCTGGCCAACGCTACGCGGTATGGTCGGGCCAGGAGCCTAATTCTGACCAGCAGAACATCTACATCGCGGCCATGAGCAACCCCTGGACGCTCACCGGCCCGCGCACGCTGCTCACCAAGCCCGAGCTAGGTTGGGAGCTGAACGGCGCGCCGAAAGTGAACGAAGGGCCAGAGATTTTGCAGCGCAATGGGAAGACCTTTTTGGTGTATTCAGCCAGCCATTGCAGCTCCGACGACTACGCCCTTGGCATGCTCACGCTCACCGGCACCAACCCACTCCTAGCCGCCTCCTGGACCAAGTCGCAGACGCCGGTATTTGTAAAAAACCCGGCCAACCGCGCCTACGGCCCCGGCCACAACGGCTTCTTCACTTCGAAAGACGGCACCCAAAGCTGGCTTATCTACCACGCCAACAGCAATCCCAACGAAGGCTGCGGCAGCCCGCGCAACCCGCGGATGCAGCAGTTTACCTGGAACGCCGACGGCACGCCCAACTTCGGCACGCCGGTGGCGATTGGTACGGCCATTACGCGGCCGAGCGGCGAGTAGCGGGCGGGCCGCGCTGAAAACCGCCTGTCATTGCGAGCGCAGCGAAGCAATCGCATCAGGACGGGTGCCCGAGCGGCGCGGCTGAACAGGTGCGATTGCTTCGCTGCGCTCGCAATGACAGCCTTGGTTCCTGCCCGCAACGGCTACTCTATATTCGACGGCCTGCCCCGAGCAGGCCGTTTTGCTAATCTCTTTTTCTATGCCAAAACCGCACTTCTACCGCTCGCTGGCCGCGCTGGCGCTACTAGCCGCTACCCCGCTGCTAGCCCACAGCCAAGCCCCGGCCAAAGTCAAGACCAAGCTTAAAACCCACAAAACCGCGCCCGCCGCCCTCACGCCCATCGCCAACCCCGTGCTGGCCGGCGACTACCCCGACCCCTCGGTAACGCGCATCGGCAACACCTACTGGGCCACGGCCACCAGCTCCAACTGGGGGCCGACGTTTCCGCTGCTCAAGTCGGATGACTTGCAGCATTGGACGCTAGTAGGGCACGTGTTTCCGGGCGAGCGGCCGGCCTGGGCCGATTACTACTTCTGGGCCCCCGAGATTACGCAGGAAAAAGACGGCCGCACTTACGTGTATTACACGGCGCACCAGCGCGGCGGCAACCTGGCCGTGGGCGTGGCCAGCGCCGACCGCCCCGAAGGCCCCTACCGCGACCACGGCCCGCTGGTGGGCCAGCCCGACGGCTCCATCGACGGCTTTCCAGTGGCCGATGAAAACGGCCAGATGTACCTGCTCTGGAAGGAAGACGGCAACAGCCAGAACCGCCCCACACCCATCTGGGCGCAGCGCCTCAATGCCGGGCGCACGGCGCTGGTGGGCGAAAAAACCGAGCTTTTCCGCAACACCGCCGCCTGGGAAGGCAACCTCGTGGAAGGCCCCAGCGTGGTGCGCCACGGCGGGTATTTCTACCTATTCTACGCCGCTAATGGCTGCTGCGGGGCCGGCTGCACCTACGCCACCGGCGTGGCCCGCGCCAAAAACCTGCTCGGCCCCTGGGAGAAGTACGACCAGAACCCCATCCTGACCAAAAACGATACCTGGACCTGCCCCGGCCACGGCACCGCCATCGAGCGCAACGGACACTGGTACCTGCTGCACCACGCCTACCAAACCGGCAGCTTCCAATACGTGGGCCGGCAGGGCGTGCTAAGCGAATTTGAGTGGACGGCCAGCGGCTGGCCCCGGTTTTTGAACAACCACCCCCCCCCCGCCGCCCCGGCCCCCGCGCCCGGCCGCGTGGTCGACGAGTTTGCGGCCCCCGCGCTGGCCGCCGCCTGGGAATGGCCCGTCGAGGACAAGCCGCAGTTTGCGCTGGCCGACGGGCAGCTTCAGCTCACCGCCCGGCCCGAGCGCGGTGGGGCCGAGCTGGGCCGCCCCACCTTGGCCGCCAACTACGTGGCTACTACTACTCTACTCAACCCCGCCGCCCTGCCCGCTGGCACCACAGCCGGCCTGGCCGCCCTCGGCGACCCCAACAACTCGCTGCGCCTGGTGGCCAGCGCCACCCAGCTTCAGCTGCTGGAGCGCCGCGACGGCAAAACCCGCGTGCTGGCCGAAACCAGCCTGCCCGCCCCCACCGCCCGCCCCCTGCACCTGCGCGTGCAAGCCCAGGCCGGCAGCCGCTACGCCTTCGCCTGGAGCGCCGATGGCCGCACCTGGGCCAGCCTACTGCCCGATGCCGCCGACGGCCAGTTTCTGCCGCCCTGGGACCGGGGCGTGCGCGTGGGCGTGGTGGCCCAGGGGCCGGCCGGTATGGCCACCTTCGAGCGGTTTGAGCAGGTTAATCAGTAGCGTTTATTTCGGTCACAAACTTAGGTAGCAAGCTGATGCGCGCTGGCGTTTGAGCTCATCGGCCTGCTATTTTAATTGCGGTTTATAGTGCAGCTTTCGCTTGGAGAAGTCCCTACTTTTGCCCTGGGCCAGGCGGTTCAGCTTTTCTTACATCTCCCTTTTCGTGGCCAAAAAACGCGCTTCCCTCACCGACCTGGCTCAGCAGCTCAACGTCTCGGTTTCGACGGTATCGCGCGCGCTCAACGGCCACAGCGCCATCAGCGAGGCCACGGTGAAGCGGGTGGCGGCGCTGGCCAAGGAGCTGGGCTACCAGCCCAACCACCTGGCGGCCGGCCTGCGCCGGGGCCGCAGCCGCCTGCTGGGCGTGGTGGTGCCGCACATCGACGGCAACTTCTTCTCGCAGGTGGTAAAGGGCATCGAGGCCGCCGCCAGCAAGGCCGGCTACCACGTGCTCATCTGCCAGTCGAACGAAGACGTGGCGCACGAGCGCGAAAATCTGGAAACCCTCATGAACGCCCAGGTCGAGGGTATTATGGCCTCTATTTCGCGCACTACCCGCGAGTTTCAGCACTTCGAGAAGGTGCGCCGGCGCGACATTCCGCTAGTCTTTTTCGACCGCATCCTGGAAGGCCACCAGGTGAACGCGGTGGTCATTGACGACCGCGCCGGCGGCTACCAGGCCACCCGGCACCTGCTGGCGCAGGGCTACCGCCGCATCGCGCACCTGGGCGGGCCGCAACACCTCAACATCTACAAGCTGCGCCGCCTGGGCTACGAAGACGCCCTGCGCGAGGCCAGCCTATCTATTGAGGAAGAGCTGATTATCGAAGGCGACATGACGATGGCCGACGGCGACGTGGCCATGCGCCAGCTGCTGGCGTTGCCCCAGCCGCCGGATGCCGTGTTCTCGTCCAGCGATTTCACGGTGGCCGGGGCGCTGGCCGTGCTCGGTGAGCGGGGCCTGCGCGTGCCGCAGGACATTGGGCTGGTGGGCTTTAGCAACGAGCTGTTTTCGCGGCTCACCACGCCCATGCTCACCACCCTCGACCAGCACTGCGAGCTGATGGGCCGCTCGGCCACGCGCCTGCTCTTGCAGCTCATGGACGAGCACGATTTGCACTCTGCGCCCCGCCACCTGCTCTTGCAGCCCGAGCTGTGCGTGCGGGCGTCGTCGTTGCGCCAGGGGCCGAAACCGTCATGCTGAGCGCAGCGAAGCATCTCTACTGTACGGTTTGTGCTACTCAACGAAGCGGCAGAGATGCTTCGCTGCGCTCAGCATGACGGTCTAAAGGCGCATTTTTCTCCGCTTACTTTAGCGACTATTCCCACCCTTTTCCTTTTTATGAAGAAACTCTCGCTCCTGCTGCTCGGCCTGGCGCTGCTTGGCACCCCGGCCGCCCAGGCCCAGAAGGTAAAAACCAAAACCAAGGGCCCCGCCGCCGCTACCGCCCCGGCCACCCGCTGGTCCGCCGCCAAGGCCAACGCCTGGTACCAGGCCCACCCCTGGCCCACGGGGGCCAACTTCACCCCGAGCACGGCCATCAACCAGCTGGAGATGTGGCAGGCGGCTACTTTCGACCTGCAAACAATTGACCGAGAGCTAGGTTGGGCCGAAGGCATCGGCTTCAATACCATGCGGGTTTTCCTGCACAGCCTGGCCTGGAAGGAAGACCCGGCCGGCTTCAAGAAGCGCGTGGGCGACTACCTGGCCATCGCCGACAAGCACCACATCCAGACCATCTTCGTGTTCTTCGATGATTGCTGGAACAAGGACCCGCACGCCGGCCCCCAGCCCGCGCCCAAAACCGGCGTTCACAACTCGGGCTGGGCGCAAGACCCCGGCGACCCGGCCTCACGCGACTCGGCCACCTTTATGCAGTTGCGGCCCTACGTGACCGACGTGCTCACGAGCTTCGCCCACGATAAGCGCATCTTGCTCTGGGACTTGTACAACGAGCCCGGCAACAGTAACAAGGGCACCGCCTCGCTGCCGCTGCTGCGCAACGTATTTGCCTGGGCCGAGGCCGTGCGCCCCGACCAGCCCCTGAGCGCCGGCCTCTGGAACTGGGGCTTTCTGGAGCTGAACGCCTTCCAGGCGTTGCACTCTGATGTGATTACCTACCACTGCTACGACGAAACGGCCTCGCACCAGCGCATCATCGAGCTGCTGGCTAGCCACGGCCGGCCGCTGCTTTGCACCGAGTACATGGCCCGGCCGCGCAACTCGCGCTTCGTCAGCATTTTGCCCTTGCTAAAGAAGTACCGCGTAGCGGCCATCAATTGGGGCTTGGTCGATGGTAAAACCAACACCAAGTACGCCTGGGATACCCCGTTGGCCGATGGCTCGGAGCCCACGGAGTGGTTTCACGAGGTATTCCGCAAAGACGGCACGCCCTACCACCAGGACGAGACGGAGCTGATTAAGAAGCTCACCAGCAAATAGTAGCTTGCTATGCGTATTTCCTGCACCTTACTGCTGGGGCTGGCGCTGCTGGGCGGTTGCGCCCGCCCGCCCGGCAGCCCGCCCCCGGCGGCCACCGCCTCGGCCGCCCCAGCCACCTTCACCAACCCGCTACTACCCTCGGGGGCTGACCCGTGGACGGTGTACCACGACGGCTATTACTACTACACCCACACCACGGGCGGCAACCTCACGCTCTGGAAGACCAAACGCCTGGCCGAGCTGGCAACAGCCGAGAAAAAAGTAGTCTGGACGCCGCCCGCCACCGGCCCCAACAGTCGCGAAATCTGGGCCCCCGAACTGCACTACCTGCGCGGCAAGTGGTACCTCTACTACTCGGCCGACGCCGGCCGCAACGAAGACCACCGCGTGTGGGTGCTCGAAAACAGCTCGCCCGACCCGCTGCAAGGCACCTGGCTCGACCGCGGCCAGCTCGCCGACCCGGCCGCCGACCGCTGGGCCATCGACGGGTCGGTGTTTGAGCACCAAGGCCAGCTGTACTTTATCTGGTCGGGCTGGGAAGGAGCCACCAACGGCCGCCAGAACATCTACCTGGCTCCCATGAAAAACCCCTGGACACTGGCCGGCCCCCGCGTGCTGGTCTCGACCCCTACCTACGACTGGGAGCGCAACGGCGACCTCGGCAGCACCAGCAACCCGCCCCACGTCGATGTCAACGAAGGCCCCGAAGTGCTGCGCCACGGCGATAAGCTGTTCCTGGTGTACTCGGCCAGCGGCTGCTGGACTGATTTTTATGCGCTGGGAATGCTCACGGCCTCGGCCAGCAGCAACCTGCTCGACCCCAAGTCGTGGACGAAAAGCCCGACGCCGGTTTTTCAGCAGTCGGCCAGGAACAAGGTGTACGCGCCGGGCCACAACTCCTTTTTCACCTCGCCCGATGGCAAGGAAAGCTGGCTGCTCTACCACGCCAACGACGCGCCCGGCCAGGGCTGCGGCCGCTTCCGCTCGCCGCGCATGCAGCCCTTCACCTGGCGCGCCGATGGCACCCCCGATTTTGGGCAGCCGGTGCCGCTGGGGCAGGTGCTGGCGCAGCCGAGCGGCACGGGCGCACGGTAGGAAATTCAGAGGTCTTCTAACCAAAAAGGGGCGCGTAGCAATTGCTACGCGTCCCTTTTTGGTTGAAACGCTTATCTATCGTAATGGCTTCAAATCCAACATAAAGCCCGGCAGCACTGGCTCACCGCTCAACTCCTACTCAAAGCTGGTGAATTCTTCTGGTGCCTGCTCGGGCCGGTAGACGGTGGCCGTTTGGGCGGTTGGGTCAAGTAGGAAACCCAGCTGAACGCCATTGGCCAAGTAGTCTTCCATCTTGCGGCGCAGCATAGCCAGGCCATCGGAAGGCGAACGCACTTCCACCACAAACTCGGGGCACACCGGCGGAAACTTCTGCCGCTGGGCCTCGGTCAGTTGCTCAAATTTTTCCTTGCTCAGCCACGCCGCATCGGGCGAGCGCACCGAGCCATCTGGCAGCGTGAAGCCGGCCGATGATTCATAGACGTAGCCTAGTTGGTGCTGGCGATTCCAAAGCATAAGCTGTGCGCTTAATTCAGCTAGCGTGCGGCTAAATTCCGCGCCTCGTGGCGGCATGATGAGTAAGCCACGGTCAGCGGTCCGCTCCAATCTCAACAACTCATTATGCTGGCAGAGGTCGTAAAACTCCTCTTCCGTGAGCCGGGCCAGCGCCAAACCTTGCAGCAGCAGTTGGTTGTCGAGGTCGGCAAAGGTCATAAACATGAAATGAATAAGCCCATTGCTTGGGTTATCTTTCTATATTTGATTTTAAAACAAACAACACTCTTTAATAAATGCCTGTTTTTGAGCCAATCAATTCCATTGTAGTAAGTTGGCTGGGCCCTTTTACGCTTGATGAACTCGTTAAGGATGATGAACCTAACGTTGTATATTTAATAGCTGGAAAGAAAAAGCACGGCCGTAAGGTTAGGATACTTTACATAGGCCTTACTAAAAGAACTGCTCATCAGCGAGTTTCTGAACACAAGAGGAGCCCTAACAAAGCCAATATCCGCTTGGATACAGTTGAAATATGGATTGGCTACATACAATATCCTACCCCTTGTGATTCAAAAACCCTCGGCTTAGCAGAGCATTATCTTATCCATTATTCGCTACCTGAACTCAACGATAAAAAGCAAAGCCGCCCCACTCGCGTTGCATGTCTAATATCTCAATGGCGTAAAAAGGATGCCGAACCATATCTACAGAAGCAACCGATTCATGAAGGATTGCCGGACGTAATATGGTGGGATAAATCTCATTGGCGTTGTGGAAACTTATCAGTTTGGCGCGGTGAGTAGCTATTAAACTTAAACTACTGAATATCGCTAAAAACGGCCGCCCCGGTTTCCCGAGGCGGCCGTAAACTTACGCGAATGCAAAGCAGCTCACCATAATGCGGCCTTAGTGCGCCAGCAGCTCGGCGGTGGCCGGCACCGCTTGGCTATCAAGCGCCACGCGCTGCAAATCGAGCTGGCGGTAGGGCTGGATGGTGAGCGGCACGTTCTCCACGGTTACGTCGCTGGTATCGAGGCCAAAGGCCTGCTGGTCGCTGATGGCCAGCCGGTTGATGAAGAAATAGGCTTTTAAGATAAAGCCCTCCATGAAGGATAGCTGGTTGTCGAAGCTGAGCACTTTGTCGAGCACTACAAAGCGGAAATCGCCGGGCAGGTTGCGCTTTTGCAGCGTGGCGTAGCGCGAGGTAATGTCGATTTCGCCCTGCTTGCCCATGTCTTCGAGCACCCGGCGGAAGAGCAGGTTGATGCGCGGCTGAATGCGGAAACCGAGCTGGAAATTGATTTTGTAAGCCACATCGGGCACCAGCGTTTCGAGGGTGTAGCGCATCCCGAAGGGCTCGTTGAGCAGGCTGATATTCAGAAACCAGTAGTGGTCGGCGCGCTTGGGCTTTTTGCGCAGGATGGAGTAGAGAATGCGCGACTCGATGCGCTTGGCATCCTTGCTGCGGGTGAGGTACACGAGGTTGGAGGCGTACTTGTTCACCGTTTCGTCCTGGCTCAGCTCTTGCAGCATCGCCAGGTTGTCGCCCCAGGTGGTCATGTCGAGGTAGCGGTTCTTAATCTGGCGGCCCTTGTAGCCCACCCACATGCTGAGAATCAGCGCCCACTCGAAAACCAGGATGCCGAGGCGGTTGAGCAGCTTGGTGATGTTGGCAATCAAAAACGACAGCTCCACCGTCAGGAATACCAGCATGATGAGCCCCACCAGCGGCAGCGCCCAGTGCCGCACCCCGCGCAAATACTGCGAGAGCAGGATGCTGGTCGTAATCATGGCCACGGTGATGGAGAAACCGTAGGCGGCCTCCATGTTTGACGAGGTTTTGAACCAGAGCTGCACGGCCACGCAGCCGCCCCACAGCATCCAGTTGATGCTGGGCACGTAAATCTGGCCGCGCTGGTCGGTGGGGAACAGGATGCGGACTTTGGGCCAGAAATTGAGGCTAACAGCTTCGGAGATAAGCGTGTACGAGCCGGAAATAAGCGCCTGCGAGGCGATGATGGTGGCCATCGTGGCCAGCAGAATCAGCGGTAGCACGGCCCAGGTCGGCGCAATCAGGAAGAAGGGATTCTGGTCGCCGCCCAGGGGCTTGCCCACAAACTGCATGGCCCAGGCGGCCTGCCCGGAATAGTTGAGCACCAGCGCGGTCTTCACCAAAATCCAGGACACCCGGATATTCTTGCGGCCGCAGTGGCCCAGGTCGGAGTACAGCGCCTCGGCCCCGGTAGTGCAGAGGAAAACCGCGCCCAGCAGCCAGAAGCCCTTGGGGTACACCGTCAGCAACTTAATGGCGTAGAGTGGATTAAGAGCCGCTAAAATGCCGGGGTGATGCGCTACCTGCACTAAACCCAGCGTGCCGATGGTAGTAAACCACAGCAGCATAATCGGCCCGAAGGACGCGCCTACCACCTTGGTACCAAACTGCTGAAAGCCGAACAGCAGCGTGATAATAAGCACCACGACCCCAATAATGTAGGTTTCGGACAAACTGGGGTCTAATATCTTAAGCCCCTCGATGGCCGATGACACCGAGATGGGCGGCGTGATGATGCCATCGGCCAGCAGCGTGCCCGCCCCGATGATGGCCGGCCACATCAGCCACTTGCCACGCCGCCGCACCAGCGAATAGAGCGAGAAAATGCCGCCCTCGCCGTGGTTGTCGGCCTCCAGCGTCAGCCAGATGTATTTGATACTGGTTTGCAGCGTGAGCGTCCAGAACACGGCCGATACCCCGCCGTAAACCAGCAGCTCGCTGATGGGCCGGTCGCCGAGAATGGACTTGAACACGTACAGCGGCGAGGTGCCGATGTCGCCAAAGATGATACCCAGGGTGACCAGCAGGCCCGCCGCCGTGATGCGCCGGGTGTGAATGCTTGAGTCGGAAAGTGCGACGGAGGACATAAAAATGGTAAAATGAAAACGAGAACTAAGCCAGCTCCTCCGCCACCGGGAGCGTAAAAAAGAAGGTGCTACCCGCGCCCAGCGCGCTTTCGACCCCCAGCTTGCCGCCCTGCGAGCTGATGAACTCGCGGCCGATGCTCAGGCCCAGGCCGCTGCCGGGGTGGGGCGCATCGGGGGCGGGCGCGAGCTGGGTGAAGCGTTGAAAAATGCGTTCCTGGTCTTCGGGCGCGATGCCGGGGCCGTGGTCTTGCACCTCGATGCGCACGGCCCGGCCGTTGGGCGTGCGGGCCGCCCGCACCTCGATGGTGGCCTGGGCCGGCGAGTGGCGCACGGCGTTGGTGAGCAGGTTGAGCAGCACCCACACCGACTTTTGGCGGTCGGCGCGCACGGCGGGCAGGTCGGGCGGCAGCTGCACCGCGAGGTGCAATTGCCTGGGAGTGAGCTGCATTTGCACGGGAGCAGCGGCCTGGTCTATCAGGTCGGCGACGCTTACCGCCTGGACATCGAGCGGCAGGGCTTCGCTTTCGAGCCGCGACACGTCGAGCAGGTTGCCGGTGAGCTGGAGCAGTCGCTGGTTTTCCTGCTTCACGCTGGCTACTATTTCCTGCTGCTCGGGCGTGAGCGTGCCCACGCGCGGGTCTTGCAACAGCTTGAGGTGAAAGTTAATAGCCGAAAGCGGCGTGCGCAGCTCGTGGCTCACGGTGGCCAGAAAGTGCGACTTGGTTTGGTCGCGCCGGGTGAAATCCGACACGTTGTGCAGGGCCAGAATGGTACCCGTTACTTCCAGGTGGTGCAGCGTAGGGTGCGGGCTCAGCACATCGTGCACCACCAGTTGGTAGTGCATTTCCTCGCCCTGCTGCGTCACGGTGAAGGGCAGGGCCCCCGTGCGGCGCGTGGCGGGCTGCCGGGCGTAGGCCAGCAGTTGCTGCAACAGGGGCTGCTGCCCGGCCAGCTCGTCGGCCGAGCGGCCAATTACCTGCCGCTCGGTCAAGCCCAGTAGGCTGCACGCCAGCGGGTTAGCCATCAGCACCTGGCCGTTTTCGTCGAGTAGCAGCAGGCCCTCGTCGAGGGTGCGCACGATGCTGGCGGCCCGGTTGCGCTCGGCCAGGATGCCGGCCAGGTTGGTGTGGCGAAAATCATCGAGCTGGGTCAGCAGGCGGTTGAAGCCCCGCGCCACGCGCCCAAACTCATCGCTGCTTTCCACCGGAATCGACGCCTTAAAAGCGCTCTGCTCGGCGTAGTCGATGCTGGCCGAAAGCTTGCGCAGGCCACCCACCGCCGCCTCAGGCACGCTCAGCACCAGCGTGAGGGCCAGCAGCAACCCTACCACGGTGCACAGCGCCAGGTAGCGGCTGGCCACGGCCGCCGTGCGGGTGGCCGCGTCGTTTTTGCGGGTAATGGCCTGTAGGTTGAGCTGCACCATACGGTGCGTGGCGCGGCGCAGCTGGGTTAGCCCGGCCAGCGTGGGCTGCTGGCGGTAGCGGGCGAGGTTTTGCGTCAGGCTATCAACCAGTTGCTGCTCGCCCGGCTCGGTTACGTTGGTGGCTTCTTTGGCGAGCTGCGCGCCAAACTGCGCGAGGCCGGTAGGCAGCGGCGCCTCGGGGCCGGCCTGGTCGAGGTCCTGCAGCATGGCCTGCCCCAGCTGCACCGAATAAAAGTTGTCTTGCA
>CAXYJY010000099.1:0-71377 GCA_964277755.1 uncultured Hymenobacter sp.
CTGCGCCACGCGAGATGCTTCGCCGCGCTCTGCATGACCCGTTTTTCCTTTATCCAATTTTATGAAAGGCATTATCCTGGCCGGCGGCTCCGGCACCCGTTTGCACCCGCTGACCCTGGCCGTGAGCAAGCAGCTCATGCCCGTCTACGACAAGCCGATGGTGTACTACCCGCTGTCGCTACTTATGACGGCAGGTATCCGCGACATCCTCATCATCACTACGCCCCACGACCAGGCACAGTTTAAGAAACTGCTTGGCGACGGTAAAAATCTGGGCTGCAACTTCCAGTACGTGGTGCAGGAGCTACCCAACGGCCTGGCGCAGGCCTTCGTGCTGGGTGCCGACTTTATCGGCGACGATAAAGTAGCCTTGGTGCTAGGCGACAACATCTTCCACGGCGAGGGCCTGGAAGCGCTGCTAAAGTCGAACAACGACCCCGACGGCGGCGTGGTGTATGCCTACCACGTGCACGACCCCGAGCGCTACGGCGTGGTGGAGTTTGATGATAACAAGGTGGCCCTCAGCATTGAGGAAAAGCCCGCGCAGCCCAAGAGCAACTACGCCGTACCCGGCCTGTATTTCTACGACAACGACGTGGTGGAAATCGCCAAAAACCTGGAGCCCAGCCCGCGCGGCGAATACGAAATCACGGACGTGAACCGCGAATACCTACGCCGCGGTAAGCTCAAAGTCGGCATCCTGGGCCGGGGCACGGCCTGGCTCGATACGGGCACTTTCGAGAGCCTGATGCAAGCTGGCGAATTCGTACGCGTGCTGGAGCAGCGCCAGGGCCTCAAGGTTGGCTCTATTGAAGAAGCTGCTTACCGCCAAGGCTTTATCGATGCCGACCAGCTGCGCAAAATCGCCGAGCCCTTGCGCAAAAGTGGCTACGGCGACTACCTGCTGCACCTGCCCGAACAGTTGGTGATTGGGGAGTAGCTGCAATTGGGATAATAAGTAATGGGGGTAATGCTGTTCAGATTGTACGAACAGCATTACCCCCATTACTTATTGCCTCAATTACCCTATTGATTGAGCACCAACCGAAACGTGGTGCCCCTGCCCACCTCGCTGGCCTTCACGAACAGCCGCCCCTGGTGGTAGTTTTCGATGATGCGGCGAGCCAGCGCCAGCCCTAGGCCCCAGCCGCGCTTTTTGGTGGTGTAGCCAGGCAGAAAGACGCTTTCGAGCTTGTTTTTGGGGATGCCCTTGCCGGTGTCGGTGATGTCGATGGCCACCTGCAGCGGCGCGGGGCGGCGCGTCCACCAGCGGCGGCGGGGGCGCACACGGCGCAGGTGCAACGTGATGCTGCCGCGCCCATCCATCGCATCCACGGCGTTTTTGCAGATATTTTCCACCACCCAGTCAAACAGCGGCACGTTGAGGCAGGCCGGCGTATCGAGCGGCAGGTCGGTTTCGATGCTGAATTTCACCTTGCGCGATACCCGGCTTTCGAGGTAGGCAATAGCGTTACGGGTAGTGTGGTAAAGGTTTTCGGCCTTGAGCACCGGCACTGAGCCAATGTTGCTGAAGCGCTCCGTAATGATTTCCAGCCGCCTGATATCCTTGCCCAGCTCCTCCACTATCGGCTCGCCGTGAAAACGCTCGCTTTCGCGCAGGTAGCTTTGCCAGCCTACTAGGCTGCTGAGCGGCGTGCCCAGTTGGTGGGCCGTTTCCTTGGCCAGGCCCACCCACACGCCGTTTTGCTCGGCCCGGCGCGAGTAGCTGAAGCTCAGATAGGCCATCACGGCCAGCGAGGCGATGACCCCCAACTGCACCCACGGGTAGGTGCGCAAATCGCGCAGCAGCACCGAATCCTGGTAAAAAATATAGTTGCGCGTGTTGCCGCCCAGCTCAATTACGATGGGCTGATGGCGCTGCTGCATCTCCAGCAACAGCGCCCGCACCTGCCGCACCGAGTCGGCAGGGCTTATGCCCGGGCTCAAGCCCAGGTTTCGGGTATCCACAATATTTTCGCCATCGGTGAGGATAACCGGTACCGTCGTATTCGCATCAATAATCTGCTCCAGCAAGAAAGTAGAGCTTTCCTCGGTGAGAATAATGTGGCGCAGCGTCTTGGCATACAAGTCTATCTGCTGCTGCTCGCGCTCCGACAGGCGCTGTATCAGCCGCTTGGTATACAGCATCGTAACCACCCCCACCAGCAGGGCCAATATCAGCAGCACCAGCTTTACCCGGGATTTCTGGTCGTATAAAGGAGTTAACATAAGTAGGGCAAAGGTCGGGCGAGGCGCAGGTTCGGAATGGCTACCCGCTATTTAGAAATATTCCAAGTTGCGGCTGTATTCTCCAGGAGCTTGCATTTACGCCAATACGCTCGAACCCACGGCTTGGTATTGCTGTTTCCAATGCTAGTATTTATACCGTAATTTTGCAGGCCGGCCCCAGGTCGGCCCGTGCTATGTCCCATCCTTTCAAAGCGGTTAGTCTTTCCTTCAAAAAGGCCCCGCTCGCTATCCGCGAATTGCTGGCCCTGGACGAGCCCGCCTGTCGCCGCTTTCTACAAACGCTACACACCGAGCTGCACCTCAGCGATTTGCTGGTGCTCAGCACCTGCAACCGCACCGAGATTTACTACGCCCATGAAGTCGACCACTCGGCGGCCATCATTCAGGCGCTCGGGGCGCTCAAGCAGCGCGTCGACATCCAGAGCTTCGCCGCTTACTTCGACCGCTACCTCGACCCGGAAGCTGCCGCGCGCCATTTGTTTGAAGTAGCCATCGGCCTCGACGCGCAGGTAGTCGGCGATTTGCAGATTATCAACCAGGTGAAGCTGGCCTACCAATGGGCCGCCGATGCCGATGTGGCCGGCCCCTTCCTGCACCGCCTGCTGCACAGCATCTTCTTCACCAACAAGCGTGTGCAACAAGAAACCAGCTTCCGCGACGGCGCGGCCAGCATGAGCTACGCCGCCCTGGAGTTGGTTGAAGAGCTGACGGCCGACGTGGCCGCCCCGCGCGTGCTGGTAGTGGGCCTGGGCGAAATCGGCACCGACGTGTGCCGCCACCTCGCCGACAGCAAAAGCTTCGCCAGCGTAACGCTGTGCAACCGTACCCGCAGCCGCGCCGAAGCGCTGGCTGCCGAGTTTGCCCCCGGTCAGCTGCAAATAGCTGATTTTGAGAGCCTGACTACCGCCTTGCGCGAGGCCGACGTTGTCATCTCGTCCATCAACCGCGCCGAGCCCTACTTCACCCGCGAGCTGGTAGCCCACCTCGACGTGCTGAGCTACAAGTTTTTTATCGACCTTTCGGTGCCGCGCTCGGTGGCGGCCGATGTAGAGCAAGTACCCGGCGTGCTGGTTTACAACGTCGACGCCATCGAGAGCAAGGCCTCGGCCGCGCTTGAGGCGCGCCTGGCCGCCGTGCCGCAGGTGCGCGCCATCATCGAAAGCAGCCTGGCCGACTTTGCCGACTGGAGCCGCGAGATGCTGGTGTCGCCGCTCATCCAGCGCATGAAGGCTGGCCTGGAGCAGCTACGCCAGCAGGAGCTGGAGCGCTTCCAGAAAAAAGCCACGCCCGCCGAAGTAAAGCTGCTCGACGACGCTACCCGCGCCTTTATGCAAAAGGTACTCAAGCAGCACGTACTCAACCTGAAGGCTGCCTGCCGCCGCGACGAGGCCGAACAGTTGCTGCCGCTGCTCGCCGAGCTTTTCGACCTGGAAAATCAGCCTGCACTGGCGTAGTAGCTGGCTACCGCCTCACATGAAAAGGGCCGCTGTACAGCGGCCCTTTTTTTCTGAGGTCTGGTTGCTCAAGTACTTTATTCAGAAAGCGTTTTCATAGAAGCGCGTGGCGGCAGCCCGCAAGCGGGTAGCCCGGCACTCAGAGTTTACCTGAATAATCTTCCAGGGTGTCGATTACTTTCATGAGCTGCGGCACGGCCAGCGCGTAATAGATTTTGGTGCCTATTTTGTTGGATTTCAGCACGCCCCGGTCTTTGAGCGTAATGAGGTGCTGCGAGGCAATGGCCTGCGGCAGGTCGAGGGCCTGGTAGATTTCCGTAACGGACATTTGCTGGTCTTTGCTGCCTTTGAGCTTGCCCAGAAGGTCGACAATCGCCAACCGCTTGGGATGAGACAGCACCTTGAGCATAGCAGCCGCACGGTCTAGCTGTTGCGATTCTACACGCGAGTGCAATGGTTTCATTGAAAAGAATTGGTAAAATAAACTAGGGTACAACTAGTACGCTAGGGTAAAGAAATTAGTTCTTAATTACTTAGTCGCACGGGTTGGCGCTATGTATCAACATGCTACGCTGAGTAAAGAAGACCTTAACAGCTAAGCTACTCATAAGGTTTAGAAAAAATTATGAAGTAAGCTTATTATTCGATTTTTCTATCTATAAGCCCCTGAATAAGACGCCTTACCATATTCCCACATTTTTTCGGCAATTATGCTCACTCCTCCGCGTCAACTCTTTTTTGCTTTCAATAAATAAAGACATCGGCTGGCTAACTGGGTTGCACGGCCTGGCGTATGAAAACCTACCCGCATCCTGCGGGCTACTGTACTTAATGGAAATTCTTTCGTTTCTGGACCGCCCGCAATTTTCCTTTCTGCACCGCTCGGTGCTGGGCAACGAAGTCATCGACTACCTGCTGGCGGTGGTTATCTTCCTGGTGGGGCTGTTTCTCAACCGCTTGCTCACCCGCTTGTCGAGCCGGCTGCTGTTCCGGCTCGCTAGGCGCTACACGGGGAGCGTAACCGAACAGGAGCTGCACAACCTGCTGATTCAGCCCCTACGGGCGCTGCTGTTTTTACTGACTGTTTATCTGTCGTTCAGCGTGTTGCGCTACCCAATGCCGCCGCTGGCAGTGAAGGGCGTTGAGCCCTGGCCCAAAGTAGCGCTGCTCAATCTGTTTCACCTCGGCGTCATTGCCACCATCGTGTGGGTGGTGCTGCGGCTGGTCGATTTTCTGCTGCTGGTAGTGAAGCAGCGCGCCGAGCTCACGGCCACCGAAAACTCGCGGCGGCTTGATAATCAGTTCTTACCCTTTGCCAAGGACCTACTCAAGGTGTTCATCATCATCCTGGGTGTGCTCGTGATGCTGGGCCGGGTGTTTGGCGTAAACGTGGTAGGCTTCGTAGGCACGCTCGGCATTGGGGGCCTGGCGGTGGCGTTCGCGGCCAAGGAAAGCCTGGAAAACCTGCTGGCGTCGTTTACCATCTTTCTCGACCAGCCCTTCGGCGTGGGCGACCTCGTGACGGCGGGCAACGTGAGCGGTACGGTCGAGAAAATCGGCTTTCGGAGCACGCGCCTGCGCACGGCGGAAAAGAGTTTTTTGACGGTGCCTAACAAAAGCATGATTGACAAGCCGTTGGACAATCTCAGCCTGCGCACGTCGCGGCGGGTGGGCTTTACGCTGCTCTTCGACCAGAAAACGACCAGTACGCAGCTGCACGCCATCATCGCGGGCAGCATCGAGGCCATCAAGGCCCATCCATTAGTTACGCAGGACGTGCAAATGAAATTCAACGCCCTGACGCCCAACGGAAAAGAAGTAACCGTGCAGTACTTCGTCGAAACCACCAGCTACGACGAGTATCTCGACACCAAGGAAGACCTGAATTACCGCATCGTAGAGGTGGTAGAAAAGGAAGGGGGCACCTTCAGCTACTGCCCGGCCCCGGTGCCACCCGCTAGCTAGCGCAGCACGCCCGCCAACTGAAAAGGCTGCTTCGGAAAAGCAGCCTTTTTGATTAGAAAGAGGGAGGGCCTAGCGCCGGCCGCCAAACAGGCCGCCGAGCAGGCTACCCATGCCGCTGCCGAAGATGCCCCCGCCGCCCGCGCTGCGCGGCTGCGAGTTGGGCTGCCCGCCCAGGCCGCCCAGCACCGACATAATAGAGCCTAGGCCGCTGCCGCCCATCGAGCCCTGCTGCGGTACGTTGCCAGTATTGTGGCCGCCGCCCAGCACTCCGCTGAGCAGGCCCCCGCCTAGCAGCCCCCCTAACAGGCCGCCCATGCTGCTACCGCCGCCTTGGCCCCCGCCGAGCAAGCCGCCCAGCAGGCCGCCCATCGTGCCGCTGGGCTGGCTCTGGCCGGTACCGGCCGAGTTGCCACCGCCCATCACCCGCGAGATAACCATGGGCGCTACTACGCCTAGCAGGCCGGCCATGAGCGCACCCTTCGGAATGCCCACGTTGCTGAGCTTGTCGCCGAGGCCGCTCAAGAAGCCCTGCTTGCCGGGGTCTTGGGCATCGTGGGGCACGTTGGCGGCTTGGTCCACCACGTTTTCGAGAGTAGCTTTTTGTTCGGCGTTCACGCCGAGGTAGTCGGCCATCTTGCTCACCATCGCCTCCTCGTCGTTGGAATAAGCGCCATCGGCGCGGGCAAAGCTGATGAGGTCGGTGATGAGCGAGAAGCGCAGGTCGCTGCCTTTCAGCGCGTCCAGGTTTTGCTGAATGGACTGGTTACTTGCGTTTTGCGCCGATTGCAACACTTGCTGCGTGGCCTGCGGCGACAAGCCCGCCTGCTGCGCCACGCGCTGCAAAAACTCGATTTCGGGAGCCGAAGCCTGGCGGTCGGCCGTGGCCAAAGCCGCCACGGCGCTGAGGTAAGCCGTTTTTTCCGGCTCAGAGTAGTTTTGGAGGAGCTGGGTTTCCATGAAAGAAGGAAAAAAGAGTGTAAAAAGCCGGCTGCGGGCACCAGCCCCCGGCCCCAGCCTAAACGCAAGTGTCCGGCTTACGTTGCGGCAATCCGGAATCTGCAGTTTTTTGGCAAATTTTTTATTCCTGAGCCTGAAAAGCTTACCTGCTGCAAAGAGCCAAACAGGCCCCAATGGGCGCTTTATTTTAGCCGTAGGCTTGGCTAATCCAAAAAAATACCCCACCTTTGTAAAACCAAAACGGCAAACGCCGCCTGGTACTAAGCAAGGGAGATTAGCTCAGCTGGTTCAGAGCATCTGCCTTACAAGCAGAGGGTCACTGGTTCGAACCCAGTATCTCCCACCATTAAGAAACAGCCACTTAGATTCAAATCTGAGTGGCTGTTTTGTTTTTGGTTTAAACCAATAATTTGCTTCTTACCCTTTATCAACGTTGCATTTTGTTGGCATTAGGATTGAGTAATACTAAATAGCCTTGAGAGGAATTCAGTTAATAACCGCAATTATCCGTAGGAGGCTTAGGAAGCAGAAATCAGAAAATAGGGCATAACTTCTTGCTATGCCGCCAGTTAATCCTTAGTATAAATGCAGCAAACTTTTGGAGGTCAAATTTCACCACTTGCTACGCCTGTTTACCCTAGACTTGACGGCTTCCGATGCGGCCCGGCTCACGGGCTTGAGCGTGCGTACCGTCAACGATGTATACCTGCTTTTGCGTCGCTGGCTTTACCAACTCTACCCGGCACTGGTTGAGTTGAGAGATACACTCGAACTCGACTAGTGCTGCGTCAAGCGAATGGGATAACAAAATAACGGTCTTAGAGTTGGGGGCACATGGCCCGCCCTATTACGCCCTTTACCCTGCTAGCGGCTGACCAAGCCGCCCTCGAAAAATTTACGCGCACTGGTTGTCGCCCCGTACGGGCGGTACGCCGTACCCAGGCGCTGCTGGCGCTGGCCACCGGCATTGGCCAGCAGGCTGCCGGTCTGGCCGTTGGCCTGAGCCGCTAAGCGGTCAGCCAGTTACGGCGCCGCTACGAAGCAGCGGGTTGGCAAGTTGCCCTGGCCGAGGCCCCGCGCAGCGGCGGGCCGCTGCAGGTGGGCGGCTCGCAACGCGCCACCTTGACGACGCTGGCCTGCACCCCGGCCCCGGTAGGTCACAGCCGCTGGACCCTACGCCTGCTGGCCGATAAGGTGGTGGAATTGGCCCTGGTCGAGGCTATCTCGCACGAAATGGTGCGCCAAGTGCTCAAAAAAATGAGTTGCAGCCTCACCGCAAGTAGCACTGGTACCTGGGCGCGATGAACGCCGCGTTCGTGGCCTGGATGGAGGACATGCTGGCCGTCTATGAGCGGCCGCCCAATCCGTGCTTTCCTGTCCTTTGCTTTGATGAGCGCCCCTGCGTACTCCACGGCCAGCCCGTCGAGCCCCTGCCCCCACAGTCGGCCCAGTTGGCTGCGGGCGAGCAACCAGCCAAGGCCGGGCGGCTCCGGCGCGAAAGCAGCACCTACGTGCGCCAGGGCACGGCCTGTTTGCTGGCCGCTTTTGAGCCCGGCACAGGCCAGCGCCTAGCGAGGTATCGGCCCGGCGCACCGGGGCAGCCAGCTGCCGCTTTATGCAGCAACTGGCTGCCCACTACCCGCAGGCCGAGAAAATCGTGCTGGTGCAGGATAACCTCAACACCCACACCGATACCGTCTTTTACCAGCATCTGTAGGCGGCCGAAGCCCGCGCCCTGGCTGCCCGCTTCGAGGTGCACTACACGCCCAAAAACGCCTCCTGGCTCAATATGGTCGAACTCGAACTCTCGGCTATCGCCCGCCAGTACCTGCACCAACGCATCCCCACCCTGGACGAACTCACGGCCTAGGTTGCCGCCTGCGTAGCCCAGCGCAACGCCAGCAAGGCTACCGCCCACTGGCAGTTTACCCTTGACAAGGCCCGCATTAAACTCAGCCGACACTACCGAAAAATTAGGGTAGCTAATTCCCCTGACTAAGCACTAGTCGTACTTCGGCCCTCGGCGGATACGCGATAAACGGGGCTAGGAAGCAGGCAGCAAAACCATCGTTTTATGCCTGTTCAAACGCGGCGGCTAGGTGTACACGGAAATCGTGTCTGGTTGCTCGAAAAAGAACTTGCAAGGCATCATCCGAGGTAAAATTGACCCGGCTGCGATGGTCAACACCGATAGCTGGCGTGGCTACGATGGGCTGGTGGATGTGAGCTTTGACCGCCACTACCGCGTCCACCACAGTCACGAGGAATTCGTGCAGGGCGCAGCCCATATTAACGGCATTGAGTCGTTCTGAAGCTTTGCTAAGAGTCGCCTCCACTTGTTTGCTGGCGTGCATAAGCATACCTTTCTGCTGCACCTGAAAGAATGTGAATTTCGCTTCATCGCTACCAGAACCTGTCTAAAATCCTACTGAAGAAAATTCGTCAACATCCCCTAAATTCTACGTCTACTTCCTAAGACCCCTCCATTTTTTTTTTGAACAAAACTATTGAGTGCTTGGTCAAAGCACCTTTTCCTAGATTCTGGCACATTGGCATACCCAATACTCAATTCACCTATTTTTATATCTTTCCAATAACGCGAAGTCTTAGTAACACCGTTTAGCACTAAAGGCTTAGATGAAGCTGTATCTAGACCTGGCAAAGAGCTGGAAAATCGCTTAGAGCTAATTTCTTTACCCAGTGCTTGTATATTGGCATAGTTAAGAAAACTACCTCCGGCAAAATCAGTAATATAAACTACTGCTGAATCAGGATATAAAAACTCGTGTTCTTCTTCAAGTTCGCCGCCTGAAACCGTAAAGAATCTATAGCCTACAGGCAGCTTCATTAGACACGAATAAGAAGCCTGCTTCCAAATGATTACCTGTTTAATTTTTCCGCAATTGAACGGATGAGGCTCTATCAGATTTACTAACCCGAATAGGCTGGCTACAAGTATGCAAAACAGCTTGAACATATAGAATTATTTAAACCAGGTATACCATGTAGGAAGCAATGGTTGATTGGCTGGAGTAATCATACTGGCTCCTTGTCCCCTCACAAAATTACCACTGTCATCGAAAACAGTAGTGTAGTTTGTGCGCAGTGGCTGGTGCAACTCACTTCGCAACACGTTTTCGCGGTAAACAGCCTGCCATTCGCTTCTCTTGTAGCCACGCTCATCTCTACCATCTAATAATCCATGATTAGCATCCATAGCGTGGAACATCTCATGGCCTAAATCTGTAACTGGGTTATTTACCCCTCCTGCTGTAGTAGGCAAAACTACTCCAGCATCATTCCAGTAAATAGTTCCACCAGAGCCTCCTCGAAAGTCTTGTCCAAGATTTTCAAGAATTTGTAAACCGGCAGACCTTGTCGGGTCGTTTTGCCATTCATTTGCATGTGACTTATAAGTATCAAATTCTACAAATCTACTCTTGCCGCTTTTTATGATAAAGCTATTGAGAGAGCTTTGCAGGTCATTTAGCATTGAACTACCCTGATTAGACTTACTAATTGAGTTAAGCGCATTAAAAGCATTTTTTAAGAATCCATTAATTTTACCTTTATAAGCTGAGCCATCTTTATTAAAAAGATTTCCATTATCATATAGCAGGCTTTGCGCATTCTTTCCTGAGCCAAAAGCAATCCATAGCGAATCTCCGTTTATGTCGATATTACCTAATGGATTATTAGCAGCATATTGGTAAGGCGATAAAGTAGCGTACTTATCAGCGAATCTATCTATAGCATGCCAGCGCCCCAGTTGCATATCATACATGCGAGCGCCGTAGTCAGTCCACGCTAGGCCAAAATCGTTCTGCTTTTCCTTTCCATTATACTGAAAGTTAGAATTAGGTATCCCTGTATCTTCGATGCCAACTAGGTTCAGCCCGAACGGGTCGTAGTGGTTTTCTTGGATAGGGCTGGGGGCTACTACCCGTAGGGCCATGTCATCGAAGTAAGCAGCTACGCCGCTCTCATTGACGAGACTCACGCGGGCAAAACCTGCGCTATCGGCCTTGGTGCCCGCCCGCAACTGCTGCCACTCATCGGTAGCCGTGCGCTTCAGTGCCTGTATTTTAGTGGCCACCAGTTGGCTATCGCGGTTGAACAGTTCGTAGCGCAGGTAGGCTGTGGGCAGCTCGGCCTTTTTGGTTTTCAGCAACTGCGGCACTATCCCAATACCAGCCCCGATATAGGGTAGCCAGCGGCGGCGAGTGGTAGTGTACTTTTGGTCGATACCTACCTGTTTGGGTGTACCGGCTACGGTAGCTCCAGCTACCAATGCGCCGCGCTGCAAGAAAGTAACAGCGCCCGTTTCCCGGTCGTAGCGCCCGTAGACTTCCGCCCGAATGCTGTCACCAGCCGCTACTTCGAGCCGGAGGCTTGGGCCATCGCGATGCCCGCTGCGGGCATTGAGGCGTGCCACGTAATTACCCGTGCGCGCGTGAGTTGGGTCGGCAAAGCGGGTTTCGGCCACATGCTGGAATTGCTGCTCTTCCTTCGCAGCGTTGGTGGGCTCCATCCCAGCTACTATCTGCGTTTCTACACCGTTATCCTTATCGGCCCGGAAGGCAAAGCGCAGGTTGCCCAGGTGGTCTTTAAGATGGTATTCGTATTTCCAGTTATAAGGCTGGGTAGAGGTAGGCGTGCCGGGGACGTATAGAACTCGCCCTTCCGGCGAGGGCACAAAGCTGAGTTGGGTAGTTAGCGCCCCGCCACCGCTGGCAGGGGCCGTTTCGTACACAAACCCATTCACGTAATCCGTCTGGCTGGTTACCTGCCCATTGATGGACGCGGTTTTACGGAGTTTCTGCCCGTTTGCGCTGTAAACGTAATCCACCCGGGGCGTGCCGCCCAGCGAGGCGCTATTGCGGAACTGTACCGCCTGCGGCAAACCTAAGTAGTTGTAGCTGATGTCATCTAGCTGCTTATTCTTATCTTTTGTCAACCGTCCCGCTAGGTCATACTCGTATTCGTCGTTACCAGTAGAGTAGCGGCTGCCGTTATCCTCAAAGTCATGCGTGGCGGCGGTCGTCAGGCCGCTTGGCATCCCGCGCCGGGCGTCTTCATCTACCCCGACCAGGCGATTGCCAATATAGCTGTAGGAGAGCTGGTCTAATTCGCCGTAATTCGCCGGCCAAGTACTTGGGGATGAGGTAGGGCCCATTCGCTCCATGCGCGTAATGTTACCATTAGCATCATAGCCAACCGTTGGCACCGAGAAATCAACTAGGTCTGCCAGTCCCCAGGTGGAGGCATTATCATCGTAAGTGCGGAAATCTGCTTTGATAATACGGTTAGCGGGGTCGTAAACGTAGGAGTAGCCGCGCTGCTTTTGCCCCGTATTGGCGTTGCGTGTTCGCCAGATAGCCTCGGAGATATTACCGTTGTACTGCGCCGGGTTTAGTTGGATAGTCCGGTTGGCATCGTACATCAATTCCATACCAAATAGGTCTTGGTCTACTAACGGCGCGTTTGGATTAGTCGGGTCTAAATTATCATTATTAGGGTCAGCGTCGTTGAAGCGATCGTTCGGGTTGTTCGATAGCTTGCGGTTATTGATGTTGGACAGCCAGCCCCGGATATTATAGCGATAGTCGACCGATTGCAGAAACGTAGCTCCATTATCAGCGCTGTGCAGCATCTTGTCATCTAACTGCCCCAGTTGATTGTAGTGGTTCGATGCGACAATCACTTCCGGCTGCGCAGTGCGCAACCCTGCATCCATCGTCTGTTTCACGCGCATGACCCGCCCGGCGTGGTCATACTGGTAGTCGGTACGGCCAGAATGCGTCGCGCTGTTCCATGTCTGGGTTGTCAGCGTCGCTACCGGGCGGCTCACGAAGTCCGGTTTGGTAGTCGTGCGGCTCGTGCCGCTCGGAAAGTGCTGCGTAAGCTGCTGAATAGGCTGATTTCGGTTGTTATAAAACAGCTTGGTAGCCAGCCACGGCGTGCCCGAAGTAAGTACCCGTTCCATTCTTCCGGTTACCTGCCCTTTCAGCCAATCGGTGGGGCTTTCCGGATTTACCGCTCCATTGTTGGGTGCAGCGGGTACCCCTAACTCACTCGTGAAGCTGTTATTGGCCAAGTTATTAAGCTGCGGATAGTTGTAGTCGTCGTAAAACGTAATAGTCCGTAAGTCAGCTTCAACCAGCGTGGGATAGGCCTGGTTCAGTGTATAGCCGGAACCCGTAGTGCTACGGTTTTCAAAGGCTAGTGCTGAAGCAGGTAATCCATTCAGTGTGGCTTGTAGCGTAGCCCGGTTCATGTTCAAAGAGGCTTGCGCCGTCAGTACTGGCCGACTCAAGCCATCATACTTGGTGATGGTCCAGGCTCCCGTATTACCCTGTTGCTGGTCTTGAGTGCCCACGAGTTGATTGCGTCGGTCGTAAACGAAGGCGGTGGTGCCCCCACCCGGCACGTACTTTTCAATCAGGCGGTGACGGCCATCGTATTCGTAGCGGAAGCAGTAATTGGTTGTAAAATCCGCATCCATCCAGATAACATCGGTAGAGAGGCGGTTGCCCGGAATGGGCCGCTCATCGTTGATATTCCCACCAGGTAGCTGCCAGCCTACCGATAGATTATCCCCCCCACCCGCTTCTTTCTGTAGCGCCTCGATGTAATACCGCTGGCCAGCTTCCAGCATGATGGGCACTGAACGCTGCATAGGATTATTGGCATTGTTCCAGTCCTGCCAAGGGGTCCAGCCGGCCACGGCAGCTATTTTGCGTTTAGCACCTGGGCTGTCAGAAGAGCTGAGCCATAGTTCGCCTTGGTCGTCGGAAGCAATCCAAAAGGTGTACGGCCCGGTGAGAGGGGCAGTCACGTAGCCACGTACTCGCTGGCCGTAGTCGTCTATTCCTATATCATGTGGCGCATCAAAGGACGTTAAACTACTTAGGCTCGTAGGAAAGGTGCCAATGCCGATATCCTGGATATAAGGGCTGCCATAAACTGTACTCTTCCAGTATTCCCGAGTTAAATTACCGACACCAGCTGGTTGCGGCAGGTGGCGCATTCCCTCGGGTTGAATGACGGCTCGTAGTAGTCCGAAGTCGTCGTACACGTACTGAGTAATAAGAAATTCCGTGTCTGGCCGGTTGGCACTAAGGGTAAGGGCTTCCTGCACTTTCTTAGCCACCGTGTGGCCTTCCATATCCTTGTATTCTATAGATAGGTTGCCATTCTCATCCTTGCCTTCCAGAACAGCTAGTTGGCCCGCACTATAAAAGCCCGGGGAGGAAAGCACTTTCGCCGTGTTACCTACCTCCCACTGCCGAATTTCCCTCTCAGTGTTGGTGCGTTCAGATATCTTACGGGTATGGTCTGCGCTAGTCGTAGCGGGATTATTATCCGGCTGCCAAGCCGTACCCGGTGCGCCCTGGCGCACCACCCGGTTTAGCGGCGAGGCTTCGTACTCGGTAATAGCCCACGGGTTGGCATCATTGGCAATATTGTCGCCGGTAGTGGAAGATGCGTAAAAGTTTTGCTGGTCGGTGAGCGCGTTGAACTTGAATAGACCATCGCTACCCATCACATAAGGAAGATAGGTTTTGCTGGGCCGCCCGAGGGCATCGTAGGTGACGGGCGTCACTAAGTCCTTTTTACCGCCGTTGTTCGGCAACTCGGGTGAAAACTGTTGCACCACCGTTTGTTCCGGCCGGCCGAGCCCATCAAAGTACTGGGTACTCGTCTGCACCTGGTCGGGAGCCAGCGACTGGTTGTAGACGTCCTGCTCACTCTTGCGGCCGGCTACCTGTGGCGTGCGAGTGGTAATGTAATTACGGTCTGAGCGAATGACGCGTACGGTAACCGTTGCCGAGCCGACCAAGGTCCCATTGCAATACGTACCCGTTACCGTATACACGGTAGTGTTGGTAGGGGAAACTGTGACGGTAGCACTGCTAGCCGGGGAGGTGAGCCCGGTACTAGGTGCCCAACTGACACCAGTGAGCACCGGGCTTGTTCCATCATCCAACACGAGACCGCTCGCCGTCAGTGTTACGCTACCACCAGGGCTAATATCCACCACCCCATTCGTAACATCCTGCTGATTAGCTGCAATGGTAACCAGTGCAGCGGGAAGTTGGGGTGTGATAATGGCGTTGACTGCGAGATTACCCGCGTTGCTACCCGCGCCTTCTACGACCAGGAAATAGTCGCCGGCCGGCAGCACTTGGCTGATGGCCGCCCGATTGCCATAGCAGCCACTATTACTCCATGCGATGACATCACGCAAGTCCTGCGAATTAGCTCCACGTATCAGGTGCAGATACGTATCCAGTCCCGCATTACACGTCGTAGCTTCTAGACGACTAGCTTGGCTCAGTTTAAATTTATAGAGTACGTCTTGGCTTGCTTGCCCTTGAGAGGCAGGATAGAACTGCGTATTGAAGTAGTCCCCATAGCAGCCTATTGAGGTATCAAGCTGCTCCTGCTTGGTAACCGGGCAAATATCAACCGCTCCCCAGGAGACATACCAGCCTCTACTAGTGTTAGATACACATTGGACGACATGTATCTGGATAGTAGCAGCATAGCCAGACTGCGTGCCGCAACTCAGGTAGTAATCTCCTGGTTGTTGCCAATAGATATATCCTAAACTATAATTCCCATTCCCATTCCCATTCCCATACACAACTTCATTTACAACAACCTCCGCGTTTGGATAGGTATTCCCAGTGGGGGTTATGTTATAGTTGTTCCCGGTTGTGATAGAATGAACCTGCCATGACCCAGGAATAGGGGGTAGAAACACGCCGTTAGCATCGTACGCGGCGTACTCCTCACTTGAGCTACCACTTACTGGAGTTGCGGAGGGAGAGGTATTATTAGTGGACTGAATCGTATTCTGCGCCTGCGCTTGGTGGGCTAATATGACCAAAAAGACAACTAGGCTACTGAGCCTCCTGGCGCCAGCCATCAGCAAGACCAGGCACCGTGGAGCGAAAGTAAATGTCTGCATCATAAATATTTGACTGTAAGCTAATAAATGATGAGTTTACTGCTGATAGTGGTATTCCAGGTGCTTGATGACATTCCCCTCACGGTCTTTAACCAATTGCAGGCGCTGCAGCCCATCATACTCGTAGTAAGTCGGCTGGTTATTGGGGTCCGATATGCTTGTGGGCCCAGTCAGGAGGTTATGCGTAGACGTCACCATTTGCGCATCGGCTGGGTGTAGGCGCACATCATCAAACCACACGCTTCCGCCATTTAGAGAAGCGGCTGCCGCCCCTGCCCCATTCCGGAAGTTCGTGAGGCGCACCGTCAGTAATGTCGCATCGCTCGGTACCTCTACTTCTTTTTGCAGATATACCCACCGCCCTATTTGGTCAGGCTTGGTATCTACCTGCGTGCTGGCATAGGAGGGAAAGAGGTCAGGACGGGATGAATCACCAGCCCCGTCATAGTAGTTAATTGTACCGTCGGTATTTCGCGCGCGGGGTAGATTCGGAAACAACCAGATGGATGCTGCGGGCCCATTAGTGTATACCCAACCCGAAAGAATATATCGGCGACTACTGCTACGTGTGGGAATCGTTAAGGTCGAACTGAACGCATGTGCCTGCTCGCCTTGGTACCCAGTATACATTGCCCCAGCGAGCCGTCCCGTATGTGCTACTTTGCGCGTGGACGGACGACTAGGGTCGCTGGTAGTAGCCTCAAACTTTAGATAGCCTCCTGGACTATACCAAGTGCCCGCCACATCTGCGGCAGCAGTAGCGACCATTTTATCCTCTTCGAAGTTGCTGTGATAAATCTCATTGGGTGCTGCGTTGGCAGCCTGCGCGATAGGTAAGGTTGAGTTGTAGCCCCATATGTAGCTGGTAGGTGCATTGCCTTCTTTCCGAAGACCAAGTACGTTGCCTTTGGCATCATAGTCAGTGAAAGTAAGTTTTGTTACCAGCCTGCTATCAAATGTAAGCGACCCAGTAGCTTGATTCACTTTAGCATCAATATATGAATTATTAGCGCCCACTGTTATGGGTTGAGTAATCTCCAATTCTTCGGTACTGCCTGGGAAAATATTATCACCAAATTTCTGAAAGTGATTGACCTTGGCACCTATCACCTGATTATTGCGAAAACTCACTACCTCGACGGGAGTAGCAATAATATTGCGAGATGACATTGTTAGCAATGTCTGCAATTCAGTAGTTGGGGCTACTGAGCCAGAATTATTATAAAGAAAGTCAACAGGATATTGATAGCTAGTAGTAATAGTATTACCCTTGCTATCTAAGCTGCTTATTGATTTCAATAAAATAACGGCCGAATTATACGTGTAGTTTTTGCTTAATGATATTCCATTTACCCCATTCATATCATACGTAGTTTCTCGCTCTTGAGAAGGAAGATAAGAATAAAGGAATGACTTATAAGCAACACCTTCAGCAACACGAACATCAGCGCTCTGAGTGCAAATGCCATAAGCAGAAGCCCTAATTGAACGAATAAAACCATTGACAACTTTTATGTAGTCAATATCATGAGATTTTACCATTTGACTGGCACTGCTATAGTAGTTTTCTTTATACAGCTTGCCACGCATTTCCTTATTTGAAGAATATACTTCGTAAGGAATACGGGTGACTTGCAAAATATTATTAGAACCTGCTACTTCATCAAATCTGCCGTTGTCGAAATTAGTGAAATAAGACACCTTATAGCTGTTGTCAGCATTCTTTTCGATTACTTGACTGTAACCGATATGGCTTCCATGGCTATTAACACAAGCAGGTAAAACGGATTGAATTGAAAATATAGACTGTATAGAAGCTTTGTCAGGGTCATTGTAAGCAGGTATCTTGTAACCAACAAAATAATATCTAGATTTTCCTCCTAACACTCCGGAAGTAAGCGAAGAAGCTGTATCAGCCAAGGAGCTACCATTTACGTAGTAATACGTTTTTTGAGTTCTTTGGCCAGGGTTGTCCGGTGACCAGCTGGTAATCCTTCGTATTCTCACTCCGCCGGCAGGATAATTCGCTGGATTGATAGAATTATCTAGAGTAGAGCGCAAGTCAGCCAATCGCTTGCTATAGGTATTTTGAGCGTATTCGAACTTAGTTATTCCTTTGGTCGGATACGTAATGGTGGTGAGTATGCCTCTCAAATAAACGGTTGGGTCTGTACTAGGCTCACGGTCCGAATACTCAGTATTTACATCAGCACTCACAGACTGAGGGTTAGCACTGAAGTTCCTATACCGGGTGCTATAGTTAAAAAAGCCCCAATGGTCAGTTTGCATAGCAAGATATCCTGGCAGGGCTTGGTAATTATTGTATCCAAAAACAACTGGCGGTTTCTTCGCATTACCTTTCCCTACTTCTGTAACTTTGAGCAATGTGAGCCTCTCGTTAGCTCTGTTGCTATTACTAGGATTATCACTATACTCGAAATCATAGCCGGTAACGAATGCGTTGCTGGAATTATAAATCTTTATTTTGTCAAGCTTATACCATTGTAAGCTATTAAAATAAAATGGGTATATAAGCTGCGGCTTACCTGCTGGAAGTGACAAGAAGGGCAAAAAAGGTGGCGGTGGCGGGCCAGAGCCTGTAGGAGTAGTGGAGTAAGTTTGTCGTTTATAATCATAAGCGTAACTGGGATAGCGTAACTCATCAGTTTGGCTACGCTCAAAACGTATTCTTGTATTGCTACCGTTTATTTCAGTTAAGTATACCGGTGCTATGAGTTTTCCCGAAAAGCTTCGATAAATATTAATATTCCCACTACTCCAGCTAGAGCAAGGTTGAGCCACTTCCAAGGAACCCGTCGCAGTATTTTGCACTTTCATATCTATTACGCTATAGCCTGAACAGTACATTATATTAGTAAACTTGTCTTTTTCGCGACTATAAGATAAGTTTAATGTATTTCCTTCTGGAGAGATTATTCGGGTTAAATACCAAGATGAAGCAACCCAGGAATCTCTATCCTGCGCAAAAAACCCCAAGCTATATTCAATAGCGTCAGTGACACCACCAAAAACATATTTAGTGCCATTTTCTGCGGTAATAGTAAATCCTGAAAACGAGGGATAGTAGCCTCCATTAGCCTCAGCAGTTGAATTGATAGGAGCTGTAAATGGCACTGCCAAAAGGTTTCCTGCATTGAGTTCAATCTTCACAGGTTTATCACACTGTGCTTTGAAGCGGCCATCGACGTCTAAGAAGAACCGGCCACTGTATCCAGCGACATTGAAATTGAACTCATCCGGCTCACTATCATAATGGCTATTATTATTTTGTGCGACAGGAAGATTAGTATACTTACTAACTGCCACATTCTTAACAAATGATTTTTGATCCCAAGTGGCATTGTTTAAATAGCCTGGATTAAAATAAATGCCGCATTGACTACAAACTACTCTGGACTGGTTTCTTTCATCGGGTTGGTCGTTAACATCGCGACTAATTACGCCGCCAGCATCTAAGCTCCATCCCATGCCCACCCAGCCGGGATGTGCATCGGGGCGCACGCCCGAAGCATGATAATTAAGGGCAAGAGGTAGCGATAGATTACCCTCTTGTAATTTGTATAATGGAAGGCCAATACTGGGCAGCCCCGTATACAGGGAAACAGGAACATTACCATACTCGCCCAGAGAAGAAGCATCAGGGCTTTTTGCAATGGTAGGCTCCGTTGGTATCTGCGCTTCCGTAATGCCTATACTCAGGCATAAAAAGCTAACCGAAAATATGAATTTAAGAATGGTCTTCATGGCTTATTTCCGATATGTTTTGAATTACCCGCACAACTTATTTAAGATAAATAAGCTGTATGATTTAGTCTGTGGTAGAAATTTTATTTTTTGGGTAGCTCAAGATTTGAGCGGCGCTACCCATGAAGATGTGCTGCTAATTTGCTAGTAAATAAATACTAGCATTTAGTGCAGAGAAAATGCAGGTTGCCGATACTTTACTTACCGCTCAAGAATAGAAAGTAATTTTTCTCTCTATTTAAATTAAAGCATCTTAACTCACTGCCTTATGCTAAGGCAGGACTACTAGCCGCTGTATTTGCTTATCGTTTAGCAGGTGAATTAGATAGATGCCTGCTGGTAGCTGTTGCAAATCCAAAGACGTATCAATGGAAGCACTTAAATGAATTGGGCGAGATAAGACTAGTTGTCCACTGCTGTTATATACTTGCGCGGTAGTGCTCGCCGAGGTAGTAGCATGAATGCGCAGTGCACCAGTTGAGGGGTTAGGATAGGCTTGCCACGACCTACCAGGTAGCTGGGCCGTCGCAGTAGCTAAAGGAGCGCTTAGTACAGCGGTGAAATCCCGTACCTGCCCTAAGTCTTCGTGGCGATAGCAGGGCCGGTCTTCGGGCACGTAGAGATTGCCACCGGCCCCCATCCACCACACGCGCAGGCGCAGCGGGCGGTTGGCCAATGCCGTGGCCGGAACGCTGAATGAAATGGTCCAAGTCGCCCCACTGACGCCCACTGGCGAGCTATAAAGCCTTTCGGCCACCGGGTCGAACACCCCGTCATCATTGGCGTCGAGCCAGGCAATGCAATGAACAACCAAGCCGAACGTAGCCGGTGGCCGGTGAAACGTGATGGCCTGCGTCGTACCGGCTTGCCATTGTACGGGGGGCGTCGCGCACGTCTCGTCCAGATAAGCAGTTAGCCGAGAGCTATTGGTATAGCTCCACCGACCCATCGTCAGGAGCGTAGGATACCAGTCATAAGTTGGGTCTAATGCGGGCCCGGGGGTGGGCAGGCAGGCGGCGGGCCGGGGGCCCTGGGTTATGCTTTGCACCGTAATATAGCCGGTCTTCGTGACCGTTTGGCCGCCGAAGAAATTACTGGCTTGCAACGCAACTGTGTAGGTGCCGGGCTGCGCGTAGGTGTGCGCGGGGTTGGGCAGGGGGCTGGTGGTGCCATCTCCGAACGACCAGTGCCAGGCAGTAGGTGTATACGAGCTGGTATCGCGAAATTGAACGGTGGCATTGCAGGCGGCCGTAAGGTTTACGGCAAAGCCTACCTGTGGTGCCCGATTAGCTGGCAGCACCAGCACGGTGTAGTCTTCCGTGGCCACGTTCTGGTAAGCTGGGGTGCAGCTGGTGGTCGGGTCACTGTTCGCCGTGGCGTACGCGATTTGCACACGCAGCCGGGTGGCCCCGACGGCTGCACTCGCCGGCACCCGAAACGGCAGCAGGTGCGGGCTGAGGGTGAGCACTTGCCCTAGCCGCTCGCTCTTGGCGAAGTTGCCGTCCTGGTTATAATCAATCCACGCCGTTACGCGCATCCACGGTCCACTACCGGCAAAATACCACGGCAGCGACTCGGCCCGTAAGGTGTAGGCCTGCCCCTGCTGCAACTCGGTAGCGCGCGCCGTAAAGTCCCGGTAGCCCGTTCCGTAGCTGCGCACATCCGCATTATCCAGGTCCGCGAGCTGAACGCGGGTAAAATAAACGGGCCCGCTGGCCGACCCGCCCAAGCCGGCCGCCGTGCAGTAAGTAGGGCAGGCCGCCGCTACCACTACCTGGTGCGTCGTCGTATCCGTATGCGAGGGGCTGTACGCAATCAGTTGCACCGAGTATACGCCGGGCGTAGCATAAGTGTGCGTAGGTGGCGTGGCGGCGGTAGAGGTAGTGCCATCGCCAAAATTCCACTGATAGGAAGTACTACCGATGCTGCTATTCTGAAAACCGACCTTGACCGGGCCGCACGTTTGCGTATACTGCAGGCGAAACGCCGCCCGGGGCACCAGCGTGTTGGGAAGCACCAGCACGGAGTAATCCGCTACTTGCCCCCACTGAGGTGGGGCACAAGGACCGACCGCCGGGCTACCTGCGTAATCAGTGCATATACGCAGCCGCAAGGCCTTGTTGTAGACGAGACCAGCCGAGATGGAGCTGAGGCGCACCACTATTACCGGACTTTTAACCCCCAGCCCCTGGTAAAGCAGTTCCGTAGCGGGGGTAAACTGGCCGTCATCATTGAGGTCGAGGTACACGCGCACGTCATGCGTACCGACGCCCCCAGTTGCCAGTCGCAATGTATCGGGCCAGTCGGCCCGCAGCGTGGCCCGGTAAGCACAGCTGGCATCTTGGTAGCCAGCAGCCCCACCACCCGGCCGGTGGTCTAAGCCCGCCAAACGCACCCGATCGAGTCCGTATTGACAGCAGTAGGCCTGTGTGGCGGGTTGGCAGGAGGTTGTTCGGGGTCCATCAGCCCGCACTAGAATGAAGGCCGACCTGGTCAGCGAATCGCACCCACTAGGGTTGCATACGCGCAGGCGTACCGTGTAGGAACCGGCCGCCGCATACGTGTGGGTAGGGTGCTGTTGCGTACTATGGGTGCCATCGCCAAAGTCCCAGCGCCAGCTGGTAGGCGCGTTGCGTGAACGGTCGCGCAGCAAGATGGCAGCCCCACAACTCACCGAGTCTACTGCGCTAAACGCCGCCTGTGGTGGAGGCAGAGGTGCGGCGGTGATAATTACGCGGTAATCTTCCGTCTGCGAGTATTGAGGCGTGGTACAGGGGCCGGGTGCCGGAGAATATATGTAGTCGGCGGCAATGCGCAGCCGTAGGCTAGCCCCCACCGGCACGTTAGTCGGCACAGTAAATGTACCCGCGTGCTGCCGACCAGTAGAAGTTAGTATTTGCTCCGTAAGTGGGTTAAAAGAGCCATCCTGGTTGAAGTCGGCCCACGCGCGCACTTGCTCATCAACAAGCGTACTAGTGGTTACCCGAAGCGTATACGTAGTACCGCGACCTAGCTGCACGGCTCGGTGACAACTGTAGTCCTGAAACCCATCGCTGGCTCCATTCGTAAGCGTGTCCAACGTAGCTAGCTGTACACGGAAAATACCTGTTCCCAGTCCAAGTGAGTTGGGTATGGCACTCCCAGGCGTACAGATTGCCGCGGGCAGGCACTGGCCCGCCGCAACGATTACACTCCCCCATACGCTCAGCAGGAAAAATACCCAAACTTTCAAGGAGTAGGTCATGTAGTGGGAACTCTTTGTAATAGGCTTTAACGCGTTACTCTTTAATAGCTCCCCCTCAAATACAGCCTCAAAATAGCAAACTGTATTTGTGATGAAAAAGGACAAAGTGCTTACTTTTATGACATTGTCTTTTTCAGATATTATACTGATATAATTATATTTTTCTTCTTCACTCCTGTATTATTTTGTAGTAAGCGGTTACTTTAGCTTCTCTCCTCCGATGTTTAGCGCAGTAGAATCATTCGCGCGGTGACATCTGACTATTAAGGATTTTTGTGAGAACCAGTTACCCCTGATTGGGTATGTATAACGAGCATGACATATCACTTAGCTGCCAACCTTTGATTGAGGCACATCGGCATGAGTTAACTCTATCAAAATCACCCTACAGACCATCTATATTTACGCAGGCGCTAGGTGGTTGAATAACTGCTAATGGGCAAGTAGGCGATACCACCCACCCACGCTTGTTCGGGGAATGTTAGTGCGGGCTGCCCAAATAGTCGATTTTCGGCCTCTACGGCCGCTAGATTTACCCACGTAGTACGCGAGCGCTGAGGATGGAGCTAAGTACCCGATGGCCCTCGGCCCGCAGGCAGCGGGTACGATAGCGAGCAGCACGGCGCGTGAACGCCAATTAGGCGGCGGGTTATCGGCCGGAAGCTCAGCCACCCACTACTGATAGTAGCCATTACGGCTTATGCCCAGCACCAAGCACAGGTAGTTAATGGTCAAAGTACCAGTCATCGCCTCGATAAGAGGTGCTTACTCATGACTAACACTGTAAGAGCGTGTGCCTATAACAGGTGTTCGGTCATCGCTTTTTAGAGTAGAGTTCTCGGTTTCCACGCGTTTGAGCTCAGCACGCAGACGCTTGATTTCCTTGCGCTCGGCGCTATTAAGCACGGCCTGCGATTTGAGTGGCATGTCGCCAGTGGCCAAACAGGATGAATGGCATGCTTTGAGCGCGGGTCATATCGCTTAAGTAGGCACAAGCGGCAACCTACTAAACGCACACAGCTTTGAAGGCACGCCTATATTTCTTGCGCAGTATAGGCTTGCTATCAACTAGTTTCTTTCCTGGCACAAATAGAGGAAGTCAAGAATATTCGCTGTGCGTTTTAGTCGAGCAATACAGCAACTAGTCCAACTAGCATGTTAGACATTGCTTTTGGCAACTATTCAAAACATCCCGCTAAAAACTCGCTAAAATGAGGTGGTCGGGTAGGAATGGACACGGCGAAAGTAACTTTCCCTTGTTATGGAAGCAGAAGAACCAACTGGTAAACGGCAGCAAACCAAATATGATACGGCTTTTCGGGTCGAGGCAATACGCCGCGTAACCCAGGACGGACAGACGGCCGCACGCGTAGCGCAGGCGCTAGGCATGAGCGAGGCACTACTCGGGCGCTGGGTGCGGGCCGCGCGAGCGCAAGCGGCCCGCCCCGCGGGCAGCGAAGCGTTGGCGCAAGAAAACAAGCAGTTGCGGGCACAGCTGGCCCGCACCGAAATGGAGCGCGATATGTTAAAAAAAGCGCTGACCGTCTTTTCACAACCGACGGGCCGATGAAACGCTTCGCTTTCATTGCCTTACATACTGCCTGCTGGTCCGTGCGGCAGCAGTGTCAGCTGCTGCCAGCGGCTACTGCGCCTGGCGCAAGCGAGCGCCCGCTCCGGCAACCGAGCCAGCGCTGCCCGCTTGGCAAGTGGCGGCCCAGCGCGTGTTTACTAGCCATGCTGGCCGCTATGGCCAGCGCCGGCTACGCGCCCAGTTGCGCCGCGAGGGCCACGAGACAGGTCGGCAGCGTTTGCGCGGCTGGCTCAGCACCAACGGCTTACGCGCCCTATGCACGCGCGTAAGTTCGCGGCCGCGCACCACGTAGGTTGACTCGCAAGCTGTAGCTGGCGCGAACAAGTTAGCCACCTGGCCAGCGGCCACGGCGCCAAACCAAATTTGGGTCGGCGACATTACCTATCTGGCCCTAGCCACCGGGCAGTGGGCGTATCTAGCTTGTTGGCGCGATGCCTTTTCCCGGCGCGTCGTGGGCTGGCATGTCAGCGACTCCTTACACACCGACTTGATTCTGACCGCCTTCGGGCCGTTACTGTCTGTCAGCCTCCACCAGGTCTGCTGGTCCATGCCGACCGCGGCAGCCAGTACACCAGCGACGCCTTTACCGCCCTGCTGGACCGCACGCAGGCCATTGCCAGCCTAAGCCGACCCGGCAATCCCTACGATAATGCGCTGGCTGAGAACGGCTGGAGCACGCTCAAGACGGAGCTACTGCCCCGTGGAGCCTGCTTCGCCGACTTGGAAGAGGCACGCCTCGAATTAGCCGAATACCTCGACTACTATTACAACACGCAACGCCTGCACTCCGCGCTGGGCTACTGCACCCCGCTCGAAATCGAACTCCATCACCTCTTTAACCTACCTTAGCTCCGTGTCCTCTGGCATCCGACCACCTCACTGTGCCTGCCGGAGGCACTCAGCTTTGAAGGCGGACGCGTATTTCTTATAAGCGACGCACTGGCTGTCAGCTTGTTTTTTCGAGCGCAAACACTGGACGGTGAGCCTGCCAACTGTCCATTCTGGCTATACTGCCTCAATAGAGATGCTCAGCAGACTATCTATTGACCGCTTAACCTATTGATTGCTACGACTGATTGTACGGGTCAAAGCTTAGCCCCAATAATATCAGCTAATAAATATGCTCATTATATTATTTTCTTTTGATTGTCACTTTATTAGCATCGGCTTTAGATATCCTGCTCCTTGTAATCTTGCACTTTTCGCTTTAAGCCTTAGCCAGCTTTGTAAGCTAGCTAGCGTGTTCTATTCAGCTAATCCTAAGATAATTTTATGATTAATACAGCACTGACATTTCTAGCGGATGAGCTAAATGACTACCTACAGTCACTCTATCCGACTCCTGAGCCGAAGACTATTCTGTCAGCGCATGTTAGCCTGGACGCTTCGCCCGTCACAGACATCCTAAATAAGATTAGCGTAACCCTGGTTAATCTGGAGCCAGAAGCTACCATGCGGAATATATCGGCCGACCGCTTGGGCAAGGAAGGGGATTTTTTGCGCATCAACCCCGCTGTCAAGCTGAATTTGCTGGTGCTATTTGCCGCCAACTTCACGGATTATTCTGAATCGCTGAAGTTCCTGACGGCCGTCCTCACTTTTTTTCAGGGGCGTAATGTTTTCACACCGCAGAATTCTCCTCGCCTGGCACCTACCCTCGAGCGCCTGGTGCTGGAGCTAGTGCCTACCACCTTTCAGGAGTGGAGCTTTCTGTGGGGAATGCTAGGGACGCGCTACGTGCCGGGGGCCGTGTACCGCCTGCGCATGATTGTGATTCAGGACAGCAAGGTGCTGGATAGTAGCCCCGCCATCCAGACCATCGCCGTTAACCGCTAGCTACTATGGTCGTTACGTATAAGGTACTACTTCGCTTTACGCTACGGCATCAGTACTTTACCGACGAAGTGCTGCGCACGCTGGCCGTGGTACCTACCCCGGGCTCAGCCGAACGCCTGCGCCGGGCCGGCTGGCTGGTAAAAGCGCAGCCCGATGGCTTTGTGCTGCTTGCCCCCGACCAGGCCGAGGCATCGCTCTCGGCGGCCCTGGCCGCCCTGCTGCCGCTCCAGTTTGCCCTGCAACCGCAGGACACCAGCTTCCAAGCCTACACCGACCTACCGCTTACCCCCGATGCCGACCAACCCGGCACCTGGCTAACTTATTATTTCAGCTTACCCCTGGGCAAGGCCCGGCCAGACCTAGCCAACCTGGTTGCCAAGCCGACTAATCAACTTCCGCTGCGGCCCCTGCGGTTTGCCCACGCCCTTACTGATGGCCAGGCGGCTGAGCTGTGGCCTGTGCCGGCGGGCAAAAAGCCGCTTTGCTGCTACGCGGCGGGTACCCGCCGCGCGCAGGTAGATGTCAGCGCCACCGGCAGCGGCCAGTATGAGCTGCGGAGCGCGGCCGGCGCTTTTCGCTTTTACGCCGACGACTACCTGGCCGCCAGCCGGGCGTGGGGCCTAGTGGAGCTGCCGGCCCAGCCGCTGGCCGCCGCTAGTGGCACTTGCTACACGCTGCGCTTCGCGGCGCGGGCCGTGTACTGGCAGTACCTGGTTCGGGGGCCCTTGCCCCCATCCCCGGCTATGCTGACCATCGCGGGCGCTACGGCCGAGGTTGCTTTTAAGCCGGTGCCACCGCCGCCGGGCAGTAGTGCCTGCTTTCAGTCGCGCCAGCCCATTCGGCTGGCTCAGTGCTATGCAATGCCGCCCTTGCAGCTGGCCGTGCGCCAGTCGGGGCTGGCCGCCCAGCAGCGTTTGCTGCCCCTGCGGCTACCTTTTGGCCAGCCGGCTAATCTGAAAAAAATAAAAATAAAAAATAAATCTTGTTATATATCAGAAATGTTCATAACATTATATCCGTAAAGAAATTGATTTCCGGCATTTCACAATTTTCTCTTCACCATGCAGCCGTACGCTACCCAGACACCAGGCGTCTATTTTAATGAGCTGAACGCCTTTCCTAATTCCATAGTCGAGGTAGCAACGGCTATTCCGGCTTTTATCGGCTACACCCAAACGGCCTCCTACAAGGGCCAGGACTTGGCCAACAAGCCCGTGCGCGTAGAATCGCTGCAAGATTTTCATTCTTTTTTTGGCGATGGCTTTCCGCAGCAGTTTTCGCTGACGCAGGGTGCGCCACCGGTAGTAGCGCCGGGCACTACGCCTCCCCCTCCCGCTACGCCGGGGGCCGTGGCGCTGCGCTTTGCTGCCACCGGCTTGCAGTACACATTGCAGCCTACGCACGCCCAAGCCAGCCTGTACTACTTATACAACGCCATTCGCCTGTTTTACCTGAACGGCGGGGCCACCTGCTACATTATCTCGATTGGGGGGTATGACAGCGCGCCGGCCCAAAAGAGCGACTTCGAGACGGCAATAGCCAAGCTAGAGTACGAGCAGGAACCAACCATGCTGCTCTGCCCCGACGCGCTGCGCTTGAGCAAAGACGACTACAGCGAGGTGATGCAGCAAATGCTGGCGCACTGCGCCAAGGTGCAAAGCCGGGTGGCCCTGTTTGACCTCTACGGTGGGGCCATGACGGACCCGCTGCTGCTTGATATTGAGCCCACGCCCATCGACGACTTCCGCAACGCCGTGCAGGACAACCTGAACTACGGCATTGCCTATTTCCCGTGGGTGAAAACCACCGTGACCTCCACCACGGACATGTCGTTTCTGAATCTGGATGAGGCGTCGCTGCCCATCCTGCGGGATGCGCTTAATCCTAAACTGCCTTCTTACCAGAACCTGCTCGATGCCGTAACAACCACAGCGGCGGCGGCAGCGGCGGCGCAGGGTGCTATGCAAACCGCAGCGGACCAAGCTACTAAGGATGCGACGGCCGCGCAAACGGCAGCTAGTGACGATGCGACTAAAAACGCAGCTATTGTGGCTGCTCAGAAAGCCATTACGGATGCGCAGGCAAATGTTGCAAAAGCACAGAAGGACTTAGACGCCGTCCCAACGGGCACAGACTCTTCCAAAGAACAAGCAGCTCTAACTGCTGCTAAAGCAGCAGCGGCAGACCCAAAATTACAAAAAGCCGTGCAGGATGCCGTATTAGCCGGCGTAGGCACGGCAGAAACGGCCGCAAAAGCCCAGAATACAGCTGAGGCATCGGCCGCGCAAGCCTTGCAAGCCACCAATGATTATAACAAGCTATCGAAGGTGGCTGCCAACGCGCAAACCGTGTTAGACAACGCTACCGCCCTAGTGCAGCCCTTGCTGCAAAAAGCCGATGACGCGGCCAAGGCTGCCAAAGCAGCCGCCGATACGATAGAGGGCGTAGCAGCGGTGCCAGCCAAAGCCGCAGTACCTGCTCAGCAAGCCAACGGCTCCACTCCGGCAGTACCCGCTCAACCAGCAGTACCCGCCCGACCGGCTATACCCAGCTTGCTTGCTGCTGCCACAGCTCCCACGGCCACCGATGCCGACCGGCAGGCGCTGGCACTGGCCGAGCAGAAAGTGATTACGCTGAGCGCAGTAGCTGAGCAGGCTTACAACAATGTAGACGCAGCCATTGGCAAAGCGGCGGGTAGCAAGACCATCCTGGTACCTGGTATACCGCCTTTTGCCGGGATGGTCGCTGACCCTGTCAACATCTTCGACCTGGCGGCCACTTTGCAAAGCGACCAAGTCCCTGGCCTTAGCGACCCCACCGCCCTCAATGCCAAGCGCAAGAGCGTGCAAAATGCCCTGACGACGGCTTTCCCGGACTACCTACGCACGGTGCAGGCCATGACCGACTTCGTGAATACGCTGCCCGTGGCCCCGGCGATGGCCGGCGTGTACACGGCCGTCGACAACAGCCGCGGCGTGTGGAAGGCCCCGGCCAACGTGGGCCTGAACGCGGTAACCATGCCCACGCTCGGCCTCAACGACGAGCTACAGGCCAACCTGAACGTGGACGCGGCCACCGGCAAGTCCATCAACGCCATCCGCTTTTTCAACGGCATGGGCACGCAGGTGTGGGGCGCCCGCACGCTCGACGGCAACAGCGACGACTGGCGCTACGTGAACGTGCGCCGCACCCTGATTATGATTGAGCAGTCGGTGAAGCTCGCCACCCGCGCCTACGTGTTTGAGCCCAACAACGCCAACACCTGGGTGACGGTGCAAAGCATGATTAACAGCTTCCTGCTCAACCTCTGGAAGCAGGGCGCGCTGTTTGGCGCGGTGCCGGCCCAGGCCTACAACGTGAGCGTGGGGCTGGGCACCACCATGACCACCGAAGACGTGCTGCAGGGCATCATGCGCGTGCTGGTACGCGTGGCGCTGGTGCGCCCTGCCGAGTTTATCCTGCTCACCTTCGAGCAAGAAATGCCGGGCGCGTAGCATCTCATTCTCAGCAAGTATTACTGTCCTGATTTTTTCATTCCTCCTAATCTCTCCTACTTATGGCAGACGACGGCAGCGCCCAAAGCCAGACCATCTGGCCCTTGGCTAAGTTTTACTTCCAGGTCGACGGCCTGGGGGGCGGCGTGGGCAACTACTTCAACGAAGTAAGTGGCCTGGATACCGAAACGCAGGTTATCGAGTACCGCCACGGCAACAGCAAGAATTTTTCGACCATCAAGATGCCGGGCCTGCAAAAAGTGGGCAACGTGACGCTTAAGAAGGGCATCTTCGTGAAGGACAATAAATTCTGGGCCTGGTATTCGACCATCAAGATGAATACCATTCAGCGCCAGACGGTGGTTATCAAGCTCCTTGATGAGTCGGGCGCCCCCACCATGACCTGGACGCTGAACAACGCCTGGCCGACCAAGATTCAGGGCACCGATTTGAAATCGGATGGCAACGAGGCCGCCATCGAAACGCTGGAGCTGGCCTACGAAACGCTGACCATCGCCAACGGCTAACGGATGAAATCGCCCAACAGCTACCCGCCGGGCAGCTTCTACTTCCAGCTCCAGTTTGGGGCCATGACTACCCCCGCCGACAATGCCTTTCAGGAGGTATCGGGGCTGAGCGTGGAGCTGGAAGTAGAAGAAATCCAGGAGGGCGGCCAGCCCTACAAGCACCGCGTGCCCAAGGGCACCAAGTACGGCAACCTGGTGCTGCGGCGGGGCTACGTGAGTGCCAACTCGCTGCTGGCCAAGTGGGTGGAAGCAACCACGACTACCGATTTTACCGCCCCCATCCAAACCTACGACGTGCTGCTGAGCCTGCTCAACGGGCAGGATGTGCCCCTGGCAACCTGGCACTTTCGCGAAGCCTGGCCCGTGAAGTGGAGCATGTCCGACTTTAAATCGCAGGAAAATGCCCTGGCCATCGAAACGCTCGAATTTGCCTACGCGGCCTTTGCGCGCCTCGACCAATAGCTACCCCAACCAATGGCCCTCGAAATTCGGGAACTACTCATCCGCGTGACGGTGCAGGAGGCGGCGTCCTTGCCGGCGGCTGGAAACCCGCCCCTGGCCGCCACCACCACCGACCTGCGGCAGCTGCGCGCCGAACTGACGCAAACCTGCGTGCGGCAGGTACTGGCCGAGCTTCAGCGCCGCCGCGAGCGCTAATTACCTGTTCGTATTATGACGCTGGTCAAACTTGCCTTGCAGGCCTACACCGACCCTACCTTCCAGACTACCAGCGGCAGTACGTATTCGGTATTTCTCAACCCGGAGTCGCTTTCGCACCAAAGCGAGAACACCTACGACACGCCCCACCCGCCCGGCAGCCCCGGCGATACGCCCCGCTTCAACTATGCCAGCCAGGGCAAGGTCAGCTTCACGCTCGTGCTCGACGGCACCCGCAGTATCGACGGCACCTCCATCGAAGTGAGCCACGAAATCGCGACCTTGCGCAGCACCGTCTTTGCCTACCAAAGCGCGCTGCACAGCCCGCCCTACGTGAAGCTGAGCTGGGGCAGTTTCCTGTTTTTTGGCCGCCTGGCCACGTTCAACGTTACGTACACCATGTTTCGGCCCAGCGGCGACCCGCTGCGGGCCAAGGTGGAGCTGGCGTTCGTGAGCTTCACCGATGCCTACACCCTGGCGCTGCTGGCCAGCAACGAGTCGGCCGACTTGTCGCACCACTACCGGGTGCAGGCCGGCGACACGCTGCCGCTGCTCTGCCACCGCATCTATGGTAGCGCGCGGTATTACCTGCAAGTGGCCCGGCGCAACGGGCTGGTGCATTTCAGCCGGCTGGTGCCCGGCCAGCTGTTACACTTTCCTCCCCTTAGCTAAGCGATGGCCGACGCCCCTCCCTACCTCGTGGAAGCCGGCCTAGTATCGTTTCAGGTACTGGCCAACGGCACCGCGCTCGATAGCACCACCTACCGGGTGCTGTCGGTGAGCGTGACCAAGGCTCTCAACAAAATTGGCAGCGCCCGCTTCGAGCTCATCGATGGCGACCCGGCCACCGGCCAGTTTCCGGTCTCAGATGCCCCGACCTTCGTGCCGGGCACCCCGATTACCATTCTGGCCGGGTACGACAACGTAAACTCCGTCATTTTCAAAGGCATCGTCATTCGGCTGTCGGTGGCTTCGCAGGGGGCGCAGGGCGTGGGCGTGACGGTAGAATGCCGCGACCTGGCCATCAAAACCAATGGCGCGCGCCACAACTGCCTGTTTGAAAACCAAACGGTGAGCGGCGCGCTGGGCACCATTCTTGGCACGTATGCCGGTGAGGGCATCAGCGCCGACCTGGCGGCCACTACCGTCACGTACGAAGAGCTGACTCAGTCGCAAACCACCGACTGGGATTTTATCGTGACGCAGGCCGAGGCCAACGGGCAGGTCGTCGTCAACGACCTGGGCAAGATTACGACTGTGGTGCCCTCGACCGACACCGACGCCGTGCTGACGTTGGAATACGGCACCAACGTGTACAGCTTCGCGCTCGACATGGACGCGCGCACCCAGTACCAGTCGGTGAAGGGCCGGGCCTGGTCGCCCAAGCAGCAGCAGATGCTAGAGGTAACGGGCAATTTTCCGGCCGTGGAAACGCTGGGCAACGTGACGCCCACCCAGCTGGCCGCCGCCAGCGGGCAAACGCAGTACATATTTGACACCACCGCCGCCACCGACCAGGCCAGCCTGCAAGCCCTGGTAGACGCCTACCTCATGAAGCTGGCCCTGGCCAAGGTGAAGGGCAGCATCGAGCTGCCGGGCAGCGCGGCCGTGCTACCGGGCAGCATCGTCAACCTGAATCGGGTTGGCAACCGCTTCAGCGGCAAGGCGTTCGTATCGGAAGTAACGCACACGATTGGGGCCGACTGGAAAACGCAGCTCGGCATCGGCATGGACGAGCAGTGGTTTGCGCAGCGCAACCCCGACGTGGCCTCGCCCGTGAAAGCCGGCAACCTGCCCGGCGTGAGCGGCCTCTACGTAGCCACCGTGAAGCAGGTGCAGGCCGACCCCGCCAATGAGTTTCGGGTAGAGGTGCAGGTGCCTACGCTGGCCAACACCGTGTGGGCGCGGCTGGCCCAGCCCTACGCCACGAGCGCGGCCGGCAGCTTTTTCTACCCCGAGGTCAGCGACGAGGTGATTCTGGCTTATTTTGGCGACGACCCGCGCTACCCCGTGGTGCTGGGGGCCCTCTACAGCAGCGCCCGCGCCCCGGCCTACACCCCCGACGAAAAAAATACCAAAAAGGCCATCACCACGGCGGCCGGCCTGGTGCTGGAGTTTGATGACGGGCAGAAAATACTGACGATAAAAACGCCCGGCGACGCGGACAGTAAGAAACCCAACCAACTAGTCATCAGCGACGCGGGCAAGAGCATCACCCTCACCGACCAGCAGCAAAACTCCGTGACGCTGTCGGCCGACGGCATCGCGCTGACTAGCAAATCGGCGGTCAGCATCAAAGCTGCCAACGACATCACATTGGAATCGACCGGGGGCAACGTCACCATCAAGGCGGCGCAGGCCCTGAGCGCGTCGGGCACCCAGGCCAGCGTAAAAGGCAGCGACTCGCTGTCGCTGACGGCCACGGGCACGGGCGAGCTCTCGGTGAATGCCATGCTCACCATCAAGGGGTTGACGGTAGCTATTAACTAGCCTCGCTTACCCGCTTATTTTCAACTTACTTTAGCTATTCTGTTCGCTTCTATTTCTCACCAACCTATGCCGCCCGCCGCCCGCCTAACCGACCTTCACGAGTGCCCTATGCAAACCCCGACGCTCGTGCCAGTGCCGCACGTGGGCGGCCCGATAATCGGCCCCGGCTGCCCGACTGTCTTGATTGGCAAGCTGGTGGCGGCCGTGGAGGGCGATGAGGCTACGTGCGTGGGGCCGCCGGATGTGTTGATTAAGGGCTCGACTACGGTCACCATCGGCGGCCGGCCGGCCGTGCGCATGGGCGACACCACCGCCCACGGCGGCGTCGTAGCGGCCGGCTGCCCCACCGTACTAATTGGCGGGTAGCGCATGGAACAGCTCTCTTTTCTGGGGCAGGGCTGGAGCTTTCCCCCGCAGTTTGACACCGAAACCAAGGCCCTGGCCCTGGTGCGCGAGCTGGAAGACATTCAGCAGAGCCTCTACATTTTGCTGCGCACCGAGCCCGGCGAGCGGGTGATGCAACCCGACTACGGCTGCGCGCTGCGGCCCTTTTTGTTTGAGAACCTCGTCAGCTCGACCCTGACGCGGCTGCAAGACGTGGTGCAAAAAGCAATTTTGCGGTACGAGCCGCGCGTGCAGGCCGGGCCGGTGCAGGTAGATGCGAGCCGGGTGGCCGACGGCGTATTGCTGCTGGACGTGAGCTACACCGTGCGCCGGCTCAACAGCCGGCACAACCTGGTATTTCCTTTTTACTTGCAAGAGGCTACCCTGCGGCCGGCCGCGCTGCCGCAGGGTAGCCCCTTGACCTAATCCCGTGGCCGACGCACCGCAGCCCACCAAGCTAGTAAGGCCCCCGCGCATCTTTGGCGGCGGGGGCACCTCGCAAGCCGAGCGGCTACTGGCTGCACTACTGCCTGAAGGGCTGCTACTTGACGAGCGCACGCTACCGCAGCTACTGGCCTACGTGGCCAGGTTTTCGGAAACGGTGTGCTTTTATGAAGGAGGCACCGGCAAGCCGATGGTAGCCGGCACCTGGCAGTTGGCGCGCCACCAGCCCCTACTGCTGCTGGCCAAGGTTGCCGCCTACCCGGGTGCCAGCCTGGCTGCCCGCTACGCCCCCGAGCTGCACCCTCTCTCCGATGCCGCGGCCCCGGCCGGGGCGCGCCGCCGCGCCCGGCAGCAGCTGCTACACCGGCTGGCCGAGCAGGTTTCGACCCTAACCTACTGGCAGCACCAGCAGCTGCCCAACCAGGTGTGGGGCTTCACCAGCGCCTTGCAAGAGGCCATAACCCAACTGAAGCCGGCCCTGCGCCAGGCGGCAGCGGCTGAGCATACGCTGCGGGCAGCCCAGGCAGCGGGAGGCAAGGCCCAGCTGGCCAAAGTATATAAACTATTATTCAACGAGGATTTGCCGGCGGCGCACACGTCTAAAAACTACGCCCCAGGCGCAGCTACCGACGCGCACGTGGCCACCGCCACCCAGGAGCTGCTGGCGCTGCTCGACTCGACAGGCCACGCGCTGGTGCGGGTGGCCCGCGCCGCTGGCTTCTCGCTGCAACACGCCCTGCAACTACCCGCCGAGCATGATAGTGCCCCCCTGCCCCCCAAGATGCCTCCCGAAGTGGCCCTGCTCGTGGCGGTTTTGCAGCTTTACCGGCAGGCCCAACACGAGTTGAATGCGATTCCGACGCGGCACCTCGATTTTTACTACCAGCAAGTACTCCGCACTGCGCCAAAGCCTGGCCAGCCCGACCGCGCGTACCTGAGCTTTACACTGGCAAAGGGGGTAGCCAGCTACGTGCTGCCGAAGGGCACACGTATAGGCGGGGCCAAAACCCCGGCCGGCCAGCCCATCGTGTTTGCCACCACCCACGACGCCACGCTCGCAGCTTGGCAGGTAGAGGCGCTGGCCACCCTGTTTGTGGCGCGCACGGCTACGGGTCGCATTCGGGGCATTTATGCCGCCCCGCCGCGTGACCCGGCCACGGCTGGCGGCCCCGGCGCGGCGGCCCCCGGCGCACCCTGGCCCTTGTTTGGGGAAGCCCAGGGGCCGGATAAGGCTTTTCGCACCCTGCCCGATGCCCGCGTGGGCTTTGCCGTGGCCGATGCCGTGCTGGTGCTGAGCGGCGGCGAGCGTCACCTGCTGCTGTGCGCCACCGCCACCCCTACCAGCTTTGCGCAGTGCCAGCACGCAATGCAGCAGGCCGCCGCCGAGGAAGGCGAGGAAGTAGAGGCGGCATGGCGCGCAGCATTTGAGGTGCTGGGCACCGGGCCAGCCGGCTGGCTACCCCTGACGGTGCTGGAAGTGGTGCTCGACGCGGCCACCCACTCGGTGCGGTGGCTGCTACGGCTGCCGGCCAGCCAACCCGCCCTGACGGGCTACGATGCTGCGAAACACGGGCCGGGCTTCGCTACCCACTGGCCCGTGGTGCAGTTTACCCTGAACCCCCAGCCCGGCGCCTATGCCTACCAAGCTGGCGCAGCACTGCACCTCACCTCGCTGCGGCTGAACGTGTGGGTGGCGGGCCTGCGCCAGCTGGCATTAGCCAATCAGCAAGGTGAGCTCAAGGCCGGCCAGCCCTTCGCCCCGTTTGGGGCGCGGGCGCAGACCATGGATTACCTGCTGCTAGGTGCCCCAGAGCTGGTGGGCAAAAACCTGCACCAAGTGCAGCTGCGCCTGTGCTGGCAGCACTTGCCTGGCAGCCTGGCTGACTACTACGCTGGCTACGGGCAGCCAATAACCAACGAGTCATTTCAGGTGTGTACGGCCTGCTGGGTGGCGGGCGGGTGGCAGTCGCTGGCCAAGCAGCAGGCGTTGTTCAAAACGGGTTTCAGCGGCCGGTTGCTACACGATAAAAGCCTGGATTTTGGTCAGCCCGGCCCGTGCGGCAGCGACCCCACCGGCCACCAGCTGCGCGTGCAGCTGGTGGCCCCCGCCTGGGGCTTTGGTGATACCCTCTACCCGCAGGCGCTGGCCAGCACGGCCCTCTACAACGCCGGCCTGGTTAGCCAGGCAGCTACTGCCAAGATGGCGGGCCGCTCGCCCGGCCCGGTCGCCGCCTCACCACCCGCTGCGCCTGCCTCCTTAGTCGACCCAGCCCCCAGCCCGGCAGCGCCGCTGCCGCTGCCCCAGCCACCGCTCATCCTGCTTGCCCAGGACGCACTGCTCGACTACCAGGCCGAAGCCGAGCTGCACCCCGGCCAGTCGCCGGCCGCCGACACCGGTCAGTTCTACTACCTTCAGCCCTTTGCCATTACGCAGCCAGCGGCACCGGGGCCGCTGCCGCTGCTGCCACCCGTGTCGCAGGCGCTGCCGCCGCAACCGGCGCAGGTGCAGCAAGGCACCTTGCTAGTCGGGCTCAGTGCCTCGGCGGCGGGCCAGGTGGTGGAGCTACTATTCGAGCTGCTAGTACCGATGGACGCCGGCGCAAGCTCGGCGCTGCCAGCCGTGCAGTGGGCCTACCTGGCGGGCGAGCAGTGGATAGCCGCCGAGCAGCCAGCCTACCTGGGGCAGCCCTTGCCGGGCTTTGGCAGCACCTGCCGGGTGCAGGTGCGGCTGCCCGCCGGCCTCCCTACCGAGCACCAGCAGCTACCCAGCGGGCTGTGCTGGCTGCGAGGCACGGTGGCGGCCGGGGCGGCCGCGTTTGGGAAGGTACATGCCTGGCACGGGCCGCTGGTGCTAGCCGAGCGCGTGCTTCCTGCCGCCGACTTTAGCCCGGCGCTACTGGCCGGGCAGCTTCGGCAGCCTGTGCCCGCCCTGCCGGCCATTGCCAAGGTGCAGCAGCCGCTGCCTTCATTTGGGGGGCTACCGGCCGAAACTTCGGCCGCGCATCGCCTGCGCATCAGCGAGCGGCTGCGGCACCGCCAGCGCGCCCTCACCCCCTGGGATTACGAACACCTGCTGCTGGCGCAGTTTCCGGAGGTGCATAGTGCCTACTGCCTGCCGGCGGCCCAGGCCCCGCCACCCTGGGTGCCCGGCCGCGTGGTAGTAGTAGCCCTGCCCCAACCAGGCCAGCCCGGCGTCCTGCCCCTGCTGGGGGCCGGCCAGCTAACCCAAATGCAGCGGGCGCTGCAAAAGCTGGCCCCGGCCGCCGTGCAGCTTGAGGTGCGCAACCCGTGCTACGAACAGGTGCAGATACGGGCCACGGTCACCTATCAGGCGCCGCACTTGCCCGCGCTCGTACCCTACGACCAGCAGCTCCAGCATGAACTGAACCACTTCCTGTCGCCCTGGCACCAAGACGACCCGCGGCAGGGCGGCTTTCACCACCACCTTACCCTGCCGGCCGTGCAGGCGTTCATCAGCAGCCGGCCCTACGTGCAGCAGGTCAGTGGCTTGTCGGCGGTCAAAACGGCGCTCATCGACGGTGAGCACCGTTTCTACGATTCATTCCACGACCCTACGATGGCGACCAGCGACATCGGCCCCACGTCGGCCTGGGCGGTGCTGGTGCCCGCTCCGCACCACCAGCTCAGCACGGCCACCGCTGCCCAGCACGCCGGCCCTGCCCCAGCGCAGCCCACCGGCATTGGCGACCTGGCGGTGGGCGAGGGCCTGAGCGTGGCCGCCGGTTTTTGAGTATCTGTTCTTCTTTTAATTTCTATGAATCAGCCTATCCCTCCCGCGCCCACCCCACCCCTACGGCTCCAGAGCCGCACGGTTCTGAAATCCTATTTCCGACGGGGCAGCCTACCCACCGAGCAAAACTTTGGCGACCTCATCGATTCGATGGTCAACCAGCTCGACGACGGCTTCGCCTGGTCGGCCGACCAGGGCCTGCGCCTGGCCGCCAGCGGCACGCAGCAGCTGGCGGTGTTTTACCCGGGCGCGCAGCAGCTGCAAGCCAACCGGCCAGCCTGGCTGCTGACATTGGACGCCCCCACCCCAACGGGTGGGGCCGGCGGACTTAGCTTTCGGCAGCCGGCCCGTGGGGTGCCACCCCGCCTGCACCTGCACGCCGATGGCAACGTGGGCATTGGCACAAGTACGCCCGCGGCCCGGCTCGAAGTCAATGGCTTCATCGCCAGCCAGGGCCGCTACGGCACCTACCTCGATGCCGACCCCCAGGTGGCCGGCACTCAGGTGCCCGCCGATGGCCAGTGGCACCGCATCCTGACTAATTTGCAAGGCCTGCAAGCGTTTGAGATAGTGGCGGCGGCTTATGGCCCCCAGGGCCGGGGCCGCTACGCCGTGGCCGTGGCCACGGCCCTGGGGGCCTTTGGCAGGGGGCAGATTTTTGCCCGCAATGCTTGGTTTTGGGGCTGGTTTCAAAAAATCAAGTTTCGCTGGACCGGCGACCTGCATGGCTACTCGCTGGAGATGCGCACGGCCAGTTCGTTTGGCGAGGGAGCGCTCATCGTTTACCACATGACGCAGCTCTTCGACAACCGCCGCCCCACCCCGGATAGCTAGGTGAGCCGGCACCCCGCTCCTCGCTGCTCACCTCCCTACTAGTTGCCGCCGTGGCCTTTTCTACCCAGCCCATTCCCAAAGACGCGCCCCTGCCGCCGGGCCAGGATTTTGCCTGGTTGCGGCAGCGGGGCCTGCACCTGCTAGAGCAGCTGAGCGGCCGCGTCTGGACCGACTACAACCTGCACGACCCCGGCGTGACGCTGCTGGAAGCCCTGTGCTATGCGCTCACCGACCTGAGCCACCGGGCCAGCCAGCCCGTGCCTACCCTGCTGGCCACTGCCCCCGGGGCCCCCGCGCCGGCCAGCCTGCTGGTGCCGCCCCACCTGGCTTTTGCCAACCACCCCGCCACGCTGGCCGACTACAAAAAGCTAGTGCTGGACAGGTTTCATACGCAGGTGAAAAATGCCTGGCTCAGCCCGCTCCGCGCGCCTGGCCACTACCGGCTGGAGCTGGAGCCACTGCCCCCACTGGCCGGCCCGCCCGCCCCGGCATCGGCCAAAGAGCTGGCCGCCCAGGTGCTGGCTTTTCTCAACTGCCACCGGCAGCTGGGCGAACTCTTTGTGCATGCCCGCGTGCTGCGGCCGCAGCCCCTGGCCGTGGGCCTGCACCTAGAGCTGAACCCCGCCCCCGGCCAAGCGCCGGAAGAAGTGATGGCGGCGATTCTCCTGCGAATAGCCCACTACCTCGACCCCTACCTGCAAGCCCCGACGCTGGTGCGGCTGCTGGCCAAGCCCACGGCGGTCGAAGACATTTTTGCGGGGCCCGTGGCCCGGCATCGGCTGCTGCAAGAGTCGTCTTTTGCGCCGCTGCGCCAGCGCGTGCACGCCGCCCGCCTGGTAAAGCTGGTGCGCCAAGTGCCCGGCCTGCACTACCTGGCGGGCCTGGAGCTGCGCGGCCCCGGCCACGAAGCCCCGGTAGCAACGGTAGTGCGGCGCGCTCACCGGGTATTGACCCTGGACCTGGAAGCCAGCCTGACGCAGCTGACCCCCACCCGGCAGCGCCGGCCCCTCGCCTTTGACCCCGAGCGCGTGCGCCGCTCTTTTTATCACCAGTTGCACCAAGACAACCTGAGCGTGCAAAATGCCCTGCGCCCCGACCAGCTGCACCTACCCGACCCACTGGCCAACGCCACGTACCAGGCGCTGGGGCGCTACGACTCGGTGCAGCACCTGCTACCCGCCCTGTATGGCACCGGTGAGGGTGGCCCGCCACCGGGTAGCACTGGCCGGCAGCAGGCGGCGGCGATGCAGCTGAAGGGTTACCTGCTGCTGCTGGAGCAGGTGTTAGCCGACTTTTGCGCCCAGTTGGAAAACACGGCCAGCTTCTTTTCGCCTTCTGCCCAGCCTACTACCTACTATAGCGGGTCGCTGTACGAGGTGCCTCACGTGGCTCCTCTGCTGCCCAAAACCGACGTCAGCCCCGCCGAAACGTGGGGCTACGACGCGGCGGCGGCGGGCCGCTGGCACGCCTACCAGCAGCAGGCCCACAACCCCTACCAGCGGGCCCTGCACCAGCTGGCCGAGTCCCCCGACGACTGGCAGCGGCGGCGCCAGCGGTTTCTGACGCACCTGCTGGCCCGCTTTGGCTACGACGTGGCCCCGCACCCCGCTGCCCCGCCCGGCGGTCTCCCCGCCGAGTTGGCTACCATCGGCACCTGCGAGCGCCTGCTGCTGCACCTGCAAGCAGCCACCTACCACCGGGCGGCGGCCCGCCTGCCGCCGTTGGAGCCCGCACCCTCCGGGGTCATCTCCACCCGTGCCGAGTCGGGGCTGGAGTTTTTCCTGTATTTGCTCACGGGGCTCGAATCGCTGCCCCGCAAGTGGGCGCGCGGGCAAGCGCTGGCCACCCTCGAAGCCTGGGTGCAGCTACCCGGCGCCCCTCCGGCCGAGGGGGTGCGGCTGGTTGTGCGGGGCCGCCCGCTGGTCTTTGCCGAGCTGGTGGCGGTGGTGCGTACACAGCTGGCCGCATCTACCCTGGAGGCCGTATCGACCACGGCGGCGCGGGTGAGGCCGCAAGGGCCAGCGGCCTCCCAGGAAATGGAGCTGCACCTGGTACTACAGGAGGAAATAGAAGTAGACCTATCAATAAAAGAGCAAGAGACCCCTCCTGAAGAACCCGTCCCCTTTAGCGATGCGCTCGTCAACCGCCTGCTAGGGCACCTGCACGGCCTGGATGCCGAGCTAGCGCGCTTTAGCCTGCTCGACCACCTGGTTCTGAAACCTCAGTCGCTGCTTACCAAAAAGGCGCTGAAAACCAACCAGGAGGAACATAATTTTTACCATTGCCAGGCTACCCTGCTGCTGCCGGGCTACGCGCGCCAGTTTCACTACGACCACCACAGCCCGGCCAGCCAGCACCGCACGGCGGCCAGCCACCGCTCCGCCGTAGAGGCATTGGCGCGGCAATATGCCCCGGCCCACCTGCTGCTGCACGTGTTGTGGCTAGACTACGAGGCCATGCGCCATTGGGAAGACCTGTATGCCGCCCTGGCCGCCGCCAGTAACCTGCTCAATGCCACCGGCCACCCCGATGAGGCCGCGCTGGAAGCCGCCCAGGCGCAGGCGCTGCATTTCTTGCGCGAGCGCCTGCCCGCCACGCCAGCCTCATGATGGCCCGCACCGTGGTGCGGCAGTTGCGGCTGGAGGTGCAAGCCGCCGACTCGCCGGTGGCCCGCCAGTTGCCCGAGCGCCTCAGCCAGCTTTACCACGGCCAGCTGGCCCGCGTGCTCGATGAGGAGCTGGCTAGCCTGGCGGCCCGCTACCCGGCCTACGTACTGCGCCAGCTGGTGGTAGAGGTGCCCGCCGTAGCGGCCGACCGCCTTGAGCAAGACCTGCCCGACTTGCTGCGGGCGGCCGTGCGGGCGGCCTTGGCCGCGCTGCCGGAAACGGCGGCCCCAACCACCGCTTTGCTCACGCAACTGCGCGAGCTGCTGCTGAGCGGGTCGCTGCCGTGGCAGCTGGTACCGCACCACACCCTCGACGACCTACTGCGCCCGGTGCTGCGCCAGCAGCCCGGCGCACTGCGCCAATTGCTTCTGCGCCTGGGGCCGCAGCTAGTGGTGCGGCAGCGCCTGGCCCGGCAAGCCAGCGACCCCACTTTCGACAAGCTGCTGGAACTACTGGAAGCCGCGCACGCCTCCCTTTTGTGCACCTACCTGCACCAGACCCTGGCCGCGCACCACCAGCGGCCGCTGGTGCCCACCAGCCTGGCCGTGCTGCGCGTGCTGCTGCGCGAGCTGCTGCTCGCCGACCTGCTGGTGCAGCGCCACACGCGCTTCAACCGGCGGGCGTTTATCGAGCGGCAGTTGCGCCAGTTGGCTGCTTACCACGGCGTCGCCTACCAGCCTCTGCTCGCGCAGCTGCTGTCGGTGCTGGTTACCGAAAGCGCGCCCTCTTCGCTGCTTACCATTTTGCGGGAGCTAGCCGGGGCGGCCCAGGCAGGCGGCCCGCCAGCTAGTACCTTGCTACCTAATGCTGATGCGCTGCCTCTTCTGGCCGGCTTTGCGGCGGTGGCCGGCCCGGACACCAACCCCACGCCGAGCAGTGAGCCGGCCGGCCGACTGGCTGGGGAGGCAGCCCCGTTGTGGGCCGCCGACAGCGCGGCGGCCGTGGAGGCTCGGCAAACGGCGCTATGCTACTACCTGCGCTACGCTACGCTGCCCTACACCAGCGGCCAGCGAGTGAATCGGGCCGATTTATTCGCCGACTTCGCTGCCGTGCTGCGCCAAGGCGAGCCAGCGCTGCGGCAGCTGCTGCGAGCGGCCGGCCCGGCTGCTGCCCGCACGCTGGCTAAGTACTTTCCGGCGGCTACGGGCTGGCGGGTTGTCCGATTGCTAATGCCCGGGCTGGCCCGGCCAGCGGCCGACCTGCTAGCCAGCCTCCCTGCCCAAACAGCCCTGCCTGTTACTGGCCAGGTTGCTTATCGCGCGGTATTGTGGGAGGGCATTATGCGGTATGCGACGGCGACGACAATGGCGACTAGTGCACCGGCCAGCCCGCAGGCGCTGCGGCAGTGGCTACTGCGGCACGCGGCCCCCGAGGCACCGCCTGCTCTACTGGCGGCTCCTAATCCCGCCTTCCTGCCCCCGCCTTTAGCTGCCTACCTATTTACTGGCGAAATGCCGACGGCCACCACCCTGGCTGGGCTGCGCCTCGACTTGCACGCGCTGCCCTCCGCTGCTATGAGAGAGCTGCGGGCGCTTCTGCGCCACTACGCGGGCTTTTACCCGGTGCTACACCGCCTGGCGGCGCTGGCTACCCCGGCCGAACTAGTGCGGTTGAAACCAGGCTCGTCGGTCCTATCCGACTCCTGGGTGCTGGCTGCCGCCACCGGCCCCACCGCCCGGGCTACCTGGCTGCGGGAGGCCTTTCTGGTATTCTACCTGCGCAGCTATTGGGATGGCCGCCCGCCGGCCCCCAGCGAGGCCCGCCGCCTGCTGGCCACCTACCGGCTGCCTGCCCGCGCCATGCGGCGCTACCTGGCGCGCCACTTGGCGAGTGTGTCCGGCTTTCCTGTAAAGCGCTCCTCCTTCGCCAGCTGGCTGCTGGTGGGCTGCGCCGAGCCCGCAGCGGCTACCACTGCGCAGCCGGCGGCCACCTACCCGCAACCGAACACCACTTGGCTGCCCGGCGAACTCAATGAGCACGCCCACCCAGGCCATTCTTTTACCCCCCGGCTACTGACTCAACGACGCCCGCTGGCCAGCCGCGTGGCCGGGCCGCTTCGACTAGCTGCCCCCCAGACTATCACCGACGCAGTGGAGGCGCTGGTAGCGCACTTATTGCGCGATGCGAAGCTGGCGCCACCCCTGGCCCGGGCCCTGTTGCGGCAAGTGGTGCGGCGGCAGCCGGGCCAGCTGTGGGGCCGGCTGCGCCGCGCTGGGGCGGGGCTGGCTGTGTGGGAGCGCCTGGCCCGGCTAGCCAGCCTGGCCGAGCTAGCTAGTTTAGTAGCCGGGGCCGCCACTCACGGGCACCCACGGGCCGCCGTAGCCGCGCGGGCACTAGCCGCCCTCGATGCCCCTATGGGCGGGGCCGGCGCGACCGGACAGCTTTTCTTAAAAATTGCGCTGCTGAGCTTTCACGCGCAGCCAACTGCTGGCCGGCTGCCGGTCAGCGCGGCTCAGCAGCTGGCTGCCACACTACGGCTACCCTGGCGGGCGCTGCTAGCCCAGCTACAGCGCTGGCAGCAGCAGTGGCCTGCACTGGCGGCGGCCCCCTTCTTTGCCCGGTTTTGGCCGCGCGTGCGCGCCACGGCGGCGGGCGGGCCGACCAGCCCGCCCGCGCCCGGCCAACTCGCCGGCCCTGAATTGGCCTATCCAAGCTTTGCGCCCGAACTAAACCGGCCCGACCACACCGCTACCGCCACGGCCGCTACGGATACGCTGCTGCACTACCTGCTGCATGGGCAGGCCCCGTGGTGGGCGGGCCCAGCCATGCCGGCCTGGCTCGCCCTGCTGCGGCAAGCCCGCGCGCAGCCAGCACTGCGGCAGTTTGTGCAGCGCCACGGCCACCTGGCCGCCGTGCGCCAGCGTCTGGCCCGCCTGGCCGACTTCAGCCTGCTGCACGAACTGACCGCCGCCCGTGGGCCGGGCCGGGCCCAGCGGCAGCTACTGCGGCCAGCCTTGGGCCACCTCGACCACCTACTGCGCACCGACCCAGCCGCCCCCGGCAGCCGGCTGCGCCTGTTTTTGCGCGAGGCTTTTTTGGCGGTGGCCACCGCCAGGCAGCCGGCGGCGGGGCTGCTGCCAGGGCTTATCCGGCAGCTAGCGGCGGCGGCCGGGCTTTCGTGGCGCAGTGTGCTGGCTTATACTAACCGCCTAGTGCAGCGGCTGCCGGCGCTGGCGGCCGCACCTTTTTTTGCCACCCTGCTGCAAGCCGCCGGGGCCAGGGCCGGGGCCGTGCGCGCGGTAGTGCGGACGGCTGCTCGCGCGGCCTCGGCCCCGGCGGCGCGGGCAGCTGGGCCCGCGCTGGAATACTACCTGCAAACCGGCCTGGCGGCTAGCCAGGCCGCGCAAGAGCTGGCAGCCCTGGCGGCGGGCGGCGGGCCGGCCCCGGCCGGGCTCATACACAGCCGCCAGTATCTGCGGCTGGCGGTGGGCCGGCAGCGGCTGGCGGCCCTTATGCCCAGCGCCCGCGAGCTGCTGCCGGTGCTGCGGGCGTTGTTTCCGGCCGCGCACCGGCAACTGGCTGCCCCGCTGCGCGAGTGGCTGGCCCTGCTGGCGGGCGGGCACGTGCGCCTGGGCACGCGGCCGGCCGACCTGTGGGCCGAGGTGCTGGCGGCCGCCCAGGCCCCCTGGCCGGCCGCCGCGCTGGCGCAGGCACTGGTACGCGGCGAGCTGGCCGCTGGCAGCCAGCCCCTTACCGAATCCCGGCTCCGGGCCACCAGCCAGCGGCTGCTGCGCCTGGCGGGCGGCCCGCTACGTTCCCGGCGCAGCGCGCTGGCCGCGCTGCTGGCCGCCACCCTGGCCCAGCCGGTGGAATCTTCACCAAGTAGTAAACCTGCTTTGTCCGCCCGACCTCGCCCCGCCGCCCCGCCGCCGGCCGCCCCGCCGGCCAGCTACCTGCCCAACGCGGGCGTGGTGCTGCTCTGGCCCTTGCTCCAGGTGCTGTTCGACCGCCTGGGTTATCTGGAGCAGCGGCAGTTCAGGGATGCGGCCGGTGCCGAGCGGGCCGTGCACCTGCTGCACTTTCTGGCCACGGGCGAAGAAAACCCGGCCGAGCCGCTGCTCACGCTGGCCAAGCTGCTGTGCGGCGTGGAGCCGGGCCACCCCGTGGTGCGCGAGCTGCCCCTCACCGCGGCCGAAAAAACAACCGGCGAGGAGCTGCTCCGGGTGGTGCTCGGCCGCTGGGAGGCCCTGAAAAACACCAGCATTGCCGGGCTGCGCGAAACCTTTTTGCAGCGCGAAGGCAAGCTGGCCTGGCTGCCCGACCGCGCCACGCTCACCGTCGAAACCAAAACCCTCGACATCCTGCTCGACCGGCTGCCGTGGTCGATTGCCCTCATCAAACTGCCCTGGATGGCCTTGCCCCTCTACGTTACATGGCGCTGACTACTTCCTTTGCTTCGCCCGGCCCAGCCCTGGCGCGCGAGCTCGACTGGCTGGCCGAGGTGCTGGCTGCCCGCCTGCGCCACTACTTCGCGGACCAGCCCGCGCCGGAGCCTTTTGCCAGCCCACTGCCCCCGGCGCTGACGCCCGGTGCCGCCGACCCTTATACCCAGCTCGTGGCCCGGCACAGCCTCGGCCCCGCCGAGCGCCTGGTGCTGGCCCTGGCGCTGGCCCCGCACCTGCGGCCCCAGCTGCTCGATGCGCTGTTTGCGCGCAACAGCCTCTACGACCGGGGGTTTACCGAGTTTGGCGGCATTCGGGGCAAGCACCACGCGGGTTTTGTGCCCACCGGCGAAACGGCGCTGTTTCTGCTGGCCGGCGACGACCTGCCCCTCCGCCTCACCTACCAAACCTACTTGTGGGCCGACTCGCCGCTGGCCACGGCGCGCCTCGTGCAGCTGGGGCCCACCGAGGCGGGCGAGGCCGCCCCCGGCGGCCTGCTCGGCGTGCCGCCCGAGGCCCTGGCCCAGCTGCTCACCGGCGAGCGGCCCCACACGCACTACAGCCCCGAGTTTCCGGCCGAGCGCGTGCGCACGCCCCTGCACTGGGATGACCTCGTGCTCGATGCCCCCGTGCTGGAGCAGCTCCAGGAAATCCAGACCTGGCTCACGCACCAAGCCGCCATCCTGGACGACCCGCACCTGCGGCGCTACCTTAAGCCCGGCTACCGGGCCTTGTTCTACGGCCCGCCCGGCACCGGCAAAACCCTCACCGCCTGCCTGCTGGGCCAGGCTACCGCCCACGAGGTGTACCGCGTCGATTTGTCGATGCTGGTGTCGAAGTACATCGGCGAAACCGAGAAAAACCTGGCCCGCGTGTTCGACACCGCCGAGCGCCGCCGCTGGATTCTGTTCTTCGATGAGGCCGACGCGCTCTTTGGCAAGCGCACCGCCACCAGCTCGTCCAACGACCGCCACGCCAACCAGGAAACCGCCTACCTGCTCCAGCGCATCGAGGACTTCGCCGGCGTCATAATTCTGGCCTCCAACCTCAAGGGCAACCTGGACGACGCCTTCGCCCGCCGCTTCCAGGCCATGATTCACTTTCCGCTGCCCGGCCCCGCCGAGCGCGAGCGCCTCTGGCGGCAGGCCTTCACCGGGGCCGTCAAGCTAGCGCCCGATGTTGACTTTAAAGCGTTGGCCGAGAAGTACAAGCTGGCCGGCGGGGCCATCATCAATGTGCTGCGCTACTGCGTGCTGCGGCACCTGCAAACCAAACGGCCCGTGACGCTGAGTGATGTAACGCAGGGAGTGCAGCGGGAGCTAGCAAAGGAGGGAAGAACAGCCTAATCTTTATAAAACTAGATAGCAAACTGAAAGGACCCAAAACGTGCAGAATTCACATGTATCTGTGTCATTTTGGGCCCTAACCCGCCTTCGTTTCGCAGGTTTCGCTTGGCTGCTACCTCCCCAAGCTCATAGGGGGTGGGTGGGTGGGCGGGCACCGTAGTAGGCGTGTAGGGCCAAGGATTGTTTGCACTAGAAATATTTATCACTGCCCGGTGTGTACTTGCCCCAGAGGAGCGGGGTAAACCTAGTTGCTTGTGTGCCCCGTCATCTCCTCTGATTAATTTATCAATAGCCCCTTGGTCATCAGAATTACTGGTTTTATTCTCAATAGCCATTGTTACTTTTGGTGATATGACCATAGAATCGGGCATATTTTTGACGTCGGAGCCCAAATAAGCTCTTACATATTCTCCGCCATAGCGATTGCCCGAACTTGCGTGGGCTGCCATTGTCTTCAGTTCGGCCAGCGAAGCGTCAGTATGTGTTAAATGTGTTTTAGTCCAATGTACCAGCCCTGCTGATGCAAGCGCATCATCATTGCTTCGCACGAGATTATCATATTTTGGCAAGATATTCTGTTGCGCGTCGTGTTGCATACCCATTGAGCTATTCCAATACCCGCTAGCTTTTTTCAGGTCTTCTGCCACTGTGCGTTGAACAGTATTGTTTCTACTGGGCGCAGACTCAATAAGCTGCTCATTTGCAGCCTGTTTGACTAGGCTAATAGCGCCCATTTTATCTGCCTCGCGCTCCAAATTTATATTGTCATTCAGCGAAATGCCGCCTCTCATTTGCCGCGTAGCCCGCACCCGTCCCTGCTTCTGCTGCACCACGTGCCAGGCCTCGTGCGGCAGGTGCTTTTCCTGCCCCGGCCCAATATGAATATCCGTGCCTTGGGCGTAGGCCAGCGCTTGCAGTTGGGAAGGCTTGGCTGAGTTGTAATGCACCTTCACATCGTCGAGCGAGTGGCCGGAGAGGCTTTCGACGCCGGCCTTGAGTTGGTCGGGCAGGCCGGTGGTGTTGCGGCGCGGGGCGGCCAGCGGCGCGGGAGCCGCCTGCCGGGGGCTGGCCGCGATGGCCGCCTGGAGCTGGCGCTGGGCCACGGCGGCGGGGCGGTGGTCGGCCAGGGCGGTGGCTTTGCTGGCCGGGGCGGCGGTAGTCTCCTGGGCGGCGGGGCGGGGAGCAAACGTTTTCATGGGCGGAAGAGCAAGGCTGACGACCGCCAAGGTACGCAAAATCAGTTGGTTTGCAAGCGAGTGGGGGCAGCTTGCCAGGGCCGGCTATTTGGAGTGCCGGCAGTACCTTGCCGGCCCGGGCGGCATCCGGGCGGCTTGGCTTGCGCCACCCCCGTCGTGCCCGGCCAGTCAGGCCCTTTGCTTATGTTCATTCGTTTACTTGTGCTGGTTGGTGGCTTGCTGCTGGGTGGCCTGGCCTGGGGCCAATTGGCTTCGCCAACCGCAGCAGCGGGGCCGGGCAGCCGGGGCCCCGGCGGGGCCGCTACGCCGGCCACCCAGCCGCGGGCCGAGGCAGTAGCCTGGGGGTGGCACGCGCCCGTGCCCGGCAACCTACCCAACCACCAGGTGCAGGCGATGCCCCCGGCGCGGCCCCACGTAGCTTATTGCGACTACCGGGCCACCGCGCGTGGGCAACTGGTAGCGGCTGCCGGCCCGCCCGCCCCCCAGATAGCGGCGGCCCGCCGCCGCAGCCCCGGCACCCCGGTGCTGCTGCGCCTGCACTACCAGGAGCCCGCCACCGGCCCCAGCTTGCTTGACCCCGGCCAGGAGCCCGCCCGGCAGGCGCTGGCCGACACGCTGGCGCGGCAACTAGCCACTACCCAGGCCGATGGCCTCGGCCTGGCAATACAGCTCCGGCCACCGGGGCCGCCTGCCGCGCCGGTAGCCCGCCCGCTCACCGCTACCGAGCGCACGCGGCTACTGCGCGACCTCAACCAGCAGCGCCGCGCCCTGAATGCCGAGGGCAGCAAGCTCGCGCACGATAGCACCGGCCTACGGCTGCGCTTGCGGGCAGCCCGCTCGCCGGCCGGGCGGGCGCAGGGCCAGCAGCAGCTCGCGGAGCTGCGACAGCGGGCGGCCGACTTTCGGCAGCGCCGGGCTGTTTATCGGCGCAGCCTGCAGCGCGTGCAGCACGGCCTGCCCCCGGTGGCTTCGGCCTCCGCGCTCGACCAGCCTATCCACGACAACAGGCTGGGCCTGCAAAGCTTTATCAAGCTGCTGGGCCTGAAGCTGCGCGCTTACCGCCCTGCTGCCAAGCTCACGGTGACGCTACCGTTGCGCGACAGCACCCGGCAGTATGCCTCACTGGCGGGCCTAGCATCCACTATCGATGCGTTCGTGCTTTCGCTACCTAGCGCTGCTGACCCCGAGGTACAATCGGGGCTGCTTCAGCAACTGCGGTTGGCAGCGCAGCAGTATCAGCTGGCTGGCATACCGGCCAGGCAGTTGCGCCTGGAGCACTCGCATCCGGGGCCGCCGCAGGCCGCCGCGCGCGGCGGCGCACCCACTGCCCGGCCAGCGCCGGTGCTCGCCACGCCGGGGGCACCCGCACATTTGCCAGGCTGGGCGCACCTGGTGCTATTCGCGGCGGCGCTGCTGGTGGGGTTTGCTTGCTTTGGGCTGGTGCTTAGCACGCTGCTGCGGGCTTCGGCCATCATTCCGTTTCGCCGGCACCTACTGCGCGTGGGGGGGCTGCTCGGGGTAGGGCTACTACTGTTGCTGGGGTATGGCTACCTGCTGGGGCCACATGGGGGGAGGCCCTTGCTGCATACCTGCCTGCTAGGGCTCGGGCTGCTGGGGGCGGGCTTGCTGTATCATCGCCTGCGCCAGCCCTCGCAGCTGCCCTAAAGCGTGTGCGGCCGTTCAACCAGATTATTAGCGCCTAGGTTGACTTGGAGGCTATTTAAGTTTTTTAAACAGCCGCTTGGTAACTATTCTTCGCCTGCACCTAAGCTAGCTTAGGTGGCAGAAGCTTCTGTAGGCGCGGTCGCCGCGACGGTGCCGACGTGGGCCGCGGCCAGCCGGGCCACGTAGCAGCCCACTACCGCCACCATGGTAAGAAGCAGATGTATTTCCAAGCTACTCAGGTGCAGAGTATCAATCGCATGCTTCAGCACCGCTACACGCGAGGTAATGCCAACTCGAATGGCTTGCGCGACGGGTAAGCTGGTCAAAAGCGTAGCCCCAAGTTTCAAGCCCTCGCTTTTGAGGGTACCAAGCTTGCTACCTACCACTTTACTATTCAGCAGCCGCTGGCTGATAGCTACCGGCTGGGCCAGTATAGGCGGCGGGTTTCTCACCACCTGTGCCTCTCCCCCGGCTGGCACTGGCGCAGGCGGTGCGGGAGCATAGCCCCACAACTGCCGCAAGTCGTCAAGCTGGCCGTTGAACATACTGCGGTCGCAGCTACCAATACCGCTGGCAGTACGCGGGTGCTGCCCATGCTTGCCATCGGTGTACTGCCACAGCGCCCAGTGGGACCAGCCTACCTGCGGCGGCGGTTCTTCGCGCACTTCATAACAGGCTATCCAAAGCCAGCACTGCCGCAGAATAGGACTCAGGTGCGCGCGGGTTTCTTGCAGATAAGCTGGGCTGCTATACAGGCCGGGGTAGCGGCCGGTGTGCTGATAGACGTGCAGCACAAACTGCTCGGCCTGCTGCACTGTCATGTCAATCCCTCCCGCTCGCCCCAGCTCAAAATCCAGCACCAGCAATGTGTGGCTATCGGCCTGCGCGTGCGCCAGAAAGTGAGTGGCCTGGGCTACCCCATCCGCATCGTGGCCAAAATGGTAGGCACCCCACAACAACCCGGCCCGTAGGGCCTGTGGGCGGTGTAAGGCATACATTTGGTCGACGTTACCAATCCCTTCCGTGGCTTTGTGAATAATCGCGCGCAGCCCACCGCGATAGGCCTGGCCAAAATCCAGTGCGCCGCTGACCACGGCCGGATTGCGATTGTAGTGCGATAGGTCTGCAACGAGGTTAAGCATGCTACTGGATTATATCATTGCATGAGTAGCGCAGCCTGAAACCGTAATGTGCCGACGTGGAGTGCGGGTAACAAATGGCCTTGAGCCTTCTCTCTGTGGGCGGCAAATTAAATCATAATCTCTCTTCTACTTGAAAAGGACACACTTCTGATTGCCAGTTTGACTCTGCACATCCTGCAATTGCTAGGAGTTGATAGGCTGCGACAATCTATCAAGCATCTTGCTTACTCCAGGAGGCTGATACGTGTTCCAGCCCCACTCCAGTAGCTTTCGTAAAAACATATCGCTATATTCGTGGTACGGGCGGCCTTACGGCCCTGATGGCCAACGGCCGCCCCGCCGTTCTTGGCGGGCGTATGGCTGCCGTCGAGTTGGATGCTGGAGAGACCAAGCAGGCGACGAGGCAGACGCAGCAAGGTGAGCCACAGCACTTTCCACGCGCCCTGCTTGCTCCAGTGGTGAAAATAGTAGTACACGCCCTGTCAACTCAAGGGCGGGCCACTGACTAAAGCTGCCACGGGCAGCCAGCGCCACTGACAGCCGGTTTTGAGCTTGTAGGGAATGGCGCCCACTACTTCGGCCGGGGCCCGGCGTATTTGCTTTTCCAGGCATAAAACCTGGCCTCGCTCAAGCCGTGCTCGCGCACAAGCTGGGCTACGGTCTGCCCGCAGGCTTACTGTGGCAGAATGGTCACAAGCTGGGCTTCGTTGAATCGTCCCTTTTTCATTTCTCAGTCGTCAGGCAGGGAAAGTTACGCCTTTTTCTACTCACTACTGACGCTCGATTTGGGGAAGCGTACAGCAGCGGCGGTTGCTCAGTCTTCTCAGCCGATAGACTGGCCGCCGAGCAGGGTTGCCTACCGCACTGCCGCCAGCCGCCCGGCGGCTACGATTAGTGCTCGGTTGGCCAGACTTTCCAGTTAGCCAAGCCTAAAGCCACTATATAGCCGGTGTAAAATCAAGTAGATAGAAAACTTGCGCAAGTAATGCCCCAAATTCGAATAGACCGGACGGTACGCCCGGTTGTTCTTACTTTTGAGGATGATTCATATTGTTTATATGAGCCGCGCCGTGCGTCCGCTGTCCGACCAAGACTTGCAGGAGCTGCTCGACCAATGCCGCCGCGACAATGCCCGCCACAATGTTACGGGCATCCTCTTCTATAGCCACGGCAATATTGCCCAGCTTATTGAGGGCGAGGCCGAGGTACTGGAGCCGTTGTTTGAGCGCATCGCCCGCGATGGCCGGCACTCGCACGTGCACAAGCTGGTAGACCGCCCCATCGCGATGCGCAGCTTCGAGGGCTGGGCTATGGCCTTTCACCCGCTTGAGCCGGCGGGGTTTGACACCCTAGAGGGTTTCTTGCTGCCCGACCACCTGCCGCCGCCGCCCAGCACCCTCACCATTGCCGACTCGCTGCTGGTAGAGCTTGTGCGCCTGGCCGTGTTTGGCCAGGGTCCGGCCTCGGTGCCAGCCGGGCAGCCGGCTTAATTCCTTGCCAGCGGGCAAGCCGCCGCCGGGCCCGCTGGCCGGGTACCTGCTTTTTTACCCTACTCTATGGCCGAGCAGCATTTACATTCTATTCTGCGGCACATCCCGGCCGGGGTAGCCACCCTGCACGGGGCCGAGCTACGCCTTAGCTTCCTCAACGAAGCGATGCAGGCCGTGCTGGGCCCGGACGCGCGGGAGGGGTGCCTGCTGGCCGACTGTGGGCAGCAGCTGCCCGCCGACCTGCACGAGGTTATCGGGCAGGTGTATCGGTCGGGGCGGCCCTTTGTGGCCAAGGCCTACGGCCTAGTAGTGCGGCAGGCGGCTGAAGGCGGCGAAACAAAAACCACGCTGCGCTACTTCGACCTGGCCCTGGAGCCGGTGCGCGAAGAAGACGACACGGTGAGCGGCCTGCTGGTGTTTGCCGTGGATGTGACCGGGCAGGAAGAAGCCCGGCTCGAAGCCCACCGCCTGGCCCTGGAAACGCGCCGCCTCGATGCGCGCCTGCGGGTGCTTACCGAAACGGTGCCCCAGATTACCTTCAGCCTCGACGGCCGGGGCCACTACGAGTATGTGAGCCCGCAGTGGTACTACTTCACGGGGCAGCCCGCCAACGCGGCGGTCGATGCCATCTGGCCGCTGCTCATCCACCCCGACGACCGGCTGCGCATCTTGTACCAGGCCGAGCAGGCCCGGCGCACGGGCACCGGCTGGAGCTACGAGTACCGCCTGCGCCGCCACGACGGCCAGTACCGCTGGATGTTGAGCCGCGCCCTGCCCGAGCTGCACGCCCCCACCGAGCCGGTGTTCTGGCACGGGGCCCTGACGGAAATCCACGACCAGCGCGAGCTGGCCGACGCCCTGCGCCGCGGCGAGGCCGAGCTGCGCTTTCTGGCCGACAGCATTCCGGAGCTTATCTGGACGGCTACTACCGAGGGGTTTATCGACTACTACAACCGCTACACTACCGACTACTCGGGCCTGACCATTGACGACCTAGGGCCCACCGGCTGGGTGAGCCTGCTGCACCCCGAAGAGCAGGCCGAGGCTGCCCGCGGCTGGGTGCAAAGCATTGCCAGCGGCAAGGCTTTCGAGGGCGAGTACCGCATGCGCCGCCACGATGGGCTGTTTCGCTGGCACATCATCCGGGCGCGGCAGCTGGTAGATGGGCGCGGCCTGCGCTGGTTTGGCACCTGCACCGACGTGCAAGACCAGCACCTGCTGCACCAAGCCCTGCAAACCCAGTACGACGAGCTGGCCCGCGCCCACCACGACCTCGACACCTTCGTGTACGCGGCCAGCCACGACCTACGCCAGCCGGCCCTGAACCTGCGCGGGCTGTTTGAGGAATTGCGCAGCACGGCCACCTTCCATGACCCCGACGAGGCCGCGCTGCTGGGCATGGTCGATGGGGCCCTTAGCCAGCTCGATGCTACCCTGCACGACCTGGCCGCCACCGTGCGCTCGCAGCGCGCCCACCAGGAGCCCGCCGAAATTCTCGACCTGGCCCTGATACTGGAAGAAGTACTGCTGGGCCTGCGCCCGCAGGCGCAGCTGCGCCAGGCGCAGTTTGAGATAGACGTGGACGAAGTGCCGGGCCTGCTGTACAGCCGCGCCAACCTGCGCTCGGTGGTGCACAACCTGGTGAGCAACGCGCTCAAGTTTGCGCACCCCGACCGGCAGCCCAGCATCCGGCTGCGCAGTTACCTCACGCCCGAGGGCCAGCCCGCCCTCGACGTACAGGACAACGGCCTGGGCATGGACCTGGGCAACCCACAAGCGCCGGTTTTTCAGCTATTCGTGCGCCAGCACCCCGACATCGAGGGCACGGGCGTGGGCTTATACCTGGTGCAGCGCATCGTGACCAGCCAAGGCGGCCACGTGGAGGTGGCCAGCACCGTGGGCGAAGGCACTACCTTCACCATTTACTGGACGCAGCCGGCCTAGCGGCCGCGCCCGCTAGCGTGGGTGCGACCGGCTGATTAAAATCCAAAAAACCGCGCGGCTGGCTAACTCGGCTGGCTTTTTCGTACTAACTCAGGGCCAGCGCCGTTGCCATAGGTACTACCTGCGGAACCTTTCTGGCGAAGTACCCGCTACATTGTCTGCCTTCTCACCCGCCCTGCTATGTCCCCAGCGCTACCGCCTTCTGTTTTAGCTAGCTCTCTTACCTTTCCTTCTGCCCTACCCCAACGCCACCGCCCGGCCAGGCGGCGGCCACTGGCAGCCACCTGGTGGCTCACGCTGCTGGTGCTGCTGCTGCGTGGGGCGGCCACTACGGCCTGGGCGCAAACCGCGCCGCCGCCCGATTGCAGCCAGGACGAGAAGTTTATCAATACCTGGTACTTCGGCTACAAGTCGGGGCTGGATTTCAACCAGGCCACGGACTCCATTCCGCCCACGGTGCTCACCAACAGCCAGATGGTAGCGCCCGCCGGCTCGGGCATCATGGCCAATGGCAGCGGCAACATCCTCTTTTATAGCAACGGCGACACCGTGTGGAGCGCCAACCACAGCGTGATGCTCAACGGCACGGGCATGGGCGGCAACCGCCTCGTGACCGACGGGCCGCTGGCCATCAAGCTGCCCGGTAGCCCTACCACGCCGGGCGGGCCCACGCGCTACCTGCTTTTTACGCAGGATGCGCAGGGCGGCCCCAAGGGCCTGAGCTACTCCGAGATTGAGATACCCACGGGCGGGCAGGGCCAGGTGCTAGCCGCCACCAAAAACACGCCCCTGACTTTGGGCACGGCCGAAAAAATGACGGGCGTGTTTCATAAAAACGGCTGCGACATCTGGATAATCGTGCACGGCTGGGGCACCGCCACCAGCGGCACCGCCAACCGGGGTGACTCCTTCTTGGCCTACCGCGTGACGCCGGCCGGGGTGCAAACCACGCCCATCATTTCGACCATCGGGGCGGTGCATGCGCCGGGCTTGTCGGCCCAGGGCTACCGCGGCCAGATGAAGGTATCGCCCGATGGCGAGCAGCTGGCTGTGGCCCGCTACAACACCGTGACGGGCGACAGCACCAGCACCGTCGAGCTGTTTGCCTTCGACGCGGCCACGGGCGTGGTCAGCAACCGCCGCATCATCGATGCCACAGCGGGGCGCTACTACGGCGTCGAGTTTTCGCCCAGCCGCAGCCGCCTCTACGCCACCGTGCAGAGCCCGCCCCAGCTCCTCCAGTTTGATTTGAGCGCCACGAATATTCCGGCCAGCCGGCAGGTTATCCCACTCAACCAAACCACGCCCGTAAACCTGGGCTCGATGCAGGCCGCGCCGGATGGCAAAATTTACGTGGCCCGCGAAAACCAGCCCGCGCTGGGCTTTATCGCCTACCCCGACTCGCTGGGCGCGCTCGCCGCCTACGCCGACGACAGCTTGCAGCTCGGCGGCCGCCGCAGCGGGCTGGGCTTGCCCAACTTCAACCAGAGCTCGCTGCTGCGCGTGGGCTTCGGGGGCGAGTCCACGGCTTGCCAGGAAATTACCTTCCAGGCGGCCTCGCCCATCCCCAACCCGCAGTCCTACGCCTGGAACTTCGGCGACCCCGGCTCGGGCACCAACAATACCTCGGCGGCGGCCAACCCGGTGCACGTGTTCACGGCACCCGGCACGTACACGGTCACGCTGCGCATCACCAATTTTTGCTTTTGCCGCGAAATTCAATTGCAAGTGCCGGTGCCCGGCCCGCCCACGCCGGGCAGCATCGGCACCGACCAGACGCTGTGCGCTGGTGGCACGCCCGCGCCGCTCGCTAGCACGGCAGCGGCCGGCGCGGGCACCGGGCAGTTCAGCTACCAGTGGCAGTCGTCGCCCAACAACAGTACCTGGACCGATATAAGCGGAGCTACCGCGCCGGGCTACGCGCCAGGAGCCATCACGGCTACTACTTACTTCCGGCGGCTGGTTACGTCGGGCTTCTGCGGGCCGCGCACGCCCACGGCGTCCGTCACTATCACGGTGCTGCCGGCCCTGGCGGCGGGCAGCATCGCCACCGACCAAACGGTGTGCGCCGGCAGCACGCCCGCGCCGCTCACGAGCAGCGCGCCCGCCACGGGCGGCACCGGCACCTATGCCTACCAGTGGGAAGCCTCGCCGGACAACGTGACCTGGACGGCCATTTCGGGTGCCACCGGGGCCACGCTGACGCCGGGGGCCCTCACGGCTACTACCTACTTCCGCCGCCAGGTTAGCTCGGGGCCGTGCGCCACGGGGCCTTCTAATACGGTTACCATCACGGTAGTGCCCGGCGTGGTGGCGGGCAGTATCGCGGCCGACCAGACTATCTGCAACGGAACCAATGCGGCTCCGCTCAGCAGCGTGGCCCCGGCCACGGGCGGCGCGGGCACGATTGACTATCAATGGGAAAGCTCGCCCAACAACGCTACCTGGACGGCCATCGGTGGGGCCACGGGCGCGACTTACGCGCCGGGCGTCCTCACCGCTACTACCTACTTCCGCCGCCGAGCCAGCTCGGGCAGCACCTGCGCGCCGGTTTTCTCTAATGTGATTACCATCACGGTAGCGCCGGCGCTGGTGGCCGGCACCATCGGCAGCGACCAGACTATTTGCGCGGGCGATACCCCAGCGGCGCTCGGCGGCGGCGGGGCCAGCGGCGGCACCGGCACCTACGCCTACCAGTGGGAGTCGTCGCTGGACAACGCTACTTGGACAGCTCTGCCCGGTGCTACCGGCACCACCCACGCGCCGGGGGCCGTTACGGCTACTACTTACTTCCGGCGGGCGGTCACGTCGGGGGGCTGCGGCCCGGCCTACTCCAACACGGTGGTAATAACCGTGCTGCCGACGCTGAGCGCGGGCAGTATCGCGGCCGACCAGACGGTGTGCGCGGGCGCTACCCCGGCCCCGCTCAGCAGCGGCAGCGGGGCCAGCGGCGGCACCGGCACCTACGCCTACCAGTGGGAGTCGTCGCTGGACAACGTGACCTGGGTGCTGGAGGCCAATGCCACCGGTCTGACCTTCGCGCCCGGCCCGCGGGCGGCCACCACCTATTACCGCCGCCGCGTAGTATCGGGCACCGGCTCGTGCTCGACGGCGGTTTCCAACGTCGTCACCATTCAGGTGCAGCCCCTCGTGACGCCGGGCGTGACCCTCACGGTGCCACCTGCGCAGTGCGCGGGCACGGTGCTCACCTTCACGTCCTTGGCTACCAATGCGGGCACCGCGCCTACCTACCAGTGGTTTGTGAATAATGTGGCCGTGGCCAGCGGCGCTACCTTCAGCAGCAGCACCCTCGCCACGGGCGACCAGGTGCGGGTGGAGGTGACGGCCACGGCGGGGCTGTGCAGCACCGGGCTGGCCGTGGCCACGGCCACTGTTACGCGCCTGGTGCCGGCCCCGGTGGCGCTCACCATATCAGCGCAGCCGGGCGGGCCGGCGTGCCAGGGCGACCGCATCACGTTCGGCGTGGCCAGCCTCACGGGCAGCGGCCCGCTACCCGCCTACCAGTGGCAGGTAGACGGGGCCGACGTGGCCGGGGCTACCAACTCTACATTTAGCAGCACCACACTGCGCGATGGCCAGACGGTGGCGCTACGCGTGCGCGCCACCGATGCCTGCGGGCAAACCCAAACGGTGACGTCGAACAGCGTGGCGGTGCAGATTTTGCCGCCCATCACGCTCAGCGCCGGCCCCGACAAGGAGATTTTCGCGGGCACTTCTGTGACGCTGGAGGGCACCGCGAGTGGCAATTTCCCCGTGACCTGGACGCCGCGCGCCGGGCTTTCCTTCCCCACCAATGACCAGCTGCGACCGGTGGCGTCGCCCCTCACCACGACTACCTACACGCTGTCGGCCGGTAGCGGCAACTGCGCTACCTCGTCGCAGGTAACCGTGACGGTGCGCCAGCCCATCCGCATCCCTAATGCCTTCTCGCCCAACAGCGACAATAACGACGACACCTGGCAGATTGACTTTATCGACCAGTTTCCCGACAACACGGTGACCGTGTTTAACCGCTGGGGCACCAAGATTTTCTCAGCTACCAACTACAGCCGGGCCAACGAATGGCGCGGCGACATCAACGGCCAGCCCGCGCCCTTCGGCACGTACTACTACGTCATCGTCACGAAGGGGACGCTGGGCAAGTCCTATACGGGCTGGGTGCAGATTATCCGGTAGGACAACTACCAAAGACAGCGGCCCAGTGGGGCGGCCCGGCTAGGTAGCCGGGCTGCCCCACTGGGCCGCTGTCTTTGGTGGCTACGCCCGCAGCCGGGCCGCCTTAGCCCAGCAGTGCGGCCAGGTAGCGGGCGCGCAGTTCGTGGGTTAGCGCTTGTACTTCGGGCCGGGGGCTGGCTAACATGTCTGCATACGCCAGCAAGGGCGGCACGCAGCCTACCTCGCCAGCGGCCTCAAAACCGGCCGGGGCGAAGGCATTGAGCAACTCAATCGGGCCTTTGGGGGCGGGCAACAGGTCGAGCAGCTGCACTAGCGCCGGGCGCGGCAATTGGCTGTACACGGTAGCGCTGGCCAGCGGTGCGGGGCAACCTAGCAGCCGGCGGGCGGCGGCCTCGCCGCCCCACAGGCAGCCGGCGGGCAGCGCGCGCTGGCTCCAAGTGGCTAGCGTGGCGGGGTGGCGCGGGCGGTAGCGCTGCGCGTTGAGGCGGCGGCGCAGGGTGCCGGCGTAGTGGGCCAGCCAGTAGTGGGCCGGGGCCGGCAAACCCAAAGGGCTGGTGCCAGGCGCGGCGGCCTCGTGCCAGTAGCCCTGGGCAGCCAGGCTACCCAGCACCTGGCGCACGGCCGCCACCGGCAGCTGAGTGTGCGCCGCCAGGCTTGGGGCCGGGCAGCTCGCCAGCTCGGGCCGCAGCACCAGCTGAAACAACAGCCGCAGCATATGCACGTGCCACGCCGGGCTCGACACCAGCACTGCACCGAGGGCAGGCGGCGCATCGGGTGCGGGGGTAGCAGCCAGCCACGCCTTCGCCTCGGCCGGGCTCGCTGACCGGGTGAGGGTGAGGGCGGCCGGGCGCACGGGCGCGGGTGGGATGTGCACCGAAGAAGTAGCTAGCGTAGCCACGGAGTAGAAGCAGGAAAAAAGATGAGCCGCGCCAAACAAGAAGCCAGGGCTGCGGGGCAGCCCTGGCTCTTGGTAGTGTGGTGCTGCGGCGGGCGCGCTTAATAGTCGGTGTTCTGGGGGTCGAAGTTGGTCCAGCCGCTCAGCCAGTTGGTGGCGCCGGTGGCATTGGGGTCGGCCAAGGCACCGATGTAATCCACTTTTGAGAAAAACGCATCCGTAACCTTGCTGTCGGTAAAGCTGGCGGGCACTACCGGGGCAGCGCCATTTACCGACACGATGGGCGATGCAGCGCGCGGGGTGAAGCCCGGCGCGGTCAGGTTGAAGGGATTCAGCAGCTGTACTTTATCAGAAATATCGTAGCGGCGGTTCGCGTTAGCGCTGGTCTTCAGCCAGGTGAGTGGCCCGCTGGCCGCGCCCCAGGCGGCCGTGTCGACGCTCATGGTGCTGTTGGGGGTAAGGCTACCCGCGCCGCCGCCCGGCCCTACATAGATGATGCTACGCTGCCCGCTCGCCGAGTTGGAGCCCAGCAACGAACCGGCTAGGATGTTGTTTTTGAAACGGGCCGTGTTCTGCGCGATGTTGGTAGCCGTGGGGCTGCCATCGATAAGCAGGCTGGTAGGGAAGCCCATGAACACCGAGTTCAGGATGCTCTGGGCCGAGTTGCGGCGGATGTGCGCGCCGGCCGTGTATTGCGGGCTGTAGTTGGGCGAGTTAGGGTTCAGGATGGGGCCCACCAGGGTCATGTTGGAGAACACGGCCGAAGTCTGGGGCAGGTTACCCGTGGCTTTGCTGTCGTTGTCCGACTCAAACGCCTTCGAGCCCGACTGGTCGGCTTGCAGCGGGTCGCGCAACGCGATGCCAAACTGCACCATGCCCGAGTAGCCGTTGTCGGTGTCGAAATCGTCATCGAAGCAACGCAGCGATACCAGGTATTTGGCATTTACGGTGCCGCCAAACCACTCATACGAGTCATCACCCGAGTACGAAACCTGGATGTGGTCGAGCGTAGTGCCATTGCCCACGCCCGCCAGCGTCAGGCCGTTCACCTCGTTGTCGGGCGAGAAGGCTACGCCGCCAAACTCGATACGCACGTACTGCATGGTACCCGAATTGTCGGCTACGGCCGTCTGGTTGGCCGGGGTAGTAGGCACACTGCCATATCTGGTACGAGGCCCGCCCTCAATCTGCGGTAGCTGGCCGCTTACGGTACTGTTTACCGGCGCCGACCCACAGATAATTACCCCGCCCCAGTCGCCGTAGTTGCGCGAGCCTCTGGGCTGGCTGGACGTAAAGATGATGGGCTTGGCGGCCGTGCCGATGGCAATAATTTTAGCGCCCGGCTCGATGATGAGCGTACCCTTGGTGGTCTTATCGCCGAAGATGACGGTGCCCGGCTCAATGGTGAGCGTGGCCCCGCTGCCCACGTACACAAAATCTTTCAGCAGGTACTTGTTGCTGGCCGTCCAGGTAGTATTGGTGGTGATAACGTTATTGGTACCGCCCTGTACCGTTACGGTCGGGGCGCTCGTCGTGGTGGGGTTAGGTGACGTGGTAACGCCGGTGCCCGTCATATTGGGGGCGGGCGTGATATCCTTCGGCGAGCAGGCGGCCAGGCCGACCAAAGTGGTCAGCAGCGCAACGGAGAGGGTATTCTTTTTCATGCTAAAAAGAGAAAGAGAGTATTTTTTTAAGTAACTAATAGCTGGTCCTGCGCCCTACGGCACCGGCGTAGCAGGGCGGGGCTGCAGGCTAAAGCGCAGCCCCAGAGTGTAGTAAGTACCGCGGCGATAGCTGGCCAGCGAGGGGTCGGCGGCGGTGTACTTGCCATCGCGGGCAAAATCCTGCACCAGGTTCACGCGCTGGTTTAGCAGGTCCTGCACGCCCGCGTTGAGGGAGAGGCTGCTCGAAATTGTCTTGGTCAACGATAAGTCCACGGTGTGGCGCGGCAGCTCCACTACGTCGGGGTACTGGTCGCTACCCGCAAACAGGATGCGTGGGCCAAACACGTTGTAGAGCGCCGTTACCTGCCACGAGTTGTCGGGCGTATTGAAGTACAGGCCGCCGTTGTACACGTAGGGCGACTGGCCTTGCAGAGCGCGCTTCTTGTCCCAGGCCACGAAGTTGTCGCCCAGCGCTACCTGACTTTTGATGAGCGAAACGTTGCCCACCAGCGAGAGATTTTTCAGCGATTCGCTCACAAACGTGAGGTTTTTCTTCACGTCCAGCTCCACGCCGTAGGCGTAGGCGCTCGGGGCGTTGGCGAAGGTGTAGGCCAGGTTCGTGGTCAGCACCACCGTATTTTCGATGGGGTTGGTGAAGTGTTTGTAGAATGCCCCAATGTGCACCAGCTCGCCCGCCGAGGGGTACCACTCATAGCGCAAGTCGAAGTTGTCGATGCTAGCTACCTTCAGTGGCTGGTCGGGCTGCAAGTACAACGACCCATAGTTCAGCACGTTGAAGTCAAAGTCGTAGTAGTAAAACGGCGCGGCTTCACGAAACTCAGGGCGGTTGAGGCTGCGGCCATAGGAGGCACGCACCAGGTTGGTCGGGTTGAGGCTATAGCTCAGGTTGGCCGAAGGCAGCACGAAGTTGGTCACCACGTTCTGCGCTACCGGCTGGCCATTGAGACCGGTTTCAATGAACTGCACGTTGCGCTCGTAGCGGGCGCCGGTTACCAGCTTCAGCTGGTCGGTAAAGGGAATGTTGAACGACAAATAACCGGCCTCCAGCTCGTTGTGCGCCCCATAGCGGTAGGTCGAGTTCAGGTCCTCATCCAGCCGAAAGCCATCGGTGCCGATGTTCTGGGCCGCGAAGATGTTGCCCACGTTCTCGTTTTTCAGCCCTTGCAGGCCGCCTGCATTCAGCGAGTAGCCGAAGGCGCGGGCGCGGAAGGCGCGGCGGCGGTACTCCAGGTAGGTGCCCGCCCCGATTTCAACCTTGCGGCTGGCCACTTCTACCGTATGCTTCAGGTTAGCATTCAGCGTAAAGCTGTGCTCGCTCAGCTTCTGGTAGAGGCGGCCGGCGCGGTTTACGTCCACCTGCCCGGGGGCGGGTAGGTTCACGGTCTGGATTTCGGCCACCTGGTCGGTGCCAGGCGTTACCTGATAGCTCACGCGGCGCAAATCAGGCTCGTTGCGGGCTGAATAGCCGTAGCCGCCTACCCAGTCGAAGCTCGTTTTCTCGTCGGCCCACTTGTGGGTGCCGGCTACCTGGCTGGTGTAGGTGGTGCGGCCCTGGTAGCCCTGCAGGTAGTTGCGGCTGTTGAGGACGCCTTTATCGTCAGCCCCTTCGCGGGTTACCTGCTGGTTGCGCGCCTGTTGGCTGAAGAGGTTACGCCATTCGAGCCGGCCGCCGTGGGGCAGCACCAAGCTGAAATTCTGAATAGCGCCTAGGCGGATGTTCTGGGTTGACTGGTCGTCGCGGAACTGGTCGGTGCGCTGGCCTACGCCATCAAACTGATTGCGGCTGATGGCGAAGCGCGTGTACGTATTAGTGTAGTTAATGGACGACACGCTGCCAATTTCCAGCCCGGCCACGTTCAGCTGGGTCAGGTAGGCGGCGTTAAAGCGCATGTCGGGCATGGCTTTGGTCTTAAAAATCCCGAAGTTGTTGTCGAGCTGGCGGGCGTAGAAGTCGCGCTCGTACTGCTGGTAGGCGGGGCTCAGGGGCGGCATGCCATTGGGCAGGTCGCGCTTGGTAGCCCCAAAGCCGAGCACATCACCGCTCTGCGGCCGGTCGGTAAAGAAATCCTGGCCGGTAGTGCCCTGGCGGAAGCCCGCCGAGTAGTTCACCGTAAACTGCTTTTCGTTGAAGATGGGCTTGCGGATGTACACCTTCACGAGGCCGCCCGCGAAGTCGCCGGGCAGCTCGGGCGAGGGGTCTTTGAACACCAGCACCCGGTCGATGAGCGAGCTGGGCACGATGTCGAACGAGAACGACTTGCGGTCTGTTTCCGAGCTGGGCGCAGTTACATCGTTAAGCCACACCGTATTGTAGCGGTCGCTGAGGCCCCGCACCTGGATAAAGCGGTTGTCGACGATAGTCACGCCCGGAATGCGGCGCACTACCTCGGCCGCGTCGCGGTCCTGGGTCTTCACTATCTGCTCCGACGAGATACCGCTCACCACCACGTTGGCCTGCCGGATTTCGTTGATAACCGATATCTCCGTGTTGGTGCGGCGCACGCCGCTCACCATTACCTCGCCGAGCTGCGTATTGTCGGGCGAAAGCTGGCCGTTGAGGGTAGTGGTTTTGCCAGCCGTCACTACCACATTGGGCAGCGTCAGCGACTTGTACGACACCGACGAGACGATAACCGTGTAGGTACCGGCCGGCACGTTGGTCAGCTTGTAGTGGCCGTTTTCGTCGGTGGGCGCGGCCAGCATCGTGTTGTCGAGCCGCACGGTGCCGCCGATGATGGCTTCCTGGTTTTTGGCATCCTGGTAGGTGCCTTCGAGGCTGCCGGTGGCCTGCGCCCACGCCGTCGATAGCGACATCACGCTCAGCAGCAGCGCAAAAAATAATTTGGTAAGGGTTCTTTGCATAGCGGCCACAAAATTCCCAGGGGCCTGTTGCGGCAAAATCACGCCTGTGTTACCAAATGAATTTCAGGTGAGTTTTAGATGAATAGTAACGTCGCCGTAACATAGCCACGGCGGGCCGAACACGCTGGCACCCGCCCTGGCCCTACCTTGCCCGACATGAAGACCCTTTTGGTACTACCTCTGATTATCATCCTGCTACTCGAGGGCGGTGGCTGGGCCCGGGGCCAAGCCGTGCCCTACGGCCACAACGCCGCCGCCGGCCACTACCAGCTGGTGCGCGGCGTGCGGCTCTACTACGAAGCCTACGGCGCGGGGCCACCCCTGCTGCTGCTGCACGGCAACGGCGACAGCATCGGGGCCTGGGCCCATAATATTGCCGACTTGGCCCGGCACCACCGCGTGCTGGCCGTGGACAGCCGCGCCCACGGCCGGTCGGCAGACCCCGGCGACTCGCTGAGCTTTGAGATGATGGCCGACGACATGGCCGCGCTGCTCACGCAGTTGCACCTCGACTCGGCCGACGTGGTGGGCTGGAGCGACGGCGGCATCACGGCCCTGGTGCTGGCCCTGCGCCACCCCCGCAAGGTGCGCCGGCTGGTAGCTACGGGGGCCAACCTCTCGCCCGACTCGCTGGCCCTGACGCCCGCGCTGTGGCGGCAGCAGCAAAAAGGGTATCAGGAGAACAAGCATACCAGCTTCACCGACGCCCAGCGGCGCAACGACTGGAAGGTGTTTAAACTGGATGTTTTTCAGCCCAACGTGCCGCTGACAGCCCTGCGGCGCATCAGCGCGCCAGCCTTTATCGTGGCTGGCGACCGCGATGTAATCACCCTGGAGCATACGGTAGCCATTTACCGGCACCTGCGCCGCGCCCGCCTCTGGGTGGTGCCCGACTGCGGGCATGCTACCCTGCAAGAGTACGCCGAGGAGTTCAACCACCAAGTAGAGGCTTTTTTGCGGGCGAAAAACATTCCGGCTCTACCGCACTAGCGGTAACTTAGTTCGTTTAATATGATTAAAATCATTTTTAGCTAACTAGCAAAAGCTTAACTTTTAAGCTTTTGCTAGTTAGTACAGCTAACTGCGCTACTCCCCCCATTTTATGCCTTCTCCTACCCCCACCCTGCCCGCCGAGCAGCTTAGCCTCGATGCGCTGCTGCGCACGCTGCTCAACGCCTCCGCAACGGGGGTAGCGCAGCGCGGGCCGGTGTACGCGGCCGGCCCGCCCGGGGAGCTGCTGGATTTCACCTACGAGCGCCTCAACCCGGCCGCCCAGCGCCTGCTGGGTTTGCCTGAGCACCCGGCTACCTCGTACCGGGCGCTGGCCCCTACCGATGCGGCCGGGCTGGCGTTTTTGCGCGACACGTTTTTGGCGGGCGGGGCCGAGCACCACACGCTGGCGGGCTACACGGCCGATGGCCAGCCCTACTACCTGCGGGTGGCCGCCCAGCGCGTGGGCGAGCGGCTGGTGGCCAGCTTTACCCCCCAGCCGCTCCCCAGCGGCGCGCCCGAGCCGCCGCAGTGGCCGCTGCCGCTGGAGCAGGCCCCAGCGGCTATTACCATGCTGCACAGCCCGCAGCACCGGGTAGCGCTGGCCAACCCGGCCATTTGCGCGCTGTGGTGGCGCACCCGCGCGCAGGTGCTGGGCCAGCCGCTGTTTGAGGCGCTGCCCGAGGCGGCGGGCCACGGCCTGGAAGCAATTCTAACCGAAATAAGGGCCACTGGCCAGGCCTACGTGGCCCACGAAGTGCCGTCGCGCTTTTTGCGCGGCGACGACAGTGAGGTGCGCTACCTGAATTTTGCGTATCAGCCGCTGTATGGGCCCGGTCCGCAGCCCACCGGCGTGCTGGTAGTGATGCACGACGTGAGCGAGCAGGTGGTATACAGCCGCCTGCGCACGCAGGAGCTGAACACCGAGCTGCGCGCCGCAAACGAACAGTTGCAAAAGCTAAACCAGGAGCTGGAGTGCCGGGTAGCCGCCGGCGTGCGCGAGGCCTGGGCCGCCCATGCCGAGGCCGAAGCCCAGCGGCTATTCCGCTTTTTTCGGCAAACCCCGGTCGCCATCTGCGTGCTCGACGGGCCCGACTTGGTGTACGAACTGGTGAACCCCAGCTACCAGCAGTTTTTCCCGGGCCGCCAGCTGCTGGGCCGCCCCCTGCGCGAGGCCGCTCCCGAGCTGCTAACCCAACCCACCTACGGCTGGCTGCGCCAGGTGTACGCCACCGGCACGCCCCACGAGGGCCACGAGGTGCGCCTGCGCGTGAGCGGCCCCGCTGGCACACCGCCCACCGAGCACTACTTCAACTGCGTGTATCAGCCCCAGCACGACGAGCAGGGCCGCACCGACGGAGTGCTGGTGTTTGCCCTCGACGTGACCACCCAGGTGCAAGCCCAGCAGCAGGTAGCCGCCCTGCAAGCCGAAGCCCGGGCGGCCGCCGAACGCCTCGCCCAGGAGCGCGAAACGTCTTACCAAGTGTTTGAGCAAACACCCGCTGCCGTGGCCCTGATGTGGGGGCCCGCGCACCGCTTTGAATACGTCAATCCAGCGTTCAGCCGGCTACTTCCGGGGCGCGAGTTGCGCTACTGCTCGCTGGCCGAGGCTCTGCCCGCAGCCGGGCCCGGGGGCTTCGTGGCCATTCTCGACCGGGTGTACTGCACGAGCGGAGAGCTCGTGGCCGACGAGGTGCCACTGACCATTGCCCAGCCCACCGCCCCCGCCGAGCACGCCGAGTATTTAAACTTTGCCTACCAGGCCTACCGCGAAAACAGGCAAACGCTGGGCGTATCGGTGTTTGCCTACAACGTGACGGCGCAGGTGCTGGCCCGGCAGCAGCCTAGCCAAGCCCTGGCCACGCTGCAGCAAACCAACGGCGAGCTGCGGCGCACCAACGTGGACCTGGATAACTTCATTTACACGGCCTCGCACGACCTCAAAGCGCCCATTGCCGACATCGAGGGCCTGCTGCTGCTGCGCGAGCAGCTGTACGCCGAAGCCCGGCAGGCGGGCCTGGTGCCGCGCGTGCTGGGCATGATGCAGGGGGCCATCGAGCACTTCCAGGTTACCATCGCGCATCTCACCGACCTGGCCAAGCTGCAGCAGGCGCACACCCAGCCGGCCGAAGAAGTAGACCTGCCCGCCCTGGCCAAAGACGTGCGCCTCGACCTAACCCCGCTGCTCGAAGAAACCCACGCCGAGCTGCATGTTAGCCTCGGCGCGTGCCCCAGCCTCTATTTTGCCCCGCAGCACCTGCGCAGCATGCTCTACAACCTGCTCACCAACTCCATCAAGTACCGCCACCCCGCCCGGCCGCTGGTAGTGCAGTTGCGCTGCCGCGCCGAGGCCGGGGCCATCATGCTCGAAGTGCAGGACAACGGCCTGGGGGCTGACGCCCGAGCAGCAGCACCAGCTTTTCGGCACGTTTCGCCGCCTGCACGCCCACGTGCCGGGCTCGGGCATGGGCCTCGACATGGTCAAGCGCATCGTCGAAAACGCGGGCGGTACCATCGCGGTGCAAAGCCAGCCCCAGGTGGGCTCTACGTTTACGGTTTCCCTTCCGGCCTGATATATTGACCTTCTTCGCTTTCTTCGCAGGGATATGCAAAAGCTAGCCAGCGTTTTACTGGTCGACGACGACCCGACCACCAATTTTTTGCACGAGCAGTTGCTGCTAAGCTTGGGTGTGACGGACAAGTGCCTGGTGGCCGAAAATGGGGCCGAGGCCCTCACCCTGCTGGCCGATGCCCAGGCCGACGAACCCGCTACCTGCCCCGACCTGGTGCTGCTCGACGTGCACATGCCCGTGATGGATGGCATCGATTTTCTCGAAGCCTACGTGCAGCCCCCGCAGCGGCCGCCCGTCGTCATTATCCTCACTACCTCGGTACACGCCCGCGACCAGGCCCGCATGGCCGGCCTGCCCGTGGCCGACTGGATAAACAAGCCCCTGACGCGCGCCAAGGTCAACGACATTTTGCAGCAGCACTTCCAGCGGCAGCTACCGCCCACTTCCGCCGACCAGCTCTAAAACAACTATCTTTATTTCAGAACTTTACCTTATACAATAGCCATTGTTGCCGCCGCAGGGCACGGCGGGGCCGCGTATCTTTGGGCTAATGCCTTTGCTCGAAGTTACCTCCGCCGCCCAGCGCCAGCAGTTCTACGACCTACCGCGCCGCCTGCACCAAGCCAATCCTGCGTTTATCAATCCGCTCGACAACGAGGTGGAAGCCGTGTTCGACCCGGCCAAGAATAAGCTCTTCGCCGCTGGCGGCGAGGCTCAGCGCTGGCTGCTCACCGACGAGGCCAGCGGCGAGGTTGTGGGCCGCATCGCGGCCTTCATTAATCCGCTCACCAACACCGCCGACCCCGAGCTGCCGGCCGGCGGTCTGGGCTTTTTTGAGTGCGTCAATGACCAAGCGGCGGCCAACCAGCTCTTCGATGTGGCCTGCGCGTGGGTGCGGGCGCGCGGCGTGCTGGCCGTGGATGGCCCCATCAACTTCGGCGACCGCGACCGGTTTTGGGGCGTGCTGATTGATGGCTTCGAGCACGAGCCGAATTACGGCATGTTCTGGCACCCGGCCTACTACCAGCAGCTGTTTGAGAGCTACGGCTTTCAGCTCTATTTCAAGCAGTACACCTGCTACCGGCCGGTAGCGCAGGTGCTGCACCCGAGCTTTCAGAAGAAGCTGACCGAGCTCACGGCGGCGGGCTACATCTTCACCCACGCCCGCAAGGCCGAGCCTGAAAAGCTGGCCCGCGACTTTCACCACATCTATAACCTGGCCTGGGGCAAGCACGCCGGCGTGCAGCCCATGACCTTGGAGCAGGCCCGCACCATCGTGCAGGAAATGAAGCCGGTGATTGACGAACGGGTGCTGGCCTTCGCCTACTGTAACGACGAGCCGGTAGCGTTTTTCATCAACATCCCCGAGCTAAACCAGGTCTTCAAGCACATCGGCAAGCGCCTCGACCTGGTGGGCAAGCTGCGCTTTGTGTGGGAGCAGTGGCGCTACGCGCAGCGCAAGGACAAGAAAATTCTGGGCATCATCTACGGCGTGGTGCCCGCGCACCAAGGCAAAGGCGTAGAAAACGCCCTCATCATGTCGACCCAGAATGCCTTCCTACGCGCTGGCTACACCGACATCGAGATGAACTGGATTGGCGACTTCAACCCGCGCATGCTGGTAGTCACGCGCAGCATCGGCTCCAAGATTATCAAAACCCACGCCACCTACCGCAAGCTGTTCGTAGACCGGCCGTTTGAGCGCTACCCGATTATCCGGTAAGGTAGTAAATGAGTAGGTGAGTAAAGTCTTTATCTACAAACCATACTCACCTACTCATTTACCATTCCTAAACGCTTCGTCCAGAGCCAGCACCTGGGGCAGTACCAGCTGCGAGTCGTCGTTGTAGATGACGTAGTCGGCGCGTTGCAGCTTTTCTTCATCGCTGAGTTGCTGGTGCATAATGGCTTGCACGTCGGTGGGCGTGCGGTGGGCGTCGCGGCTCAGCACACGGGCTGCGCGCACCTCGGGCGGCGCAAAGACGGTGATAATGCGGTCGAGCTGCCGGTAGGCACCCGACTCGTAGAGCAGCGCGGCTTCTTTGAGAATGTAGGGCTGGCCGGCCGCCGCCTGGGTCGCCACCCAGGCTTCGAAATCTTGGCCCACGCGCGGATGCACCAGCCCATTGAGCTGCGCTACCTGCGCGGCATCTTTGAAGACGCGCTGCGCCAGATGCACCCGGTTTAGCACGCCCTCGGCGGTGTAGGTTTCGGGGCCGAAGGCGGCGACCAGTTGCGCGCGTAGCAATTGGTCGTGGGCCATGAGGTGCTTGGCGCGGCTATCCGAGTCGTACACGGGCGCGCCCAGGGCAGCGAAAAGCCGCGCTACGATGCTCTTACCCGAGCCAATGCCGCCAGTGATGCCGATGCGTAGCATAGTGTGAATTAGGGTTATACTGGCATTACGAGCGCAGCGAAGCAATCGCACCAGAGCAGAACCTGAATGGCGCGGCTGAACAGGTGCGCTTGCTTCGCTGCGCTCGCAATGCCAGGCTTATTCTACCGGCTGCACCGCAGCAGAATCCGCCCCCGGCACCAGGTAGTACGTGGCCGAATCGGCGGGTAGCGCCACCAGACGCACGGTGCCCAGCGCCCGGCGCAGCGGGGGCCGCAGCGGCGAGCGAAAGGGCGGCGTGCCGGGCAGCCGCAGGCGCACCTCGGCGGGCGGCTCGCTGAAGCCCAGCGCCCGGCTCAGCAGGCGCCAGCCGCGGCCCTGCACCTCGACGGTGAGGGTGGGCGGCAGCGGCCGGGCGGGGTGGTAGCGCTGCCGGTTGTAGCGCCACGTGATGGGGTAGTCCAGCGGGGCCACGTGCACCGTGTTGAGGCCGCGCAGCAGCCAGAGCGTGCCCGCGATGAAAAAGCACGCCAGCACCACCCGGTAAAAGCTGGGCTCCTGCGCCGCCAGCGGGCGCAGGAACCGGAGCCACAGTCGGGGGGCGGGCGTGGCCATGCTAGGCGGTGGTAGCTACCACGTTATCGTTGGTGGTAGTGGTGGCACCGGCCACGCGGGCAATGGCCGTGCGGTCGAAGCGCAGGCGCTGGCCGCGCTCTACTTCGAGCAGCACGGTTTCGGGGCCCACCTCTACCAGCAGGCCGTGCAGCCCGCCGATGGTCACGACGCGCGTGCCCTTCACCAGCGACTCGCGGAAGGCCTTGGCCTCCGACGTTTTGCGCTGCTGCGGCCGAATCATGAAGAAGTACAGCACCAGGCCGATAGCTACCGGAAACACCAGCTGCATGATGCCGCCGCCAGGCGCGGCTTGGAGGAGAAGCGTTAGAAAAGTCATTTTATTAAATGTAGGGGATATGGAGATGCGGAGATGTGGAAATGGTGGATGATACGAAAACGGCTGTCATGCTGAACGCAGTGAGGCATCTCTGGCGCACCGTTGAACGGTTTGGAGGAAGCGGCAGAGATGCTTCACTGCGTTCAGCATGACAGCGACTTTTCACATTTCACACGTTCCGCACATTTCCACACTACGGCCTTATTTCGTGAGGACGTTGCCCTTGATGATGATGGTAGTCGTAGCCGGCTGGGTGTTAGCCCGCACGTTTACCTGCTTGCTGATGAGGCCCTGCTTACCCTTGCTGTCAAACTGCACGTCGAGGGTGCCTTTGGCGCCGGGGGCGATGGGTTCTTTGGTCCAGTTGGGGGTAGTGCAGCCGCAGGAAGCAGTGGCATCGGCGATGAGCAGCGGCGTCTTGCCGGTGTTGGTGAAGC
>CAXYJY010000100.1:0-12454 GCA_964277755.1 uncultured Hymenobacter sp.
ATGAGCGCATTCCAACGAACGCGAACTACAAAGTTCGCGCAACTGCCCCATGTCGCCCTTCCGCATTCACCTGGCCCTGTTCGGGGCCGCCCTCATCTACGCCGCCACTTACAGCCTGGCCAAAGACCTGATGCCCGCCTACATCGCGCCGCAGGCGGCGGTGGTGTGGCGCGTGGTGGGCGCGGCGCTGGTGTTCGCGCTGCTCAAGCGCTGGGCGGCCCCGCACGAGCGCATCGCGGCCGGGGCCGATACGTGGCGGGCCATCGCGTGCGGCGTGCTGGGCATCGCGCTCAATCAGCTAGCCTTCTTCAAAGGGCTAGCCCTAACCACGCCCATTAACGCGGCGCTGCTGCAAACCCTGACGCCCATCGTGGTGGTGCTGGCCTCGGCCGCGCTGCTGGGCGAAAAGCTGACGCCGGCGCGCGTGCTGGGCGTGGCACTGGGCACGCTGGGTGCGGCCCTGCTTATTCTCAGCCGCCCCACGGCCAGCCACACCGCCGCCGACCCGCTGCTCGGCAACTTGTATTTGATGGGCAACGCTTCGGTGTTTGGCCTCTACGTGGTGCTGGTGGGGCCGCTCATGCGCAAGTACCACGCCTTCACGGTGCTGGCGCGGTGCTTTCTGGTGGGGGCGGTGCTGGTGCTGCTGCTGGGCCTGCCCGATGCCATCGCCACCGACTACAGCCGCTTCACCCCCAAAATCTGGGCCGAGCTGGGCTACATGGTGGTGTTTCTCACCATCCTGGCTTATCTGCTTAATAACTGGGCCTTGAAGTACGCCTCGCCGGCCTTGTCGGGGGTGTACATCTACGTGCAGCAGGTGCTGGTGGTGCTCATCGCGGTGGCGCTGGGTACCGACACCGTGACCTTCGACAAGGCCTGGCAAGCGGCCATTATTTTGCTGGGCGTGTGGCTGGTAGGCCGCAAGCCGAAGGCAGCGGCGGCCGAGGTTGAAGCGGCGGATTGAGGAACGGATAACCGCTGTTTCGCGTAGCTTAGTACTCTCATTCCTTGCTCGATATGGAAACGCTCACCATCACCCTTCAAAACGAACACGCTCGCCGCGTTCTGGAAGAACTTCAGGCACTTGGCGTGCTTACGATTCAGGCGGCTACCCAGCAGCCCATCGCCCTCCGCCCACCCGCTACGTTCAGCGCCATCAGCGTTTCCACGAAAGACTTCAAGTTTAACCGCGAAGAGGCAAATGAACGGTAGGGTTTTCTTCGACACCAACGTACTGGTGTACGCTTACTCCAGCGACGACTTGGTGAAGCGGCAGGTTGCGCTGACGCTCGGCAGCATTCCCGACCGCTGGCTGTCCACGCAGGTGCTAATTGAGTTTGTTAATGTCTTCTCGCGCAAGCTGAAAACGAGTTGGCCCAATATTCAGATTGCACTGATTGAGATAATCAACGACAACTCTATTCACACCACTAACGCTGACACCATTGCCCACGCCACGCGGCTGGCACACCGCTACGGCTTCTCGTGGTTTGATGCCCTCATCGTGGCCGCTGCGCTCGAATGCGGCTGCGACACGCTGTATTCGGAAGACCTCAACGCGGGCCAGGTGATAGAAGGCACGCTGCGCGTCGTCAATCCGTTCGCGGTGTAAACAACCTTGCCCCAGCCCGGCCGTTAGCTAAGCTCCACTGCTTACTTGCTACTCATCGCCGTGACTTTTACTGGCAAAAACATTCTTCTCGTGGGGGCTTCGTCCGGCATCGGGCTGGCCACTGCCCAGGCGCTGCACGCGGCCGGGGCCACGCTCTTCACCGCCTCGCGCCAGCTTTCGCCCGAGTTGGCCGCACTGGGCACCACCCATTTTACTTACGATGCCACCCAGCCCGTAGGCACCGCCTTCGACGCGCTGCCCGAGCAGCTGCACGGCCTCGTGTACTGCCCCGGCTCCATCAAGCTGCGGCCCTTCGAGCGGGTGCCGGTCGAGGATTTCCGGGCCGATTTTGAGCTGAACGTGCTCGGCGCGGTGCAGGTGCTGCAAGCCACCATCAAGCGCCTCAAGAAGGCCGAGGGCGGGGCCAGCGTAGTGCTGTTCAGCACGGTGGCGGCGGCGGTGGGCATGAGCTTTCACACCAGCATCGCCACGGCCAAGGCCGCCGTAGAGGGCCTCACCCGCGCCCTGGCCGCCGAGTACGCCGCCAGCGGCGTGCGCGTCAATTGCCTGGCCCCCAGCCTCACCGACACGCCCCTGGCCGCCGCCCTGCTCAATACCCCCGAGAAAGCCGAGGCCGGCGCCAAGCGCCATCCCTTGCAGCGCGTGGGCCAGCCCGATGACCTGGCCAGCATGGCCGCGTTCCTGCTTTCGGACCAAGCCACCTTCATCACCGGCCAGACGCTGGCCGTGGATGGCGGCATGGGCAAGTTGAAGTAGCAAATAAGCGCCCATCATGCAGAGCGCAGCGAAGCATCTCGCGTGGCGCAGTAACATCAAACGTTAAGAATACTGCGCCACGCGAGATGCTTCGCTGCGCTCTGCATGACAGAACAAGCCATGAAAATCTCCCTCTTCTGGCACCGGCGCGACCTGCGCTTCCAGGACAACGCCGGCCTGGCCGCCGCCCTGCAAAGCGGGCACCCCGTGCTGCCGCTATTCATCTACGACGAAACCATCCTCGAAAAGCTGGATAAAAAGGATGCCCGGCTCACCTTCATCTTCGACCAGGTCGAGCGCCTGGCCGACGAGGCCAAGGAGGCCGGCGGCGGCTTTCTGGCCCGGCACGGCAAGGTAGAAGCCGTGTTCAAGCAGCTGCTGAAAGACTACGACGTAGCGGCCATCTACACCAACGAAGACTACGAGCCCTACGCCACTACCCGCGACGCGGCCGTGGCCCAGCTCGCCGAGAAGGCCGGCGCGGAGTTCAAGGCGTTTAAGGACCAGGTGATTTTTGCCAAAGACGAGGTGCTGACCAAGAACGGCAAGCCGTCGAAGGTGTTCGGCGCGTACTCGAAGGCCTGGCAGGCCAAGGTGAAGCCCGAGGACTTCGAGCCGCACCCATCGGCGCGGCTGTTCAAGAAGGAAAACCTGGCCAAGCCAAAGGCTGGCGACGCCAAGCGCCCAAGTCTCAAAGACCTGGGCTTTGAGCGGCACGAGCAGCCCACGCCGCCCGCCCGGCTACCCGCCGCTGACGTGGTGAAGCACTACGACAAGACGCGCGACTTCCCGGCCGATAACAAGGGTACTACGCACATGTCGGTGCACCTGCGCTTTGGCACCGTGAGCGTGCGCCAGTTGATGAAGCAGGCCGAGGAAGTCAACATTAAGCTCCTGAACGAGATGATATGGCGGGACTTCTTCATGATGCTGCTCTGGCACTACCCCAACACGGCCGAGGAAGCCTACGACCCCAAGATGCGCCACCTCCCCTACCGCGACGACCCCAAGCAATATAAAGCCTGGACGGAAGGCCGCACCGGCTACCCGCTCGTGGATGCGGGCATGCGTCAGCTCAACCAGTCGGGATACATGCACAACCGCGCCCGCATCGCGGCGGCGGGCTTTTTGGTCAAGCACTTGTTTATGGACTGGAAGGTGGGCGAGCACTACTTCTCCGAAAAGCTCATTGACTACGACATGAGCAATAACGTGGGCAACTGGCAATGGATGGCTGGCACCGGGGCCGTGGCCGCGCCCTGGTTTCGGGTGTACAGCCCCGACAGCCAACAGAAACAGTACGACCCTAACTACGAGTACGTGAAGCAGTGGGTGCCCGAGTTCGGGACGGATAAGTATCCCCAGCCGATAGTCGAGCACAAGGAAGCGCGCGAGCGGGCCATCGACCTCATCCGCAAGGGGCGAAAGTAGCGCCCGCCGTACCGTGGACCCTGCGGGTCCGCGCGTGTAATGCAGCCAAGTGCTACCACGCGCGGACCCGCAGGGTCCACGGTACATTCTGCCCTACTACCTGAACCGCAGGCCTGAGCCAGCGGTTATACCGACATGGAACCGACTTTGCTGAAACCCGCTTACCTTGACTACCTGCGCCGCCACGGCCACGCCCCCAAAACCGTTTTCGCCTTTGCCGATGCGCAGGGCATCACGGAGGGCGAGTTTTACCGCCACTACGCTTCCTTTGCCGCCATCGAGCGCGAGGCGTGGGTGGAGTTTGGCCGCGAGGCCCGCGCCCAGGCCGCCCAGGAGCCGGCTTGGCAGGGCTACGGCGCCCGCGAAAAGCTGCTGGCCTTCTACTACACGCTGCTGGAGATTTTGAAGAACAACCGCAGCTTCGTGCTGCTCACGCTCAAGCGCTCGCAGCAGCGCCGGCTGGCCGTGGTGCCCAAGGTGCTCGACCAGTTTGAGGCTGAATTCAAGAATTTTGTGGAAGAGGTGCTGCACGAAGGTCGTAGCTCGGGCGAGGTCGCCAGCCGGCCGTTTTTGCAGGATGGCTACGGGCGCATCTTCCTGCGGCAGCTACAATTTATCCTGCTGTTTTTCGTGCGCGACGAGTCGGCCGGCTTCGAGCGGACCGATGCGGCGGTGGAAAAGGCCGTGACGCTGAGCTTCGACTTGGTGGGGCGCAATACGTTTGATTCGGCGCTGGACTTCGGGCGGTTTTTGCTGCAAAAGTACTCCTAAACGTCTGTCATGCTGAGCGCAGCGCAGCGGAGTCGAAGCATCTTTGCCGCACCGTTATTGGCGTTAGAAGTTAGTTCTCCGGTAGAGATGCTTCGACTCCGCTACGCTGCGCTCAGCATGACAGACGCTTTTCAAGTAAGCCGAAAATTCAACTACATGTCCGACCAACCGCAAGAATCGCTGCCTACCAGCAAGGTGGCGCGCGCCGCCCGCTTCGCCAAAACCGGCTTCAAGGTAGGTGCCAACTACGTGCAGCACTATGCCAAAAAAGCCGTGGGGGCCGACACCACCACCGCCGACCTGCACCAGGCCAACGCCGAGGAGCTCTACGGCACGCTGAGCGAGATGAAGGGCTCGGTGCTGAAAGTGGCCCAGATGCTGGCGATGGAAAAAAACCTGCTGCCCCCGGCCTACGCCAAGCAGTTTCAGCAGGCGCAGTACCAGACGCCGCCGCTGTCGGGGCCGCTGGTAGTGAAGGCGTTCCGCGACGCCTTCGGGCACTCGCCCAGCGAGGTATTCGACGAGTTTGACCCGCAGGCGCGGCAGGCGGCCAGCATCGGGCAGGTGCATTTTGCGCGCAAAATGGGCAAGGAGCTGGCCGTGAAGGTGCAGTACCCAGGGGTGGGCGCGAGCATCAAGTCCGACATTGCGATGGTGAAGCCGGTGGCGCTGCGCATCATGGGCCTCAAGGAAGAAACGCTGCGCCCCTACATCGCCGAGGTCGAGGCGCGGCTTATCGAAGAGACTGACTACAAGCTGGAGCTGAGCCGCGGCCAGGCCGTGGCGGCCAAGTGCGGCCACCTGCCGCACCTCCAGTTTCCGGCCTACTACCCCGCCCTGTCGTCGGCCCGCATCCTCACCATGGACTGGCTGCCCGGCCAGCACATGCAGGAGTTTCTGGCCGACAACCCGACCCAGGAGGTGCGCAACCAACTCGGCCAGGCGCTCTGGGATTTCTACCAGTACCAGCTGCGCGAGCTGCGCCAGCTGCACGCCGACCCGCACCCCGGCAACTTCCTGTTCAGCCGCACCAACGGCGGCACGGTAGGCGTGCTCGACTTCGGCTGCGTGAAGGATGTGCCGCCGCTAGAGCAACAGCAGTTTCTGGCCCTGCTCGACCCCGCTACCCTCGCCGACCCCGCCCGCCTCGAAGCCCTACTAACCGAGGCCGGCGTGCTGCGCCCCGGCGATGCGCCCGCCCTGCGCACCATGTATTTGCGCACGCTCACGCAGTCGCTGGAGCTGGTGGGCCGCCCCTTCCGGCAGGAAACCTTTGACTTTGGCGACCCTACTTACATGCAGGGCCTCTACGCACTAGGCGACGACCTGATGCAGGACCAGGAGCTACGCCAGCAGCGTGAGCCACGCGGCTCGGCGCACTTCGTGTATTTGAATCGCACTTACGTAGGGCTGTTTTCGTTACTCACCGAGTTGGGTGCGGTAGTGCGGACGAGCTACATAGCGTAGTATCGGAAGTAGAGACGCAATATTTTGCGTCTTGCGCTAGGTAAGCGTATCCTAACGCAAGATGCAAAATATTGCGTCTCTACACCAAAAAAGAGGCCGCCCCCAACGGGAGCGGCTTCTTCGGTTTTATCCACTTGTAGGAATGCCGTTTCAGAGGCTGCGGCTGATGCCCAGCTCCAACCCGCGCAACTCGGCGAGGCCGCGCAGGCGGCCGATGGCGGAGTAGCCGGGGTTAGTTTTCTTGGTGAGGTCGTCGAGCATCTGGTGGCCGTGGTCGGGGCGCATGGGCAGGCTCACCTGGCGCTGGCGCATGGCTTGCACCAGCTCACGCATCACGGCGTACATATCCACGTCGCCTTCCAGATGGTTGGCTTCGTAGAAGTTGCCGTGCTCGTCGCGCTGCGTGCTGCGCAGGTGAATGAAGTGAATGCGCTCGGCAAACTGGCGCACCATGCCGGGCAAATCATTGTCGGCGCGCACGCCAAACGAGCCGGTGCAGAAGCACAGGCCATTGCGCAGCGAAGGCACGGCGGCCGCGAGCGCGGCCACGTCGGCAGCCGTGCTTACCACGCGGGGCAAGCCCAAAATCGGGTACGGCGGGTCGTCGGGGTGAATGGCCAGGTTCACGCCCACCTCCTCGGCCACGGGCACGATTTCCTGTAGGAAGAGAATCAAATGCTGGCGCAATTGCTCCGCGTCGATGCCCTCATAGGCATCGAGCGCCTGCTGAAATTTCGCGAGTGTGAAACTCTCCTCGCTGCCCGGCAGCCCGGCAATAATGTTGCGCTGAAGCAGCTGCTTCTCGGCGTCGCTCATGGCATCGAAGCGGGTCTGGGCGCGGGCCAGCTCGTCGGGCGCGTAGTCCTGCGCTGCGCCCCGGCGCTGGAGTAGCAGGGCGTCGAAGGCGATGAAGGCGGACTTCTCGAAGCGCAGGGCTTTTGAGCCATCAGCTACTTCGTAGGCCAAGTCCGTGCGCGTCCAGTCGAGCACGGGCATGAAGTTGTAGGTGACGGTGCGGATGCCGCAGGCCGCCAGGTTGCGGATAGACTGCTGGTAATTAGCAATGTGCCGCTGAAAGTCGCCGGTGCGGGTTTTGATATTTTCGTGCACGGGCACGCTTTCGACCACGCTCCATGTCAGGCCGGCGTCGGCAATGAGCTGCTGGCGCTGCTGGATTTCGGCCACCGGCCACACTTCGCCGTTGGGGATGTGGTGCAGGGCCGATACCAGGTCGGTAGCGCCAGCCTGGCGAATGTCGGCGAGGCTCACGGGGTCGTTGGGGCCAAACCAGCGCCAGCTTTGAATGAGGGGCATGTGTTTTATAATGAGCAATTGACAATGAGCAATGAGCAGCGTTGTTTCGTCATGCTGAGCGGAGCGCAGCGGAGTCGAAGCATCTCTTTAGCTGAGTAAATAATGACGCTAACAACGAAGCGGTAGAGATGCTTCGACTCCGCTGCGCTCCGCTCAGCATGACGGTTGGTAGCCGGCAAGCTACTGCTTAGACGCCACTGTAGGCATTAAAGCCGCCATCGACCAGCACCGTTTCGCCGGTCACAAACCGGGAGGCGTCGCTCAATAAATAGATGAGCGTCCCGGTCAACTCTTCGGCTTCGCCGAAGCGCTGGAAGGGCGTGTTGGCGATAAACTTGCGGGCGCGGTCGGTGAGCGCGCCGTCGGCTTCGAGCATGAGGGCGCGGTTTTGCTCGGTGAGGAATACGCCGGGGGCGATGGCGTTGATGCGGATTTTGCCGCCGTAGCGCTGGCCCAGCTCCACAGCCATCCACTGCGTGTAGGCCTCTATCGCCTTCTTAGCCAGCGTATAGCCCAGCACCCGCGTGAGTGGCCGCTGCGCCGTGAGCGACGAAATAGTGACGATGGTGCCGCTGCCCTGCGCGGCCATCACGCGGCCAAACACGGTGGTCGGCACCACGGTGCCGAACAGGTTCAAGTCCACGGCGCGGCGCGTGTCCTCGATATTGACGTCGAATAAATCCTGGTCGGGGCGCACGGTGGCGCCGGGCATGTTGCCGCCGGCCGCGTTCACCAGCCCGTCGATGCGGCCCCAGTGGGCCAGAATCTGGTCGCGGGCGGCTTCGAGCTGCGCGGTGTCGAGCACATCGGCCAGGATGACGAGCGCCTCGCCACCCACTGCTTTAATCGCGGCGGCACGGGCTGCGGCGCGGGCGGCGTCGCGGCCCATGATGACGACTTTGGCTCCGGCTTCGGCCACGGCTACCGACATGGCCGCGCCGAGCACGCCGGTGGCACCGGTGATTACTACGACTTTACCGGCTAAGGAGAATTGGGATAAGGCAGACATTTAGGGGAAATTGCGGAAGGTGTTGCGCGGACTTTGTAGTCCGCGTTTCGAGAGGAGCGCGCGTTTCGAAGGTAGTCGCAGACTACAAAATCCGCGCAACGGCGGCGGGCTACGGCAGCAGCGTCAGCTTGCCTTCGAGTCGGATATCATCGGAGGCGCTGCCCACCAGCACGTTGAAGTCGCCGGGCTCGGCGGCCCAGTCCAGCTTGCTGTTGTAGAAGGCCAGCTTATTCTTATCAAGCGTGAAGGTGAGCACGCGGCTTTCGCCTGGTTTTAGGCTGATTTTCTGAAAATCTTTCAGCTCCTTGAGCGGCCGGGCTACGGAGGCTACCAGGTCGCGCAGGTAGAGCTGGGCTACCTCCTCGCCGGCTACCTTGCCAGTATTGGTGAGGGTGAACTGCACCTGCGCAGTTTCGCCGCCGCTCATGCTCGGGCGGCTGATTTTCAGGTCGCTATACTTGAACGTGGTGTAGCTCAGGCCGTAGCCGAAGGCGTAGCGCGGCGTGTTGGGCGCGTCGATGTAGGCCGACTTGTAGCGCGTGTCGCCGGGCTTGGTCACGGGGCGGCCGGTGTTGTACTGCTGGTTGTAGGCGATGGGAATCTGGCCCACGGCGCGGGGGAAGGTAATGGGCAGCTTGCCGGCCGGGTTGTAGTCGCCGCTGAGCACGTCGGCCAGGGCGTGGCCACCTTCCGCACCCGGCCACCACGCCATTACGATGGCATCGGCCTGGTCAGCGATGGCGTTGAAAATCAGGGGACGGCCGCCGAATACGACTACGATTATCGGCTTGCCGGTGGCTTTCAGGGCCTGGAATAATTCTTCCTGCACGCCGGGCAGGTGGATGTCGGTGCGCGACTTGGCCTCGCCGCTCATGTCCCAGGTTTCGCCCACGGTCAGCACCACGGCGTCGGCACTTTTAGCCGTTTCCACGGCTTGGGCAAAGCCGGCGCGCGAGTCACTTTCCACGTCGCAACCCTTGGCACAGAGCAGCTGCGTTTGCTTGCCGAGGCGCTGATTTAGGCCCTCGTACACGCTCGTTATCAGCGTCGTGTCGGCATCGGGCACCCAGCTGCCGTCGAGGTCGCGCTTGCTTTTGGCTAGTGGGCCGATTATGGCCAGCCGGCGGTACTGGCGGCGCAGGGGCAGCGTTTGGTTTTCGTTTTTGAGCAGCACCAGCGACTTGCGCGCCAGCTGGCGGGCGGCGGCGGGGTTTTGCGGGTCGTTGAGGACTTGCTTTTCGCGCTTTTCGCTGGAGAAGCGGTACGGGTCGTCGAACAAGCCCAGCTCGAATTTCTTGCGCAGAATACGGCGCACGGCATCATCGAGCAGCTTTACATCGGCCTTGCCTTCCTGCACCAGCTTGGCGAGGTGATTATGGTAGGCGTCGCTTTCCATGTCCATGTCGGAGCCGGCGGCGAGGGCTTTTTGGGCGGCGTCGGCCGGGTTTTGGGCGTAGCCCCAGGGCACCATCTCGCCGATGCTGCCCCAGTCGCTCACCACAAATCCGGGGTACTGCCACTGCCCTTTCAGGATGTCGCGCTGCAAGTAGGCGTTGCCGGTGGCGGGCACGCCGTTGAGCGTGTTGAAGGAGTTCATAAACGTGGCCACGCCCGCATCGGCCGCCGCTTTGAAGGGCGGTAGATACACCTCCCATAGCTGCTGCGAACTCATATCCACGGCGTTGTAGTCACGCCCAGCCAGGGCCGCGCCGTAGGCCGCGAAGTGCTTGGCGCAGGCCATAATGGCATCGGTGCCACCCAGTTTTTCACCCTGAAAACCCAGCACCCGCGCCCGCGCTATCTGCGCGCCGAGGTAAGTATCCTCGCCCGCGCCCTCCATCACGCGGCCCCAGCGCGGGTCGCGGCCCACATCTACCATCGGGGCGAAGGTCCAGTGCAGCCCGGCCGCCGCGGCCTCGCGGCCCGCCACGTGCGCGCCCAGCCGGATGGCGTCGAGGTCCCAGCTCGCGGCTTCGGCCAGCGGAATCGGGAACACGGTTTTGTAACCATGAATGACGTCGAGGCTGAACAGCAGCGGAATATGCAGGCGCGATTTCAGGGCTTCAGCCTGAATCTCGCGGGTGCTTTTGGCCCCGCGCACGTTCAGCATTGAGCCCACCTGCCCCGTGCGGATGGCCTGGAGCTGGTTGTCTTTGCGGGCGCTGGCCGGGCCGGTCAGCTCGCGGCCCGAGTACTGGTTGAGCTGGCCGACTTTCTCTTCCAGCGTCATTTGCTGGAGCAAGGCGCTGATGCGCTGCTCGGTAGCGGGCTGCTGGGCGGCGGCGAGGAGGGTTTCTAAAAGCAAAGCGCCGGCGACCGGCAGGGTTTTTCGAAGCACGGAAAGGAGGAAAAGAGTAGAATAAACGCCTGTCATTGCGAGCGCAGCGAAGCAATCGCACCTGTTCAGCCGCGCCGTTCAGGTTCTGCTCTGGTGCGATTGCTTCGCTGCGCTCGCAATGACAAACGCCTTTTAGTTTGTCTGGAGATTATTACCGCTTGTCGAAGTAGTCGGCCAAGCGGTACATCTGCTGATTTAGCTCGCGCATCTTGTCGAGCAGCGGCTGGTAGGGCGTGAAGGTATTATTCACGATGCCCTTGTTGGCATTGGTATTCGAGGGCTCGGCCCCAATTTTGGTCGGGTCATTGTCTTGGTACTTAAACCAATGCCAGCCGATGCAATTCTTCGATTCGAGCAGACCCAGCGTGAAATTCTGGTAGAAATTACCGCGGTCGGCCTGGGTTTTCACGACCCAACCCGCGCCGGCGGTGTTGGCCAGGCCGGGCGCGTCCTCACCCTTCACGTACCACTCGGTCACGAGGAAGGGCTTGCTGGCGGTGGCTTCCCAGTCGGCCATCCACTGCTTTTCGGGCGTCCAGTTGTTGTAGTAATTGATGCTCACGGCATCCAGATACTTGCCCGCCACGCGCATCAATTCGGGGTAATAGCGCTGCGCGCCATGGAAGCGGCAGCCCAGGTACATATGGTTGAGGTCGTGCTTTTTCAGCGCCTTGGCCACGGTGGAAAAGTAGCGCTCGGCGGCGTAGGCCAAGAACTCCTGTCGATTTTGGTCGGTGATGGTTTCGAGGGTGATGCCGCGCTCGTCGGCCCACTTTTTGGCGGCCACGTAGCCGGGCCCGGTGGCGGGCAGCTTGAGGTAGCCGTCGAGGTTTTTGCGCCCCAGCGGCATCTCGTTGTCCGAGAAGTAGCCGAACAGGTTCGGGTCGTTTTTATACTGGCTCAGTTCCCTGGCCCGCGCTTCGCAGTACGCCTCGAAGCCGGGGTCGAAGGCAAAAACCACGTCGTTGGGGTAGCCCTTGTGGCCGGGCTGCTGGTAGGTGCCACCGCGCTGGCTGCCGTAGCCGCTCATCCAGTCGAGGTTGATACAGTAAGCCAGCGATTGCTTACTTTGGTCTTTACTGGCGCGAATATCGGCCGTGGCCGACCACGCGCCCGCGCCATTAAAGCCGTTGGCAAATAGCAGCTTGCGGGTGGCCGCCATCCAGCCGGCGCGGTCGCCGAATTTCGCTTTCAGGGCTTCATTGTTGCGCTCCGATTTGCCGGGCTGCAAGTCGTTCAGGGCGTTGTGCAGGTAGCAGTAGCCCTCGGGGTCTACGGCCCACCAGCGGCCATTCAGCTTCTGCACGTGGAAGAAGCCGGTAGCCTTGGCGCGCCGGTCGAGGCGGCCGCCGTACTTGCTGAGCTTGGTGGTACCGGGGGCGAAATTTTTGAGTTGGCCGACGGTGCGGGTGGGGTAGTTTTTGTACGGCGAGAAGGTAGCGGTGCCGTTGGTTTGGGAGTTGTTGAGCGTCTTTTTGGCGGCTACGCGCAGGGCGTATTCGGTGCTGTCGGTGGGGGTTTGGGCGTGGGTGGTTAGGCTTAGCAGGAGTAGTGCTAGCGTTGCCTCACGCGGGAACCTCACCCCCCGGCCCCCTCTCCAAAAAAGAGGGGGAGCCTGACGCTCTTGCAGCGATAACAAACGTCCGCCAGCGGTCGGCTCCCCCTCTTTTTTGGAGAGGGGGCCGGGGGGTGAGGTTCCCGCGTGAGGCCACGCTAGCACTACTCCAGCGAA
>CAXYJY010000101.1:0-32125 GCA_964277755.1 uncultured Hymenobacter sp.
AACTAGCTTCTAGAGACTAAGGCTAGAATCTAGTTCCCCCTCTTTTTTGGAGAGGGGGCTAGGGGGTGAGGTTCACGCCCGCCAAGCGCTTTACCCGCCCGCACCTGCTCATACGCCAGCTTTTGCAGCCGCACGGTCACTGGCGGCGCAATGCCCAGCACCCCGGCCGCCTGCTCCTGCGCGCCGAGCCGGCGCGGGTCGTAGCCGGTTATTTTGGCCAGCAGCACGCAGGCGTTCAGGTAGGCGCCGTAGATGCTGGGGTGGTAGTGGTCGGGGCCCCACAGGTCGACTTTGCCCGCGTCGATACCGTCGTAGGGATTGGCATCGGCCACACCGGTTTTGATGGCGCGCAACCAGGCGTCGCCGGCCGGGGCTACGCCCGCGAAGCGGCCGTTTTGGGTGGCCTCGCGGTAGTAGGCCGCGTGCAGGTCGCGGGTCATCGAGTCGAGGGGCAGGCCCGAGTAGCCTTTGCCAGCGGGGTAGGTTTGGTCGGCCCGCGCCCAGGTCTGGTAGAGGTACACCTGGGAGGCGGGGTTGGCCTGGTGTACGGCCTGCTCCAGCCGGGTGGCGTACTCGTAGAAGCGCGCCGGCTGGCCGCCGTGGCGCGTGGGCACCGGGCCGGTGCTGTAGTCGTGCAGCACCACTTTGTCCCACTTCGGCTGCTGAATCACGGCCAGCGCGCTGTCGTAATGAAATTTCAGCGTCTGCCCGCTGATGGCTTCCAGGTGCACCTCGTAGGGCAGGCCCGCCTCGTCGGTTAGCTTCTTGAAAATACCCGGAATACCGCCCCACGGCCCTTCCTCGTGCTCGTACTGGCGGCGGCGCTGCCCGCTGCGGTTGGGCTTGAAGTTTTCGTCGGTGACGTTTTCCTTATTATAGCTCAGCACCGGCTGAAACGCCCCGTGAAAGAAGCTGTTGCCAACGAAAAGAATGGTCTGCGGCTTAGCGGGCGTAGCTGGTTTCTGGGCCAGCGCGGGCAGGCTGAGTAGGGAGCCGGCCAGGGCCAGCCAGCGCGGTAGCGGGTGGGAAAGGTTCATGAAACAAGTATAGGGCCGGGAGAAACAAGCGCTGGGCGAAACGCTCTTGCTAATGCTTGTTTGCAACATTGTTTAGCGATGAAAACGCCCGAATTTTTTTCGGTTCGTCACCCGACCCTGCCCGTCAGCACCCGGCTGAAAGGCCATTTAAGTGAGCAACAATGTTGCATTTTATTGAAAAAATGCCTTTTCAGCTTGCCAGGGCACTTTCCGGCGGCGGGTAAGAACGTGGTAGGAAGTGGTAGAAAGTGGTGGGCTTTTTAAAAGGAACCGTACTTTTGTTGTTCAGCCCGCGCCGCTTCTGGCCGCTCCTTTTCCTCCTATGGCCACCTCCTTCACCGGCGAATACGACTGCAAGCTCGACCCCAAGGGGCGGCTCGTGCTGCCTGCCAAGGTGAAGGCGGCCCTGCCCCCCGACGATGCCCAGCAGCTAGTGCTGGTGCGCGGCCTCGACCCCTGCCTGGTGCTCTACCCGCGCTCGGCCTGGAAAGTTATTGAGGACAAGGTAACTGCCTTAGATGAGTTTAACGCGGAGTACCGGCAGTTCCAGCGCAATTTTATGCGGGGCATGACGGAGGTTGAGCTCGATAGCATCGGCCGGTTTTTGCTGCCCGGCACCATGCGCCGCTACGCCGGCCTCGACAAAGATGCCGTGGTAGTGGGCATCGGCAACCGCTGCGAAATCTGGAACCCCGACCGCTACGACGACTACCTGATTAAAGATAGCGGCGAATTCTCGAAGCTGGCCCAGAAGTTCTTATCTGTTTCACCTGACCTGCCGGGCGCGCCGGCCCCCGCCCTATGAGCCAGCTCGCCGCCCGCCCCAACGATACCGCCTACCACCGCCCCGTGATGCTGGCCGAATGCCTCGATGCACTCGACCTCCAGCCCGGCGGCCGCTACGTCGATGTTACCTTCGGTGGCGGCGGCCACTCGGCTCGCATTCTGGAGCAATTAACTGAGGGCCATCTGTATAGCTTCGACCAGGACGATGCCGCCGAGCGCGAAGCGCAGGCGCTGGCCCGGCCGCAGTTCACCTTCGTGCGGGCCAATTTTCGGCACCTCACCGCCGAGCTGACGCAGCGCGACGCACTACCCGTCGATGGCCTGCTGGCCGATTTGGGCGTGTCGTCGCACCAGTTCGACACGGCCGGCCGGGGCTTCAGCACCCGCTTCGACGGCCCGCTCGACATGCGGATGAACCCCGAAGACGCTACCGCGCCCACCGCCGCCGACGTGCTCAACGACTACGAGGAGGCCGCGCTGCACCGCATTTTTGGCATGTACGGCGAGGTCACCAATGCCCGCACGCTGGCCGCTACCGTGGTGCAGGCCCGGCGGCAGCGCCCGCTGCGCACCATTCAGGAGCTCAAACAGGCCATTCAGCCCGTAGTAGCGCGCGGTAAAGAAAATAAATACCTGGCGCAAGTATTTCAGGCTCTGCGGATTGAGGTGAACGACGAATTGACCGCCTTGCAGGAAATGCTGGTGCAAACCGCTCAGGTGCTGCGCCCCGGCGGCCGGCTGGTCGTGATGAGCTACCACTCGCTGGAAGACCGGCTGGTGAAGAATTTTCTGAGCCAGGGCAAGTTTTTCGGTCAGGCCGAAAAGGACTTATTTGGCCGCACCAGCCTGCCCTTCGAGGCGCTCACGCGCAAGCCCATCGAGGCCTCGGCCGACGAGATTGCCCTTAATAGCCGCGCTCGCAGCGCCAAGCTGCGCGTCGGCGTCCGTACCACTATTCCCGCGTAAGCTCATGGCCGTCAATACCATTCGCCCCGGTGCCGGCCCCGCGCCCCGCGCCAACGTTCCCCGGCCCGTGGCCCCGCCCGCCGGCCCGGAAAACCTGCCGGCTGCGGCTGTTCCCGAACCCGCGCCGGCACCTGTAGCTCCAGCGCCGGTAGCGCCACCAGTCGCGCCCGCTGCCGAAAAGCCGGCCGCCGCGCCGCGCCGCAAGCCCGCCCCCGAGCCCTACGACGACGGCCAGCCGCTGTCTTCGCCGGGCTCGACGTGGAGCTTGTTTTCGCTGCTCGACCGCTTCACGGGGCTCGACAGCTTGTTTGAGGAAGGGCTGCCGGTCAAGTACTTGCCCAAGCTGTTGTTTGTGATGTTGCTCACGCTGCTTTACATCGGCAATACGCACTATGGCAATCGGATGAACCGCAATATTCAGCGCCTCAAGCTGGAAACCGAAGACCTGCGCGCCGACTACACCACGCTGTCGTCGGACTATATGGAGGCCAGCAAGCAGAGCGAGGTAGCCCGTAAAGTGGCCGCTATCGGCCTGATTGAAAGCTCGTCGCCGCCCTTCCGCATCGTAGTACCAGCCGGCCACCTCGACGGGGCCGAGCTCGAAACGATGCCCGTGCTCACCGCCGACACGCTGGCCGCCCGTGCCGTGCGTGATTCGCTCGCCGCGCAGCGCGCCGACTCGCTGCGCGGGCGCATCCGGCAGCAGGCTACCGGGGCCGCTGACCCCGCCGAGCACGAGGCCGGCCCACCGCCGCCCGGTCCGGCCGAAGACGTTGATGATGAGGCCGCTGCGTCAAGCGCGCCCGTCGAGCTGGCGGCCCGCCACCGGGCTGTTGTACCGAAGGAGAGCCCAAAAAAGTCTAAGCCAGTACAAAAGAAGAAGGCGGGAACTCACGTTACGCCAACCAAGTCAGCTTCAGCACCTAAGAATTCTAAAAAACCTGCTACCCATGAAAGGAAGCGTTAAGAAATCCATCGTCACGCGGGTGCGGCTGGCATTTCTGGGCGTGGCCGTTTTTTCGGGGGCCATCGCTTGGAAAATCTCGCACATTCAGTACCAGGAAGGGGCCAAGTGGCGCGCCCTGGAGCAGGAGCGTCGCATCAGCTACCAGGCGGTGCCGGCTACGCGGGGTAATATTTTTGCCAGCGATGGCAAGAGCATCATGGCTACTTCGCTGCCCTTCTACCGGGTGGCCTGGGACCCCGGCGTAGTTGATAGGGAGCTATTTAGAAGCAAAGTAGACTCGCTGGCGGCTAACCTGGCGCACTTCTTTGGCGACCGCAGCAAAGAAGAATACAAGCGGCGGCTAACCGATGCCTACAACGCCAAAGAGCCGGCTGTGCGTTACATTCGGCTGAACTCGCGGCAGATTAACTTTCAGGAAAAGAAGGAGTTTGCCAGCTGGCCCATCTTCCGCGCCAAGCGCAAGGGCGGCGTTATTTTCGAGAAGGTTGACAAGCGCTTCCGGCCGTTTGGCGGGCTGGCGCAGCGCACGGTGGGCTTCGTGAACGAAGATAAAAATGGCGCGGGGCTGGAGTTTACCTTTCAGCAGAAGCTGGCCGGGCGGCCCGGCGAGGCGCTCTACGAGCGCGTGCCGGGTGGCATGAAGCCGGTGTACGACGGCTCCGAAATCAAGCCCCAGCCGGGCTTTGATATTAAGACGACGCTTGACATCAACTTGCAGGATGGAGCCGAGGACGCACTGTATAAAGCACTAGTGGCCAACGATGCGCAATACGGCTGCGCCATTTTGATGGAGGTGCAAACCGGCGAAATCAAGGCCGTGGCCAACCTGGGCCGGGCCAGCGATGGCACGTATAAGGAGGACTACAACTACGCTTTTGCCGACCAGGGCCGCACCGAGCCAGGCTCTACGTTTAAGCTGGCGTCGATGATGGCCTTGCTGGAGGCGCACCCCGAGATTCAGCTCGATGACATCGTGGACACCGGCAACGGGCGCATGCTCATCGGCGGGGCCGTGAAGACGGACACCCACGGCTACGGCCGCGTGACGGTGCAGCAGGTATTCGAGAAGTCGTCGAACATCGGCGTGGCCAAGCTGATAAACGAGTATTTCAGCGCCAACCCGTCGGCTTATACCAACTACCTCAAGAAGTTTGGCTTGCCCAAGCCGCTGGGCTTCCAGATGGCTGGCGAGGCGCTGCCCTACATCAAAGACCCCAAGGACCGCACCTGGAGCCGCACCTCGCTCACGACGATGTGCATCGGCTACGAACTGAAAATCGCGCCGCTGCAAACGCTGGCTTTTTACAACGCCGTGGCCAACGACGGGGTAGAGGTGCAGCCCATCATTGTGAAGGAAATTAAGCAGGCCGACCAGGTTCTGGAGCAATTTGAAGCCCCGGTGCTGAACGAGAAAATCTGCTCGAAGGAGACGCTGCGCAAGCTGCGCGCCATGATGGAAGGCGTGGTGGTGAACGGCACGGCGCGGGCCATCCGGCCCAAAGACTACAGCATCGCGGGTAAGACGGGCACGGCCTGGAAATTCAAAAACGGCCACTACACCCGCACGTATTCGACCAGCTTCTGCGGGTTTTTTCCGGCCGATAAGCCCAAATACAGCTGCATCGTGGTCATCGACTCGCCCAGCAAGGGCGGGTGGTCGGGGGCCGAGGTAGCCGCCCCGGTATTCCGCGACATTGCTGACCGCTGCATGGCCCGCGACCAGGCCAGCCAGCGGCCCATGCTGGCGCGGGTGCCCGCCCACCGCGCGCCTGCGCCGCTGGTGCGCGCCGGCGTGCAGGATGAGATAGCCCTTGTCTGCCAGCGCATTGGCCTGCCCGCCAGCACCCAGGCCACCGGCGGCGAAGAGTGGGTGCGCGCCACCCGCGCCGTGGACACGGCCTCCGTGACGCGCGCCGTGGCCGTGGTGCCCAACAAAACCGTAACCCGCGCCGGCCGCATGCCTGACGCCCGCGGCCTGACCTTGCGCGACGCGCTGTTCCTGCTCGAAAACCGGGGCCTGCGCGTGCAAGCCAGCGGCACCGGCCGCGTGCGCGAGCAGGCCATCGCGCCCGGCGAGCGCGTGCAGCGCGGCACGGTAGTGCGGTTGGCCTTGCAGCCCACTGCCGTTACGGCCGTTGCGCCCCTGCCGCTACCCGAGCCTGAGCACACCGAGATAGCCGAAAATAAGCTGCTCGTGCCCGCTGAGCTAGATAGCCGCACGGCTAAACCCGCCAAGGCTAATAAGCTCGCGACGCCTGCCAAATCGACGGCCAGCAGGAGCAAGGACAAAGCCGCTGGTGCGAAGGAAAACGGCCGGAATTCAACTGATAAAAACAAATCGAAGGACAAGCCGACAAAGGCTACTGCGCCCAAAGCCGGCTCCGATAAAACGACGCCCAAGCCCCGGCGCACGCCGCCGGCCGACATCCGCACCACGCAACGCGGCGACGCGCGGCCTAGTGCTGATAAGCCGCGCCGTGTTTCCTGAGTAGAGTTAGGTGAAAATAGATAAAATCAGAAAAAACGTTTGTCATGCTGAGCGCAGCGAAGCATCTCTATCGCTTCGTTGAGCGGTCTAGATGAAGCGGTAGAGATGCTTCGCTGCGCTAGCATGACAAATGATTTTCAGTAGCCACCGCGAAAAAGCCAACAGCTAAAAGCCAAAAGCTAACAGCTCAAAAACAATGAACCTTCCGCTCTTTTCCCTGCTCACTGAGGTGAATGTGCTCGCGCAGCACGGCAACCCCGACGTGGCCGTTGGCGGCCTCACGCTCGACTCGCGGCAGGCGGGGCCGGGGCAGCTGTTTTGCGCCCTGCGCGGCACCGCTACCGATGGGCACAAGTTTATCGGAAAGGCCGTGGAATTGGGTGCGGCCGTCGTTATCTGCGAAGAATTGCCAGCCGAATTGAACCCGGCCACTACCTACGTGCAGGTGGCCGACTCGGCCGCCGCGCTCGGGCCGGTGGCCAGTGCGTTTTACGGGCACCCCTCGCGCCAGCTGCAACTGGTGGGCGTGACGGGTACCAACGGCAAAACGACTTGCGCGACGCTATTGCACAAGCTGTTGCGCGAGCTGGGCTACCACTGCGGCCTGCTGAGCACAGTGCAGAATCAGATTGACGAAACCGTTATTCCGAGCACGCACACCACGCCCGACGCCATCCGGCTAAATGAGCTGCTGGCGCGCATGGTGCGCGAGGGCTGCACCCACGCCTGCATGGAGGTGAGCAGCCACGCCGTGGCGCAGCATCGCATTGGTGGCCTGCGCTTTGCGGGTGGCGTGTTTACCAATCTCACCCACGACCACCTCGACTACCACGGCACGTTTGACAACTACCTGAAAGCCAAAAAAGGCTTTTTCGACGCGCTGCCTAAAACCGCTTTCGCCCTTACCAACGCCGACGACAAGCGCGGCCCGGTGATGCTGCAAAACACCGTCGCCCGCCGTGCTACTTACTCGCTGCGCACGGCGGCCGACTTCCGCGCGCGGCTGGTGGATAATGAGCTGCACGGCCTGCACCTCGACATCGACGGCCGCGAGGTGCAGTTCCGGCTCATCGGTATCTTCAACGCCTACAACCTGCTGGCCGTGTACGGCGCGGCCGTGCTGCTGGGCGAGGATGCCACCGAGGCGCTCACCATCCTTTCAGGCCTCACGACCGCGCCCGGTCGCTTCGAGCCCGTGACGGTGCCCGGCCAGGCCATCACCGGCCTCGTGGACTACGCCCACACGCCCGACGCGCTCGAAAACGTGCTCCAGACCTTACAGCAGACGCGCCGGCCCGAGCAGCGCATCATCACGGTGGTAGGCTGCGGCGGCAACCGCGACGCGGCCAAGCGCCCCATCATGGCGCGGCTGGCCGCCCAGCTGTCCGACCAGGTGATTCTCACCGCCGACAACCCCCGCGACGAAGACCCGCAGGATATCATCGACCAGATGCAGGCCGGCCTCACGCCGCCCGCCGATGCCCACGTGCAACAATTGCCCGACCGCCGCGAAGCCATCCGCGCCGCCGTGGCCCTGGCCCGCCCCGGCGACCTCGTGCTGGTAGCCGGCAAAGGCCATGAGACTTACCAGGAAATCAAGGGCGTGAAATCGCCTTTTGATGATAGAGAAGAATTGCGCGAAGCGCTGAGTTTAGTTAACGATTAACGTTCTTCGGTCATTGCGAGCGTAGCGAAGCAATCGCATCTGCTCGGCACGTCCTGATGCGATTGCTTCGCTGCGCTCGCAATGACAAAAGAAGGCATACTACTTACCCAAATGCTGTATTACCTCTTTCGCTACCTCCACGAGCACTATCACCTGCCCGGCGTGGGCGTGTTTCAATACACCACGTTCCGGGCGGCGCTGGCCGTGGTTACGTCGCTGCTCATTGCCCAGATTTTCGGGGGCCGGCTCATTGGCGTGCTCCAGCGCAAGCAAGTCGGCGAAACTATCCGCGACCTGGGCCTGCAGGGGCAGAGTGAGAAAAAGGGTACGCCCACGATGGGCGGCCTCATCATTTTGCTGGCTATTCTGGTGCCGGTGCTGCTGTTTGCGCGGCTGCGCAACATCTACATTATTCTGATGCTGCTGAGCACGGTCTGGCTCGGGCTGATTGGGTTTCTGGACGACTACATCAAGGTTTTCCTGAAGAATAAGGAAGGCCTGAGCGGACGCTTTAAAATACTGGGTCAGATAGGGTTGGGCCTCACCGTGGGCTGGGTGCTCTACTATAGCAACGAGGTGACGGTGCGCGAATACCTGCTGCCCAACGGCACGCACTCGATGGTAGATGCGGGCAAGACCTGGCGCGACATTCACCTGGCGGTTACCACCGTGCCGTTCATGAAAAACAACGAGCTGAACTACGGCGACTTGTTTGCCAACGCGCAGTTCGTGTTCAAGCAGTTCTACGGCTTGCTGTACATACCGCTGGTTATCGTCATCATCACGGCCGTGAGCAACGGGGCCAACATTACCGACGGCCTCGATGGGCTGGCGGCGGGCACGTCGGCCATTATCGGCATCACGCTGGCCATTTTTGCCTTTGTGAGTGGTAATGCGCTGCTGGCTGACTACCTGGATGTTATGTTTATTCCTGATTCCAGCGAGCTGGTAATTTTCTGCACCGCGTTCGTGGGGGCGTGCATCGGGTTTTTATGGTACAATTCGTACCCGGCGCAGGTGTTCATGGGCGACACGGGCTCGCTGGCGCTGGGCGGCATCATCGCGGTGCTGGCGCTCATCGTGCGCAAGGAGCTGCTGATTCCGGTGTTGTGCGGGGTGTTTTTGATTGAGAACCTGTCGGTTATCGTGCAGGTGAGCTGGTTTAAGTACACCAAGCGCAAGTACGGCGAAGGCCGCCGCATCCTGCGCATGTCGCCGCTGCACCACCACTACCAGAAGCTGGGCTACCACGAGTCCAAGATTGTATCGCGGTTCTGGATTGTGGGGATTATGCTGGCGACTATTACACTGGTAACGTTGAAGTTGCGGTAGGTAATGTAGGGTAAGCTTTAGCTTGCCAGTCGATTGAAAAGTAAACAACCACGAAAAGGCAAGCTAAAGCTTACCCTACACAAAATACATGAATATCGTCATCCTCGGAGCCGCAGAAAGCGGCGTAGGTGCCGCCCTGCTGGCGCAAGCCAAAGGCCACGCCGTGTTCGTGTCCGACCGGGGCGCGATACAGCCCGACTACAAGCAAAAGCTGACGCAAGCGGGCATCGAGTTTGAGGAAAACCAGCACACGCTGGCGCGCGTGCTGCTAGCCGATGAAGTAATTAAAAGCCCCGGCATCCCGGAGAAAGCGCCGGTAATCAAAGCGCTGCGAGAAAAGCAGACACCAATTATCTCCGAAATCGAGTTTGCCAGCCGCTACACACAGGCGCGCTTTATCGCCATCACGGGCACCAACGGCAAGACGACAACTACGCTGCTGACTTACCACCTGCTGCGTGAGGCGGGCTACAACGTGGGCTTGGCCGGTAACATCGGCTACTCGCTGGCCGAGCAGGTGATTGAGAATAAATTCGATTACTACGTGCTGGAATTAAGTAGCTTCCAGCTCGACGACATCGATTATTTCCAGCCCTGGATTGCGGTGCTGCTCAACATCACACCCGACCACCTCGACCGCTACAACTACTCGCTCGATGAGTACGCGCTGGCCAAGCTGCGCCTTGTGCGCAACCAAGACAGCAGCAGCTACTTCATTTACAACGCCGATGATGAGGTGATTGAGCGCAATTTTATGGCCGCGCTGCGGCCCATGCAGCAGCTGCCGTTTAGTTTGCACCACCGGCCCGATTTCAAGCTGGCCGGCTACTACGAGTCTGAAAACCTGCTGAAGCTGGACTTGCGGCCGGGCTACCGTGACGATAATTGCGAGGAGCTGAATACAGCCAACTCGCCGCTCATTGGCGAGCACAACCGCCAGAACGTGCTCGCGGCCGTACTCGCCGCCCGCGTGGCCGGCGTAGAAATCGCACAAATAGAACAGGCGCTCGGCTCGTTCCACAACGCCGACCATCGCTTGCAGCCGGTGCGCGAGGTGGATGAGGTCACCTATATCAACGATAGCAAAGCCACCAACGTGGAAGCCGCCTGGTACGCCCTCGATGGCATAAAAAGCCCCATCGTGTGGATTGCCGGCGGCACCGACAAGGGCAACGACTACGCGCCCTTGCAGCCGCTGGCCGAGCAAAAAGTAAAGGCGCTCATCTGCCTCGGGGTGGATAATGCCAAGCTGCGCGCCGCGTTTGGCAGCTACGTGCCGCACCTCGAAGAAACCCAACGCATGGCCGACGCCGTGCAGCACGCCGCCGCTCTCGCCGCCCCCGGCGATGTGGTGCTACTCTCGCCCTGCTGCGCCAGCTTCGACCTGTTCAAAAACTACGAAGACCGCGGCCGGCAATTCGCCGCCGCAGTAAACGCCCTGCCCTAACGCGGCAAAAGCCAAAAAACGGCTAGCCAGCCCGCGCAGCGGGCGTATCCGTTAAATCTTAAAAATCCGTTTGAATCTGCGGTCATGGAACAGACTATTCGACTTGGCTGGCTTCAGCGCAACCTTAAAGGCGACCCCATTTTGTGGGCCATCGTCATTCTATTCTCAGTTATCAGCGTGGCGGTGGTGTACTCGGCCACGGGCACGCTGGCCTACCGGCAGGAATTGCACGGGCGCGGCGGCTCGGTAGAGATGATTGCCATCAAGCATACCGCTCTGATACTGGCCGGGCTGGGGCTGATGTGGCTGGCGCACCGCATCGACTACCGCCACTATTCGCGGCTGTCGCTGTACGCGCTGCTGCTGTCGGTGCCGCTGCTGCTGTACACGTATTTCTTTGGCGGCACTACGCTTAATGACGCTTCGCGCTGGCTCACGATTCCGGTTATCAACCAAACGTTTCAGCCTTCCGACCTGGCCAAGCTGGCGCTCATCACGCACTTGGCGAGTATGCTTAGCCGGCGGCAGCAGCACATCAGCGACTTCTGGAACACGCTGTTTCCGGTGATGCTGTGGATTGGGGTTATCTGCGGGTTGATTATTCTGTCGAACGCCTCCACGGCGTTGCTGCTGTTCTTGACGTGCTTGCTACTCATGTTCATCGGCCGCGTGCCGCTCAAGCACATGCTGCTGATGGTGGCCATCGGCGTGACGCTGGGCGGCGTGGGCCTGGTAGCCGGGCAGCGTTGGAAGACCTTTCAATCGCGCATCTCGACCTTTTCCGATGCTAAAAAGGAGCTGTCGTTTCAGTCGCAGCACGCGCACATCGCCATCGCTACGGGCGGCGTGAGCGGCAAAGGCCCCGGCAAAAGCACCGAGCGCAACATCCTGCCGCACCCGTATTCCGACTTTATCTACGCCATCATCATCGAGGAATACGGTATGATTGGCGGGCTGTTCGTGCTGTTTCTCTACCTCGCCTTTCTGTATCGAGGGCTCAAAACGGTGATGAATAGTCACGGCGCGTTTGGGGGGCTGTTGTCGGCCGGATTGTGCTTTAGTCTAGTCTTGCAGGCGATGGTGAACATGGGCGTGGCCGTGGGCCTGGGGCCCGTAACGGGCCTGCCGCTGCCGCTGCTTAGTATGGGTGGCACCTCGCTTATTTTCACGGGCTTGAGCATCGGCATCATCCTGGCCGTGAGCCGGGGCGAGCGCGAAATCAGGCCGATGGTGGGCGAGCCTGCCGACACGCCCCGCAAACCCAGCCAACGCGCAGCGTATGCGTAGTATGCGTAGAGACGCATCCTTGCGTCTCGTCGTTGTTGGGCTCGCCTGACGTGAGACGCAAGGATGCGTCTCTACATGCTGATTTAAAAATGCGCTACTAACGAATAATTAGCACAATGAAATTCATCATCTCCGGAGGCGGCACGGGCGGGCATATTTTCCCGGCCGTGGCCATTGCCAATGAAATCCGCCGGCGCGAGCCTGCGGCCGAAATCCTCTTCGTAGGAGCGAGTGGGCGTATGGAGATGACGCGCGTGCCCGAGGCCGGCTACGAGATTGTGGGCCTGGATATTACGGGCTTGCAGCGCCGCCTCACGCCGCAGAATCTCCTGTTTCCGGTGCGGGTGTTTCGGTCGGTGCGTAAGGCGGGCAAACTCATCGAGCAGTTTCGGCCCGATGCGGTGGTAGGCGTAGGCGGCTACGCCTCGGCCCCGGTGCTGCTGGCGGCTACCTCGCGCGGCATTCCGAGCCTCATTCAGGAGCAGAATTCCTACGCGGGCTTGGTGAACAAGCTGTTGGCGCGGCGCGTCGATAAAATCTGCGTGGCGTATGATGGCATGGAAAAGTTTTTCCCAGCCGATAAATTAGTATTGACCGGCAATCCCGTGCGCGCCGAAATCACCAGCGGCAGCCGGGCCGAAGCTCAGCAGTTCTTCAACCTCGATCCGCGCAAGAAAACGTTGCTCGTAATCGGCGGTAGCCTGGGGGCGCGCACTCTCAACCTGGCCACCGCCGCCGCTCTGCCGCGCCTGCGCGAAGCCGGCGTGCAGCTGCTTTGGCAAACAGGCAAGCTGTACTACCCCGAGGCGCAGCAGCAAGCCGCGCCCTACGCCGCCGACCACCTGCACGCGCTCGAATTTATCAAGCGCATGGACCTGGCCTACGCTGCCGCCGACGTAGTTATCAGCCGGGCCGGGGCGCTCTCGGTGTCCGAGCTTTCGCTCACCGGCAAGGCGGCTGTGCTGGTGCCCTCGCCCAACGTGGCCGAAGACCACCAAACCAAAAATGCCCTCTCGCTGGTGAGCAAAGGCGCGGCCGTGCTCATCACCGACGAGCACGCCGCCGAGCGCCTCTACGACGAAACCCTGCGCCTGCTAGCCGACCCCGCGCGCCAGCAGCAACTTGGCGAGCGCGTGCACGAGCTGGGCCGGCCCGATGCGACAAAAGCTATTGTGGATGAGCTGTTTGGTATTTTGAAGAATAAGTAGTAGTCGTGCTAAGCGAACTAACTGTCATGCTGAGCGGAGCGGAGTCGAAGCATCTCTACCGCACCGTTGCTGACGAAAAGGTTAGTTCACCGGTAGAGATGCTTCGACTCCGCTGCGCTGCGCTCAGCATGACGGATAAATGAGATACATAAGCTATGCAGCAATTTCCCTACATATTTTTCCTCGGTATCGGCGGCATCGGCATGTCGGCGCTGGCGCGTTGGTTTAAGGCCAACGGCCACAGCGTGAGCGGCTACGACAAGACCGAAACGCCGCTAACCCAGGCGCTGCAAGCCGAGGGAATCGCCGTGCATTACGCCGACGCGGTGGATAATATTCCGGCCGAAGTGCGGGAGAATCCGGCCAAGACTTTGGTCGTACTTACGCCTGCCATTCCGGCCGATAGCCGCGAGTGGGCGTGGCTGCGGGCGCAGGGCTACGACATCCGCAAGCGCAGCCAGGTGCTGGGCGTGCTCACCGAGGGCAAGCCTACCATCGCGGTGGCCGGCACCCACGGCAAGACCACTACTAGCAGCATGGTGGCGCACTTGCTGCACCACGCGGGGCTCGACGCGGGCGCGTTTCTGGGCGGTATCGCGGTAAATCTGGAAAGCAATTTATTGCTGCCTAAAAGCCCCACCGCGCCCGTGGTAGTAGAGGCCGACGAGTACGACCGCAGCTTCCTGACGCTGCACCCTGACGTGGCCATTATCACGAGTACCGACGCCGACCATCTCGACATTTATGGCGACAAGGAAGCGCTGGTAGGTTCGTTTTGCCAGTTTGCGGCGCAGCTCAAGCCGGGTGGTACGCTGCTGCTCAACCACACCGCCGATGCCCGCGTGGCCGCTGCCGCGCCGGCCGGCACGCGGGTGCTGCGCTACGGCCTCACGGCCGTGCAGGGGCCCGATTTATTTGCCGAGAACATCACGCCCGAGGGCCACAAGTTTCACTTCGACTTGCACGGGCCGCAGGGTGTGGTAGCGGGGCTGGAGCTGGCCGTGCCGGGCTTCCACAACGTGGAGAATATGCTGGCTGCCGCCGCCGTGGCGCAGCTGTACGGGGTGGGGGAGCAGGCGCTGCGCGCGGCCGTGGCCGCCTACCGGGGCGTGAAGCGCCGGTTCGAGTTTGTCGTGACGAATTCTGACAAGGTGTACGTGGACGACTACGCCCACCACCCGCGCGAAATAGAGGCCTTTCTGCGTTCGCTACGGGCGCTGTACCCCGCTAAGCAGCTGCGGGTTATCTTTCAGCCGCACCTGTTTACGCGCACCCGTGATTTTGCCGAAGGCTTCTCGCAAAGTCTTAGCTTGGCCGATGAGGTAGTGCTGCTCGACATCTACCCGGCTCGCGAGCTGCCGCTACCGGGCGTGACGTCGGCGATGCTGCTCGACGCCATTACCGCGCCGCGCAAATCCATCCAAACAAAAGAAGAAGTGCTCGAAAACGCCCGCAACGACGCTAATTTTGTGGTTTTGGCCACGGTCGGGGCTGGCGATATTGATACGCTGGTACCGAAATTGAGAGCTATTTTATCGTAACGCAGGCTACCGCCCGCGTCACCCTTCTCATGGATAAATCTGTCCGTAATCTGACCGTCGCGCTGGCTTGCCTGCTGGGCTTGCTGGCTATTGGCGCGTTCGCGACTTTCCGGCAGGCGCACCGGCCCGTGGCGGAAATCGTGGTGAACGTGGCCAACGACGCAGATAATTATTTTATCAGCGAGCGCGGCGTTACGGCGCTGCTTACCAATGGCGGCAAAGAGCCCGTAATTGGCACCGTGCCGGAGGGCGGCCGCCTGCGCGTGCTTGAAAAACGGCTGCGGGCGCACCCCTTCGTGCGCGACGCGCAAGTATATCGCGATTTGGCTGGTAATCTGCACGCTGACATTCATCAGAACCACCCCATCGCGCGGCTGGTTCACACTAATACGCGCCTCGATAGCTACGTCGATGCCGAGGGGAAGCGCCTACCGCTGTCGCCGCTCTACACGGCGCGCGTGGCCACCGTGAGCCGGGCGGGTGGCGGGGCCCTGGCCCCAACTTTTTTTCAGGATAGTACCGCCCGAGGGTATCTAGATTTCCTGCGTTACGTAGACGAACACCCGTTCTGGCGCGCGCAGGTAGCTGAAGTGTTTGTGGAGCCCGGTGGCAAGCTCAGCTTCACGCAGCAGGTCGGCGACCAACGAATCGAGTTTGGTCCGCCCAAGGATATTTCGGAAAAATTCGCCAAATTGATGGTATTTTACCGTCAAATTCCCTCCGTTCTGGGGTGGGATACCTACCGCCGCGTAAACGTGGAATACCAAAATCAAATCATTTGTGAATGACAAATGATTGTTTATTAGTACTATAATTTTTACTGCCTTAGCTAACTAGCTTAGCCTCCGCTCTTTCACGCTCGCCCCACGCCCATGCAACAAGATAAAATTGTCGTCGGTCTCGACATCGGCACCACTAAAATATGCGCCTTGGTGGGGCGTAAAAATGAGTACGGCAAGCTCGAAATTATGGGCATGGGTACGGCCGTTTCCGACGGCGTGCAGCGCGGCATCGTACTCAACATCGATAAGACGGTGGAGGCCATCAAGCGCGCCATCCGGCAGGCCGAGGAGCAGTCCGGAATCGATATCGGCGTGGTGAACGTGGGCATTGCGGGGCAGCACATCAAGTCGCTGCAACACAACGGCTCCATCACGCGCCCGAGTGGCGACAACGAGATTACGCAGGACGACGTGAACCGCCTCACGGCCGATATGTACCGGCTGGTGACGCCCCCCGGCTCGCAGATTATCCACGTGATGCCGCAGGACTACAAAGTCGATTTTGAAGGCGGCGTAACCGACCCGGTGGGCATGGCCGGCGTGCGTTTAGAAGGCAACTTCCACATTATCACGGCGCAAAGCTCGGCTATCAACAACATCAACAAGTGCGTGACTAAGGCTGGGCTGGCCATTTCGGACCTCATTCTGGAGCCATTGGCGTCGAGCGTATCGGTGCTGAGCGACGAGGAGAAGGAAGCCGGTGTGGCGCTCGTGGACATCGGCGGCGGCACTACCGACTTGGCGGTGTTCAAGGATGGCATTATTCGCCACGCGGCGGTGCTGCCGTTCGGGGGCAACATTATCACGCAGGACATCAAGCAGGGCTGCAACGTGACGCCCAACCAAGCCGAGCAGCTAAAGGTGAAGTTTGGTAAAGCCATTGCCGAGGAAGCCAGCGACTACGAAATCGTGAGCATTCCGGGCCTGCCCAACCGCCCGCCTAAGGAGGTGTCGCTCAAAAATTTGGCCTACATCATCGAAGCCCGCATGTCGGAGATTATCGAGCTGGTGTATGCCGAAATCTACCGCATGGGCCTGCACGAGCACTTGTCGGCGGGCATCGTGCTCACGGGTGGCGGCTCGCAACTCCAGAACCTGGAGCAGCTGACCGAGTACCTCACCGGCCTCGACACGCGCATCGGCTACCCTAACCAACACCTGGGCAAGAGCAAGGTGGAGGCGGTGAAGTCGCCGATGCACGCCACTGGCGTGGGCCTCGTGCTGGCCGGCTACCAGGCCCAGGACGAGCGCAGCAACGCCCGCCCCGGCTACGCCGAGGAAGAACTGAGCAGCTACAGCTACCAGCCCGCCCCGGCTGCTCCGGTTCCGCTGGCGGCCCCGGTTATTCCGAGCTTCACGGCGGCTCCTGTGCCGGTAGCCCCGGCCGCCGCTGCCCCCGCCGCCCCCGAAGAGCCCAAGGCCCCAAAAGGCCCGAGCAAATTTGGCTCGTACCTGGGCGACATCACGCGCAAGCTCAAGGGCATCCTGATTGACGATTTTGACGACAAGCAATATTAATCTCATTTAACAATTATCATTTAACATTTAACAGCTTCGCTTTGCGCGATTAACAGTATGCTACCGCCTGGGAAGCTGTTAAATGTTAAATGTTGAATGTTAAATGACTCCGTTATGAATTTCACCTTCGATATACCTTCCCAGAGCCGCTCCATCATCAAGGTGATTGGGGTGGGGGGCGGGGGCTCCAACGCCGTGAAGCACATGCACAAGCAGGGCATCAAGGACGTGGAGTTTATCATCTGCAACACCGACAAGCAAGCGCTGGAAAGCTCCAGCGTGCCCAATAAACTGCAAATTGGCATTGACCTCACCGAAGGTCTCGGCGCGGGCGCGAAGCCCGAGCGCGGCCGGCAGGCGGCGCTCGAAAGCCGCGAACAAATCCGCGAGCTACTGAGCAACGGTACCAAGATGCTATTTATCACGGCGGGCATGGGCGGTGGCACGGGCACGGGCGCGGCCCCGGTTATCGCGCAGGTAGCGCAGGAGCTGGGCATTCTGACGGTGGGCATCGTAACGGCCCCTTTCATGTTTGAGGGGAAGAAAAAGCGCGAGCAGGCCGAGCAGGGCATCAAGGAGCTGAGCGAGAGCTGCGACACGGTGCTGGTAATTCTCAACGACAAGTTGCGGCAGCTCTACGGCAACCTCACGATGGGGCTGGCCTTCGCCAAGGCCGATACGGTGCTGACCACAGCCGCCAAGTCGATTGCCGAGATTATCACGGTGACGAGCGACGTGAACGTGGATTTCGAAGACGTGAAAACGGTGATGAAGGATTCGGGTGCGGCTGTGATGGGCAGCTCCATCACGGAAGGCGAAAACCGGGCGAAGCGGGCCGCTGAGGAGGCGCTCAACTCGCCGCTGCTCAACAATACCGACATTCAGGGCGCGCAGCGCATCTTGCTCAGCATCATGTCGGGCGAGCAAGCCGAGCTGGAAATGGATGAGCTTTCGGAAATCACCGAATACATCCAGGGTAAGGCCGGCGAGGACGCCGAAATGATTTTCGGGCACGGCATTGACGAGACGCTGGGCCAGAGCATCCGCGTGACGGTGATTGCCACGGGCTTTGCCCGTGAGGCGCACACCATCAACGCCAACGGCCGCGTGCCTAGTGCCGCTGCCGAAACGGCTTCCGAGCCGGTAGCCGCTACTGCCTCGGTACCCGCGCCCGAGAAGGAACGGCCCGCCCCGCCGCTGGTACCTAGCTTCACGGCGCCGGTAGCGCCCGAGCCAGCCCGTATCACCTTTGACCTCAACGGCCCGACCACGCCCAACACCCACGCTCCGCTGACGGGCGCGCCCATTACGGCCCCCGGCGAGCCGGTACTAATCAACAGCAGCCAGCCGGCCCCCACGCCGCAGCCGCTGCCGCGCCCCCGCCCGGCCGCGCTAGAAGCGCAGGCGCTGGAGCGCCGCAACCGCCTGCAGCAGCTTAGCCAAAACCAAGGCTTGTCGCCCGAAGCCACGACCCACCTCGACACGCCCGCCTACCTGCGGCGCGGCCAGAAACTGGAGCCCGTAGCGCCGAGTAACGCGCAGAATATCTCGCGTTTCAATTTGTCGGACGACAATGAATTACTGGGCGACAACCGATTTTTGCACGACAACGTTGACTAAGCGTTGGCCCTCTAAGCAAAAGGCCCCGGCTACCTGAGTAGCCGGGGCCTTTTGCTTGGGATAATGAGATAAGAGGTTAAGCCGCAGGGCGAGAATAAGTGAAACGAAGTCGAAATTTATCCAGCGGTGCTTCTACATAATGCCAGGAAAGCGCGCTCAACCCCACTAATACCGGGCAGAGTAGAAGCAGAGTGGGGCCGGTACCAAGCCAGAACTGCCGAAGGGCGGTCTGGCCCCCGGGTAGCAAATGATATACCAAGCGCTGATAAAATATGGGCAGCAGCAGGTGGTACAGGTACAAGCCGTAGCTGCGCTTGCCTAGCCACAATGCAAGTGGGTGAGCCAGCCAGCGCGCCTGACTTGGTGAGTGCATCAGCCAGCGCAGGATAAAATAGCTAGCCAGCCCACCTAAGCTAGGCGATAGTACTTCCCATAGTTGTTCGGAGTGGGGCAGTAGCCCAATAACCCACCACAGCAGGCACCAAGTGAGGGCAAAAAGCAGGGCGGGCCAGCCGGGGTAGGCCGGCGCAGGCTGCGCACGCCGACGCTCGGCCGACATATGGAGTTGCAGAAGTGCGCCAAAAGCAAATAAATCGAGGCAGGATGGCAGCAAAACCGTAACCTGCGAAGGAGCGGTCGGCATCAGGTAAAAGGCCCCGTAAATGCGGTACGCGAAGCCACCGGCGATAAGCAGCCAAAGCCAGCCAGCGCGGCGCTGAAAAAGCCCCAGCAGCAGCGGCCATATAAAGTAAAACTGCTCTTCCACGGCCAGCGTCCAGTAGTGGCCTACCCCTTCGGGCCAGCTTCTCAGCCGATAGCATAGTACATTGGCCAGCGGTAGCAGAAACCAGCCAGGGTGCTGATGCAAAGTGGCTAGTGGTAGCAACGCCCCCAAGCCCAATGAAAGGTAATAAGGCGGAATAATGCGCAGAAAACGCCGGGTGTAGAAAACTCCCAGCCGGTAGAGCACCGCCCTGTCCGTGCGCCAGTAGATACCGTTTTTCCAGATAATGCCTGAAATCAAGTAGCCGCTGAGCACGAAGAGCGGTATGCGGCCCATCTCGCCGAGTGGAAACGCGGGGAGCGTCCAATGCTTCAGCACGACCAAGCTAATGGCCAACACCCGCAAACCTACCAGTTCGGGTTGGCGACGCACGAGGGCAGGCGGTAAAGGCTGAGGTAGCATGGAAGCAAACGAACCCCCAAAATACGCACCGGTCAGGCTTCGGCGTGGCGCGCCCTACGGCTTGAAGGGGTCTGAGAACCGCTTGTCGGCGATGAACGTCGAGTCGGTCAGCGTTTTCAGAAAGGCAATAACCTGGCGCTTCTCGGTGGCCGTGAGGCCCATGCGGCCGGGGTTGAAGATGGGGTCGTTGATGCCCTGAATGAGCATGGGGTCGAGGTTGGGGCTATTCATCTGCACGTGGTCGGAGTAGTGGTCGAGCACCTGCTCCAGGGTCGTGAAGCGGCCGTCGTGCATGTAGGGGGCCGTGAGGGTGATGTTGCGCAGCGTAGGGGCTACAAACTTGCCTTGGTCAAACGGCTGGCTCGTGACGCCGCCCCGGCCGGCATCGGCGAAGGTCATATCGAGGCCGTTGTTGAAGAACTGCGCAGCGAAGTTCGACGACGTCAGCGGCAGCGTGTGGCAGTGAAAGCACTCGGCCCCGCGCACCTGGCGCGGCGTGATGTGGGTAGAATAGAGCTTGAGCCCCGCCAGCTCATCGGCCGAAAAACCCTGTTGAGTCCGGGTAAACTTGTCGTAGCGCGAGTTGCCCGAAATCAGCGTGCGTTCGAACTGCGTGAGCGCCTTTAGCATCAGGTCGCTGGTAATGGTTTTTGTGCCAAAAGCAGCCTCAAATAGAGGCGGGTACGTGCTGGTATTCTGAAGCTTGGCCACGCCGATTGCCAGCGATTGGTGCATCTCAATCGGGTTTTCGATGGGCTTGTGCGCTTGCGCTTCCAGGTTCGAAAAGGCCCCGTCCCAGGTCAGCGTGTTGCTCCACATCACGTTGGCCAGCGACATGGTGCCGCGCGGATTGGCGATGCCATCGACGCCCACGGCCTTGGCCAGTCCGTCTGTAAAGGCCTTATTTTGCTGGTGACACGAGCCACACGACATCGTGTTGTTGCTCGATAGCTTGGTTTCGTAGAACAGCATCCGGCCCAGCGCCACGCCCTCATTGGTGAGCGGGTTATCGGCCGGAATGACGGGGGTAGGAAAACCCGCCGGCACTACCAGCGTGTAGGGCGTGGGGGCCGGTACCACCGGGTCAACGCCTTCTTCCTTGCCCTTCGAGCAGCTGGCCAGCGCCGTGCAGCTAGCCAGCACCGCATAAATTCCGAAACGAGTAACGCGCCGCACCATACTGTCTAAATTGAAATAACTAAGGCGAAATATACAACTAGTTTGCTGTCAACCCCATGCCGCGCGGCGTAATTTCCGGCCGGGCCACTGGAGGCGCAAAGCGCGGGTTGGCCAGGAACTCGGCATCGGTAAGCGTTTGCAAAAAGGCGAGTAGCTCTTGCTGCTGCGCTGCGGTGAGGGCTAGGCCCAGGCGGCCATCGGGCTGGCGCAAAAGCGGGTCGAGCGTGCGCGAGGGGCGCACGCCGTGGGCGTAGTGATTCAGCACCTGCGTCAGGGTAGCAAAGCGCCCGTCGTGCATGTAGGGCGCGGTGCGTACTACGTTGCGCAGGCTCGGCACCCGGAAGCGGCCCGCATCGGCAGGCGCCAGCGTGATGTGGGCACGGCCCGAGTCGACGGGGAAACTAGCGTCTAAACCATTGTTGCGAAACGACTCGTCGGTGAACAGGTCGGTAGCGTGGCAGCCGCTGCACTTAGCCTGAAACAGCGCCCGCCCGCGCTGCTCGGCGGCCGTGAGCGCGCCGCCCGGCTCGTGGCGCACGTGCTTGTCGTAGCGCGAATTGGTAGACGTGAGCGCCGACGTAAACTGCGCCAGCGCCCGCAGAAACCGAGGCATGTCGATAGCGCCCGGCCCGTACACGGCCGCGAAGCGGCGGCGGTACTCGGGGTCGGCGTTGAGCTTGGCCAGGGCCGTGGTTAGTGGCGTGTTCATTTCCTGGGCGCTCGTGAGCGGGGCCAGCGCTTGCAGCGCCAGCCCGCGCACGCCGCCATCGGCCATGAAGCTGCGGTGCCAAGCCAGGTTTTGCAGAGCCGGTGAGTTGCGCAGGCTGTGGCGGCCGGCCACACCTACGGCCTGCGCCTGCCCGTCGGTGAAGGCCCGCGCCTGCTGGTGGCAGCTGCCGCACGATACCCGCCCGTCGCTCGACAGGCGGGTATCATAAAACAGCGTTCGGCCCAGCTCGAAAGCCGCTTCGTCGGGCTGATTTTTGGCCACCTCATATACCGGAGCCGGAAAGTTGGCGGGCGGCGCGAGCAGCGCGGCCGCCGCTACTGGCTGCCGCCAGGGCACCATGGCCGCGCCGCCCACCGCCGCAAGGGCGGCCAGCAGCAGCCAGCCCAGCGGCTGGCGCATCCACGGCTGGGTGGTTGGGGCGGCCACGGGCAGGCGGGCTAGTTGGTGCTGATTTGGGTGACGCTGAACATGCCGGCCGCGTAGTTCTGGGCTATCTGCACCGACTGCGCGCTGGGCATGTGCGCGCCCGTGAAGGTGCTGAGCGTAATCGGGTTAGGTCCATCAAAAAGCTTCGCCACGTTGGCTTGTAGCGCGATGGTCGGGACCTTGCCGGCGCGCACGGTCAGCTTGTTGCTGCCAAAAGAAGGCGTAGCCGTCACGATAGCATTGGGCGTGCCGTTATTGCCCCAGCCCCCGATGTGGCAGGTCAGTGGCTTGGTGGGGTTGGCCGAAGTCAGCGTGCCCTCCATTTTCATGAAAATGTGGCCGCTGTTCCAGCTCCAGTACATGTTATTGGCCGGGTTGAGGGCCTCAAACTGGCCCGTAAATGTGAGCGGGTCGGTGAGGCCGGTTTTCTGGGCATCGACCCCCACGATAAAACTCACGCCGGTGTAGTCGCCGGCCGGCACGTTGGGTACTATGAAATTCAGCGTCTTGGCCGTGGCCTGGTCTACCAGATAGTAGGTGTCGGGCGCGGCGTAGGTAGTGCCGTCGCTTTTCGTGAACTTGATATTGGACAGGTAATACTCGAATGTATTGACGGTGAACGTTTCGCCGGCCGTCGTGGTGGCGCTGGTCACGTTCAGCGTGATGGGTTGCAGCGGCGCGCTAGCCGCGCTGCCAGCCGGGGCCACGTTCTGCACCGTGAAGTTGACCGAGCCCGTGCCGGTAGTGTCGGGCGAGTCGCTGTCTTTTTTGCAGCCGCTGAGCAGCGCCAGCGGGGCCGCCAGCAACAGAAGCGCGGGAAAAGTACGGTTTTTCATAAGCGAAAACGTAAAAAATGAAAGAGCCGGAGGCGCTATTCGGGGCGCGGCCGCTGCCGGCCGGGCCACTTGTGCCACACGCGCCGGGGCCGGAAAGTTCAGCGGTCAATACCACTAAGCTAGCGCATCTCGCTGAGTAGGCTATGAAGCGCGGGCCCACCAGGTAGCAAATGTCGGCGGCAGGCCACTGCCAAAACACCGGGCGCGGCCAGCGTCGCTGGGGGCTTGCCTTAGACTGCTTTATGTAAAATATGCAAGTATGTAGAAAGTCAAACAGCTTCTGTGTTTTAAAGTAAGTGAAAGTAAATTATTGAAGGCTAGTGATTATTTTTGTATAAATGACTAATGTAAAAAAATAAATTATAAAAATTAATAATTAAAAAGTGCAATCTAAGTCTTGTTTCCTTTATCCTGGTAAAACTGATTCCCATGAAAAATTCCTTACCTCTTATTCTATTGCTGGCGGCGGGGGCGGCCACCCGCGCCCAGGCGCAGGCTCCCGGCGCGGCGCTCTACGTGAACGATAGTAGCACGAGCGGCGACCTCTTCACCAGCGCTGCCGGCAGCGATGCCACCGGCGACGGCTCGGCCGCCGCGCCCTTCGCTACCGTGGCGCGGGCCTTGACGCAGGCTGACACCACCACCCAAACCATCTTTATCGACGCCGGCACCTACGCCGAGCGGGTGGTGCTGGCTAAGGCCATCAGCCTGCGCGGGGCCGGCACGGCGGCGGGGCAGCCTGCCCACGCCACTATCTTCGACGGCGGGCTACTGCCCGCCGCCACTCAGACCAGCGAGGCCGGCCTGCGCCTGACCGTGGGCGGCGGTAGTAGCGGCCAGCCGCTTACCATCGCGGGGCTCACGTTTCAGAACTACGACTTCGGTATTCAGTCGGAGGGCAGCGGCCCGCAGGCCTACCTGCTGCTCGAAGACGTGGAAACCACCCACAACCGCCGCCAGGGCATTTTCTGGAACAGCCTGGCGGGCGTGCAGCACCTCACGCTGCGCCGCGTGCAAGCCACCTACACGGCCGAAGGGGCTAATACTACCGCCAACGGGGCCGGCCGGGGCTTTTTCCTGGTGAATGGGCACAAGACGGATATCGTGCTAGAGAACAGCGTGTTCTCGTTTAACCGCCGCAGCGGCGTCGATGTTAACGACGGCAGCGTGAGCGACCTGACGGTGCGCAGCTGCCGGTTTGAGCAAAACGACGAGCCGGCGCTGGCCGTGCTCGGGGCCGGCGGCGCGCGGGCGGCGGGCGGCAGCTACACCGGCCCGGCCGCGCTTATCGAAGGCAACGTCATCAGCACGAGCGTTGGCAGCGGGCTGGAGCTGAAATCGTGCACCGGCACGGGCCTGGGCAGCGGCCCCGGCAGCCTGGTGGTGCGCGCCAACACCATTGTGCGCGCCGCTGGCGCGTCGGCCAGCCTGGGTGCCGACAAGGCGGGCATCCTCTTTATCGACCGCGACCGCAGCGTCATCGCGGGCGGCGGGGGCGTCACGGGCGACCTCGTGACGGGCGGCCTCTACGCAGCCCGCAACACGGTGCGTGGCTTCGGGGCCGATGCCGCTAGTGCGGCTGCCAACAACAGCGGCTTTGGGCTGGTGCTGGAAGGGGCTAATAACAAGGTGTTTGGCAACGTGATAACGCGGTGCCAGCTCGCCATTCAGGTGCAGGACCGCCCCAGCAACAGCACGGGCACGACGCCGTTTTTCGACATCAGCCGCAACGGCCTGCTGGTATCGGGCGGCGACAGCATCCGGGGCAACCGCCTCGACAGCTGCGCCGTGGCCATCCGGGCGGTGAATGTGACGAACCCCGTGGAGGCCTCGCTCAACTGGCTGGGTAGCAACGACGCCACCGCCGTGCGCGGCGCAGCCGGCCTGGGCGGTAGCATCGTGACGCTGGGCGGCCCGGCGGTAAGCTTTGCCGAGGCTTCGGCGCTGGCGGGCACGGGCCAGGTCGACTACTCGCCGTTTCTGAACAGCGCAGTGGCCGCATCGGCCGCGCCGGGCTTCCAAACACCACTCGACTACCTGAACGTGGACGCCGGCAGCCCCGGCAGCGCCACGCCGCTGGCCGAAGGCCTGGCCCTACTGCCCGAAAACGGTACCCTGCGCCTGGCCGCCGGCACCTACGCCGAAACCATTAGCCCCGGCCGCAGCCTTACGCTGCTGCCCGCCGGCCCCGCCACGCTGCGCGGCCTCACACTGGCCGCGCCCGGCAAGGTGCTGACGCTCGGCGCGCCGCTCGCTCTCACCGGCGCGCTCACGCTCAGCGACGGCCTGGTGCGTACTACGCCCGCCGCGCTGCTCACGCTGGCCGACGGGGCTACCGCCACGGCGGGCACGGCTACATCTTACGTCGAAGGCCCGCTGCGCAAAGTAGGCCAGCAGGCTTTCGTGTTTCCGCTGGGCAAGGGTGGGCAGTGGGCGCGCCTAGGCATCTCGGCCCCAGCCAGCCCTGGCACGGCCTTCACCGCCGAGTATGTGCCCACCGCCCACCCCACGCGCGCCGTGGCCAGCCCGCTCAGCGAGGTAAGCCAGGTAGAGCACTGGACGCTCGACGGAGCCGGCACTACCGATGCCGTGCAGGTGCGGCTGTTCTGGGAAGATGCCTTTCGCAGCGGCCTCGACGACTTCTCGACTGACATTCAAGTAGCCACGCTGGTGGGTGCGCAGTGGCAGACACTCGGCCACGGCGGCTTGGGCGGTAGCCTCGGCGCGGGCTCGGTGCTGGCGGCGCAGCCGGCCAGCGGCGGCACGTTCACGCTGGGCTCGCTGTCGGCCAGCGTCAATCCGCTGTCGGCGCAGCTGCTCGCGTTCGCGGCCAGCCAGCCCAGCCCCCAGGCCGTGGAGTTGAAATGGACACTCTCCGACGAAACTAACACTTACGGCTACGCCGTGGAGCGCTCGCCCGATGCCGCCGCCTGGCAGCAGGTAGGCTTCGTGCCCAGCCAGGGCCTCAGCGCCCAGGCCCGCACCTACACCTACCGCGACCAGGCGGTGCAGGGCCTCACCCAGGCCTACTACCGCCTGCGCCAGACCACGCCCACGGCGGCGGCCCGCTACTCGGCCATCGCGGCTGTGGCGCTCGGCGGCAGCCCGCTGGCTACGGCCGCCCCGGCCAAAACCGAATTCTCGGTATATCCCAACCCCGCCCACGGCCAGCTAACCGTGCAGCTGCCCACGGCCGCCGGCCTGGCCGCCCGGCTGGTGCTCACCGACCTCAGTGGCCGCACCGTGCTGACGCAGCCGCTGACCGGCACCCAGGCCACCGTGCGCCTGCCCGCCGCGCTGGGCACCGGCGTGTACCTGCTGCACGTGCAGGGTGCTGGCCTGGCTGGCAAGCCGCAGCGTCTGGTTGTGCAGTAGCGGTAGGCGGGTTTAACTAAGAAGTCTGTCATTGTGAGCGTAGCGAAGCAATCGCACCTGTTCGGTTACTCCATTCGGAATTCCGTTCAGGTGCGATTGCTTCGCTACGCTCACAATGACAGGCGCTTTGCGTAAATGGCAGCATAGTGGCTACCACTTCAGCAGCGCCTCGGCCTGCTCGCGCAGCACCTGGCGCAGCAGCGGGTCGGTGATGTCGCCTTCCGGCGATAAAACCTGGCTGATGTGCGGCAGGCGCACCCGCTGCGGCAGCACGGCCGTGCCGAGGTAAAACAAGATGTCGGTGAGGTGGCTCAGGGCCAGCAGGCCGCCCTGCCCGCCCGAACTCAACGAAATCAGGGCAGCTTTTTTACCGCGCACGCCGCCGGGGTAGGGTAGGGCGTCAATAAAGGCCTTGAGCGCGCCCGGAATCGAGCAATTGTACTCGGGCGCGAAAATGATGATTTTCTCGGAGCAATCGAGCGGCGCGATGAGGCGGTTGAATGCCTCGTGCTGCCCGGCTTTGTGGTAAAGCGCCTCGGTGAGCAAGTCGGCCGGCAGGTCGGTGAGGTCCAGAAACTGATAGCCTGCACCAAGCTCATCGAGCAGGCGGGCGTAGAAATCGGCCACGCACCGGGTGCGCGAGCGGGGGCGGCTGGTGCCGACGAGCAGGGTAAGCATTAGGTTAAGCTATTAGCTGATAGCTGTTAGCTATTAGCTTTTGTTTGGTAAAGCGGCAAAGACGCTCACTTTCTTACGGGTATCTCCTTCAAGTAAAGCGGCATCGCCAGGTAAATCTTATTCACGGCCTGCCCCGGCCGATGCACCACCAGCGCCCGGCAGGTACTGGTGCTGGCCTGGCCATCGAGCTCGAAGGCGATGCCCAGCGCCACATTATCATAGAGGTAGCGCGGGCCGGCCTTGAGCTGGTAGCTGGCGGCCAGCGGCAGGCGGCCGTAGCATTCCCGTATCTGGTGCAGCGACGAGCCGTTGCGCAGGCCATTGGCCAGGCGAAAGTAGGGAGACGTGGCCCGCACTACCTGCACCGCTTTGTGGGCGTCCTGGCCCGGCACCATCGTGCTGTACACGTCGAGCTGCGCGGCCGGGTGGCCGCTGCCAAACCAGGTAGCCCAGGCTTTTTGCATGGCCGCGTCGCTGTAGTCGGGCGGGCCGTAGGTGGCCAGCGTGGCCACGTCGGCCCCGATTTTTAGGTTGCCCAGGCTGCGGCCGGGCACTACCAGCTGCGCCGACGGCGTGGGGGTAGCCGCCGCGAAAAAAGCCAGCCAAAGTGTCAGAAGCAACGAATACAACATAAGCCCAGCTTACGCGGGCCGGGCGGGCGGGGTTAGGGCCGCGCTATGCCTCTACCACCAGCCCGTACTTGTCGAGCAAACCCGGCAGGCCGGCCAGCGCGAAGCGTGCCCCGGTGAGGCGGTTGGCCTCGGGGTCGATGCTGAAATTGGTAGCCGTAGTGAAATCCGCGCCCACCAGTTGCGTATCGTGGAAGATGGCCTGCGCGAGGTCGCAGCCCGCGAAGGCTACCCCGCTAAGGTCGGCGTTGGTAAAATCGACCTCCGCGAGGCTGCACTGCCCAAAGCGCATGCCGGCCAGCTTCTTGCCCGCAAACGAGGCGTAGCGCAGCTGACAAACATCGAAATGCACCCCGAACAGCATATCCTGGCACGCACCGAAGTTGAGGCCCAAGAGCTTGCAGTTGGCGAAGGCCACGTTTTGCAGGGCCGCGCCGCCGAGGCGGGCATTGGTGAGGTTGCAGCGCTCAAAAAGACAGTCCTCGAAGCGCAGCCCGCTCAGGTTGGCTTCGCTTAAGTCGCAGCCCACGAAGTGGTACTGCTCCAGCTCGCGGCCCAGTGCCAGCAGGCGCGGCCCGTCGAGGCCCGTCAGTACGTTTTCGGCCGGGAAATAGTCGGGCTTGCACAGGGCGGCGGGCTTGCGGCGGGGCTTCATGGCAGGGCTTGAAAAGATAAAATTAACCTGAAGGATAGTTTGTAAGTTAAGACAAAACAGGGTGGTTTCGGCACGGCGCTTGCTGGCTGGCCCGGCCCGAAATTCCCGGTTTTCACGTTGCTATGCCTGCTACGCGCACTCTTGCTTTCAAAAACGACGCTGGCAGCCTGTGGGAAGAGCCAGCCGGCTACCTGCGCCTCGACTATAACCCCGGTCAGCGCAACGAAACGCAGTTTCAAGACCTGCTCACCCATGCCCGCCTGGCGCTACGCCAGCGCGGCTGGAGCCGCATGCTCGTCAACCAGCAGCAGATGAGTGCCTTCAGCCCCAGCGAAGAGCGCTGGATGACCACCGAGTGGCTGCCCCAGGCCGTGCGCGAAGATGGCTATCGCCACGGCGCGATAGTGGTGGCGCACAACGTGTTCGCGCGCCTGGCCACCGCCAACCTCGTGCTCAGCAGCCGGCAACTCGGTCACGTGTACCGCAATTTTGAGAACGACGAGGAGGCTGCGAAGTGGCTGGTAAGCCAGTAAGTGGGTCGGTGGATGAGAAAAAGGGCGACGGTTGTCATACTGGACATTCTGCGCATCAAGCAGAGATGAAGCATCTCTGCCGCTTCTCCTGGGTCCGTCCAACGAAGCGATAGAAATACTTCGCTGCGCTCAGTATGACAACCGTTGCCCCTTTCTCATCCATTCATTCACCAGCTCACACCTGCCCGGCCAGCAAATCCTCGAACGTTTGGCGGCGGCGAATGAGGCGCGTCTCGCCGCCATCGAGCAGCACCTCGGCGGGGCGCAGGCGCGAGTTAAACGAGCTGCTCATCTCGAAGCCGTAGGCCCCGGCGTTATGAAAGGCCAAAATGTCACCCTCGCGCACCTCGGGCAGCAGGCGGTCCCAGGCAAAAGTGTCGGTTTCGCAGATGTTGCCCACCACCGTGTAGAGGCGCTCGGGACCGTTGGGGTGCGAGAGGTTGGAGATGTAGTGATACGCCTCGTACATCATGGGCCGAATCAGGTGGTTGAAGCCCGAGTTGACGCCCGCGAACACGGTGGCCGTAGTGTGCTTCACGGTCGAAACTTCGACCAATAGATAGCCGGCCTCGCTCACGAGATACTTGCCGGGCTCAAACCAGGCTTCGAGCGGCCGGCCGTATTCTTTCTCGAATTTTTGGAAGGCGGCATTCACCTGCTGGCCCAGGCTGACCACGTCGGTTTCGGGGTCGCCGGGCTTGTAGGGCACTTTAAAGCCCGAGCCCAGGTCGAGAAACTCCAGGTCGGGGAAGCGGCTGGTGGCGTCGAACAGCACTTCGAGCACCCGCAGAAACACGCTCACATCCTTTATTTCAGAGCCCGTATGCATGTGCAGGCCGCGCACGTGCAGGCCGGTGCCCTTCACCACCCGCTCGAGGTGTCGCAGCTGGTGGATGCTGACGCCGAACTTGCTGTCGATATGGCCGGTCGAAATCTTGTAGTTGCCGCCCGCCTCAATGTGCGGGTTCAGGCGCACGCACACCGGGTACGAGCCGCCGTAGGTAGCCCCGAACTGTTCGAGCAGCGAGAGGTTGTCGATGTTGAGGTTCACGCCCAGCTCCTTTGCCTCCACCAGTTCGCTGAAAGCTACGCTGTTGGGCGTAAAGAGAATGTTCTCGGGCTGAAAGCCTACGTGTAAGCCCAGCTTTACTTCGTTGATGCTCACGCAGTCGAGGCCCGCGCCCTCGTCCAGCAGCACCTTGAGGATGGCGACATTAGTAAGGGCCTTGCAGGCGTAGAAAAACCGCGTGGGGTGGCCGCTAAACGCGCTGGTGAGCTTGTGGTACTGCGCCCGAATGGTATCGGCCTGGTACACGTAGAGCGGGGTGCCGAACTCGGCGGCGGCGGCCAGCAGGGCCGTAGTAGGAAGCGCAGACGACATAAAAACAAGCTAAGGCGGCCGCCCGGGCCGCTTCGCAAAGGTACGGCCGCCGCGCTACGGCTACTCTGCCCCCTGGCTTGCGGTGATTGCTAAAAAAACGCCCCCAGCCACACCCCCTAGAAGGTGGCCGGGGGCGAAGCAAGCGACGCCTGCGCGCTACCTAGTTGATGACCGTGAGCGGCCCCGTAAACGACTTACCGTTGCTGAGCGTGATAACGTAGTAATACGTGCCGAAGGGCACGGGCTGGCCGTTGATGGTGCCGCGCCACTCGCTGCCGCGCGAGTAATTAGTAGTTTCAAAAATCTTGGCTCCCCAGCGGTTGAACACGACCACGCGGCTGTTGGGATAGGCGTCGAGGTTGTCGATTTGCCAGGAGTCGTCGTTGTTGTCGCCGTTGGGGCTGAAAGCGTTGGGGATGCGCAGGCGCGGCAGTACCGTCACCGTTACCTGGCTGGTGCTGGCGCACCCACCCGCCCCAGCCGAGAGCGTATAGGTGGTAGTAACGAGCGGCGCGGCGGTGGGCCGCAACCGGTCGCCACTGGCAAAGGTCAGCGTTTGGGTTGGCGACCACACCACGAAGGGGCTGCCGCTGGCAGTGCCTTCGAGCACCACCGACTCGCCCTCGGTAATGGTTTTGTCGGGGCCGGCGCTTAGTGTCGCGGGCTGGTTTAGAGCCACGCGCACCGGGCCGGAGGTAGCCGTGGCGGGCTGGCCGCAGGCATCGGTCGAGCGCACTACTAAAGTTACGGCCTGCCCGTCGCGTAGCGTGCGGCTGCTAAAGCGCGGGCCGGTAGCGCCGGCTACGCTCACGCCATCTACCTGCCACTGGTACTGCGGGCTGGTGCCGATATTAGCTACCGCATCGATGCCGAAGGCCACGGCCTCGCCGGGGCACGCGGGCAGGATAGTAGTGGCGGTGATTTTAACCGAAGAAATCAGCACCGGCGTTAAGCTCACGCGGGCCGTGGCAATGGCCGGGCCGCTGGCGCAAATGCCTACCGTAGGCGTCATCACTACCCGCACCACGTCGCCATCGCGAAGCGTGCTGCTAGTGTAGCCGGGGCCGGTGCCCACGGCCGTGCCGTTCACAAACCACTGGTAGGTAGGGTTGTTGCCAGCATTTGTCGGCACTGGGGTGAAGGTGAAGGCCGTGCCCGCGCACTGGGCCGGCAGCACCGGTAAAGCCACGGCGGGCAGCAGCAGCGGCTGCGCGGTGATAGTCACCACGTTGGAATAAGCCGTGCCGCAGCTGGCCGTAGTACGCCGCCGGAAGTAGGTAGTGGCCGCCACCGGGCCGGGTGCGCAGGTTGGGGTCGTCACGTTGGCCAGGGCCGTCCAGGTCAGGTTGTCGGGCGATGATTCCCACTGGTAGGCGAAGGGGCCCGGCCCGCCGCCCGCGGCGCTCAGGCTGGTAAGCGAGGCCGGTAGCGTGCCCGCGCACACCGTTTGGTCGGCCCCTATGCTACCCGGCGAGAGGGCGGGCAGCACCGTTACAGCTACCGTGGCCGTGCTGGTGCAGCCGCTCGCATTGGTCGCGGTGAGGGTGTAGGTCTGGGTGGTGGGCGTGCTGGTCGTATTAGTCAGCGTCACAGTGGGGTTAGCCACCGTGCTGCTGCTGAGGCCGGTAGCTGGGCTCCAGCTATACGTGTAGCCCGCCGCTGGGGCCGCGCCCAGCTGCCCCGCGTTGCCCGAGCAGCGCGTGAGGGCCGCCCCCGCCACGGCCAGCGGCGGCGGGCTCACGGTCACGGCCACCGTAGCGGTGCTGGCGCAGCCGCCCGCGTTGGTGGCCGTTAGGGTGTAGGTCTGGGTAATGGCGGAGCCAGTGGCGTTTGTCAGCGTCACGGTGGGGTTGGCTGCGGTGCTGCTGCTGA
>CAXYJY010000102.1:0-10794 GCA_964277755.1 uncultured Hymenobacter sp.
TACGATGCTAGCGCCGTCTTCTCTACTTAGAGATGTATCGCGCGTAAAACTCCCCGGTGGTTTTCGCATCAATTCTTCCTACTACTACTTGATTGGAACTAGCTGACAGTTCTAGCCCTGGCCTCAACAGGTAGTGCTCGCGTGCCCCAACTGGCAGGTATTTATCATCCACTGCCTCCTGGTCAAGCTCCGCGATTTCCAGCAGCAGCTTCGCCAACGACCGTAGCCCGTCGGGGTTTCCATGAATCAATATCTCATCTACCTGAGTTATTTCCCCATTTTCTTCAGCTTCGCCGCAGGCCACAAATACATCTAAAACACCTTGGATTTCATGCCCCTTAATCTGCTTGTACTGCATTGCTATTGCTGATTGATAACCTGTTGCACAAAGCCCTGACCACTTCATTGCTGCTTAAAATTAGCCTCAGAGCAGTTTCAAAGCTAAGTACCACAGCATGGCATCTCGCTCATTCCTACACCAACTGACTGCACCCCCGAATATCCGAGTTATCCAGCCGCCCCAGCACCTCAAACGCGCCGCCCGGGTGCCGCCGGGCCAGGTCTTTGGTTTCGATAAAAGCGCACGAATCGACGTTGGCCAAATCGATGACGTTGATGGCTCCGTCGGCCCGGCCCTCCCCTACCGAAAACGGGTCGGCGGGGTCGCGCAGCAGCACCAGTAGCTGCGGCGGGGCGTAGAACAGGCCCTCGCCGGGCGAGTAGGCCTGGCTCAGCAGCTCGGTCATGCCGTACTCGGAGTGGATGGGCGCGGGGCCGAAAACCTGCTGCAATTCCTGGTGCAGCTCCTCGCGAATCATCTCGCGGCGGCGGCCCTTCATGCCGCCCGTTTCGAGCACCGTGATGCCTTGCAGCTCGGGCGCGGCCCCTACCTCGGCGGCGAGGTCAAGCAGGGCATAAGTGACGCCGAACAGCATGACGCGGCGGCCGGGCGTGCGCTTGGCTTCAGCTAGCGCTTTCAGCAAGCCGGCGTGGTCGCGCAAAAAAAATGCCTCCTGCCGCTGACCCGAGCGCCAGGCAAAATCGGCTACCATCGCCACCAGCGACGACTCACCTTGCTCGAGGTACGAGGGTAGCAAGCCCAGGAAAATCCAGCTACTCAGCGGGCCGTAGGTGGCCTCGAAGATGCGGGCGGCGTTGTCGCGGTAGAGCTGAGGCTCACGCACGAGGTGGCGGCTGCGCTGCTGCAAGGTGGTGCCGCTGCTGCGGAAGGTTTCCTGCGGCTCCCAGGCGGCGGGGTCGGTGCGGACGTCGTGGGTTTTGAAAAACTCGATGGGCAGGAAGGGCACATCGGCCACGGACCGCACCTGCGCGGGCTGGCAGCCCAGCGCGGCCAGGTAGGCCGCGTAGGGCGGGCAGTGCGCAGCCTGGTACTGAAACAATTGCAGGGCCGTAGCCTCGGCCGTGGCGGCCGTGAGGTGGGGCAGCTGGCGCAGGTAGTCGGCGCGGAAACTCATAAGGGACAACCGGGGTTAACTGGGGGCACAACAAGCAGCCGGGGCACAACGTTAGCTCCCGGTGTATATTCGGGCCCGGCCCGGAGGCTTCCTACTTTCACTTTCTCTTGCGTATGAATATGTTGCGACTGGTACGAACGGCCGGATTATTGAGCCTGCTGGCGGTGGGCTTCACGAGTTGCCTCAACCCGCCAACTTATTCCAATACGCCCAGCATCTCGTTTGAGAGCATCACGCGCCAGCGCTACAACACGGGCGGCACCATCATCGACTCCATTTTCGTCACCATCAATTTTCAGGATGGCGATGGCGACCTGGGGCTAACGGAACCCGAATCGAAAGTAGCGCCCTACACGCCTACTTATTTCGGTTCCAATTATTTCATGACGCCCTACGTCCGAAATTCTAGCACCAGCCCTTTCACGGCCATTCAGTTTGCCCGGCCCGATTTGCCGCTGACCCAAAACTCGTTCTACGACCGGTTCGACCATATTTCAACCACCACCGACAACAAGGCCGCCCCGCTGCGCGGCACGCTGCGCCGGGCGTATGCTTTCTTGTACGGCAGCCCGTTTTTGCCCAATCAGGAGGTGAAGTTCCGAATCAGTATTTTCGACCGCGCTCTGCACCAGAGCAACGAGGTCGAAACGACCAGCATCATCATTCCAGTGCGCTAAACAGCCTACGGGACATCAAAACAAACGGGGCCGGCAACTTTCAGCAAGTTACCGGCCCCGCTTGTTTGGTTTTTTGGCTTAATAGATGGCCGGGTACTGCGCGGGGTCGGCCTCGCGCAGCATGTCATACACTGAGTCGAACACGTCTTCCGCGCTGGGCTTGGAGAAGTAGTCGCCATCCGAGCCGTAGGGCGGGCGGTGGGCCTGGGCCGACAGGCAGCGCGGGGCCGAATCGAGCAGCTGATAAGCATTCTGATTATCAACCACCTGCTGCATCATATAGGCCGTTGCCCCGCCGGGCACGTCCTCGTCGGTGAAGAGTACGCGGCCGGTTTTGCGCAGGCTGTCGGCGATGAGTTGGTCGGTGTCGAAGGGTAGCAAGGTCTGCACGTCAATGACTTCGACCGAAATACCGACCTCGGCCAGCTGCGCGGCGGCGTCGAGCACGATGCGGCACATCGAGCCGTAGGTTACTACCGTGATATCCTCGCCCGCACGCAGCACTTCGGGGCGGCCCAGCGGCAGGGTAAACTCTCCCACGTTGGCGGGCATTTTTTCTTTGAGGCGGTAGCCGTTGAGGCACTCGATGACGATGGCCGGCTCGTCGCTGCGCAGCAGCGTGTTGTAGAAGCCCGCCGCCTGCGTCATGTTGCGTGGCACGCACACGTGCATCCCGCGCACGGCCCCGAGTATCATCTGGATGGGTGAGCCCGAGTGCCACACGCCTTCCAGCCGGTGCCCGCGGGTGCGGACGATGAGCGGGGCCTTCTGGCCGCCCTTGGTGCGGTATTGCAGGCAGGCGAGGTCGTCGCTGAGCGGCTGCAAGCCATAGAGCAGGTAGTCAAGGTACTGCATCTCGGCAATGGGCCGCAGGCCGCGCAGCGCCGTGCCGATGCCCTGCCCGATAATGGTGCATTCACGGATGCCGGTATCAGTCACGCGCAAATCGCCGAAGCGGGCTTGCAGCCCCGCGAACGCCTGGTTGACGTCGCCGATAAAGCCCACGTCTTCGCCGAAGGCCAGCACCCGCGGGTCGCGCTCGAAGTTGGCCGTGAAACAGGCTTGCAGCACCTCGCGGCCATCGACCTGCGGGGCGTCGGGGGCGTATTCGGCGGGCACTTCCTCAATGTTGCCCACGGCCTCGTCGCTCTGGCTGAAGAGGTAGGAGTTGTACTGGTCGGCGGCGTTGGCCAGGCACTCTTCGAGCAGGCGCTGGGCAGCGCGGCGGCCGGCGGTGGGCCGGTTGGCGCGCACCTGGCGCAAGGCTTTGCGCAGCGTCCGCACGATGTCGGCCCGGATGGGCGTCACGTTGGTTTGCAGCTCTTTGACCAGGGCGGCGAGCTGGTGCTCGGCGCCGTTGTCGGCCACCAGCTGGTTGAGCACCTTCACGGCCTCGTCGCGCTCCTCCTGAATGGGGTTGAAGTAGGCGGCCCAGGCGGCGGTGCGCGCCTGCTTGATGGTGGCGGCGGCTTCTTTTTCAATCTGGGCCAACTCATCTTCGCCCGCGATGCTTTCGCTCAGCAGCCACTCGCGCATCTTGGTGAGGCAGTCGTGCTGCTCTTCCCAGCTCAGGCGGTCCTTCGACTTGTAGCGCTCGTGCGAGCCGCTGGTACTGTGCCCCTGCGGCTGGGTCACTTCCGTTACGTGCAGTAGCACGGGCACGTGCGCGGCGCGGCAGATGGCAGCGGCCTTTTGGTAAGTATCGAGCAGCGCGGGGTAGTCCCAGCCGCGTACCACGTAGATTTCGAAGCCGTCCTGGCCTTCGCCGTCGCGCTGCAAGCCGGCCAGCATGGCCGAGATGCTTTGCTTGGTGGTCTGGTACTCGGCGGGGACGGAGATGCCGTAGTGGTCGTCCCACACGCTCACCAGCATCGGTATTTGCAGCACGCCGGCCGCGTTGAGGGCTTCGAAAAACATGCCCTCCGAGGTGCTGGCGTTGCCGATGGTGCCGAAGGCTATTTCGTTGCCATTCACCGAGAAGTCGCTGAACTGGCGCAGCTCGGGGTTTTGGCGATAGAGCTTGCTGGCGTAGGCCAAACCCACGAGGCGGGGCATCTGGCCAGCGGTGGGCGAGATGTCGGCCGACGAGTTTTTAACCTGGCTTTGATTTTTAAACTTGCCGTCTTCGTCGAGCAGGCGGGTGGCAAAGTGGCCGTTCATGCAGCGGCCGGCGGTGGCGGGGTCGGCCTCGGGGTCGGGCGTGGCGTAGAGCTGGGCGAAGTATTGCTCCCAGGTGAGCTCGCCGATGGCCACCATAAAGGTTTGGTCGCGGTAGTAGCCGGCCCGGAAATCGCCGGCCCGGAAGGCGCGGGCCATCGCCAGCTGGGGCAGCTCTTTGCCATCGCCGAAGATGCCGAATTTGGCTTTGCCCATAAACACCTCGCGGCGGCCGGCCAGCGAGGCGTGGCGGCTTTCCCAGCCCAGGCGGTAGTCGGTGAGAATGTCGGCTTTGGTGAGGGCCAGCAGCGCGGGGGCTTCGGTGGCGGCAAGCAGGGGCACGGACATAGGCGGAACGGAGTTAATGTAAACGGGTGGGGAATGGGTAGAATGGCAGCGCAAAGGTACGAAAAGCGCTGTGGCAAGGCTTATCTTTGGATTGTTGGATGGCTGGCTGGTTGAATTGTTGGATGGTTGTTACGGCAAGCACCTACGCACTCTATCAACCGCCTACACATAAGTAGCTGCCTAGCTTAGTTATCCGCTGGCAGGTAGTTTTAACAGTTCGGCCATTCAGCAATTCAACCAGCCAGCCATTCAACAATTCAGCCCGATGCGCCTCCTCTCTACCCTTGTTTTCTGCCTGTTGGCCCTCGCCGCCCGCGCCCAGGGCGTTATCACGTTCGAGCACACCGACCACGATTTTGGCAAGGTGCCCGAGGGCACGATGGCCACCTACGAGTTCAAGTTTAAGAACACCGGCAACCAGCCCATCGTCATTGCCAACGCCCAGGCCAGCTGCGGCTGCACTACCCCCGACTGGACCAAAACGCCCATCCTGCCCGGCAAGATGGGCATGATTAAGGCCGTGTACAACAGCGCCGGTCGCCCCGGCGTATTCGCCAAAACCGTGACCGTAACCAGCAACGCCACCGAGAGCAGCAAAGTACTCAGCCTCAAAGGCCAGGTGCTGACCAAAGAGGAAATCCGGGCTACGCTCACGCCGGCCCAGCTGGCGGCCTCACCCCGCCTGGTGCTTGAGCGCAGCAGCTACGACTTCGGCCGCGTGGAGGCCGGGCAGTCGCCAGTGGCGCGCATCGCCATCAAAAACACCGGCCCCAAAGACCTGGTGCTGAGCACCATCACCGCACCTTGCTACTGCGTGGGCTACCGCACGGCCCCCGCGCCCATCAAGCCCGGCCAGAGCGCCATCGTGGAGCTGGTGTACACGCAGCGCAACGTGGGTAGCGACACCCAGGAAGTGAAGCTGGCCTCCAACGACCTGAACGGCGACGCCAAGCTGACCTTGAAAGCCAACGTGGTGAAGGACTTGGTGCCGACTAGCCTGGTGAAGGAAAGCGGGTCGTCGGTGCCGTTTAAGTAGGCGGTCGTTTATCCCGCGTAGCATGTCCGCTTTGCTGTCCGTCGTGCAGACGCTACTGCCAGTGAGTGCAGCGCTGGAAGCTGCGCTGACTACCGCTTTGAAGCGCGAAGAATGGCCCGCCCGTCATCAATTGCTGGTGCCCGGCCAAGTGGCGCGGCACCTCTATTTCGTGGAGCGCGGGCTGGTGCGCGGCTATGCCCTGCACGGCAGCCAGGAAGTATGCTCCTGGTTTATGAGCGAGGGCGACTTCGTGATTTCTATCGTCAGCTTTCTTACCCAGCAGCCCTCCACTGAGTATATGGAGCTGCTGGAGCCGAGCGTGCTGTACTCGGTGAGCTACGCCCAGTTGCAGGAGCTGTATCGGGCGTTCCCGGAGTTCAACTACGTGGGCCGGGTGCTGACCGAGCGCTACTACGTGCGCAGCGAGCAGCGCGCCTACCAACTGCGCACGCTGCCAGGCAAGGAGCGTTATGCGCGGTTTGTGGCGAACTACCCCGCTATCGCACAGCGGGTTTCCCTCAAGTACCTGGCTACCTACCTGGGTGTGGCACCCGAAACGCTGAGCCGGCTGCGGGCGAAAAAGTAATAGTGGAAATGGACATTTGTCAATCTCCATGCATGGGGTGAAGCGGAGTTTTGTGGGGCAAACAGGAAGGGCCGATTCTAGACACGGTGCTCTCCTGCCTGCACTCAACCCAAAACCTTTTTCCGGCACCCAATGCGTAGCGCTTACTCTCTTTTACCTTTTTCACTTCCAAACCGCCGCTGCACCTAGCGGCATGGCTTAGCGGCTGTTTTAAGCTGCCTGCTACTCTGCTTTTCTTCCTGCTCTCGCAAAGATGAACCTCTGCCGGTGGCCGCGCCGGCCAGCGTAGCGGCTACTTCGGTGGCCGGAGCCAAGGCCCAAGCTTGGTTTGCGGGCCTGCGTCCTAAAGGCGTAGCGGCGGGCCGCAAAGCCACTACTGCCAGCCGCACTACCGGCGACGCGCCGCCTGCCATCGACTGGGAACGGGCTATTTATTCGGAGGAGTACATTGTGGCTCCTTTTGCTGATACCGACAATCCGTTTGCGGTCTCACAGCACTATGGCTTCCGCTTTCTGGTGGTGCGCACGGCCGGCGACTCCTGCGCGGGCCGCATCGTGGAGCTTATTACCAAGCAGCCTACTACCTCCGAAAAGGCTGCCTACCCCGTACTAGCCGGCACCAGGTCCTTCCTGACAGGCCAGCTACCCGGCCCGGTCGCCGATTTCACCGGCACGCTGCTAGTGTACTCGCCCACCTATGCGTACGAAGCGGGTCTGGCCTATTCTTCCGGGGCTTTGCAGCCGCTGCGCATGGCACCCGGCCCGGCAGGGCCGGACACGTGCTACGACTACTATTTGGTTGGCTACGATAATACGGGCACGCAGGTCATCCACGAATACCTATATTCTACTGGCAATTGCACCGGCAGTATCCCCGGCTCAAGTGGCGGCTGGGGAGGCAATGGCGCCACTTACACGGGCGGCGGCGGAGGTGGCGGCAGTATGCTAACGCCTAATACAGTGTTGGTCGTCCCGCCTACTACGCCTATTCTTGACGTTCATGATTTCCTAAAATGTTTTGATATCAGCCAAAGTGCAACTCTTACGATATATGTTAAACAGCCCATACCAGGAATGCCTGCTACTTGGGCTGGTGTACCTCCCAGAGTAGGCCACACATTTATTTCCCTTTCACAAAATGGTATTGTTAGGACGTTTGGTTTCTATCCTGCCTCTCCCAGAGCTGCCGTCACAGCTGTAACTAGTGTTATAGGTGATGACAGCCAACATGCTTACGACGTCTACTATCTCTCCATCCGGGCTAAACAGCGTGCTTAGCTATGCATATGGCAGCGCTGCTAATCAGTATAGTTTACAGCATTACAATTGCACCAATTTTGGTCTTGGTGCCTGTGCGCAAGCTGGCCTGATTCTACCAGATGTTCACGGCAATTGGGGAGTTCTTTTTGGCGGAAGCAATCCCGGCAATTTAGGTCAGGAGATGCGTAATATGACACTACCAGCTGGCACAATTCGTGATGTAAATGGTGGTAATGCTCCGCTCAAATCTGGTGGATGCTAAACACGAAAGAAAGCTCATAATCTATCGCAGACGATTAGCTATACGCTTCTCTTAACTAAGCATTCTTAATTCTTTTGATAGCTCATGAAATCTCTTCTCATTGCATCGCTGCTTACGTTCACAAATTTTGGCAATCACCAAAATCCACCCACCACATTAAAGGAGTTTATTCAGGACGTAACAGGAGCTAAGCTGAACGATATTGAAATTGGCGATAGGTACTTCTGCACTAACCTACTTCACCGTACAGATTCGAAAGGAGAGCTGGCTCGCAACTATCTACAGTTCGCATTATCGCAACAGCGAAGTTTGTTACAAGAAAAAAATCTTGACTTGAATGAAGTAAGGTTTACCTCTTATAGCACTCTCTCTCCTGGTGAGCTTCCGGCAAAACCGTTTCACTTACTAGAAGAAACCGAGAACGTATTCGTAGCACAATACCACGGGGAAATCATTTGCTTTTTCCTTGTAGAAGGCAATAAAATAGCTTCTACACTCTTAATCAACCAAGGTGGCGAAAGCTATTTTATTAACTTTTGCACAGGCTATCCTATGTAAGAAAAAAAATTAGCAATTATTATCCTTTTATCCGAACTCAAGTTCGTTAATTATACGCAATACAATATCACCTTATTCACGCTCTCTTCGATATGAAAATCATTTTCTGCTCTTTACTAGTCAGTTTTTTACCAGTACCTACTGCTTCTATGCCAACTAGCAAGTTAAAGGCATTCGTCCACGACATGTTGGAGAAGAAATTAAGCAACCTCAAAATCGGCGAGAAATACTTTTGCACCACCGTCCTGCATCGCCCTGACCACTATGGGGAAGAGGCTCGCGGATATTTAGAGTTTGCGCTCTCCCACCAACGCGATAGCTTACAGGCGCAGCAGGTAAATCCAGATGAGGTGTCCTTCACCCCTTACGATGCACTACCTAGTAGCGAACTGCCTGCTAAACCGTTTCATATGCTAAGCGAAACAACTAATGTGTACGTAGCTCAGTATCACAAGAAAATAATTTTATATTTCCTTATGCAGGAAGATAAAATTGCTTCTACCCTTTTGATAGGACAGGGCAACGAGCATTATTTCATCAACCTTTGCGATTAATTATTCTGGCTAGCATTAGTAGCCCTGCCTCCTCGGCAGGGCTTTTTATTTGTGTAAAGGTTTGCGTATACACATTAGTTTTGTTTGCACCTTACTTCCTTCTAGCTATATGAACTCCCTCGCGCCCTACACCGCGCCGGCCGGCACCGGCATCGGCCACGTGCATTTGCAAGTTACGGACCTCGACCGGGCCTTGCAGTTTTATAACGGCCTGCTGGGCTTTGAAATCGTGATAAATATGGGTACGGCCGCCTTTTTATCTGCCGGGGGCTACCACCACCACATCGGGCTGAATACCTGGCACAGCCGGGGCGGGCGGCCCGCCCGGCGCGAGGGCGCGGCGGGGCTGTATCACGCCGCCATTTTGTACAAGGAGCGGGCCGAGCTGGCCACCATCGTGAAGCGCCTGCTGCAAGCCGGCTACCCGCTCAGCGGGGCCTCCGACCACGGCGTGAGTGAGGCCATTTACCTCGACGACCCCGACGGCAACGGCCTGGAGCTGTACTGGGACCGGCCCCGCGCCGAGTGGCCCACCGACGCGCAGGGCCAGCTGACCATGTACACTCACCCGCTCGACGTGCAGGGGCTGCTGCGCCTGGCCGCGTAGTCGCGCGAACTTTCTGTCCGCGCTACACTCGGGCGTATCTTTGCGGCGAGATTTTAATCCACTTCTCTCCTCCTACCTCATGATTATCGGCGTTCCGAAGGAAATCAAAAACAATGAAAACCGCGTGGGCCTCACGCCCGCCGGCGTGGCCGAGCTGCGCAAGCACGGCCACTCGCTGTTCGTGCAAGCCAGCGCGGGCGAAGGCTCGGGCTTTGCCGACAGCGAGTACGAGGCAGCCGGCGCCACGCTGCTGCCCACCATTGCCGACGTGTACAAGCAGTCGGAAATGATAATCAAGGTAAAGGAGCCGATTGCCGAGGAGTATCCGCTCATCAAGGAAAACCAGCTGCTGTTCACGTACTTCCACTTTGCCAGCGGAGAGGAGCTGACTCACGCGATGGTGGAGCGCAAGGCCGTGTGCCTCGCCTACGAAACCGTGGAGCTGCCTTCGCGGGCGCTGCCGCTGCTTATCCCAATGAGTGAGGTAGCCGGCCGCATGGCCCCGCAGGAAGGTGCCAAGTACTTGGAGAAGCCGCTGAAAGGCCGCGGCATCCTGCTGGGCGGCGTGCCCGGCGTGAAGCCCGCGCACGTACTGGTGCTGGGTGCCGGCATCGTGGGCACGCAGGCCGCCAAAGTGGCCGCCGGCCTCGGCGCGCAAGTGACGGTGATGGACATCAACCTCAACCGCCTGCGCGAACTGGACGACTTCATGCCTAAGAACGTGATAACGCAGTACTCCAACGAGTACAACATCCGCGAAGCCATCAAAACCACCGACCTCGTGGTGGGCGCGGTGCTGATTCCGGGCGCGAAAGCCCCGCACCTCATCACCCGCGACATGCTGAAAACCATGCGCCCTGGCACCGTGCTCGTGGACGTGGCCGTGGACCAGGGCGGCTGCATCGAAACCTGCAAGCCCACAACCCACGAAAACCCGACCTTCATCATCGACGACGTAGTGCACTACTGCGTGGCCAACATGCCGGGTGCCGTGCCCTACACCAGCACCCTGGCCCTCACCAACGCTACCCTGCCCTACGCCGTGAAGCTCGCTAACCTGGGCTGGCAGGAAGCCTGCCGCCGCGACGAGGCCCTGCGCCTCGGCCTCAATGTGGTGCACGGCGAGGTAGTGTACAAAGGCGTAGCCGACGCCTGGAACCTGCCCCTGGTAGACGTAGAAACCGTGCTGGAAGGCGCGGCTGTGTAGTGTAGCGCGGACTTTTAGTCCGCGAATTATTACGCTTGATACTCGCGGACTAAAAGTCCGCGCTACC
>CAXYJY010000103.1:0-15595 GCA_964277755.1 uncultured Hymenobacter sp.
AGCGCCAGCCCGATAGCGCGGCCCTCGGGAAAGCCGAGCTGCCGCAGGTCATTGCCACGTAGTTGGGAGGCCATGAGTGAGATGGGTGAGTTGGTGAGTTCTAATTGTCATGCTTCGACTCCGCTGCGCTCCGCTCAGCATGACAATTAGAACTCACCAACTCACCCATCTCACTCATGGCCTCCCAACTACGTGGCAATGACCTGCGGCAGCTCGGCTTTCCCGAGGGCCGCGCTATCGGGCTGGCGCTAGCGCAATTGCAGCGCAAAGAACACAAGCGCCTGCCCCAAACCGAGCAGCTGGCGCTGCTCAAAACCATCCTGACTAATCCCAAAGACTACCTCACCGACCTAGCCTGGAGCCACACGGCCGCCGCGCTGCTACCAGCCCCGTCGCGCCACGTCGATTTAGTGGCGCGCAAGGAGTACACCACCTTCGGGGCCGCGCATATCGAGCAGGGGGCCATCCACCAGATGGAGGTAGCCATGAAGCTGCCCGTGACGGTGGCCGGCGCGCTCATGCCCGACGCCCACCACGGCTACGGCCTGCCCATCGGCGGCGTGCTGGCGACGGCTAATGCCGTGATTCCCTTCGCCGTGGGCGTGGACATCGGCTGCCGCATGGCCCTGTCGGTGTTCAACCTGCCGGCCAAATATCTAGGCCAGCGCACCCAGGAGCTGCGTAGCCTGCTGCTCGCCCACACCCGCTTTGGTGGCGGGCGCGGCTGGGAGCGCGGCCAGCGCCTAAGCCACGAGGTGCTGGAGCGCGAAGAATTTGCGACGGTGCCGTTCCTTAAAAACAAGCACGCCACGGCCGTGGAGCAGCTCGGCACCTCGGGCTCGGGCAACCACTTCGTGGAGTTTGGCCTGGTCGAAATCACCGACCCGACCAACGAGCTAGGGCTGCCGCTGGGCCAGTACGTGGGCGTGCTTTCGCACTCGGGCTCGCGCGGCCTGGGCGCGAGCGTGGCCAACCACTACACCGGCCTGGCCCGCGACGTGTGCCAGCTGCCCGCCGAAGCCCAGTACCTCGCCTGGCTGGGCCTCGACACCGAAGCTGGCCAGGAATACTGGGCCGCCATGACCCTGGCCGGCGACTACGCCGCTGCCTGCCACGACCAAATCCATCGCCGCCTAGCCAAAGCCCTGGGCAAAAAGCCCCTGGCAAAAATCGAAAACCACCACAACTTCGCCTGGCAAGAAACCCTGGCCGACGGCCGCGAAGTCATCACGCACCGCAAGGGCGCCACGCCGGCCGGCGCGGGCGTGTTCGGCATCATTCCCGGCTCGATGACGGCCCCTGGCTTTATCGTGCGGGGCAAGGGCGCGGTGGCCTCGCTGGCCTCGGCCTCGCATGGGGCGGGCCGCCTGCTATCGCGCACCCGCGCCAAGGCCGAGCTCGGCGAAGCCGAAGTGCGCCGCCACCTTGCTGACTACGGCGTGGAGCTCATCGGCGGCGGGCTCGACGAAGCGCCGATGGCTTACAAAGACATCCACTCCGTGATGGCCAGCCAGCGCGAGCTGGTGGATGTGCTGGGCTCCTTCACGCCCAAAATCGTGCGGATGGACGGGGCGTAATTATTTCCGGCCGGCCCTAAATCCGACCTGGCCGCCGGGCCCGTAAGTAGTGCAGGCTCTTCGGAGTCGTGTTTTCATTTGGAAAGGAGCGGGGCGCTGCCGCGCTTTTTTTTGTAGTTACCATAGAAAAAGGCCCTCTGCCATTGGCAGAAGGCCTTTTTTGTTGAAAAGCGGTCGGCTATTATTCTACCACCAGGCGCTTGGCTACTACCCCAGCGCTGGTGTTGGCCTGCACCGAGTAGATGCCAGGCGCTAGCCCGCCGAGCGGCAGCTCCAGGGCATCGGCGGTGGCGCTCAGGGTGCGTGCCAGTAACGTGCGGCCCAGGTTATCGACCAGCATTACCGCCGTGGCTGCGCCCGTGTGCAGGGCCTGCGGCAGCAATAGCTGCACCGTGCCGTGGGCTGGGTTGGGGTAGAGGCTCACTAGCTGCGCGGTGGCGGCGGGGGCCATGGCCAGCGGCGTGGCCGTGTCAAACACCACGGCGTAGCGGCCAGTGGGCGCGTCGGCGGGGGCCAGCGTAAGATTTACGCTGGGCGTAGTGGCTAGGTCGGTGTAGGTGCCGGTGAGGGCGTCGCGCAGGTAGGCGCGGTAGCCGGCGGGCAGGTTGGCCAGCTCATCCACGGCCAGGGTGTAGGTGCCGGCCACGGCGGCGTGCAGGTGCAGCGGCACGGTAGTAGCGCTGGCTAGCACTGGCAAGCCGCTGATGGATAATGCTTCAGTGCTGATGTCGGCGGCTAGGTCGAGGCCGTGGGTAGCGGGCAGGTAGTGGGCATCAAAGTCCGCATCGAAGCCCGCCGTAGCGCCCTGCTCGAAGTAGATATAGGTCTGGTTGGCGGCGGTAGTATTGCGCAGTGTGAGGGCCAGGTGGGGGCGCGGGTCAGCGGCGGTGCGCTGAAACAGCGTGTTGTCGGGCGCGTTGAGGCGGGCGGCGTTGGTGAAGTTGACGGTGCCCGTCTGGCCTGCGGCTACCCGCACGAAGAAGCCCTGCGCCACCGGCAGCACGTTGGTGCCGGTGTTGGCCGACGCACCATTGACGTAGCTGGTGTAGGTGCCCGTGTATTGGCCGCTGCTCTTAAATACGTACAGCGCGCTCTCGATACCCGTAGAATTATTACGCACTATGTCGTAATTGATAGCGCCGGGGTAGGGGTTGCCCAGCAGCTGGTAGCCGGCCGTGGCCTGTGCGCCGCGCGCGAGGCCCGTACGCGAGTAGGAGCCATTGGCGAGCGTGCCCACAAAATCGACCAGCTCGGTACCCGGAATATTCACGGTGTAGCCCCGGCCTACCTCCAGTGCATCGGTAAGCGCGCCGGGCGAGAAAAAGCCCTTGTCAAACTCGGGCGACGTATTGGTAAGGCCCAGCCGGCTTTGGTCGTAGGCGTACACCGTCGGAAACGGCGTCACGAGCGGGGGCGTGGGGCTGCTGTTGTAGGTCGCATTTACGGTGGGCGCAAAGCCGCTGGTGGTGAGGTCGGCCACCGTGCTGCCGCTCACGGGCGTGCTGTAATGGCGGTAGCCGGGGCCGGCATTTAGGTTGGGCGTGATGTAGCGCTGCACCGTGGCCGCGCCAGTGGCTGCCGCGCTGCCATTGTTCACCACGTAGGCCGTGCCGCTGGCGTTCGAGTTCAGGGTAAACGGCTGGCCACTGCCGATGGCCAGGCTGCCATTGAGCGTGAGCCCGCCCGTCGATTGAATGGCCACCGGCCCCGTAGTAGTAGCCGTAGCCGTGCCCACCGCCAGGTTGGGGAAGGTCGAGAGCGAGCTGCCGCCCACCGACTGCACCCGGCTGCCTACCAGCGCCACCAGCCCGGTGCCGCCGCCCGCCACCGTGCCCCCGGTGTTGCTGAAGTCGCCGCTCACGTTGAGCACCCCGCCCGACACGAGCGTCAGCGTTGCGCCCGTGTTCAAAGCCACCGAGTTGGCCGCCTGGCCCGCCACGCGCACGGTGGGCTGGTTGGGCGTGGGTGTGGTGCCCGGAAACGTAGCCGCCAGCAGCGTAGCCCCCGGCGTGTAGGTGCCCGGGATAAACACGTCGTCGGCGCTGGTGGGCACTCGCTGGGGCACCCAGTTGGCGGCGTTGGTCCACTCGTCGCTCACGAAGCCCGACCAGATGAGCGGGGCCGTGATGGCCGCCGCGATGTCGTACACATCGATGGGCACCAGCGGCGCATTGGGCACGAAGGGGTTGGGCGTGCTCGGGATGATGTTGCCCACGCGGCTGGCCTGGCCCGTGGTCAGGTCGAGAGTGTAGAGGTTGCTGGCGTCGTAGCCGCTGGGCCGGTCGTCGGTTACTTCCAGCAGGTAGGCCACGTTTTGGCGCGCCGTGCGGTCGTAGTACACATCTATATCCATGGCCACGACGGTGGCCGCCATGCCATACGGCCCCGGCTGGCTCGACCCCGGGATGAAGAACGTGCTGCGGGTGGGGGCCGTGAGCGTGCCCGCCTCGGGCGGGCTCTGAATCGAAATAATGCCTCCGTTCAGCTCGTCGTAGTCGTAGAGCGTGGTGCTGCCCGCGCCCAGCGTGGCGTTGGTGTAAGCCACCGAGCCCACGCCCGGCGCGGCCGGAATGGTGGGCACCGGCGCGCCCGTCACGATGGGTACCGGCGTGGCTACCGGCGTGCCTACCGCACCCGCGTAGTTGAGGTTGGTATCGGTGCCAAGCAGCCCGCCCGTGTTGGGGTCGAGGCGGTAGTTGCGGCCATTGGTGCTCACCACCCGGATGCGGTCGGCCACCGGGTTGAAATCGAAGCCGATGCGCCGGCTGCTCGGGCTGGTGCCCGCCTGCCCCAGGGGCAGCACGATGGGCGTGGCATTCACCGGCGTGGCCACCGAGGCCGTGCCGCTGGCCCCCGGCACAATGGTGTAGAGCTGGGTCGCGCCCGTGGTTGGGTTGTAGCCTAGGCCATACAGCAGCCCGTTGGTGGGCCGGTAGTCGATGCCCACCAGCGTTTGCCCGGCCGTGATGCCCGTGATATTGGACGGTACGTAGGAAACCCCATAGGCCGTGCCCGTGGCGGGGTCGGTGGGCGCGCCGGTGGTGGGCGAAATGGGGATGAGCAGCGGTGTGCCCGCCGGGTACAATTGCGTGCCGGTAAAAGGGCTCACAACATCGTAAGTAGCTATGCCTAAACCATAGATGGTCGATTGGGCGCTGGCCGCAGCGGTCGCACCGGCCAGTAGCAGCGTCAGCAAGCCACACCGGCCGGCCGGCCGGGCAACGGCGGCAGTAAGTAAAGATGAAAGCATACGGTGGGGAAGGTGAGAGTGAAGAAAAGACGACTGAAATATAGCAGCTTTTAGCTTGGTGGCTCACCCAAAGCCTCGGCCCGCGCCCCTGATGAATTCGCCATCAGGCAACTGGCCCGGTCGGGGCCGCAGTGGCTGCCACCACCCGCACGGCATCACCCACCCGGATGGTGCCGCCCCGCGCAATGTGCGCCGTAAGGCCGCCGTGCCCGCGCATGGCGTTGTAGCCGCCCGGCCCCAGCTCTTCTTCCATGCGCGAGCAGGGATGGCACTCGCCCGTGATGTCGAGCAGCACCTCCTCGCCAATCTGCACCCGGCGGCCTTTCAGGGCCAGCAGGTTGAGACCGCTCACCACCAGGTTGCGCCGCAGGCGGCCGGGGGCCACGGGCGCGGGCAAACCCAGGTAGCCGGCCACCGCCGCCAGGTGCTCGTGCTGAATGAGCGTAACCTGGCGCTTGCCGCCGGGCTTCACGCTGGCGTGGTCGCCGGCCAGGCGCTGGTCGGTGAGCACTTCGGCCTCGGGCACGGCCAGCGGCGTGGTGCGGCGAGCCGTGCGCAGGCCTATCCACTCCAGGCGGCCCTGCTGGGGTAGGGTAGCCAGCAGTTGGGCCACCGTCGATTTAGAATCGCCAAAAAAAGGAAAGGCCATTGCGTAATGAAGCGAAAATGAAGGGTTAGTGTAATCTTATCGCGCTGGCAGGTAGTCAGTGCCAGCGGCGCGCTACTATACGAAAAAACCAGAGAAATACGCCGGACTTCTCAACTCCACAGCGGGCCTTTCGTAAAGCAGTCAGCCGGCCCGTCGCACCTCTGGGCGCGTTGGCGGGCAGCATTTCGCTTGTTTCTACTTTCTCAAAAACTTTGTTCTTATGGCTACGCAAGCCTCGCCCAAACCCAAAAAAGAAGCCTCCAAAGGCCTGGCCACTAAAGAGGCCAAGCAACCTAACGCCGCCGTGAGCGTGCAGCCCCTTCTCGACCAGCAGCTGCGGGCCCCGTCGCCCACCCAGCGCTTCGGCACCGTAAGCCAACGCCTGCCCATCGGCCTCGATGACAACGTGCGCCTCGAAAGCGTGCAGATGCTGAACCAGTTGCTGGCCGATACCATCAGCCTGCGCGACCTCTACAAAAAGCACCACTGGCAGGTGGTAGGCCCCACGTTCTACCAGCTGCATTTGCTGTTCGACAAGCACTATGAAGAGCAGGCCGAGCTGGTGGACACCATCGCCGAGCGCATCCAGATTCTGGGTGGCGTGGCCGTAGCTATGGCCTTCGACGTGGCCGAAATTACCAGCATTCCGCGCCCCCCGCGCGACCGGGAGGAAGCCCCCGTGCAGGTCTCGCGCTTGCTGGAGGCTCACCAGATTATCCTCAAAAACTGCCACGAGTACGCCAAAAAAGCCGCCGACTCGGGCGACGACGGCACCAACGACCTGGTAGTAAGCAACGTGATGCGGACCAACGAGCTACAGGTGTGGTTTGTGTCGGAACACGTAGTAGACTCGCCCCTAACGAAGGCTGAATAACCGATTCAGCCAAGCGCATTCCGAAGCCCGGTCCACTGCGGCCGGGCTTTTTTTGTGCGGGCGGCCGGCTTTGGCGGCTCGTATCTTCGGGCCTTTCGCCCTAGCTACCCCTTATGACTACCCCACCGCCTCGTGCCAACCCGCCGGCCGCCGGCCCACCGCCCGCTGGCTCGCTGTGGCGGGCGGTACCGGGGCTGGTGCGCTGGCCCAATCTGCTCATCATGCTCCTGAGTTTGGTGCTGGTGCGCAGCCTGCTGCTGCGCGGGCAGCCGCTGGCCGAGGTGCTGCTGGCCCCGCGCTTTGGGCTACTGGTGCTGGCGGCGCTGCTGGTGGCGGCCGGCGGCTACATCATCAACGACTACTACGACGTCAAAATCGACGCCATTAACCGGCCCGGCCGGCTGGTAGTGGGCCGCCTGTTGGGCCGCCGCAAGGCCATGCTGGCCCACGTAGTATTGAGCGTGGTGGGCGTAGGACTGGGCGTGCTCAGCGGGGTGGGCAAGCGGCAGGCGCTGGCCATCGGCCTTGTCACGCTGGGGGCGGCCCTGCTGCTGTGGGGCTACTCGGCGCGCTTCAAGCGGGTGGCGCTGGTGGGTAATATCAGCATCGGGCTGCTCACGGCGGCGCTAGTAGTGCTGCCCGAGTTGCAACTGCTCACGGCCCGCAAGGCGGTGTGGGTCTACGCCTTAGCGGCGTTCCTGCTCACGGTAGTACGCGAGATTATCAAGGATATCGAAGACATGCGCGGTGATGCCCAGCACGACTGCCGCACCCTGCCACTTGTCTGGGGCGTGGCGCGCAGCAAATGGGTAGCCGGGGTGTTTCTGGTTGGGCTGGGCGCGCTGGTGCTGCTGGCCGCCGCCGCGCTGCCCGCCCTGGGCCGCTGGCCGCTGGCGGCCTGGCTGCTGGCCCTGGTGGCGCTGCCGCTGGCCTGGCTCACACGCCTGCTGTGGGTAGCCGACCGCCGCCGCCACTTTCGGCAGCTCAGTGCCTGGTGCAAGGGCATCATGCTGGCTGGCGTGCTAAGCATGCTGCTGGCGTAGGTGGGGGGAGTGGGTTTTTGGGATAGGTGGATGAGTGATTTTTAGCTGAGTGGATAGTCGTGTTGAGCGCAGCGAAGCATCTCGACCGCATATCTGATAAGCCGTGCAATGAAGCAGTAGAGATGCTTCGACTCCGTTGCGCTACGCTCAGCATGACGGCTGCCCATTCGTCCACTCATGCACTCACCCACTCATCCCGAAAACCCACTACTTCACCATTTCATCACCTCACCTCAACCGTAGGTCCTCTAAATCCGTTGAGGCGCTAATAACCTTTTTTCTAACCACACACTCTATGCGTTTTTTTCCGCTCTTGCTGGCCGGGTTGATGGGTAGCTCGCTGGCCGGCTGGAGCCAGGGCCTGCCCGGTGCCCAGGCCGAAACTTCCAAGCCCCCCAAGCGAATCACGATTTTACCGGTGCCGGTGCTCTTCTACCAGCAGGAAACCGGCGCGGGCTACGGCCTGGGCGGGCTGCTGAGCGGCCGCTTGGGCACCGATACCATCACGCGCGCCTCCAACGTGCGCGTGCAGTACTGGACGACTCAAAAAAAGCAGTCGCTGCTGCAATTCGTGCATACCGTGTACTCGCCGGGCGAGAAATACTACCTCAATGGCGAGGTGAGCTACTATAAAAACCGGCTTTACTTCTTCGGCGTCGGCAACGATGCCCCGCAGGTGCAAAGCAGCAACCGCTCGTTTCTGAACTTCGAGCTGTTCATCATCAACCAGCGCTTCCAAAAAAGCGTCGGCAAAAACCAGTTTCTGGGTTTGCAATACCGCCTGTCGCGCGTGTTCAACCTCCAGACGGAGAACGGCCGGGTGAATGACAACGGCGACGAGATACCAACCCAGACAAACTTCTTCCTGGTAGACCCGCGCGTAGACCCGCAGCGCCGCAATTTCAGCACCTCGGGCGTGGGGCCGGTGTACACCTACGACAGCCGCGACGTGGCCCTGGGGGCCTCCAAGGGTAGCCTGCTCGATTTGCAGGTGATGTTCAACGGCAAGTTTATCGGCTCGGACTACAATTTCGTGCGCTACCAGATTGACGCGCGGCACTTTCAGCCCGTTTTCAGCAGCAAAACCATTTTGGCGCTGCAATTCCTAGGGCAGTTTCACTCGGGCAACGTGCCCTGGCACGGCATGGCCGGCCTCGGGGCCAACCTCGGCGGCACGCTCTACAACAACGCCAACCTGATGCGCGGCATCTACGAGCAGCGCTTCCGCGACCGCCAGATGATGACGGCCCAGGCCGAGCTGCGCCAGCACCTGTTTTGGCGCCTCGACGGGGCCGCTTTCCTCGGCGTGGGGCAGGTAGGCAATACTATTCAGGACTACTCGTTCGGCGGCATCCACACGGCCGGTGGGGTAGGGGCGCGCTTCAACTTCATCCGGCGCGACCGCGTGAACCTGCGTTTCGACTATGCCTTCGGCACCGACCCCGGCTTTTATTTCGCCATCGGCGAGGCATTTTAAGCGCAATTTGGCACCTGATAACTAACTCGAACCGGGCCGCCTTTCAGGTGGCCCGGCTTTTTTATGGACATTTTGGTGAAGGCTTTCTGAATCGCAAAAAACTTAAGCAAACGGCCATTTTTTTTAGGCTCCTGCGAAACCTGGACGAAAGGCAGATAGCAGGCTGAATATTAGAATGCAAAGAAATAATAGCTTTATCTAGAGAATGCGCTGGCCGCCACGGCCTAAGCAGGAGCGTTGTCCGGCGGCACCCATCCGGCGTACACGGGCACTGATGAGCCAATTTGCTGCCCCCGCCTTTTTCCACGGTGCCCGTGAGGCCGCCGCTACGCCCGCCCTGCTGCGCCGCCCAGTCCGGCTCCTCACTACCCCGGCCCAGCTGGCGCGCAGCCTATGGCGGCAGCTGCCACCACCCGCCGCTGGGCTGCAAGCCTGCGTCATTATCCCGGCCAAAGACGAGGCCCACCACCTGCCCGCTACCCTGGCCGCCCTGGCCGCCCAAACCGAACTGAGCGGCGCGCCGCTGCCCGGCCGTAGCTTCGAAGTAATCGTGCTGGCCAACAACTGCCTCGACGCTACCGCCACCGTGGTGCGCCAAGCCGCCGCCCGCCACCCCGGCCTGGCCCTGCACGTGGCCGAGCTACAGCTGCCCGGCGACCTAGCCCACGTGGGCCAGGCCCGCCGCCTGCTCCTGGATGCCGCCGCCCAGCGCCTAGCGGCCACGGCCGGTCCCCAGGGCCTGCTGCTCAGTACCGATGCCGACACGCTGGCCGCGCCCGATTGGCTGGCCGCCTGCCGCGCCGAAGTAGCGGCCGGGGCCGCCGCCGTGGGTGGGCGCATCCTCACCCGCCCCGCCGCCCCCGAGCCAGCTAGCAGCCTTGCCGACGAAGCTGATGGCCCTGCGCCCGCTGTGCGCCGCACGCAGCTGCGTGATGCTGCCTACCACCTGCTGCGCAACCAACTGGAGTGCCGGCTCGACCCCTGCCTCAGCGACCCCTGGCCGCGCCACCACCAGCACTTCGGAGCCAGCCTGGCCCTCACGGTGGCGGCATACCGGCAGGTGGGCGGCCTGCCCGTGGTGCGCTACCTCGAAGACGAAGCTCTGTGGCGCGCCCTATGCCGCCACGATTTGCCGGTGCGCCACAGCCCGCGTGCGCGCGTCAGCACCTCGGCTCGGCAGCAGGGCCGCGTAGAGGTGGGCCTGTCGTGGCAGCTGCGCGAGTGGGCAGCCCAGGCGCACGAGCAGCGCGAGCCCGAAGTAGAATGCCCGCGCCAGCTGGCCGGCCTCTGGCGGGCCCGCCACGAATTGCGCGCCTGCTGGCAGCAGCGCTGCCAGCCCACGCCCGCCGGCTTTCGCGAGTGGGCTCTCATGCTGGGCGTGCAAGCCGGCGAGATGCACGATAAGCTGCACGCCGCCAAGTCGTTTGGTGAGTTTTGGGAGTGGGTGCTGGGTACCCGTGCCAGCGTGGGCTTTCATAAGGAGCGCCACATGCCGCTGGGCGAGGCCCTGGCCTGGCTGCGCCAGGCCGTGCGGCGCGGCGGCCTGAGCTAGCGGCGGAAGGCTGGTGCAACCGTGGGGCAAACCCGAGCTAACTTTCGCCTCCGAATAAGGCCAATGGTTAGCCTGCTTTCCGCCAAGCTTATGCCCCACTACGCACCAGGTCTCGTGGCCGCCGCACTTTTTAGTATCACTACTGCCACTGCCCAGCAACAGCCCGCTCTCACCGCCCAGGACTACGCCCGCGCCGAGCGGTTTATGATTTACAATACCCAGCCACTGGTGGATGGCACGCCCGGCCAGCCCCACTGGCTGGCAAATGACCGATTCTGGTACTGCGTGCTCACGGCCAAGGGCAGCGAATACGTGCTGGTAGACCCGGCCCGTAAGACGCGCACCGCTGCCTTCGACCACGCCAAGCTGGCCGCCGCGCTCTCCACGGCTACTGGCAAAGCTTACGAAGCCAACCGCTTGCCCAACCTCGACCTCACGTTTGCGCCCGATGGCAAGTCGATGGCCTTCGCGGCGGCGGGCAAAAGCTGGCAGTACGACCTGGGCAGCGGGCAGCTGAGCCCCGCCGCGAATGCCGCCCCGGCTAACCCCAACGCCCGCAACGAAGTAGAGTCGCCCAACGGCCAGTTGGCCGCCTACATCAAGGACTATAACCTATGGGTGCGCGACACGAAAACCAACCAAAGCACCCAGCTCACCACCGACGGCGCGAAGGACTACGGCTACGCCACCGACAACGCCGGCTGGACCCATAGCGACGCGCCGGTGCTACGCTGGTCGCCCGACTCGCGCAAAATCGCCACCTTCCGGCAAGACCAGCGCAAGGTGGGCGACATGTATTTGGTGACTACCAACGTGGGCCACCCTAAGCTCGAAGCCTGGAAATACCCGCTGCCCGGCGACCCGGACATCGCCCTGATAGAGCGGGTAATCGTGGAAGTGAACGGCCCGAAAGTAGTGCGCCTGCAAACCGCCCCCGACCCGCACCGCGGCTCGCTCTCGGATGATATTTCGAGCAGCGGCACCTTCGACGACGTCGATTGGAGCCCCGACGGCCGCGAGCTGGCCTTCGTTTCGACCTCGCGCGACCACAAGCAGGAAAAAGTGCGCGTGGCCGACGCCGCCACCGGCGCGGTGCGCGAGGTGTTTGAGGAAACCGTGCCCACGCAATACGAATCGGGCCAGCGCGCCATCAACTGGCGCTACCTGCCTAAGAGTAAAGAAATTATCTGGTACTCGGAGCGCGACAACTGGGGCCACCTCTACCGCTACGACGCGGGCACCGGCAAGGTCAAAAACCAGATTACGAAGGGCAACTTCGTGGTAACGCAGCTGCTGAAAGTGGACGAGGCCAGGCGCCAGCTCTACTTCCTGGCCGACGGCCGCGAGCCCGGCAATCCCTACTTCGCGCACCTCTACCGCATCGGGCTCGATGGCAAGGGGCTGACCCTGCTCACGCCCGAGGCCGGCAACCACCAGGTGATGCTATCGCCCTCGGGCCGCTACTTCGTGGACACCTACTCGCAGCCCGACAAGCCGGGCGCTACGGTGCTGCGCGGGGCCGATGGCAAGCTGATTTTGGCTCTGGAGAAAACCGATATTTCGCGCCTCATCGCCACCGGCTGGAAAGCGCCCACGCCCATCACGGTGAAAGCGCAGGATGGAAAGGACGACCTCTACGGCCTCATGTTCACGCCCACGACGCTGGACCCGGCCAAGAAGTATCCGATTATCAACTACATCTACCCCGGCCCGCAGGGTGGGGGCGTGGGTAACTGGTCGTTTAGCTCGGCCCGCAACGACAACCAGGCGCTGGCCGAGCTGGGCTTTGTGGTGGTCGTGATTGAGGGGAGCTGCAACCCGCTGCGCAGCAAGAGCTACCACGATGCCTGCTACGGCAACATGGCCGAAAACACGCTGTCGGACCAGGTGACGGGCATGCGGCAACTGGCCCAGAAATACCCCTACATCGACCTGGAGCGGGCCGGCATCTGGGGGCACTCGGGCGGCGGCTACGCCACGGCGGCGGCCATGTTCCGCTACCCCGATTTCTTCAAAGTAGGCATCGCGGAATCGGGCAACCACGAAAACCGCAACTACGAAGACGACTGGGCCGAGCGCTACCTCGGCCTGCTCAAAACCAACCCCGACGGCACCACCAACTACGACAACCAGGCCAACGCCCTCTTTGCCAAGAGCCTGAAAGGCAAGCTGATGCTGGCTCACGGCCTGATGGACGATAACGTGCCGCCCTACAATACCTGGCTGGTAGTTGAAGCCCTGACCAAGGCCAACAAAAGCTACGACCTGGTAGTATTCCCCAACGCGCACCACGGCTTCGCGCAGTACTCGCCCTACATGACGCGCCGTCGCTGGGACTACTTCGTGCAAAACCTGGCCGGTGCCCAGCCGCCCCACGACTACCAGATGCAGCCCATGCCCGACCCGCGCAGCGCGGCGCAGTAGGGGGATGTTAGCTTGTAAAACGACTGTCATGCTGAGCGCAGCGAAGCCTCTCGCGTGGCGCAGTAAACTTCAACGTTTATAAACGCAAACACGCGAGAGGCTTCGCTGCGCTCAGCATGACAGCCGGGTACAGGACTCTGATTTGAAAACAAACCGCTTATGCTCCACTGGATTAAAGCCCTGCTCGCCCTCGCCGCCACCATCGCGCTGACCTGGGTGCTGAATACCAAGCACGGCGACCTGCCGCCCTTCGGCAAGCTGCTGAGCCCGTTCCGGGGCTTTTGGCAGAATGGCGAAGTGGCCGACGCCTTTGCCGCGCCGCAAACGCTACAGCTGCTGGGCCTGCAAGCGCCCGTGCAGGTGCGCTACGACGACAAGCGCGTGCCCCACGTATTTGCCCAAAACGACCACGACCTGTATTACGCCCAGGGCTACCTCACGGCGCAGGACCGGCTCTGGCAGATGGATTTCATCACGCACGTGGCCGCCGGGCGGCTGGCCGAAATCGTAGGCCCGGCCCGACTCGAAACCGACCGCTTTTTCCGGCGCATGGGTTTGGCCTACGGGGCGCGCAAGTCGCTCGACTCGGCGATGGCCAACCCCGTGACCCGCCTCGTGTTGACGTCGTACTCCGATGGCGTAAACGCCTACATCAAGGCGCTCACGCCCAAGACGATGCCCTTCGAGTACAAGCTGCTCGACTACGCGCCCGAGCCCTGGGAACCGCTGAAATGCTCGTTGATTCTGAAGTACATGGCCTTCGATTTGAGCGGCCGCTCCGACGACTTGCGCATGAGCAACGCCCTGGCCAAGTACGGCCCGGCCGTGGTCAAAGACCTGTTTCCCGACTACCCGGTGCAGGAAGAGCCCATCGTGCCGGTGGGCACGCCGCTCGATTTTACGCCCCTGCCGGTGCCGCCTACGCCGCCCGGTTTCGCGGCGGCCATGTCGGGCAAGGTGCCTGAAAATGAGCCCGACCCCGAGCTGGGCTCCAACAACTTCGCGGTGAGCGGGGCCAAGTCGGCCACCGGCTACCCGCTGCTGGCCAACGACCCGCACTTGCAGCTCAATCTGCCCAGCATCTGGTACCAGGTGCAGCTGGCCGCGCCCGGCGTCAACGTGTACGGCGTGAGCATTCCGGGCGTGCCGTATGCCATCATCGGCTTTAATGAGCAAGTAGCCTGGGGCGTGACCAACGTGGCCGCCGACGTGCTCGACTGGTACCAGCTGAAATTCAAGGACAATACCCGGCGCGAATACTGGCACGACGGCCGCTGGAAACCGGTGCGCCGGGTGGTGGAGCGCATCAAGGTGCGCGGCCAACCCGACCGCCTCGATACGGTGCTCTACACCCACCACGGCCCCATCGTGTACGACAAGCCGGAGAAGACTTTTCTGCCCGGCCAGTCGCCCATTGCCCACGCCATGCGCTGGACCGCGCACGACGCGGCCAATGAGTTTATGAGCTTCTACCGCCTCAACCGCGCCCGTAACTACCAGGACTACACGGCTGCGCTGAGCACCTACGGGGCACCGGCCCAGAACTTTATCTTCGCCAGCGCTGACAAGGACATTGCCATCTGGCCCAACGGCCGCTTCCCGCTGAAGTGGCGCGACCAGGGCAAGTTCATCCTCGATGGCACCGACCCGGCCTACGACTGGCAGGGCTGGATTCCGGCCGCCCAGAACCCGCACGTGAAGAATCCGCCGCGCCAGTTCGTGGCCTCGGCCAACCAGTTTTCGGCCGGCCCCGACTACCCGTACTACCTCAATTGGAACTACGGCGACGGCACCTATGACCGCTCGCACCGCATCAATACGCGCCTGGCGCGCATGACCCAGGCCACGCCCGACAGCCTGCGCCTGCTGCAAAACGACAACCTCGGCATCTCGGCCCAAATCCTGCTGCCGCGCCTGCTGGAGCTGGCCGCCGGCTCCGCCAATGGCGACACGCTAATAGCCCCCGCCTCGCCCGAGGCTCGCGTGCTAACCGAGATGCGCCGCTGGAACTACCAGTACAACGCCGACGCGCTGGGCCCCAGCGTGTACGACCTGTGGTATAACAGCCTGATTAAGCGCATCTGGGGCGATGACTTCGGCCTGAAAGCCACCGGCCTGGAAATGCGCTACCCCGCCCGCGACCGCACCAAGCAGCTGCTGCTGCACCAGGAAAACAGCCCCTGGATAGACGACCGCCGCACCCCGCAGCGCGAAACCCTGCCGCAGCTCGTGCGCCGCAGCCTGCGCTTCGCCACCGACTCGCTCACCCGCAAATACGGCCCCCTCGGCCCCAAATGGGCCTGGAAAAATCAGAAAAGCACCGACGTGCTACACATGCTGCAACTGCCTGGCTTCGGCCACCTGGACCTCGACTGCGGCGGCGGCGCGGGCATCGTGAATGCCACCTCTGAGCGCAACGGCCCCTCGTGGCGCATGGTGGTGGCGTTGGGGCCGCAGGTGCGCGCTTACGGCGTGTTTCCCGGCGGTCAAAGCGGCAACCCCGGCTCGGCCGCTTATGACGACATGCTCGAAACCTGGCGCGTGGGCCAGCTCAATGAGTTGGTTTTCCTGCGCTCGGCTACGGAGGCTAATCCGCGTGTGCGCGGTAGCTGGACGCTGGCGAAGTAGGGTTTTTACTATCATGCTGCGCAAACGTGAACGCCTCACCCCCCGGCCCCCTCTCCGAAAAGGAGAGGGGGAGCCGAATGTATGCGGACACAGGTAGTCGTCGAGCAGTCGTCAGGCTCCC
>CAXYJY010000104.1:0-59727 GCA_964277755.1 uncultured Hymenobacter sp.
CCGGCCCCGCCCCTCCGGGAGAGGGGAGCCAGACGAGTTTGTACGCTGTTTTCGAGACAGAAAGAGCCTGCGGCAATACGCCGCAGGCTCTTTCTATTTATATGCTTAATCACAATGTTTTACATTAGGCTCCCCTCTCCCGGAGGGGAGGGGTCGGGGGTGGGGTAAACGCGTTAGGAGAGCCCTGTGAAAATATCGCTCCAATCCAGCGCCAAACCCGGCAGCGTAGCGCACGGCACGAGGCCTGGCCCGACGTACTCGTCGGCAAGGTGGTAGCGGCCGGTGCCTGCGTCCAGCACAAACGCGGCTATGAATTGCGCCTGGGGCGATACAATCCAGTATTCACCTACGCCGGCTTCTTCGTAAAGGGAAAACTTGTCGCGCCAGTCGCGGGCTATCGCGCCGGGCGAGAGTACTTCCACGATGAAGCCGGGCGCACCCAGGCAGCCGCTGGGCTCGATTTTGCTGGGGTCGCAGATAACGCAGATGTCGGGCTGCACCACTGTATATTATATATGGCGTGGTCGGCGGTAGTGCCGGGCGTCGGCAGGCGCACATCGTAGGGGCCGATACGCGCCCGGCACGGCTGCTGCCGCAGAAAGCCACCGATAGCGCCAAACAGCTGACCCACCGTAGCCTGGCGAGGCTCGGCGGGCGTGCTTTGGCGGCGCACTACCTTGCCGCGCAGCAATTCTACTAATTCTTCAAACTGCCAGGTAACGTAGTCGGCGTAAGTGTACGTGCCGTTGGGGTCAAGCTGAGCGAGAGAGGTAATCGGCGTGAACATGCGCTAAAAATAAGCCGCGGCAGGGCCAAAATCCAGGTTCACGCGCAGCGAATTACTTAACGATTCCGTTATAATTGGTGTTAAATATTCGGAGCCCGCAACCGGCTCTTTTCTATATGTCAAAATCGAAAGACAACAATGGCCAGGGCAGCACCCGCCACTGGGGCGCTACCGACAGCACCCCCGCCCGCCGCGACGCCAAAACGCCCAAGCACTTACTTAAAATAAAAACCCACGCCACGGCCAAGGAGCGCGAAACCGCCGTGCTCGTGAGCGTGCCCCCGCGCCGCCAAACTGACGCCCAAACCACCGAATACCTGGACGAGCTAGCCTTTCTCATCGAAACGGCCGGGGCCCAAGCCACCAAGCGCTTCGTGCAGAAGCTGGAGAAGCCCGACATCCGCACCTACGTGGGCGAGGGCAAGCTGGCCGAGCTAAAAGCCTGGGTGCAGCACGAAAACAGCTCGATGGTGGTCTTCGACGACGACCTCTCGCCCTCGCAGTTGCGCAACCTGGAAGCCGAGTTGAAGGTGAAAATCGTGGACCGGTCGCTGCTCATTCTCGACATCTTCGCGCTGCGGGCCAAATCGGCTACCTCGCGCACGCAAGTCGAGCTGGCGCAGTATCAGTACTTATTGCCGCGCCTCACCGGCCTCTGGACCCACTTGGACAAGCAGCGCGGCGGCGTAGGCATGAAAGGCCCCGGCGAGACCGAAATCGAAACCGACCGCCGCATCGTGCGCGACCGCATTGCCTTTCTCAAGGAAAAGCTCGAAGACCTTGACAAGCAGGCCGTGACGCAGCGCAAGACGCGCACCAACACCATCCGGGTGGCGCTGGTGGGCTACACCAACGTGGGCAAGAGCACGATAATGAACATGCTCGGCAAGGCCGAGGTATTCGCCGAAAACAAGCTCTTCGCCACCGTCGATGCCACGACCCGCAAGGTGGTGCTCGATAACCACGTGCCGTTTCTGCTGAGCGACACGGTAGGGTTTATCCGCAAGCTGCCGACCAAGCTCATCGAGAGCTTCAAGAGCACGCTGGACGAGATTCGGGAGGCCGACTTGCTGATTCACGTGGTCGATATTTCGCACCCGGCTTTTGAGGAGCACATCGAGGTAGTGAACGAGACGCTGCGCGAAATCGGCGCGTCGGACAAGCCCATGCTGCTGGTGTTTAATAAAATAGACCAGTACCAGGCCGACCCCGACCCCGTGCCCAACTTCGCCGACGACGACCCCGACCAGGAGTTTCCGACCGACTTCGATGAGCCCGCGCCGCGCCCGCCGCTCGAGCAGCTGCAAGCTTCCTACATGGCCCGCCTGCATGACCCGGTAGTGTTCATCTCGGCGGCGCAACGCGAGAACATCGACGCCCTGCGCGAGCTGCTGGGCCGCAAGGTGGCCGAGCTCTACCAGGCGCGCTACCCTTACAGCAACCAGCAATACGGCCAGTACGACGCCGTGGCGGAGTAGCCAACTCAAAACGCGAAAGCGGCTGATGCACCGGCATCAGCCGCTTTTTTGTGCCCCTGTGCCAGACCTTTGCCTTATGCACACCCTTGACCAGCTGCGCGCCGGCCAGCTCATCGGCCTCACGCGGCTCGACCTATCGGCCGGCCTCACCGAGTTTCCGCGCGAGATTTTCGACCTTGCCGATACGCTTGAAATTCTGAACCTTTCGGGCAATGCGCTCAGTAGCCTGCCCGCCGACCTGCCGCGCCTACGCAAGCTGCGCGTGCTGTTTTGCTCGGATAATCAGTTCACTACCGTGCCCGAGGTGCTGGGTGAGTGCCTGCAGCTGAGTATGGTGGGCTTCAAAGCCAACCAGATACGCGCGCTGCCCGCAGCCGCGCTGCCGCCGCGGCTGCGCTGGCTGATTCTCACGGATAACCAGCTTGAAAACCTGCCGCCCGCAATCGGCAATTGCCACCAATTACAAAAGCTGATGCTGGCCGGCAACCAGCTCACGGCCCTACCCGCAACGCTGGCGCAGTGCCATAACCTGGAGCTGCTACGCATCGCCGCCAACCAGCTCACGGCGCTGCCGGCGTGGCTGCTGGCCATGCCCCGGCTTAGCTGGCTGGCCTACGCAGGCAACCCCTTCTCGGCGGCGGCTGAGGCGGCGGTGGCGCGGCACCCCATCGCGGCTATTTCGTGGACGCAGCTGCGAATCGAGCAGCAACTGGGCGAGGGCGCGTCGGGCGTTATTTACCGGGCCGGGTGGCACCGGGGCGCGGCTGTGCCCACCGAGGTAGCCGTGAAGCTTTTCAAAGGGGCTGTAACCAGCGACGGCCTGCCGCACAGCGAGATGGCGGCCTGCATCAGCGCTGGGCAGCACCCCAATCTGATTGCCGTGCGTGGCAAAATAGCCGGGCATCCGGCCGGGGCCGAGGGGCTGGTGCTGGAGCTTATCGACCCCATTTTTGGCAACCTGGCGGGGCCGCCCAGCCTGGCTAGCTGCACCCGTGACATATACGCGCCGGGTACCACTTTCAACTTAGCCGCCGCGTTGCTACTGGCGCAAGGCATCGCTTCGGCGGCGGCGCATTTGCATGCGCAGGGCATCATGCACGGCGACTTGTACGCGCATAATATTCTCTACACCAAGGCCGGCGAAAGCCTGCTGGGCGACTTCGGCGCAGCCTGCTTTTTCGACCCCGCCGACATAGCTACGGCCGAGGCCTTGCAGCGGCTGGAGGTGCGCGCCTTCGGCTGCCTGCTCGAAGAACTGCTGGCGCACTGTCCCGAACTGGCCGCCGAGCCCGCTGTGGCGCAGGCCTGGCAGGCGCTGGTGCAGCGCTGCACGCAGCCCGAGGTAGCGGCCCGGCCGTTGTTTGCGGAAATTGAGCGGGCGCTGAGTGCGCTGAGTAGCTAGCGCGATTGCCTGCGGCAGGCTATGGAGACATATCCTTGCGTCTCACGCCCGGCGAGCCGAACAACGCCGAGACGCAAAGAGGCGTCTCTACATCCGCCTTAAACTAATTGCCCTTCACCCCTAGCTTCGCCCCATGAAAACCCTGTACCTGATGCGCCACGCCAAGTCGAGCTGGAGCTTTGACGACCTCACCGACCGCGAGCGCCCCCTCAACGACCGTGGCCGCGACGATGCCCCGCGCATCGGCCAGGCCCTGGCCAAGCGCGACATCAAGCTCGACCTGATGGTGAGCTCGCCCGCCGTGCGGGCCCTGAGCACGGCCGTGCTCGTGGCCCGCGAGCTCGACTACCCGCACGATAAAATCAAGGTGGAGCCCGACATCTACGAGGCCGACCTGGAAACGCTGATGGCCGTGGTGCACGCGCTGCCCGACGACGCCAGTTCGGTGCTGCTCACCGGCCACAACCCTACCATCACCGACGTGGCCAACTACCTCTCGCCCTCGCCCCTGAGCAACGAGATGCCCACGGCCGGCGTCATCTGCCTGCATTTTCAGGTAGCGCGCTGGGCTGAGGTCAAGCAGGATAACGCCGAATTCTACTTTTTCGACTGCCCCAAGGATATTTAACAACTATCAGGTAACATTTAACCAAACTGCAAACGCGGCTTGCCGCGTAGAAGGCTCCAAATTCAGGATAAGCTCAGCCAAAACCCCGGCGCTACTTCCAGCACATAAGCCAACGCCCCAGCGAGCTGTTAAATGTTAATTGTTAACTGTTAAATGAAAACCCTCCCCCGCGACCTGAGCTGGCTGCGCTTCAATGCCCGCGTGCTGCAAGAAGCGCAGTGCCCCACCGTGCCGCTGCTCGAACGCCTCAAGTTTCTGGCGATTTTTTCGAGCAACCTCGACGAGTTTTTCAAGGTGCGGGTGGCTACCCTGCGGCGGCTGGTGAAGCTCAAGAAGAAAACCCGCACCCAGCTGCAAGCCAAGCCCAAGCGCGTGCTGGCCGAGGTGCTAGCCGAGGTGCACCGGCAGCAGGAAGAATTTGGGCGCACCTTCCGCGAGCAGGTGCTGCCCGCGCTGGGCAAGGCGGGCATTCGGCTGCTGCGCGCCGAGGACCTCAGCGCCGAGCAGCGCGAGTGGGTGCAGCAGTATTTCAATGAAAAGGTGCGCGACCTGCTCTCGCCGGTGGTGCTCGATGACACGCTGCACCAGCTCTTTCTGAAAGACCAGGCCGTGTACCTGACCTTCTTTCTGACCAAGCCGGTAGCCAAGGCCAAGAAAGCCGACGCCGAGCGCGTGGTGCTGATGGAGCTGCCCACCAAGCGCCACGGTGGTCGCTTCGTGGCGCTGCCCGGCGGCCAGGGTACGCCCGACAAGCCGCACGAGGTGCTGTTCTTAGACGACGTGGTGCGGGTGGGCGCGCCTAGTTTGTTTGCCACTTACCAGAAGGTGAAAGTCCACGCCATCAAGCTGAGCCGCGATGCCGAACTCGATATTGAGGAAGAAGTATCGGGCGACTTGCTGGCCAAAATCCGCAGTAGCCTGGCCAAGCGCGCCACCGGCTACCCGGCCCGCCTGCTCTTCGACCCCGAAATGCCCAAGGAGGTGCTGCGCGCCATCAAGCAAAAAACCGGCATCGCCGACGAGGAGCTGGTAGAAGGCAGCCGCTACCACAATTTTCGCGATTTCTTCGGCTTCCCCAGCTTCGGCCGGAAGGACCTGCTGAACCCCGAGTGGCCCGAGCTGCCGCACCCTACGCTGCCGCGCACTGGGCCGCTGCTGCCCGCCATCGCCGCGCGCGACCACCTGCTGCACGTGCCTTACCAGAGCTTCGACGCCGTGCCGCGCCTGCTGCGCGAGGCGGCCAACGACCCCAAGGTCAGCGCTATCAGCATCACGCTCTACCGCGTGGCCCCCAAAAGCGCCGTGGCCAAGGCGCTCATTAAGGCCGTAAAAAATGGCAAGCAGGTGACGGCCGTGGTGGAGCTGAAAGCGCGCTTTGACGAGGAAAGCAACATGCACTGGGCCGAGAAATTGCAGCGCGCCGGGGCGCACGTCATTTTCACGCCCGCCGAGCTCAAGTGCCACGCCAAGCTGCTGCTCATCACGCGCCGCGAGGGCGACGGCGAGGCGTCGCGCCGCTACGCCTACCTTAGCACCGGCAACTTCAACGAGGCCACGGCCGGCATCTACGCCGACCACGCCTTATTCACGGCCAATGCGGAGATTGGGACCGAGGTTGACCAAGTGTTTCGCTACTTCCAGAGCGGTACCGAGCCCACGCACTTGCAGCACCTGCTGGTAGCGCCGTTCACGCTGCGCAAGCAGTTGCTCAAGTTGATAGCGCACGAAGCGGCCAATGCCCGCAAGGGTAAGGACGCCTACATCCTGCTGAAAGTGAACGCCCTCGAAGACCCCGGTATGATAGCCGCGCTCTACGAGGCCAGCCAGGCCGGCGTGCGCGTCGAATTGCTTATCCGGGGCATTGGGAGCCTGGTGCCAGGGCAGCCGGACCTGAGCGAAAACATCAGCCAACGCGGTTTGGTGGACAGGTACCTGGAGCACGCCCGCATCTACGTATTCGCCAACGGCGGCGAGGAAAAAGTGTACCTCTCCTCGGCCGACTGGATGACGCGCAACCTCAACCGCCGCGTGGAGGTAGCCTTCCCGCTGCTCGATGAAACGTTGCGCGCCCAAGTGCGCCACCTGCTCGACCTAGAGCGCGCCGACAATGTGAAGGCCCGCGACTTTGACAACCACCTGCTACTCTCGGCTGAGGGCGAGCCGCCCGTGCGGGCGCAGGAGGCGCAGTACCAGTATTTGAAAAAGCTGGCCGGGCGGCGGGCGAAGAAATAGGCCGGTGTACCGTGGACCCTGCGGGGCCGCGCGGGTAGTGCAGCCAATGCTACTACGCGCGGACCCGCAGGGTCCACGGTACACCGTTTTTACCGCCGCACGCCCGCCTTCTCCAGCAGCTTGCGCGGCGGCACCGCGAACACCTCCAAGCTCACATAGGGCGCGCCGCCCAGCTTGGTGCGGATGATGCGCTCGCGGTCAGCGTTGGTACGGTCGAAGGCGTCGAAGGCGTAGTTGTAGCGGTAGCCACCCTCGGCCCCAAGCCACAAAAACGACAGCAGCTCGCGCTCCCAGCGCAGGCGGAATTTGACCTCCGTCTCGCGCAGCTCCAGGCTACGCAGCGGCTGCTTGCCTGCGCCCAGCGGCAGCTCTTGGCGCAACGCCAAGATGTAGTTGGTGCCATCGACCGAGTAGCCGGCATAGAACAGCGAGCGCTCGGAGGCATTGTAGCGGGCCGTGACGCGGGCCGGAAACAGCGCCTCGATGCCCCAGCGGTCGTTGAAAGTGCGGTTGTAGATAACGGCCGGGTACAGGCTGAGCCGCCCGAAGGTGTAGCCGTACTGAAAGCCCACGCCCCACGAAAAGCGCGGGCTGCGCTTCCAGCCGTAAAACGCTTCTACCGAACCGCGCAGGTAGTTGGTACTGCCGATATCGGTGCCCGAAGTGTAGTCGCCCGACAATTCGCCCTTCACCCGCGCCAAGTACCAGTGCACGGCATCGACGGGCCGAATTACGGCCAACTGCACGCCGGTGCTTTTCAGGCCCTTGTTTTCGATGTTGTCGAAGAGGCCGTAGTTGGTGGGCTTGTCCTCGAATTTAAACTCCTCGCGGTCGTAGTTCAGGCCCACGATAACCTTGAGGTGGGGCCGGTTCCAGGCCGGGATGTAGCCCTTGAAAATGAGCCGCCCGTTGCGCTTGGCCGTGGTGTTGAAGTCATTCACGCCCGCCACCTGGCTGGAGGCCGCCACGCTAAACGGCGACGTGCGCTCGTAGTGCAGAATGATGCCCTTGCTCGGCCCCATGCCCAGCACCGAGGGGTTGGCAAACTGCTGCTTGTCAACGAGGTCGGCCGCGCCGCGGGCCGAGTCGATGGCTGTAGGCGCGGGGGCGGGATAGATGCGCGGCACATCCTGGGCGCGGGCCCCGGTAGCGGCGGCCAAAGCCAGCAGGCCCGGCAGCAGGCTTTTCTTGCAGAAGCGGGTAGTGAGTAAACACATAAGCAGGTCGAGTCTCCGCTGCGCGCGGCGGCCGGCCTGCTTACGTGAACAAGGCGTGAATGGCTACGGAAGCGGTTGGCGGGCGGTGCGGTCCGCTACTCCGTAGGCTCGCTGGTGCCGCTGAGGAAGCCCTGCGAAATAGCGTGGCGCACCAGGGCGGCGGTATTCTTGGTGCCGGTTTTTTCCAGGATGTTCTGGCGGTGTGTTTCCACGGTGCGCTTGCTGGTAAAGAGCTGGTCGGCAATCTGCTGGGTAGTGAGGCCTTCGGCCACCAGCTGCAACACCTCCTGCTCGCGGCGCGACAGCGGCGAGGCCACGCTGGGCGCGGGTGGCGGTGCGGCCTCGAAGGCCAGTACGGTATCGAGCAGGTGCAGCCCCACTTCGGAGCACAAGAAGCGCTTGCCGGCCATCACGGTATGGATGGCGGTGATAATTTCGTTTTTGTCGGCGTTTTTGAGCAGGTAGCCGTGCGCCCCGGCGGCCATGGCCTGCCCGATGCTGCGGGGCTGGTCGACCATCGAGAGCATGAGCACGCGCAGGTGCGGGTGCTCGGTGCGCAGGCGGCGGGCGGTGGCCACGCCGTCGAGCACGGGCATGTTCATGTCGAGCAGCACCACGTCGGTGGGTGTGGTGGGCAGTTGGTCGAGCAGCTCTTCGCCGTTGGCGGCCTCGCCTACCAGCTCGATGCCGGGCTCTTGGGCCAGCAGCGCGCGCAGGCCGGTGCGCAGCACGGTGTGGTCATCAACTACAAAAAGACGGGTCATGGCAAAACAGGCTTTGCCTGAAAGCCAGGCAGGTAAGGAAAAGAAAAAGTAGAGAATAAGTGCGAGTAGCAAGGCAGCCCCGCCGCCCCGCGCCGGCCGTAGCCGGTGGCAAGGTAACGCACAGCAACTACCCCTGGTTATTAGCTGGGCGGCAGCGGAATGCGGACCTGCACCTGCGTGCCCTGGCCCACGCCCGAGGTTAAATGCACGGTGCCGCCGAGCAGCGCCACGCGGTGGCGCAGCGTTTTGAGGCCGATGCCATTAGTCGAAACGCTGGGCTCGAAGCCCCGGCCGTCGTCTTCGGAGCGCAGCACCACCCAGCCGGGCAGGGTTTCGACTTCGAGGGCGGCGTGGCGGGCGCGGGCGTGCTTCACGATGTTCTGGGCCAGCTCCTGGGCCAGGCGGTACACGGCCACTTGCAGGGGCTGGGGTAGGGGCGGCTCCTCCTCGTCGAGGTGTACCAGGCATTGCCAGTGCAGCTGGGGGCTGCTCAGGCCCCGGCAAATGTCGCGCAGCGCCACGGCCAGCCCAAACTCGGCCACGCTGCCCGGCGTGAGCTCGTGCGAGATAGTGCGGGTTTGCAGAATGGCCTCCGACAGCAGGCGGTCGGCCTCGCGGCGGGCGGTGGCCAGCGCGGGCGAGGCTTCGAGCAGCGAGGTCAAACTCAGCTGGTCGAGCTGGAGCTTGGCCGCGTACAGCACCTGGCCCAGGCCGTTGTGCAGGGTTTCGGCCACGCGGCGGCGCTCTTCTTCCTGGGCCTCCAGCACGGCTGAGATGCGCTCCTGCTGCTGGTGCAGGCGCATGTGCAGGTTTTCGGCCTCCAGGCGCTTGAGCTCGCTGAGGTCCAGGTCCACGCCCAGCACCTGGGTAGGTTGGCCCCGCTCGTAGTAGGTTACTACGGCCTTGATGCGCAAGGTTTTGAGCCGCCCACCTACCTGGATGCGCATCGTTTTCTCGAAGCCCGTGGGCTCACCCACCAGCTTTTGCAGCAGGCACTCCGCGATGGGCCGGTCGTCGGGCACCACGTAGTCGAGGTACACGCGCGGCGTCACGGGCGTGCCCAGCGGTAGCTCAAACAGCCGGTACAGGCCTTCGGACCACGTCAGCGCGCCGGTGGCCGCGTCGTAGCGCCAGCTACCCAGGCCAGCCACTACCTCTACCTGCTCCAATAGCTGCAAGGTGGTAGCGCGCTCCTGCTCGGCCTGCTTGCGGGCCGTGATGTCTTCGCTGCTCACCAGTACGCCATCGCCCAGGCGGGTGGCGATGCTGCGGTACCAGCCCGTGCGGTGGGCGTCGGAGTAGAGCAGCTCCAGGTCTTCCATCGCGCCGGTTTCGATAACGCGGCGGTAGGAGGGCAGAAAGCCCGCCCGCTCGGCCTCCGGAAACTGGGTCAGGTAGCGGCGGCCCGGCGCGGCCGCGTGGCCGGGCGAGGCGTCGGGTCGGTCGTTGGAAAACAGGTATTCGAGGTCGATGATGTGCCCGCCGTCGTTGCGCACGGCCTGGAAGGCGCTCAGAGCCACGGTTTGGGTTTTGGCAATGGCTTGCAGCAGGTGGTTGCTTTTTTGCAAGGCCCGGGTGCGCTCGGCCACCTGGCGTTCGAGCTGCCCATTAAAGGCCAGCAGCTGCTCTTCGAGCTGCTTGCGCTCGTGAATGTCGGTGGCGCTGCCCAGCCACTCCTTGATGCGCCCCTGCGGGTCGAGCACGGGCAGCGCCTGCACCATAAACCAGCGGTAGACACCCGCGTGGTCGCGGATGCGGTGCTCCTGGCGCAGCGGGTGCCCGGCCACCAGCGCCGCCCGAAACGTGGCCGTGGTTTGCGCCCGGTCGTCGGGGTGGATGGCGTCGAGCCAGCCGCTGCCCACGGCCTCGGCCAGGGCCTGGCCGGTGTAGGTTGTCCAGCGCTCGTTGAGCCAGCTGGTATAGCCCTGCGCATCGTTGCGCCACAAAAACTCGGGCACCAGGTTGGCCACCGCCCGGAACAGCTCTTCCGATTCGCGCAGCGCCTCTTCGGCGCGGGCGCGGGCGAGGCGGGTGCCCAGGCGGTGGGCAGCTTCTTGCAGTAGCTCTATTTCCTCAGGGTGCCAGGGGCGGCTGGTGCCCGCCGTGGCCAGCAGCAGGTGCCGCCAGGTACCTTCGCGGTGCACGGGCGCTACCACGTAGGCCCCGCCCAGGCTCGCGCAGTCCCCGGCCGGCGGGGTAGGGGCGTCGGCCACGGCTACGGTCTCGCCCGCCCGCAGCGCCCGGATGGTAGCGGGCGGCAGGCACTGCGCCAGGTCGGCCTCGGGGGGTAGCGGCGGCACGTCGGGCCGGTGCCAGCCCCCCAGCACCTGCACCCGCGCGGTGGTGTCGTCGAGGTCGATAAAGTAGCAGGTAGCCAGGCGCAGGTGCGCGCCCAGCCGGGCCGCCACGGCCGGCACCAGGGCCGCTACCTCGGGCAGGCCGTTGAGGTCGCTGGTAATGTCGGCCAGGCAGCGCAGGCTGCGCTCGCGGCGCTTGCGCTCGCTGATGTCGCTGAACAGCACCGCTATCTGGGAACTACCAGGCGGCCCCACGGGCGCGGCAAAAATATCGTACCAATGGCCGCCCGCCGTCGACTCCTGCTCGAAATGCACCGGCTGCCCGCCGCGCACCACCGCGCTGTAGCTGCGCACCCAGGGCCCAGCGTAGGTGGCGTTCATCTCGCGCATGGTTTTGCCGGCCGGGTTGCCCAGGTTGGTTTGCCGCTCAAAGGCCGGGTTGGCTTCCAGAAACAGGCAGTCGATGGCCGTGCCCTCGTCGTCGAATACTATTTCGAGCCGGCAAAACGCCTGCTCCATGCCTTGCAGCAGCGCTTGGTATTGGTCGGAGGCGGGCGGCGAGGCCGCCGAAAGCTCGGCAGAAAAAGAGGACATGGGCAGAGAGATGCTTGACGCCCTGCCCGCTGCCGTAGCGTATGGCCGACCCGGGCGGGCGTCGCCTACGAAGTTAGGCAGCAGCCCGGCGCAAGCCGGGCCTCACCGCTGGGCTAAAAAACAAAAACGCCCTGCCCGGGCGGGCAAGGCGTTTTTGGCTGAATTAAAAGCTGACGGCTACTGCTTTTCGAAGTGCCGGCGCACTACCTCCGTGCCGGTGCCGATGCTGATGAGGTACATGCCCTTGGGCAGGTCGCGCACTTGCACCTGGCCCTCGCCGGTGTAGCGGGCCTGGGGCATTTCGCGGCCCTGCAAGTCATACACGTGCACCGTGTACTGGCTGACGCGGGCCCCGTCGGGCAGGTCCAGGGTCAGCTGGTCGGTGGTGGGGTTGGGGTAGAAAGAGGGCTTGGCCGCCGCCGTGAGGGCCGGGGCGGTGCCGCTGGTCGAGGTCAGCAGCGAGGCGCGCGCCCCACCGGTGGCAAACAGCGCGTTCATGCGGGCGGCCTGGCCGGCCGAGAACATGTACATGCACTTGTCGTCCACGTAGTCCATGTAGTTCATGCTCATGTCGCCCTGGTTCGAGCAGGTAGCGTGCGGGAAAGCGGGGCAGCCGTAGTTGCTGGTTTGCTGGGTGGGCGTGTCGCTCACCTGGTCGTTGCCGCAGCTGGCGTCGCCCCAGATGTGGCGGAGGTTCAGCCAGTGGCCTACCTCGTGGGTGGCGGTGCGGCCCAGGTCGTAGGGGCTGCTGTAGGTGCCGGCCGAATACTTGGCCCGGCTGCCGAAGGCCGAGTACAGAATGACTACCCCATCGGTGCTGGCCGACCCACCCGGAAACTGGGCGTAGCCGAGCAGGCCCTGGCCGAGGTTACAGGCCCACAGGTTGAGGTACTTGGTGGCGTCCCAGGCATCGTCGCCGCCGCGCTTCGAGTTCTTCACGGCGTCGTTGGTGCTCCACGACTTGGTGTTGGTTTGCTTGTGGATGATGCCGTTGGTGGCGGCCCCGGTGGGCGTGCGCTTGGCCAGTACGAATTGCACGTTGGCGTCGGCCACCAGCCCGGCATACAGGCTGGGCGTCTTGGTGTAGTCCGCATTCAGCTTGCGGAAATCCTCGTTGAGCACGTCAATCTGCGACTGCACCTGCGCGTCCGAAATGTTCTGGGCGGCCGTGTTGTACAGCACGTGCACTACCACCGGAATGACAACCGGGCCGGTGGCGGCCAGCGCCGTTTGGCCGCGCTGGAGGCTGCGGTCGGCCTGCACGCGCCGGGCGTGCGCCTCGATGGCGGCCATGCGCTGGGCCTGGCCGGGGTCGGCGGCGAGCTGGGCGGCCAGCACTTCCATCGTGCCGCAGGCGCGTGGCGTGGGGCCTTCGCTGGGGGCGGCCAGGCGCAGGGTCTGCGCCTGGGTGAAGAACGGGGCAGCGCAGGCCGCCAGGGCCAGCGCCGAAGTGTACAGCTTCTTCATGCAAGGAGTGGAAATAGGGTAGAGGAATTACGCCGATAAGTTGCCGAATTATTTCCAAAAAGCCCAGCCACGCCGGCCAACGCTACTGGTGGCGTAAGTTGCTGGCTTATGCCACCATCGCCCCGCTAGGCAACTAGTACCGGCTGGAGCTGGCGGGGCAGCAGTATTTCATCGGCCTTGCTATTTCACCGCGGCTAACAGTGCTTGGTGGCCCTGGAGCTGAAAATAGCCAAGTTTAAGCCCGAGTACGCGGGCAAGCTGAATTTTTACCTCTCGCTGCTCAGCGAGCAGGTGCGCAAGCCTCACGAGCAGCCCAGCATCGGCCTTATCATCTGCCAGCGCAAGCGGCGCACGGTGGCGGAGTTTGCCCTGCGCGACCTCAGTAAGCCCATCGGCGTGGCCACCGACACGCTGCCCGCCGAACTGCGCCCCTTCATCCCCAGCCACGAGGAGCTGGTGCGCCGCCTCGATGCCGTGGCGGCGGCACGGCGGGGGTAGGGGCGGGGTATGCTCTTCTAAGTGCGGGACGCACTTGTTGCTAAACGCTTTTTAGTATTAGCACCATAAGAATGACCTGTTTGCTTACTCTCAACATAATAGTCATTAAGCAAACGTAAAAAATCTTTTGCCGCATCTTCATCGTCAACGCAAATTCGGTCGTTTTCAACGCGTACTTTCAAGCCATGCTTCGCTATTAGCTCCTTTATTGCTGAAAGCCTATTGCTATCTAGGTTTTCATGATTGCCTAGTCTTTTGATTTGCGCTAGGAGCTTATTAATTGCTGGGCTTTTTTGCGACAAATCTCTAATAAACTGCATGCCATCGATGCAGGCCACCGCATCTAGCTCAGTACATAGGTGCTCCGCAAGCGCTTGGTATTCGTCATCCAAACCTAAGACGACTTCTGCCTCTTTCTTCTTTAAGAAGAAAAATTCATCTGCATATCGCAAGAAGGCTATGCGTCTTGGTAAGGAAAGTGTAGTTCCACTCATTAATCGAAGCTTGTCATCTGACGAACTGAATAATGTTCTTATTCTACTTTGTTCCCGTTCGGAGAGAGCGACCTTTCCTTTTTCTAACCGTGCAAAAGTGTATACTGGCAACTGACCGGGTAGTTCGAACGAGACACAAGCTGCCCATAGGTTGTCTGCCAGCTCAGTTAGTCTTTGTACTGTAACGGTGCGTATCCCAGCGGTAAGTTGTGTATGTACGATATCAGCAAACGCATGACCCGTTTCGGAACAGGGTGCACACTGAATTATCTCTGCTGCATCATCGCTGATAATAGCGTAGGGGGAGAATTCTAGTTCCGGGGTTCTTAGTACCCTTTCTAAGTCTTGTCTAGCATCCTGAAGTAACGCAGCTGCCACGTCCGCTTCTATATCGATGCGCTGAGCCTCATACGAGTACTTGTTTAGCGTGCGGCGGCTTTTAGGTATGCCAGGTGCAGGAACACGCTGTATTAGGTATAAGCGAAGGTGTTCTGCTGAACAGGCATTGATAATTTCTTGAGCAGATTTTAAGCGCAGTGAAGCAGGGTCATTGTTTTCAGGCATTGGGAATGGCAAAATAAAGTTTGTGTGCAATGCGTTTTAAAAGTAAGTGGTCGTCTTCCTGCACATCGCTAGACCGGATTATTACTAATCCGCTGCGAGTTCTGGGCGCGGTGCTATAATCGGAGCGGTCGTCAAAAGTAATTTCGTATAGGGCATATCCAAAAAAGTTTAAAGTTGGATTTATTCCCAACAAAGTTGAATTGACATAAAGTTGCCAGATTACTAATAATAAAATGAATGGAACAACTACTGAATATAAGTCGGTATAATCATTGAAGAGCATCGGAACCAAATAGGTGCTAATGTATCCGATAGCTTCGCTATTCTTATTATTTATATCTTCTACTTTAACTCTGCTGCCATTCTGTTTTATTTGTTGAGGGAAGCTCTTTAAGAAGTAAATAAGAATGGCACTACTAGCTGCCACTACAGCAAGCAGAAAATAAACTAGCCAGAATTCACGAGCCGCTACCGATATCGTACTCTTATGAAAACCTGCCCAATGTAGGAACTTTCGTCCTTCATATAATCTGCGAAGGACGATAAGTAAGAATAGGGGGGCGTAGGATGCTGCGAACAGACAAAACTTAATTGGCTTGCGTAATTCGCTAGCGATGCGGGCCATATAGCTGCACTGTAGAAGTGACTCATTATTCTCCGGCGTGGGGTGGCAATCCTTTGTAGCGGCTATTATAAACTTCCTGCACCTGTGCCGAAAAAGCTTCTAGCCGCAATGGTGAATCTAGCTTCGGAGCCTCTTGGCTTATTTCTCCCGTAGCGGGGTTCCAAATAACTAAAGCTGCCGCCTCAGCCCGGTGAAAGGAATCGTTCACGTTGCGGCGGCCGGTCAGGCGCTCTAGTGTCTGAACCAGTGCCGATAGTCGGGCCGGGCTGATGCACGGGGCCGGAATAATGACCATGAACCCAACTACGGCGTGCGGAAAGCGTGTGTGTACCGTTGTAGCTTCCGTGGCCAGGTCATTCACCATATTCTGCCAGTTTTTGCCTACACTTTTGGCGTCATTCAGCGTTTTGGAGTCGAAGGCGAAGCGGATGCCATCGGGGCGGTAGCCCACGTCGAAGTTTTGGGGGCGCACGCCACCGATGACGCGCACCGGGCCAACCTCCACGCAGTCGGACTGAGCGGGCTTGAGCGCCGTAGAACTCGGCGCGTAGTCAATCGGGATGCCGCCCAGCATAACGGCCAGCGCCCGACCAACCGTGACATCGAAGAGGCGGCCTAGGTCGCTGGAGGAAAACGGGGAGGTACGGCCTAAGCTACCTCCGTTGGCTGTCCAGGCCGCGCCAAAATCAAGTAGCTGTTCCGGCGCAATTGTCAGCGCGGGCATAGGTTGAAGAATCACCTACCAGATACTGCTTACTTTGCGTGTCATTTTAGTAGATGAGCCACGACCGCATCACATGAAGCAAATGACTATCCCAGTAGAATCCGCTGAGCATCTTCGCCTAGCTATAGCAGAATATGATTTGCTAGAAGCGGCGCTACCGGAAGACAGCCTTTGGTCAACCGAAGATTATGCTGAATTACAGCAAATATGTGCTAAGCTGGTTCGTATCATACGCCCATTCTCAACCAATATTTCTAATGAAATTGCTTAGTACGAAAGCGAAGAAGTTATTACAGCCACTACGTAAAACTGAGGCGGAACTAAGTCGTTTCCTGGCGGAGCACTGGGTCATGCTTTTTCCTAGTTATACTTTTATTACCCGCGAATTCAAATTAGATGGGCAAGTACGCAGTAGAGGTACAGCCGGAAGAGTTGATATTCTGGCTTACAACCCCTCCACAAAGCGGTTTGTAGTTATAGAGCTCAAAAAAGACAGGGATAAGAATATTAATGACCAAGCGAGTGATTATCGCGAATTTATCGAAGATAATTTCGCTGCGATTTACTTACTTGCCCTAGAACAGCACGAAGTAATTCTTCCCAAGTCTACATTGATATCTAAGGATGTTGAGGTTGTTTTAATAGCTCAGGCTTTTAGCCAGCCAGATATAGAGCGCGCTCGTAAGAAGAAGGAGGTAATTACACTCATCCGCTACGGGTGGTATGAGGAAGGTTACTTTCTGCTAGATTTTCTGAATAATGACCCTGACGATGGGATTGAGAAGGAGAATAGCGAGAAAATACGTAAAATTAAAAATGTAATTGATGGTAAACCAGTAACTACTGAAGTAGATTTGTATTTTGGGGTGCTCCATGAAAGCAGTCGTCTGTATAGTATATTCTATAATTTCTTAGCAAGGTATGGGGTGCCAGAGGTGCTAGTGCAAAGCTCTAAGATAAAGCTATCAACTCCTAATGGTCTGACCTTCTCTATAATTGCAAATACAGGCAAAGGAGGATATAAGGCATTTTTGCAAATTAATACTGACTTGGATTTTACTAATAGTATTAATTTCACAACGGTTGACCGAATACGGCCAGGTCAAAAGAAGAAGGGTAGTGTTGGTAATGAGCGCTACGAAGTGTTTATTCAAAATGAAAATCAGTTATCTGCTTTTGTTGCTGCAATTGAAAACAAAGTAGGATAATCTACCTTTGTAAAAGGCAATAAATAGTTCTGTGCTAACCGCTGGCGGGCTACGCGAGCCTCAGATTCAAATAACTCAGTAGCGCGTAGCTGCTGCCCAACTGCCCGCGAAGTTGCTCCGAGTTCTAGTAGTTTGGTAGCTGCGGCCACTGCTAGCTCGCCGTCGCCACAGCTTGGTTCCAGCACAGTATCAGTAGGACGCTGGATTACCCAATCGGCCAAAAATTTTGCGATGGCAGGCGGGGTATAGTACCCGCCGCGCAACTTGGGCGTCAGGGTTTCCTCAATAAGTTCGGTAAGCATCAGAGCAGGATAACTAAATTGGTTGGCAGTGCTAGCTACTAAGGTACTTCGCCAACCTTGAAACGTGCCTCTTGGTGGGTAGCGCATGAAGTATAAAAGCCCCGGCCGCCACCTTGGCAGCCGGGGCTTTTTGTTGCGCCGGGGGCGGCAGGAAACGCTTTCTACGCGACTGGATGGGCCTGGCGAAGACACTTTCCCAGGCCCGAGGTAGGCTTGGGTAGCCTCGGCCGTAGGCTCTACTTTTCAGACTCGATTCTGGAAAATAGAACGCAGGCTTCCAGGGTGTTCGATTAAGTATCTTTAAATTAAGTAGTTGTGGAAAGGCGATTCCCTGGCACCGCGTTGGCCCATGCCGGGCCAAACGTATCACGCCATGCTCGCCAAACCTACCAAAATCTTCCTGGTCGACGACGACCACTTCTGCCGCCAATTGATGGAGCACGCCATCCGGGGGCTGGGCTATGACAACATTCAGACCTTCGACAACGGTGCTTCGTGCCTCGACGCCCTCATCGAGGAGCCGGACATCATTTTTCTAGACCAGATGATGGGCAGCGTATCGGGCACCGACGCGCTCAAGGCCATCAAGCGCTTCAACCCCGACATCTACGTGGTGCTCGTGAGCGGGCAGCAGCAGGTGCAGGTGGCCGTCGATTCGCTCAAGTTCGGGGCCTTCGACTACGTGGTGAAAGACGAGCAGCTCACCGACCGCCTGGCCGCCGTGCTGGCCAAGGTAGAGCAGGTGCAGGCCCTGCTGGCCAGCCGCCAGAAAGTAAAGGCTAAATCGAAGTTTTTATCGCTGTTTTCGCTATAGGTTAAGTAGTTAGCTGGGGTTGGGTGTGCGGGTGCTATTTATATAATGTACATGAAAAAAATACTATTATCGTCGGGGTTGCTACGGCTGGCTGCCGTGCTGGTGCTGGGCTTGCTGAGTAGCTGCACCCAGAACCTGTTTGTCACCAAGCAGCCGCTGCCGCCGGCGGCGACGCTGTCGGTAGGGGCCGACTACCAGTACCGCCTGCGCAAGGATGACAAGGTGACCATCAGCGTATTCGATCACGAAGAGCTGAGCGTGGGCTCCATTTATGGGCACTACCCGGTGAGCGAAAACGAGGGTAAGTGGGAGCTGGTCGATGCCTTCGGCAACCTCAACGTGCCCAAGGTGGGCAACTACCACGTGGAGGGCCTCACCATTGCGGAAGCCGAAGAACAGCTGGAAAAAGTCCTAAGCAAGTGGATAGTCAATCCGCAGATGGTCATCAAGGTGCTGAACCTGGAAACCACCGTGCTCGGCGAGGTAAACGCCCCCGGCAAGCAGCGCCTCGAAAAGGAGCGCAACACGCTGATAGAAGTGCTGGGCAAAGCCGGCGACTTCGGCGCGTATGCCGACAAGCGCCACGTGAAAGTGATGCGCCAGGATGCCAAAGGCTTGCTGGCCACCGAAGTAAACCTCACGAAAATGACCGGCTTCGAGCGCGACAACCTGGTGATACTACCCGGCGACGTGGTGTACGTGCCCAGCAAAAACGGCAAGCAGTTCGACCGCAAGTCGCCGACCATCCTGGGCATCTCGTCTATTGTCAGCACGTTCTTTATCGTATTCCGATTCCTTCAATAAGTAGCTAGCCATGAGTGAGTTTAAGCAAAGTATGCGCGCGCTGCGCCCGCTGTGGACCGGCCTGCCCATCGTGGTGGCGTGCACGGGCCTGGGTTTCACGGCCGCCTGGCAGTACCTGCGCTACGCCACGCCGATGTACGAAAGCACGGCCAAAATCAAGCTGGCCGACGTGAACGAGGGCGTGCTCAACACCACGCTCATCAAGAACCTCGATGCGTTTTCGGGCGACAACCGCACCAGCGCCGAAGTAGAGCTGGTGCGCTCGCAGCTACTGATGGGCCGCGCCCTCGACCGCCTCGATTTTGACCTCAGCGCCTACCGCGTGGGCAAGGTGCAAACCACCGAGATGTACCGCGCCAGCCCCTTCACGGCCGAAATGAAAGTGGCCAACCCCAAGTGGACCGAGCAGCCGTTTGACTTGCGCATCGATGCCGCCGGCCTCGTGCAGGTGACCGCGCCCTCGGGCGAAACCACGCAGGGCCCGCTGGGCCAGGTGCTGCGCCTGAGCGGGGCCGAGCTGCGCATTGGCCGCAACGACTCGCTGCTGAAAGCGCGCCCCGATATTTCGCTGGCCGACCACTACCGACTGGTGCAGCACAACCGCGCCCGGCTGCTCGAAGACATCGGCAGCCACCTCGACGTCATCAGCACCGACCGCAACGTGCCGGTGCTGCGCATCAGCTACCAGAGCGCGGTGCCGCAGAAGGCGGCCGACCTGGTGAATGCCTTGTCGGAGGTGTATCTGGATGACTACCTGGATATTAAATACAAAGTGGTGAACACGGCCGCCGAGAGCATCGGCGCGCAAATCAAGGACGTGCGCCGCACGCTGGCCCACTCTGAGGACACGGTGGAGCACTACCGCGACCTGAAGCGCATCGTCAACATCAAGCAGGAAACCGACACCGATTTGCACAAGGTATCGGAGCTGAAAATGCAGCGCTCGAACCTGCAAATGAGCCTCGCCGCCGCCAATGACCTCTACCGCTACATGAGCGACGGCAAGAAGAGCGCCTTGGAGCTGGCCCCCAACTTCGAGGCGTTCAACGACATGCTCTCGACGGACATCGTGAAGAAAATCAAGGACCTGCAAGCCGAGAAGCACGACCTGCTGCTGCGTTTCACGCCCGAAGATGAAAAAGTGAAAACGGTGGACATGAAGCTGGCCGACCTCAACGGCTACCTGCTCGAAAGCATCCGCAACACGCGCACCAACCTCACCATCAAGAGCCGCGAACTCGACCGCGCCATTGCGCAGGCGCAGGGCGCGTTTGTGGGCCTGCCCACCCGCGAGAAAAACCTGACCATCCTGCAGCGCGACTTCCAGCTCAACGAGAAGCTGTACACCTTTTTGCGCGAGAAAGCTACGGAGGCTGAAATTGCCAAGGCCACGCCTACTTCGTACCACCGCATCATCGCGGCCGGGCAGGTGCCGGCAGAGCCCACCTCGCCGCACCGCACGTTTGTGCTGGTGCTGTCGGGCTTTTTGGGGATGCTGATGGGTACGCTGCTGGTGTATATGCTGTCCATCGTGCGCTCGACGCCCGGCGACGCCGACGGCGTGCAGAAGGAAACGCGCACGCCGCTGGCGGCCCTCATTCCGCACCTGGGGCGCGGGCTGGCCGGCCGGCTGGCGTTCTTCTCGCAGTTGGCTACCCGGCTGGCCCTCAAGGGCATGCTGGTGCCCGGCACCAAGCTGGTAGTGAGCGCCTTCACCGAGAAAGAAGGCCAAGCGTTCTTCTTTGAGCACCTGCGCCAGGCGCTGGCGGCCAAGGGCCTGAAGCTGCGCGCCATCACGTTGCGCGACGTGGCATCGCCCAACCCCGAAGCCCAGCCCGACGAGATTTTGCTGGTGCAAAACCTGCCCCTGAGCCAGGACAGCCACGCGCTGGCCGTGATGAGCGGGGCCACCGTGAACCTGGTCGTGATTGACGGCCGCGCCACGCCCACCAGCCGCCTGCCCGAGCTCGACTTGCTCATCCAGGAGTTTGCCCTGCCCAACGTGCAGCTCTGCCTCAACCGCGATGGCTACGCCCCCGGCCCGCTGCGCGTGCTGGCCTTGCGCCTGGGCCGCTTGTTTGCGAAGCGCCGCGCCGTTCGCCCGGCCGCCGCGCCGGTGGCGCTGCCGCTGGGTGGCCTCGACCTCGATTTGCAGTCGTGAGCCAAGCTCTAGCCTTGCCGCCCTGGGTTTTGCGCCTGGGGCGGCTTTCGGTGGCCCCGCGCTACTGGGTGGTGGCGGGCCAAGCCACGGTGAGCGCCACCAATTTTCTGACTAACATCTTCATTGCCAAGCTGTGCGGGCTGGCTACCTTCGGCGAGTACAGCGCCTGGCAGCTGGTGCTGCTGCTGGCGCTGGCCTTGCAGGGGGCCATCATTACGCAGCCCATGCAAGTGGTGCTGGGCACGCTGGCGGCGCGGCACCGGGCGGCCTACGGGCAGCTGGTGCTGGGCTTGCAGGTGGCGTTTGGCGGGCTGGCGGTGGCGGCCACGGTGCTGGGGGCCAGCTGGTTGCCGCAGGCAGCCACGGTGCTGCCGGCTTTCGTGGTGCTGCTGGCCGCCGCGGGTGGGCAAGACACGCTGCGCAAGCTGCTGCTGGCCGAGGGCAAGGTGCAAGCCGCCCTGGCGAGCGACGTGCTCTCGGCGGGCGGGCAGCTACTGGTGCTGGTGCTGCTGGCTTTGCGCCCCGCGCCGGCCGCGCTGGCCGAGGTAGTGTGGGCCGTGGGCCTCACCACCGTGCCGGCGCTGCTGGTGGGCGGCAAGGCGCTGGGCGAGTGGCCAGTGCTGAGTTTGAGAGGCTTGCGCCGCTTTGGGCGGCGGCACTGGCGGCAGGCCCGCTGGCTGGTGCCCACGGCCCTGCTCCAGTGGGGCTCGGCCAATGTGCTGCTGGTGTTCGCGGGGTGGGTAGGCTCGCCGGCCATGCTGGGCGTGCTGCGCCTGGCCCAAACGGCGATGGGCGTGTTCAACCTCGGCCTGCAAGCTGTGGAAAACTACGCTTTGCCGCGCCTTAGCCAGAGCTTCCACAGTGCCCCGGCGCAGTTTGCCGCCCAGCGTGCGGCTTTAACCAAGAAAATGCTGCTGGCCGCCGGCCCGCTGCTGGCACTGCTGGCCCTGGCGGCGGGGCCGCTGGTGGCGCGTTTCGGCCCGGCCGGCGGGGCGCAATATGCCGACCTACTGCGCTGGTGTTGCGTGCTCTACGTGGTTATTCTGCTCGTGTATCCGCTGCGCCTGACGGTGCGCCTGCTGGCCGATTCGCGGCACTACTTCGGCGGCTACGTGCTCAGCATCGGGGCCTCGCTGGCGAGCGTGCGCTGGCTTACGGCGCACTACCAGGCCAGCGGCGTGGTGCTGGGCTGGCTGCTGGCGCAGCTGGTGCTGGGTGGCTACTGGCTATGGGCCGTGCGGCGCGACTCATCGCTCGGCGAGCCCTCTCTGTAAAACATTATAACTAGCTATCCCAGTGAAAATCATCCACCTAATCCTCGGCAAAGCCAATCCCGAGCGCATGAACGGCGTGAACAAAGTGGTGCACGCGCTGGCCACCCAGCAGCACCGCGCCGGGGCCGACGTAGCGGTGTGGGGCATCACGAGCGACCTGAGCGACAACTACCCGGCCCGCGAGTTTGCCACCCGGTTGTTTCTGGCCCAGCGCAACCCATTCAGCCTGGCCGCCGAGCTGCGGCGCGCGCTGCGCGCGCAGGCAGGCACGCCCACGGTGGTGCATTTGCACGGGGCGTTTATTCCGGTGTATTTCTCGGCGGCGCGGCTGCTGCGGGCGCTGGGTATTCCGTATGTGCTGACGCCGCACGGCAGCTACAGCCCGGCCGCCATGCGCAAAAGTGGCTTGCGCAAGCAGGTCTACGGGCGGGTGTTTGAAAGCTACCTGCTGCGGCGGGCGGCGCGGGTGCACTGCCTGGGTCAGAGCGAGATAACCGGCGTGCAGCGCCTCAACGCCACGCTGCCTACCGCCCTGCTACCCTACGGCTTCGAGCCGCCGCAGCCGGTGGCGGCCGCGGCGCCAGCCGCACCGGGCCGCTTCCGGGTGGGCTTCTGCGGGCGCCTCGACGACCACCACAAGGGCCTGGAATGCCTGCTGCTGGGCTTCGCCCAATTTGCCCGCCTGGTGCCCGAAGCCGAGCTGTGGGTGATTGGCGACGGGCCCGACCGCGCCCGCGTGGCGCAGTGGGCCGCCGCCGCCCCGGCCGGCGCGGTGCAGCTGCTGGGCAGCCGCTATGGCGACGAGAAAATCGGCCTGCTGGGCCAGCTCGACGTGTTTGCCCACACCTCGCACTACGAGGGTCTGCCCACCGCCGTGCTCGAAACCGTGGCCCTGGGCGTGCCCTGCGTGGTAACGGAGGCCACTAACCTCGGCAGCTACGTGCGCGAGTTTGGCTGCGGTGAGGTGCTGCCCACCGCCGATGCGGCGCTGTTTGCCGAGGCGCTGCACCGGCTGCACGGCCGCTGGCAGGCTGCCAGCGGCGCGCCCGAGCTGGCCCCGCAGTGCCGCCAGATGGTGGGCACGGCCTTTCACTGGCCCACGCTGCTGCCAGCTTATGAGCAGATGTACCAGCAGGCGCTGGTGGCTTAGAGTTGGTTATTAGTCAGGCTTCTATTCTGTCATGCAGAGCGCAGCGAAGCATCTCGCTCGCATCGTTGCATACGTCTTGATTACTGCGCCACGCGAGATGCTTCACTGCGTTCAGCATGACAAGAATTCATTATTATGTCTATACCCACTATCCCCAAGTCGCACCACCGCTTTTTGCGCACCGTGAGCGTGCTACTCACCATCATCGTGCTCATCAAGCTGGCCGGGTTTTTCACCTGGAATGAGGACGTGGGCGTGACGCGCGTGCTGAAGCTGGTGAGCCGCCTGGCAATGACGGCGGCGGCCTACGGAACGTACCGGCTCATCATCCGGCGCGGGGCCGTAGACTCGTTTCGGTGGCACAATAGCTGGTCGCCGCTGCTCTACGGGGCCTACCTGGGGCTGGGGCTGGCGTCGCTGCTGTGGTCGCGCAACCCCGGCTACTCGCTGTTGCAGTGGCTCATGGACGTGGAGACGCTGGTGTTCGCCTTCTACTTCGTGAAGTGCTTCTTGCTGCTCGATGAGTTCTTTCCCGACAGCCCGGTGCGCTTCTACCACGTGCTGGGCAATGCCACGTTCTTGATTTTGAGCGTGTTTCTGGTCGGGATGCTCATCTCGCCCGATACCTTCTACCGCCTCACCCACGACGGCGAGGAGGCCCGCCTGGGCGGCTTCATCATGAACCCCAACGAACTCGGGATGCTGTGCGCGGTGGGCATTGCCTGCCTGCTGTTCAACTTCTACCGCCGCCACCGCCTGGCCTGGACGCTCGTCAAAATTGCGGCGCTACTGCTGGCGCTCGTGCTCACGGGCTCGCGCTCGTCGCTGGTAGGCTTTCTGCTGATAGTGTTTTTCCACATTCAGCAGGCGGGTAATAAGCGCCTGAAAATCGGGGCCAACCTGGCCGTGCTGCTGGCCGTGCCGGCGCTGGTGCCGCTGGTGTTCATCAAGCAGGGCGGGCTGGAGGAGGTACTGAGCATGACCGGCCGCCTGCCCTTCTGGCACGCGCTGCTCACCGAGGGGCTGCCCCGCGAGCCGCTGCTCGGCTACGGCTTCATGCGCATTGCCTACGGCGAGTATTTCCAGAGCGTGCACACCTACGCCGCCCAGATGGCGCACAACACCTTCATCCAGGTGCTGATGAACCTGGGGCTGGTGGGCTTCACCATCGTCATGCTTCAGTTGGCGGCTACTATTCAGGGCTTTATCCGCACCAGCAGCCCGCAGCTGCGGCTCACGGGCGTGGGGCTGCTTATCCCGATTCTCATCAACTCCTTCACCGAGTTTGGCATTTTCGGCATGACCAACTACGGCATCCTCTTCTATCAATTCCTCATCTGCTTCGTGAGCTTGCGCTTCCACGCCCTGCTCACCGACCGCGAGCAGCTGTGGCTGGCGCGCCGCCGCCCCGAGCTGGTGGTGGCGTAGGGTGGGATGAGTATAATCATATGATTGAGAGGCTTGTAAATATAGTTTCCTGATATATCAATTCCTTTTTCATCCTTTTACTTTTTTATGATACCAACCATATCTATGTTCAGCCGGCGCTGGCCGGCTAGTAGTTACTCGCCGGGCAGCGTGCGGGCGGCCCAGGCTGCCTCGGCGCGCCGCTGGCCGCTACTGGCCCTGGCGGGCCTGCTGGCGGGCGGCGCGGCCCGCGCCCAAACGCCGGTTTACTCGGCTTCCATTGGCAGCACTACTGCCAGCAGCAGCCTAAACCAGAGCAGCCAGTTTCTGCCGGTGGCATTCACCAATGCCAAAACACAATTGCTGTTTACTGACGCCGACCTCACGGCGGCCGGCATCCCGGCCAATGCCGTTATCCAGGGGTTGCAGTGGTATGTGGTGCAGGATAATACCGCTGGCACTACGTATTTTGACTTGAGTGCCGATGGTAATTCCAGCCTGACTGCGCTTCCCAACAACGCTACCTTTTACACGGGGGCGCTTACTACCATCGCTAGCCACGTGGCCGACACGGGCGTGCTCAACGGCTGGCACACGGCAGCTTTTTCGACGCCCATTACCCGCGCCGGCAATAAAAGCCTGCTGCTGCAACTGTGCCGCACGGGCAACTCGCTGACCAGCGATGACAAGATTGCCATAACCGGGGCTGGCTACTACGGCATGGTCACGGGGTACAACCACGCGTGCAGCAGCACGTCGGGCTACTACTCCAACACCATTCGGCCCACGCTGCGCTTCCTGTATACGGTGCCCGTCGTGAGCCAGCTCACGGTCAGCACCGGCACGGCGGCCAGCCCCACGGTTATCGCGGCGGGCACCTACGGCAGCATCACCGTCACGGGCACGGGCTATGCCCAACTCGGCGGCGCGGTGGCGGTGAACGACCAGCTGGTGGTAGAAGACGGGGGCGGGCTGCTCACGGCCTGCCAGCCGCTGACCGGGGCGGGTAGCTTCACGCTGCGGGCCGGAGCCACGCTGGGCATCTGCGATGCGGCGGGCCTGGCCGCCAGCGGGGGCGCGGTGCAGCTGACGGGCGCGCGCACGTTTTCGCCCGATGCCAACTACATCTACAACGGCAGCGTGGCGCAGGTGACGGGCAGCAGCCTGCCCAGCCAGGTTAGAAGCCTGACTACCAACGCCACCAATCTTACGCTCACGGCCCCCGTCGGCATCAGCCAATTGCTGAACCTGGCCGGCGCGGGTAATCTCATCGTGAACGGCCAGGCGCTCACGCTAACTTCTACGGCGGCCGGCACCGCGCTGGTCGTGAATGCCGGCCCGGGCACCGTGCAGGGTCCGGCCACCGTGCAGCGCTACCTCGACCCCGCCCTGAACCCCGGCCTGGGCTACCGCCAGCTCAGCACCCCGGTGGCCAACACCACCGTGGCCGACTTGGCCACCGTCGGCTTCGCGCCCGTGGTAAACCCGGCCTACAACACTTCGGCCACGCCCACGTCCGAAACGCCCTTCCCCACCGTGTACGGCTACGACCAGAGCCGCCTCGCGCTGGCCAATAACCTCGATATTTTCGACAAAGGCTGGGTATCGCCGGCTGCCCTGACCGACGCCCTCACCGTGGGCCGCGGCTACACCGTAAACCTGCCCGCCAGCGAGGTAGTCGATTTCGTGGGCACGCTCAACAACGGCGACCTCGCCGTGCCGCTGAGCCGCAATAGCGACGCTACCGCGCCCGCCGCCGGCTGGCAGCTGCTCGGCAACCCGTACCCCGCCCCGCTCGACCTGAGTTTGGTAGCCGCCACCGACCGCGTGAACCTCGACGCCGCCACCTACGTGAGCCAGAGCCTGGGCCAGTACAGCACCCAGTACCGCGCCTACGTCAACGGCCTCAGCACCAATGGCGCTAATAACTCCATCGTGCCCAGCGGCCAGGGCTTCTTCGTGCGGGTAGCGGCCGGCCAGACCACTGGCTCGTTTACCTTCCGCAACAGCCAGCGCCTCACTTCCTTCGACGCTACTACCAGCGTGCAGCGCCCCACCGCCGATGCCCGCCCGCAGGTACACCTGGCGCTGCGCGGCACCGGCGCGGCCACCGACGCGGCCATCGTGTACTTCGAAAGCGGGGCCACCGCCGGCCTCGACGCCCAGTACGATGCCGCCAAGCTGCCCAACAGCACCGGCCTCAACCTGAGCACCGCCGCCGCCACCGGCCAGGCCCTGGCCATCGATGGCCGCGCCCTGCCCACGGGCTCGCTTACCGTGCCGCTCAACGTGTACGTGCCCGCCACCGGCACCTATACCCTGCACGCCGAGCAGCTGCTGAATTTGACTGGCCTGCGCGTATACCTGCGCGACCTCCAGCTCGGCACCCTCACCGACCTGGCGCAGCAGCCCAGCTACTCGTTTAGCCAGAACGCGGCCTTCCTGGGCGCGCGCTTCGAGCTGGTAATCAACCCCAAAACGACCCTGGCCACCACCGCCGCCACCTCGGCCCAGGTGGCCGTGTATCCCAACCCCGCCCGCACTGTGGCCTACGTGGAGCTGCCCGCCGCCCTCGGCGCGCAGCCGGTGGCCGCCGCCCTGCTCGACGCCCTGGGCCGTGAGGTCCGCACCGCCACGCTGGCGGCGCAGGGCGCGCGCGCGCACCAACTCGGCCTGGCCGGCCTGCCGGCCGGCGTCTACACTCTGCGCCTCCGCACCAGCGCCGGGGTAGTAGCCAAGCGCCTGGTAGTGGAGTAGGGGAGTAGTATTCTTTTTTAAAACAGCTCGTTATGTCTCGTTATTTTCTGATTATCTGCCTTTTGTTCTTCGCCCTGGTCGGCCAGGCCCAGCCCGGCACGGGTGGGCCGGCCCCCGGCAGCCCACCCCCGGCGGCTGTGCCCCTCGATGGCGGGGCCTCGCTGCTGCTGGCCGGCGGGGCGGCCTACGGCCTGCGCCGCCTGCGGCAGTTGCGCCGCCGCGCCTAACCAAGTGGGCTTCCGACGCCTGATTTTGTGCCCACCTCGCCGCTGGCGGGGTGGGCCTTGGCGGTGCCGGCGCGGCCGGTTTTACGTGAGTTATTAGCCTGATACTACAATTACTATGCCTACTCTTATCTCTTCGGCCAGCCGCGCGCTGGGCAGCACGCACCACCGCATTTTCGGGCTCGACCTGCTGCGGGCCGTAGCCATTTTCATCACCGTGTACGGCCACGCCGTGATGCTGGTGCCGCCCGCCTACCAGTCGTGGCACAACCTGCCGGTGTCGGCCATCGATGGGGTCAATATCTTCTTCGTGCTCAGCGGCTACCTCATCGGCGGCATTTTGCTCAAGGCCCTGCTCGATGTGCGCAAGCCGTTCTCGCTCGGTTACTTCTGGATGCGGCGTTGGCTGCGCACGCTGCCCGCCTACCTGGTGGTGCTGGGCGGCGCGGTGGCCGTGGCAGCCGTGCAGGGCAAGCTGCCGACCGAGGTGTGGCGCTATTTCTGCTTCAGCCAAAATCTGGTGGCCCCGCACCCCACCTTCTTTCCCGAGGGCTGGAGCCTGGCCGTGGAGGAGTGGTTTTATTTGCTTTTCCCGGTCACGGTGCTGGTGCTGGCGGGCATCACGCGCAGCCGCCGGGTAGCGATGGCGGGCACCATCGCCTTGTTTCTGACCTTGCCGCTGGTGTTCAAGTACTACCAATACCAGCAGGGCAAGGGCCTCGACGCCGCGCTGTGGGACGGCTACTACCGCCGCGTGGTAGCCGCCCGCCTCGATGCCATCGCGCTGGGCGTGCTGGCCTGCTACCTCCAGCACTACCACGTTGGGCTGTGGCGCGGGCTGCGCCGCCCCGGCCTGGCGCTGGCGGCGGGGCTGCTGGTAGTCACGTTTCTCTACCCCAAGCTGGGGCCCAACGTGCTGTTTTACAACGTGTGGCTGCGCCCGCTGCTCGAAGGCCTCACGGTGCTGCTGGTGCTGCCCTTCTTTTCGCAGCTGCGCTACGCGCACTACACGCCGCTGATGCGCGGCCTCACGCTGCTCAGCCTCATCTCGTATTCGATGTATCTGCTCAATAAGTCGGTACTTATCAAGCTACTATTGATTCCGCTGACGCAGGCGGTGCTCACGCCGCGCCTGGGCGCGGCCGGCTGGCTGGCGGCCTACGCCCTCTACTGGGCGCTGCTGCTGGTGGGCGCGCTGCTGCTGTACACCTACGTGGAGGTGCCATTCATGAAGCTGCGCGAGGTGTTTGAGAAGCCCAAGGCTGCCACGTCCGCGCCCGAGCTAGCGGCGGCCCGGCAGTAAGTGTGAAACGGAAAGGGTCATACAGTGCGCAGCGCTGCACGACGGATGTGTTCTGGTGCTGTTTAATCAGCGTCGATTCAATCGAAAAAAGTCAATTATACAGTGCCTGGGTGCAAGCAGCGCTACTTTAGTCTTGGTAGAATGCATTCCAGATGCTGGAAAGCTACTCCAGTGCCTGGAAGCATCGAATTGCTGCTGATATTTTTTTTCTTGATTAGTAGGTAGTTAGCTGCGTAAAATCATTTGGCATTCGGTTGGCCTTGGGGCTGGCATGACGCCAACGCTACTATCCGCTGCTACTACTGCTATCGACCTGCCCAACTTGCTCGGCCGCCTGGGCTACGCACCCGCTGCCACGGGCGGCTTGCAGCTGCGCGGCTTCCCCAACCCCAATGGCAGCCTGCGCTGGGTGTGGCCCACCACGCTGCGCCAGCCGCTGTTTCTGGAGTTTTACAACGCGGCTTCGCCCAAAGCGCGGCTGTTTAGCCTGCTGGTGCGGGTAGTATTTGCGTGCCGGCTGCAAGGGTTATTTTTCAAGAAATTGCCGGGGCGCTACGCGGCCACTGGGCAGCAGGCGTGGCCGGTGGGCGACTTCGCCCTCTTCACCGGCACGCCGGGCCCCAACCGCAAGGCCGTGTGCTGCTACGATGCCGCCCCCGGCCAGCGCGTGTTTGCCAAGCTGCCGCTGGGCCCTGCCGCTACCGAGAAGGTAACCGCTGAGGCTCGCTACCTCGACCAGCTGGCTGAAGGCGATTTTGCAGCGTTTGCCGTGCCGCGCATCCTGGGCTATCAAGAGGCCGACCACCTGTTGCAAAGCAGCGTGAAGCCCGCCGGAGCCCGGCGCGCCGCCCGCTTTGGCGCGGCCCACGCCCATGGCCTTGCCGCACTACTCGATGCCACCCAGGTGCGCCAGCCGCTGGCGGCCAGTGCCTGCTGGCAGACCATCGGCGAGCAGGTAGCGGCGCTTGAGGAGCTGTCCGAAACCCGTATTCCTTTTGGCCTGCGCACCAAGCTGCGCCACCTGCGCGACACTATCGACCCGCTGAGCCCGGCCACGTTTGCCTTCGCCCACGGCGACTTTACGCCCTGGAACTGCTGGGTGAAGGGCAACAAGCTGGCCCTCTATGACCTCGAGATGGCGCAGCCCGAGGCGTCGCTGCTCTACGACTTGTTCCACTTTATCACCCAGCAGGCGCTGCTCGTGACGCGCGAGCCGGCCGCTGGCATCCGTGAGCGGGCGCTGGGCGTAGCGGCCGAGTATTTTCCGGCCCTGCCAATGGCCGAGGTAGCGCTGGCCTGGCAGCTGTATTTGCTGCACCAGGTTTCGACCAGCGCGCTACTCTACCACGCCCAACCCGACTGGCACACCCAAATCGGCTGGCTGCTGAACGGCTGGAACGCCCTGCTCACCCGCGAGCTGGCTACCACCGTCGAGCACCGCCAGCTGGCCATCTACGACCTGCTCGACTACGTGCAACTGCTGCCCCAGCCCGGCGTGGTGCTCAAGCCCCGCGCCGCCAATGCCTACTACCCGGCCCCAACCTCTGACCTCGACCTGCTGCTGACCCGGCCCGATACCCTGGGCGGCGTGCAGTTCATGCAACGCTTCGCGCTGGTGCAATCGGCCACGGTGCGCCGGGCGGCGCACATGGTATCGGTCGATTGCCTGTTTCAGGATGGCTCGCTGCTGTCGGTAGACCTCTTGCACGCGCTGCACCGCAAGGCCTTGCAACTGCTCGACGCCCCGGCCGTGCTGGCCCAGGCCGAGCGGGCGGTGGCCGGCGTGCCCGTGCCGGCGCTGCTCCACGACTTTGCCTACACCTGGCTGTTTTACTGGCTCAATCAGAGTGACTTGCCGCTTACGCATCTGCGCCATTTTCAGCAGCAGAGCGCCGAGCGCCAAGACGCTATGCTGGCTTATTTGGCCGAAACCTACGGCATTAAGTTTAGCTGCCTGGGCTGCGCCAGCGTGTGGCAGCCGGCCAAGGCGGCGCTGCTGCACCACGCCCTGCGCCAGCAGCCCGCCAACGGCCGCGTGGCCCGCAAGCGCCGCGGCCTGCGCTACCTGCTCAGCACGGCCGCCGATTTTGTGCGGCCCGGCGGGCTCATCATCACTTTCAGCGGGGTCGATGGCGCGGGCAAGTCCACGGTTATCAACCACGTGAAGGAGCGCCTCGAAAAGAAGTGGCGCAAGCGTGTGGTCGTCATCCGGCACCGGCCGTCGGTGCTGCCCATCCTCAGCGCCTGGAAGTATGGCAAGGAGGGCGCCGAGGCCCGCAGCGTGCAAAACCTGCCTCGCCAGGGCCAGAATTTCAGCCTAGGGTCGTCGCTGGTGCGCTTCGGCTACTACTACCTCGATTATGTAGTGGGTCAGGTAGTTATCTGGCTCAAGCACACGCGCCGCGGCCATATCGTGCTCTACGACCGCTACTACTTCGACTTCATCAACGACGGCCGCCGCAGCAACATCAGCCTGCCCACGGGCCTGACCCAGGCGCTCTACGCCTTCGTCAACAAGCCCAAGCTCAACTTCTTCCTCTACGCCGACCCGCAGGAGATTTTGCGCCGCAAGCAGGAGCTTTCGGCCAGCACCATCACCCAACTCACGCAGCAATACAAGTCGCTGTTTGGGGCGCTGGGCGCGCGCTACCGCCGCTCGCGCTACGTGCCCATTGAGAATCAGGATTTGGACACGACGCTGAACCTGATTGGGCGCTACATCCAACAGGAGATGTAAAAATGCTCGCCGCCCGTGGGCGCCTCACCCCCCGGCCCCCTCTCCGACAAAGGAGAGGGGAAGCCTGACGACTACCTAACGCCTACGACTTCTACTAGCGGTCGGCTCCCTCTCTCCTTTTCGGAGAGGGGGCCGGGGGATGAGGCGCCCACGGGCGGCGAGCAAGTAAATAACCAATTGATATACTAGTACCTTATATGAAATCTATCCTCGAACGCTTCGTGCGCCGCCGCAACCCGCACTTTGCGTTGCACCCGGCCGCGAGCACGCGCATCCTGCTCAGCTTTGGGGCCCAGACGGCCGGGAGCCTGCTGCGCGGCTGCCGCCTGTGGCTGCGGGGCCGGGCCTCGGGCGGGGCCATGCTGGGGGCGGGCGTGCGGTTTCAGCACCTGGGTCGCATCCGCTTCGGCAAGTGGCTGAAAGTGGGCGACCACGCCCGATTCAGCGGCCTGGGCCAGGGTGGCCTCGTGCTGGGCGACAGCGTGAGCATCGGGGCCTTCAGCCAGGTTATTGTATCCACGTCGCTGGCCGAGCCGGGGCAATACATCAAGCTGGGTAACCGGGTGGGCATCGGCGAATTTGCCTACCTGGGCGGCGGCGGCGGCCTTAGCATCGGCGACGACTGCATTATCGGCCAATACTTTAGCTGCCACCCCGAAAACCACCTGCACGGCGATTACAGCGAGCTTATCCGCCTGCAAGGTGTCACGCGGCAGGGCATCAGCATCGGGCCCAATTGCTGGATTGGCAGCAAGGTCACGGTGCTCGATGGCGTCATCATTGGGGCGGGCTGCGTGGTGGCGGCGGGCGCGGTAGTTACGCGCTCGGTGCCGGCCGGCAGCGTGGTGGCCGGCGTGCCGGCGCGTATTATTTCGAGCCGCGTGCCGCAGCCGGTTACGCCCGAGGCTATCAATAACATTCTCGCCGCTGCCTGATTATGAACACGGTACTCATCACGGCTTACGCCGTAAACCCCTACAAGGGCTCGGAAGATGGCATGGGCTGGAACTTCATTCTGCAAGCCGCCCGCTTTCAGAAAGTAGTGGCCGTGACGCGCGTCAACAACGGCCCGCACATCGCGCGCTACCTGGCCGAGAACCCCGAGGCCGCTGCCCTGGCCGCTAACGTGGACTTCCGCTACTTCGACCTGCCGGCCTGGACGCGCTGGTGGAAAAAGGGGCCGCTCTTGTCGCTCATCTACTTCTATATGTGGCAGGTAGGGCTGGCCGTGTGGCTGCGCCGCCAGCGGCTGGCCGTGGATTTGGTGCACAACCTCAACTTCCACAACGACTGGACGCCCTCGTTTTTGTGGCTGCTGGGCCGGCCGCTGGTGTGGGGGCCCATCGGGCACCACCCGCCCATTCCGGCCAGCCACCTGGCGCAGTACGGCAAGGCCGCCTTCGTGAAAGACCGGGCGATTGGCAGCCTCAAGCACGTGTTCTGGGCGCTCGACCCGTTTTTGCGCGTCACGCGCCGGGCCTCGGGGCGGGTGCTGTGCATGAACTCGGCCGTGGCCCCACGCCTGGGGCTACCCGCCAGCCGCTACGAGATAGTGCCCTCGGTGGCCGTTGACCTGCCCGCCGCGCCCTTGGGTGCCGAGGTCGCGCCCAAAGCTGACTTCACGGTAATGATAGCCGCCCGCATGGTGCCGCTCAAGGGCTTCGATATGGTAATTCTGGCCTTCGCTAAATTCTACCACGCCCTGCCGGCCGATGAGCAAGCCCAGGCCCGCCTGCTGCTCATCGGCAGCGGCCCCGAGGAAGGCCGCTTGCAGCAATTATTGAAAGACAATGGCCTGACCGACTGCGCTGTGCACCGCCCCTGGCTGGCCCGCACCGAACTGCTCGACCTCTACCGCGAGGCGTCGGTGTTCTTTTTCCCCTCGCACGAGGGCGCGGGCATGGTAGTGGCCGAGGCCATGAGCTACGGCGTGCCCGTGCTGTGCTACGAAAACGAAGGCCCCGGCGAGCTCACGCCCGCCGCTTCCGGCCTCAAGGTGCCTTACAAGTCATTCAGTCAGAATGTAAAAGACTTCGCCGAGCGCCTGCGCTGGCTCTACGATTCGCCCCGGATGCTGGCCGCCGAGGCGGCCCTCAGTCGCCGCCACGTGGCCCAGCACCACACCTGGGAGCGCCGGGGCCAGCAGCTCCAGCGCATCTATCAGGAAGCGTTAGCAGCTTAAGGAGTTAAGAGTTTTGAGTTCTAAGTTTTGAGTTAACTCAAACGTTCTCAAGGCTGCAACTCAAAACTCAGAACTTAAAACTTATAACTCCATCATGTCTCGCATTATTGCCGTTCACCTACTCAACGACCGCAGCGGCAGCCCGCTGGTGCTGCGGCAGGCGCTGGCCGTGCTGGCCGAGGCCGGCTACGCCATCGACCTGCTCACGGCCACGCCCGGCGAGCCCGGTTTTTTGAGCGACCTGCCGGGCGTGACCCTGCACCCGCTGGCCTACCGCTGGTCGGCAAGCCAGTGGCGCACGCTGCTCAACTTCGCGCTGGTGCAGCTGGCCGTGTTCTGGAAGGTGCTGCGGCTGGCCCGGCCCGGCAATGTGGTGTATGTCAACTCGCTGCTGCCGGCCGGGGCGGCGCTGGCGGCCCGCTGCCGGAGCGCGCAAGTGGTGTATCACCTGCACGAGGTATCGCTGCGGCCGGCCCCGCTGCGGCGCGCGCTGTGCGCGGTGGCCCGGCGCACGGCCCACCAGCTGCTGTGCGTGTCGGAGCACGTGCGCCAGACGCTGGCGCTGCCCGTGGCCAATCAGAAGGTAGTGTATAATTCGCTAGCCCCGAGCTTTATCGCCGAGGCCAACAAAGCCTCGCTACCTTACGACAGCCCCCGGCCCTTCGTGGTGCTGATGGCCTGCTCGCTGCGCGACTACAAGGGCGTGCCCGAGTTTGTTGCGCTGGCCCGCAGCTTACCCGAAATGAGCTTTGAGCTGGTGCTGAATGCCGCGCCTGCCGCCGTGGCTGACTACACGGCCCGCCACTCGGTGCCCAACAATTTGAAGCTCTTCCCGGCCACGGCCGACATGCACCCGCACTACCACCGCGCCAGCGTGGTAGTTAATCTATCGCGGCCCGACGAGTGGGTCGAAACCTTCGGCATGACTATCCTCGAAGGCCTGGCCTACGGGCGGCCCGTTATCGTGCCGCCGGTGGGCGGCGTGGCTGAGGTCAACGTGCACACGCACACGGGCTTTGCCATCGATGGGCGCGACCTGCCGGCCTTGCAGCACGCCCTGCGCCTGCTGCACCGCAATGGCCCCGTGTATGCCCGCATGGCCGCCGCCGCCCGCAAGCGGGCCGCCACCTTCGGCCCCGAGCGCTTTGCCGAGCAGGTGCTGCGCACCTTCGGCCGGCTGCTGCCGCTGGCTGAGGCTACTGCTGCTACGCCGGTGCCCGCCGTGGCCCGGCCGGTGGGGGCGCTGCGCCCCGCGCTGGTGTAGGCATAGTAATAAGTAATTAAAAATCAAATACTATCTACAAAATTCCGCCCAACTATAGCTCATGTCTACCAAGAAGAAAGTTGCCATTATCGGCACCGTGGGGCTGCCCGCCTGCTACGGGGGCTTCGAAACCCTGACCGCCTACCTCGTGAAGCACCTGCACCAGGAGCACGACCTCACGGTGTATTGCAGCGGCAAAAAATACCCCAAGGCCGAGCGCCGCTCGCACTACGAAAGCGCCAAGCTGGTGTACCTGCCCCTGGAAGCTAATGGGGCCCAGAGTATTATTTACGACTGCCTGTCGATTTTGCACGCAGTGCTGTTTGCCGACGTGCTGCTGATTCTGGGCGTGCCGGGCGGCATTCTGCTGCCCTTCGTGAAGTGGTTTACCCGTAAGAAAATCATTATCTCCATCGACGGCATCGAGTGGCGGCGCGATAAGTGGAACCGCTACGCCAAGTGGTTTTTGCGGTGGTCGGAAAGCCTGGCCGTGCGGTTTTCGCACGCCGATATTTCCGATAACGACGCCATCCAGAACTACACGGCCCGCGCCTACAGCACCCGCAGCCGCGTGATTGAGTACGGCGGCGACCACGCCCGCCGACAGCCCATCACCGACGCGGCCCGCGAGAAGTATTCTTTCCTGGCCCAGCCCTACGCCTTCAAGGTGTGCCGCATCGAGCCCGAAAACAACGTGCACCTCGTGCTCGGGGCGTTTGCCGAGCTGCCCAGCTACCCCTTCGTGCTGGTGGGCAACTGGAACAACAGCGCCTACGGCCGCCAGCTGCGTCAGGAGTTTGGCCAGTGCCCCAACCTACATTTGCTCGACCCCATTTACGACCAGACGCAGCTCGACATCTTGCGCAGCAACTGCTACGTGTACGTGCACGGCCACAGCGCGGGTGGCACCAACCCCTCGCTGGTCGAGGCTATGAGCCTGGGCTTGCCGGTACTGGCCTTCGACGTGTCGTTCAACAAAGCTACTACCGAGCACAAGGCAATCTACTTCTGCGACAAGGCCGAGCTCAAAAAGCACATCAGCGAAACGCACATCCGCACCTGGAAAGCGCTGGGCCAGGAAATGCAGGCCATCGCCGACCGCCGCTACAACTGGGCCGTTATCGCCAAGAAGTACAATTACCTCATCAAGAAGGTATCGGTGGCCGCAAGCCAGGAGGCTAAGGCCGGCCTGCACCCGCAACTGAGCTACCTGCCCGCCACTGAGCTCGTGCAGCACCAGCTCGGCCAGTTTGGTGCGCTCACCATGTTTTACGACGAAGCCAAGCAGCCGGCCGGGTAGCGCCGCGCGGCCCCGGCAGCCCATTCAGCAGCAAGCAAATCGGCCGGGAGGCGGCTCAGGTAATGCGCAGCCCAAAATAAGCCCACTTTAATAATTTATAGGTATTGTGTAATGCTCTTGCGGCCAGCTTATTGAATCGGATTGTACCGTTGGTTGCCGCCAACCAGCCTGTGCCTTGAAGTGCTGTTTTCAGCCGTTACCACTTGCCTTTCGTACCTTGATGAAGTCAGGCGCTGCAAAGCGCCTGACGCCGTTTAGTTCATATCCTTTCCTGATGTCTACGTTCTTCTTATCTACCTCCTTTTCCCTGTTACCCGTTCGGCTTCAGCGCTGGCCGGCCGTAACCCGGCAGCCCCATGCCGCTCCTTTTTTCTTGCTTTCCTCAGTCAAGTTTCATACCCGCTAGGCTTTCGCTACTCCCGAAACACCGGCCCGGTGTCAGTTAGGCGCAGCCGCCCGGGCGGCTGCTTGCGTCTGCGCGTATCTTTTGATTGACTTACAAGAAATTAGGCTCAGCATGGAAGCCCCCTTTACTATCTTCATCGTAGAAGATGACCCCTGGTATGGTCAGCTGCTGCACTACCACCTCTCGCTCAACCCCGAGGACACGGTGCAGCTGTGGACCTCGGGCCAGGAATGCCTGGACAACATGCACCTGCGGCCCGACGTGGTGACGATAGACTTTTCGCTGCCCGACATCAGCGGCGACAAGCTGCTGGCGCGCCTCAAGCAGCGCTGGCCCGAGGTGCCGGTCATTGTCATCAGCGCCCAAAGCAAGATTACGACGGCCGTGCAACTGCTCAAGGCCGGCGCGGCCGAGTACCTGGTGAAAGACGACAACACCAAGGACCTACTCTGGAACGCCATTCAGAAGCTGCGCGAAACCAACTCGCTGCGCGAGCAAGTGAAGCGCCTCGAAGACCAGCTGCAAAACAAGTACGACTTCAGCAAAATTCTGAAGGGCCACAGCCCCGCCATCGAGAGCTTGTTTGGGCTAATGGAAAAGGCCGCCCAAACGCCCGTCAACGTGTCTATTACGGGCGAGACGGGCACGGGCAAAGAGCTGGTGGCTAAGGCTATTCACATGAAATCGGCGCGCCACAAAAAGCCGTTTGTGGCCGTGAACATGGCCGCCATTCCGGCCGAGTTGCTGGAGAGCGAGCTGTTTGGGCACGAGAAGGGCGCTTTCACGAGCGCCGTGGCCCGCAAGATTGGCAAGTTTGAGGAAGCCAACGGCGGCACGCTGTTCCTGGACGAAATCGGCGACCTCAACCCCGCCATCCAAAGCAAGCTGCTGCGCGTGCTGCAAGAGCGCGAATTGCAGCGCGTGGGCGGCAACGAGCGCATCAAGCTCGACGTGCGCCTCATCACGGCCACCCACAAAAGCCTGTCGGAAGAGGTGCGCAACAACAACTTCCGCGAGGACCTGTACTACCGCATCATCGGGCTGCCGCTGGTGCTGCCGCCGCTGCGCGAGCGTGGGAGCGACGTGCTGTTTCTGGCCAAGCACTTCGTGGATGAGTTTTGCCGCGAGTACCAGAAGCCGCCCATCAGCCTCTCGAAGGCGGCCCAGGACAAGCTGCAAGCCTACAACTACCCCGGCAACGTGCGCGAGCTCAAGACCATCATCGAGCTGGCGGCCGTGCTCAGCAACGGCCACGAGATAGAGGCGGCCGACATCGTGTTTGCGCCCGCCGGGCGCGAGGCCGGCTTCCTGGATTCGGAAAAAACCCTGCGCGAGTACACCCGCACCATCGTGCGGCACTACCTCACCAAGTACCAGGACAACGTGCCGATGGTAGCGCAGAAGCTGGACGTGGGTAAGTCTACGATTTACAAGATGATACAGGACGGCGAGATTTAGCCGTTGGTCGCTCTATTCGCTGGCGTACTATGCTTTCCGATACCTCCTGCGAGGCGCAGCTGGCCGCGCGCGACGCCGAAATAGCCATGCTGCGCGGCCAGCTGGCCGCCGCCCAGTTGGCCGCTACCAGCACCCACCTGGGCGACCTGCCCAACTTCGTGGCCCAGATGCAGGACCTGTTTGTGGGCGTGCTGACCACCGACGGCCAGGGCTGCCTGACCTGGGCCAACTCGCGCTTTCTAACCCGCTGCCAGGCCACGCTGCCGCAGCTGGTGGGGCAGCCGCTGGGGCGGCTAGGTGGCTGGCCGGTAGAAGGGGCCACCCAGGCGCTTATTGCGATGGGTCTGGTCAGCCACGCGCCGTTTCAATTTGACCTGCCCGACCCCTGCCCCGGCCACGAGGGCGGCTGGCTGCGCATGCGGATGCGGCCCCTGCGCCGGCCCGCGCCCGCCGAGCCGCTGTTTGTGGGGCTGCTGGAAGACATCTCGGAGGAAAAGCGCGCCCAGCTGGCGCTGGCCGAAAGCGAGCGGCGCTACCGCGAGCTGGCCGAGCAGGTGCCGGGCGTGCTATTTCGCTGGCGCAAAAACCTCGACGGCAGCTTTACCTCGCTCTACGCCAGCCCCCGCATGCGCGAGCTATTTGGCACGGAGCCGGGCGACACGGCGAGCATGCTGCCGTTCATCCACCCCGACGACCGGGCGCGCTACCTGGCCTCGGTAGCTGCCGCCACGGCCGACGACAGCACCGAGCCCTGGGCCTTTGAAGGGCGGCTGGTGCTGCCGGAGCGGCCGCTCATCTGGTGGCGCGGCACTGCCACGCTCTCGTACCGCGATGCGCAGGGGGCCGTGTACAGCGGCTTTCTTGAGGACATTACCCTGCTCAAAAAAGCCGAGGAAACCGACCGCCGCCGCGCGCTGCGCCAGCAGCTGGCCATGAACGCGCTGGGCGATGGCACCTGGGAATACGACTGCGACAAGCACGCCATCTGCCCTTCGCCCGAGCTGCTGGCCATGCTGGGCTACCCGCCCGCCGAGCAAAATGAGCGCCACCAGGGCCTGGCCGAAATCGTGCATCCCGACGACCTGCCCCAGCTGGTGTGGCGCCTGGCCAACTACCAGGCCGGCAATACACCCATCTTCAGCAGCGAGCACCGCATGCGCCGCCACGACGGCACCTACCTGTGGGTGCTGAGCCGGGGTCTCATCACGCGGCGCGACCCCGACGGCGAGCCGCTGCTGATAACGGGCCTCGCCACCGACATCTCGGCCAATAAGAAAGCCAACGACGAGCTGATGGTGGCCGCCCTACGCCTGTCGGCCACCATCGGCAGCCTGCAACGGGGCATCTTGCTGGTCGATGAGCACCAGCGCATCGTGCAAACCAACGAGGCGTTCTGCCGCATTTTTGGGCTGGGCGTGGCCCCCGAAGAGCTGGTAGGTTTCACCGACTGGGAGGTGGCGCAGCAGGCCAAATACGAGTTTACCGACCAGGATGATTTTCTGGACTACGTGGCGCAGACCATCGCCCGCCGCGAGCCGCTCTACGATAACCTCGTGACGCTGAGCAACGGGCGCGTTATTCAGCGCTCGTTTATCCCCATCTGGCGCGAGCAGCACAGCATCGGGCACCTCTGGACGTTTGAGGACATCACGGAGCGCTACCAGGCCGAGCAAACCCTGAAGCGGCAGGAGGAGAAATACCGCAACATCATCGACAACATGCAGCTCGGGCTGGTGGAGATGGACCTCAACTACCGGGTCATCTACGCCAACCGCAGCTACTGCCAGATGATAGGCTACGCGGCCGAGGAGCTGCTGGGCCAGCCCCTGCACCCGCTCATCATGTCGCCGGCCAAGATAGAGGAGCTGCGCGAACGCCTCACCGACCGCCGCCGGGGCATCTCGGGCTCTTACGAGCTGGAAGTGACTACCAAGCAAGGCGAGTACAAGTGGCTGTTTGTGGGCGCGGCCCCGCTCTACGATGAGGACAAGCAGCCCACCGGCACCATCGGCATCAACCTCGACATCACGCACCAGAAGCAGCTGGAGCTGAACCTGCGCGAGGCCAAGCAGCAGGCCGAAGACTCGGCCCGCGCCAAGGAGCTGTTCCTGGCCAACATGAGCCACGAGATTCGCACGCCCATGAACGCCATCCTGGGCATGAGCCAGCTGCTGGCCAAAACCACCCTGGCCCCGCGCCAAAGCAACTACCTGCACGCCATCACGACCTCGGCCCAGAACCTGCTCGTCATCATCAACGACATTCTGGACATCTCGAAGCTCGACGCCGGCAAGATGACCATCGAGCGGGTGGGCTTCAACGTGGCGCGCCTCTGCGAGCAGGTCGAGAAAACCATGCTCTACAAGGCCGAGGAAAAGGGCCTGCGCTTCGTTACGAAGGTGAGCCCGCTCATCCCCAACGTGGTACTCGGCGACCCGTACCGCATCACCCAAATATTGCTGAACCTGGCCAGTAATTCGGTGAAATTCACTGAGAAAGGAGAGGTGACGGTGGAGTGTGAGGTAGCGGGCTACTTTAACGAGCAGGTGATTATCGCCTTCTTGGTGAGCGACACGGGCGTGGGCATCGACCCGGCCTACCTGAAGTCCATCTTCCAGGAGTTCAGCCAGGAAGACTCGTCCATCACGCGCAAGTTTGGCGGCACGGGGCTGGGGCTCAGCATCAGCCGCAGCCTGGCCCGGCTCATGGGTGGCGAGATTGAGATTGAAAGCGAGAAGGGCGTGGGTACCAGCAGCCACTTCTGCCTGTTTTTGCCCATTGGCACCGTGCACGACCTGCCGCAGCGCCGGTCAGTAGCCATCACCAACCCCCAGCAAATCAAGGGCAAACGCGTGCTGCTGGTCGAAGACAACGAGTACAACCGGATGCTGGCCAAGAGCTTTTTGCGTACCGCCCAGCTGAAAGTAACCGAGGCCGAAAACGGTGAGGAAGCCATCGCGCGCGCCGCCGCCCAGGAGTTCGACCTCATTCTGATGGACGTACAAATGCCGGTGCTCGACGGCTTTAAGGCCACCAAGTACCTGCGCCAGGAGCTGGGTTTGATGACACCCATCATCGCCCTCACGGCTTCGGCCATCAACGGCGAGAAGGAGCGCTGCCTGGCCGTGGGCATGAACGACTACCTCACCAAACCCTTCTACGAGGACGAGCTGCTGCAACTGGTACACGACTGGATACTGCGCCCCTCGGGCACGCTCGCCGAGGAGCGGGCGGCCGAGCCGGTAGTAGCCGCGCCCCCGCCGCCCGCCGCCGAGGCCGCCCCCGGCACCGCGCTCTACAAGCTGGACATCTTGCTGGATACGGCGCGCGGCAACCAGAGTTTCGTCGAGTCGATGCTGAAGACGTTTATCAACGGCACCTACAATGCCCTGCGCGACCTGGGCCGCGCCCTCGAAATCGGCAATTTGCAGGGCTTGCAGGCCACGGCGCACCGGCTGCGCCCGAGCCTGCTACACTTGCAGATAAAGCCCGCCGTGGCCATCATGGACGAGCTCGAAAACTGGGAAGGCCCCTTTCGCTACGACAGTTTGCAGCCGCTGGTAGAAGCCGCCGACCGCCTGCTGCGCCAGGTACTGGCCGACATGAACGCCGAGCTCGAAGCCAGCGCCAAGCCCAAAGCCGACTAGTCCGCCTGGGCTCTCCATTTTTCAGACAAGCATTCTGAAAATCAGACGCCGCGCGGCCTTGTTGTTGCGGTAAGTTATTGTTTACTAATATATAAGCATTGAGAATGTAAGCTGGTACGCTACTGGCAAGGGGTAGCAAAAAAGCCCCTGCTATGTCACTAATGCTACCTGCTGCCGCTGCCGATTCGACCGGCCCTTCTACCAAAAACTGGCTGCTCTTGCTGAGCTTGCTTACCGGGCTGCTGCTGGCCGGCAGCCCGGCCCACCGCGCCCGGCCGGCAGCCGCGCCTTCCCGCCTGGCGTTGAAACGCCCCGCCGCCCCGCGCCTGCTGCCCGCCGTGGCGGTGGCCACCGTGCGCTAGCGCGGCCGTTGGCGCTGGGGGCCACTACTGCGCCCGGCCCGCCCTTTTCTTTCTTTTCGAGCTGGTGCCCTGGCTGCCTGCGCTGGTAGCGCGTGGTCAGGGCAAGCGCTTGCCTGGCCGCGTGCGCGGTAAGGCGGGTGCTGCCGGCCGAGGCCGGCTACGGGCTGGCTTCTTGTTACTTTCTATGGTATTCTATGCTAGTGCATTGTCTTCGAGTTGTTTGCCAAAAACTTAGCCGCCGCTGGGGCGTATTGTTGCTGCTGCTCGGGGCAGGGTCGTCGGCCCACGCCGCCGACTACTACTGGGTGGGCGGCGGCGGCCAGTGGAACGACCTCAGCCACTGGGCCAGCCGCAGCGGCGGCCCCGCCGCCTACGGCCAGGTGCCCCAAAGTACCGACGACGTGCATTTCGACGTCAACTCCTTCGCCGCCAGCAGCCAGACCGTGACGGTGAGCGGCACCGTAACCTGCCGCGACCTCGACTGGACGGGGGCCGTGCGCGCCGGGGTGAGCGGCATGCGCCTGGTGGGCAGCGGCACCGTAGAGGTAAATGGCAGCTTGCGCCTGGCTTCCGGCATGGGCCGGCAGGATGCTAATTTTCGCCTGCTCGCCGCCAAGGGCGGCAAGGTGCTCGACTTGCAGGCCGTGCCCATCAATGGCTGGCTCAGCTTTGAGAGCGAAACCGGGGGCTGGACCTTCGTCAGCGATGCTAGCCTGGTGCAGTACGGGGCCACGCCCAGCTTGCTGCTGGCGGCGGGTAACGTCGATTTTGGCCAGGCCACCATCGGGTGCTACGGCGTGCGCAGCACGGGCAACCGGCTGCGCAGCATCTCTTTGAATAACAGTACTATCAATCTGCTGGGCCCGCTCAATGCCTGGGAAGTTTCCGGCAAGAACCTGGCGCTGGCGGCCGGCACCAGCACCCTGCGCCTGGGCGCGGTGCCGCGCGCCACGGCCAGTAGCTACTCGTTTGTCAGCTCGGCTCAAACCTACAACGTGGTAGAGGTGGCGGCCGGGGCCAGCGCCACGCTCGGCGTCGACAACTCCACCTTTGGCACGCTGGCCGTGCAGGGCAATGCCACCCTCACCAGCGCGGCTACCATCGCGGGCACGCTGCGCGTGGGGCCCGAGGCCGTGCTGCGGCCGGCGAGCGGCCAGGTGCTGCTGCTGGCGGCCGGGGCCGCGCTCGACGTGGCGGGTAGCTGCGCTGGCCTGGCGCACTTGCAGGCGAGCGTGCCGGGGCAGGCGGCCGTGGTACACAGCGCCACGGGCTGGGCCGGCCGCAGCATCGACTACGCGGTGGTGCAGGACATTACCTTCGGCGGCGGGGGCGGCAACGTGCAGGCTACCAACTCGCTGAACCGGGGCAATACGCAATATGTCACCTTCGCCGCGCCTTCCGTCCGCGACCTGTACTGGGTGGGCGGCAGCGGGCGCTGGCACGATGCCAGCCACTGGGCCAGCACCAGCGGCGGCGCGGCGGCCGGCTGCGTGCCCAATCTGGGCACCAACGTGCATTTCGACGGCAATTCCTTTTCGGCCACCGGGCAGGTCGTAACCCTCGACGGGCCCAACGCCTTTTGCCGCGACTTCGACTGGACGGGCACGACCCAGGCCCCGACCTTCACCACCGCCGCTACCGACTTGGGACAGAAGCAGCTCGGCATCGGCGGCTCGGTGACGTTGGCGGCCGGCCTGGTTTTCACGCCCAAGGCCGACCTGGTGCTGTGCGGCCACGAGCCCGGCGGCCCGGCCTCGACCGTGGCCACGGCCGGGGTAGCGCTGCCGGTGAGCGTGTACGTGCGGGCCGTGGGCGGCACCTACTCGCTGCTCGATGCACTGGTGCTGGCCCCCGGCGCTACGTCGCCCCAGGGCCGGCTGTACGTGGAGGCCGGCACGTTTAACTCTAATAATCAGAACATCACCGCCCAGGGCTTCACCAGCGGCTACGTGGGCACGGGCTCGGTCTTCACGACGGGCAGCAGCGCCAGCGGCCCCGTGAGCGCCGCCGCCGTGCGCGTGCAGCTGGGCAGCAGCCTCGTGAGCCTCACGCCCGCCTCGGGCACCAGCGACGTGGGCGTGCGGACTACCTACACTTGGGACGTGGCGCCCGGCGTAGCGCTCGACGCGGGCACCAGCACTATCAGCATCAGCTCGAACGCGACGCGTAACCAGCCGGCCTTTTTTCGGGCGGGGCTGGGGCTGCGCTACAATGTGGTGAGCTTTACCGACCCGGCGGCGGGCTCGCTGCCCACCGTGGTATCGGGCAGCGGCGCGGTAGCCACGTTTGGCCAGCTCAATTTCGCGGGCTCGGCCAACCTCAGCGCTAGTAATGCTTACGGGCAGCAGCTGAGTTTGGCGGCGGGGCGGGTGTATAACTTCTACAATTCTAGCCAGCTTTTCGACGCTAATGCGCAGCTGCTGGTGGGTGGCAACTGCTCGGGTTACGTCACCATCAACGGCGGCACGGGCACGGCGCGCGTCACGTTTAGCAAGCCGGCGGGCGGCGCGCCCAACCAAGCGGTCAGCTACGCGGCGCTGCGCAACGTCACCTTCGCGGGCGGCAGCCAGTGGACGGCCGCGCAGTGCTTCGACAACGGCGGCAACTCGGGCATCGCCTTCACCAGTCCACCCCAGCCCCGCACCCTGTACTGGGTGGGCAACGGGGGCCGCTGGACCGACCCCGCCCACTGGGCCCTGAGCAGCGGTGGCCCCGGCGGCGTCTGCATTCCCAATCAGCTCGACTACGTGCTGTTCGACAACCGCTCCTTCACGCAGTCCGGCCAGACCGTGACCCAGGATGCCGTGCTGGCAGCCTGCCACAGCCTGGATTGGTCGGCGGTTACCAATAGCCCTACCTTCGTAGGGAGCGCTGGCCAGCTGGCCATATCGGGCCCGCTAACCTGGAGCCCGGCCATGAGCCAGCAGTGGCAGGGCGAAACCCTGCTGCTGGGCGAGGGCACGCTCACCAGCGCCGGCCAGCCCTTCGGCGGCGCGCTCACCATCGAGGCGCCCGGCGCTACCGTGAGTTTGGCCGATGCCCTGCGGCAGCCGCGCACCGGCGGGGGCGGCCTCACCCTCACGGCCGGCACGCTCCTCACCAACGACCAGTCGGTGCTGGTGCGCAGCCTGACCAGCGCCCCGCTCGGGGGCACCCCCACGCCGCCCGCCCGCGCGCTCACGCTCGGGGCGTCGGCGGTCGAGATTACGGCCGGGGCGTGGTCGCTCACGCAGCCCGCCTCGCTGAATTTCGACGCGGGCACGTCGACCATTTTGCTGAGCACCGGCGTGGCTTTTAATGGCAACGGCTTTACTTACAATGTGGTGCAGCTGGCGGATGGCACCGCCCACACGCTGGGCGGCACGGGCAGCACCTTCAGCCGCCTCGACCTGGCGGGCGCTACCTACGTAGCGGGCAGCAACACCATCGTGCGGCAGCTGACGCTGGCCCCCGGCTCGACCTACCAGTTTGAGGCCGGCACCACCACCACCTTCGCCGCGCGGGCCGCCGTGCAGGCCAATGGCACGGGGGCCAAGGTCATTACCCTGCAAAGCTCCGTGACCGGCCAGCCCTTCGTGTGGAGCAAGACCTTCGGCACGGTGTGCGCCAGCTACATCTACCTGCGCGACAGCCAGGCCCAGGGTGGGGCTTATTTTGAAGCCGGCCAGAATGCGAACAACCAGGGTAATACCAGTGGCTGGAGCTTTGCCTCGCTGCCGCAGGCCACCAGCGCCAGCCAGCAGGTGTGCCCGCAACTGGGGGCGCACCCGCTGCGCTTCACCTTCGCGGGGCTCGACCAACTCACGGGCCAGCCCACGGTGCTGGCCGCCGCGCAGTTTCCGCTCACGCTGGTGCTGCAAAACCTGACGACCGGCACCACCGAAACGCTCAGCGTGCCCGGCCCCACCTACGACTACCCCGTACCCGGCAGCAGCAGCACCACGCAGTACCAGGTGCTGAGCGTGGCCACCAACAGCGCCAGCTGCCTGCCGCTACTCAACAACGGGCCCTTCCCGGTTATCACCGACAGCCCCTTGAGCGGCCCGGCCGGGCAGTGGACCGGCCGCGGGGCTACCGCCAGCTGGCTCGACTGCCAGAACTGGGCCAGCGGCACCGTGCCCACCGCCGCCACCGACGTGGCCGTGGGCCCGGCCGCCGTGGCCCCCGTGCTCAACGACGCCGGCGCTACGGTGAATACGCTGCACGTGGCCGCCGGCGGGCAGCTTACGCTGGGCCCGGCCGCCGGGCTGGCCGTGAGCGGCGACTGGCTGAATGACGGTACCATCCTGGCCGATGGCGGCAGTGAGGTAGCCTTCGTGGGCAGCGGCGCGCAGCAAGTACGCCAGGGCAATTTTGGCCGGGTAGTAATTGATAATAACGCCGGCCTCACGTTGCTCAGCGATGCTACCTCGGCCACCAGCCTAACCCTCGCGGCGGGCGTGGTAAACACCGGCCCTTACAAATGGCTGCATACCAACCCCGCCGCCAACAGCCTGCTGGCCAATGGCACCGGCTACGTGGCCGGCACGCTGCGCCGCTACCTGGCCCCGGGCAGCGCCGATGTCTACGCCTTCCCGGTAGGCACGCCCAGCCAGTACGCGCGCCTCGACCTGCTCGGCAGCCAGCTGGCGGGCACCAGCTACCTCGACGCCAGCTTTGGCCCCAAAAGCGACCCCGACACTGGCCTCAATTGCGCCGATGTCAACCCCAGCGCTTTGCGCTACCTGCGCGTGAGCGCCACGCGCTGGCTGCTCGTGCCCGATGCCCAGCCCACCGGCGGCACCTATGCGGTGCGCGCCTACCTGGCCCCGTTCGACAACCTCACCGACGACCTCTTCGGCATTCTCAAGCGCCCCGACGCCAGCACCAGCGCGGCCGACTGGACCACCGGCGGCGGCACCCTCAGCCCCGACGGCGGCGATGGCCGCCTGGTAGCGCACGGCTACGCGTTGCGCAGCGGCCTCAGCAGCTTCAGCCAGTTTGCCGTGGGGTGGGCCGAGCGCGGCGCGCCGCTGCCGGTTACGCTCGTGTCGTTTCGGGCGGTGGCGCAGGGCAGCGCGGCCTTGCTGAACTGGGTGGTGGTGCAGGAAAGCGGCATCAGCCACTACCAAGTCGAGCGCAGCCTTGATGGGCGCAGCTTTCAGCCGGTGGGGCAGGTAGCGGCGCGGGGCGGGGCCAGCCTCAGCTACTCGTTCCGCGACAATACGCTAGCCCAGGCCGCCGGCCCGGCGGTGTACTACCGCCTGCGTTTGCTGGAGCCCGGCCGGCCCGATGGCTTCAGCCCAGTAGCCGTGCTGCCGCTGGCTGCTGCCACCTCCGGGCCGGTGGCGTGGCCCACCGTGTTCGGGGCCGAGCTGCACCTCGACGGTAGCGCCCTCGGCGAAGACCTGCTGCGCCTGGAGCTGCTCGACGCCCAGGGCCGGGCGGTGCGCGTGCTGGCCCTGCCGCCGGGCAGCCGCACGGCCACGCTCAGCGGCCAGGGCCTGGCGGCGGGCCTCTACCTGCTGCGCGCCAGCACGGCCACCCAGCGCTACCAGCAGCGCGTGGTGCGCGAGTAGCTTTTATGAAAAAGGCTTTGTTCCTGAACTAAGAAAAACGAAAAACGGGTCATGCTGAACGCAGTGAAGCATCTCTACCGCTTCGTTGAGCAGTTTGGAGGAAGCGGTAGAGATGCTTCACTGCATTCAGCATGACGTTTGTTTACAAGACTTTAAGTTGGGAATTAAGCGTGATAACTAGTTGAAATATAATTTATAACGCATATTTTATGAATTCATCGTCTCTTATCGACCTGCTGCTGGCTGCCGCCTGGGCTTTCTTAATCGCCTTGTTCGCGGTGCCATCCATCGTGTTTATCGCGCACCGCAAAAACCTGTTCGACGCGCCCAACAACCGCTCGGTGCACACGCGGCCCACACCGCGGCTGGGGGGCGTGGCCGTGCTGGCGGGCTTTCTGTCGGCGCTCACCATCTTCGCCCCGCTCGGCAACGGCGTGCAATACCTGCTGGCCGGCTGCCTGCTGCTCTTTTTCGTGGGTCTTAAGGATGACTTGGTTACCGTGTCGGTGGCCAAGAAATTCGTGGGCCAGCTGCTGGCCACCGGCGTGGTCATGCTCATGGCCGACGTACGCATCACGAGCTTTCAGGGGCTGCTGGGGGTAGGGGAGCTGCCGCTGGGTTTCAGCTACGGCCTCACTTTCCTGGCCATCGTGGGCATCACCAACGCCATCAACCTCATCGATGGCCTCGACGGCCTGGCCGGCACGCTGGTAGTGCTCATCAGCGGCACGCTGGGCTACTACTTCTTTCAGTACGGTGGGGCCGGCTACGGCAACTACGCCGTGGTAGCCGCCTGCCTGGTGGGCGGGATACTGGGTTTTCTGCGCTACAACTTCCACAAGGCCAATATCTTCATGGGCGATACCGGCTCGCTGGTGTGCGGCTTCATCGTGTCGGTGCTGGCCATTCAGTTTATCGAGCTGGGCAAGCTGGCCGGCGCGCCGCTGGGCAGCGCCGCGCCGGCCATGGCGCTGGCTATCTTGTTCGTGCCCTTGTTCGATACCGCGCGGGTATTCGTGCTACGCATGGCGGCCGGCAAGTCGCCCTTCACCCCCGATAAAAACCACGTGCACCACCGGCTGCTGGCGCTGGGCTGTTCCCAAATCGGCACGGTCGTGCTGCTGGCCCTGCTCAATGCCGCGAGCATCGCGCTGGCCGTGCGGTTTGCCAGCTCTGGCAGCCTGGCGCTCATCGGCGGGCTGGTGGCGGCCGGCCTGCTGCTCAGCGCGCTACTCGGAGTGGCGCAGGGCCGGGCGGCCCGTCGGCAGCTGGCCGCCGCCTAGCGCGCGGGCTACCTGCTTCGCAAGAAAGAGCCTTCCGCATGGCGCTGGAGGCTCTTTTTTATCAGGGCTCGGTGTGCTGCTACCCGCCGCTGTGGCTGCCGCGCACCTCAGTTTGCCAGACCGGCAACTCGCGGCGAATGACTCCAGATTCTGGACAGGTGTTCCGGTATCTGGAAGCTGAAGCAGAGGAGGAATAATTTGCAATACGCTGTTATTAAGCTATCTGAGAAAAAGGTGAGGCAATTGGCACAAGCCTGGTAAAACGTGGCACAAGCCAGTGCTGGCAGTTCAGTATTCTTCGGGGCTGGCACTGTACGCTGCTGCTGGGCCGCTCTTGGGGTGGTGCCCCGGCGCTGGGTAGGCCAAGCCGCTACTTCTACCGACAGTACCATTATATTTTTTCAAGCAATTAAGAGTAAGGCTCTTATAAGAAATTTTTATCTTTTTATGAAAAATACTACTAAACTTTTCCTGTTGACGTTGGGCCTCGGGGCAATGGCGCACCACTCGGCGCACGCGCAGCTGGGCGTGGGCACGGGCACTACCGCCCCCCGCACCATGCTCGACGTAAACGGGGCCATTGCGGTAACTGAAACCACGGCGGCTGTGAGCGCCAACGCGGCTACCATCCCCACGGGCTTTGGCCTGGTGCGCCTCACGGGCTCGCCCACGGCGGCGGTGGCTCTGACCGCGGCCGCTACGCCGGCCCCGGTGGCCGGGCAGCACCTGGTGGTGGTGAACCCCACCGCGCAGCCGGCTACGCTGGCCGGCCAGTCCATCGCGGCCGGGCAGGCGCTGGCCTTCGTGTATGCCAACGGTGGCTGGGTAGCCACGGCCGGCAAGGCTGATTTCTATTCCGCCGATGGCACCCTAACCGGCGACCGCGCCGTGGCAATGGGGGCCAGCAACCTGCTCTTCAATGCCACCACGGGCTACGTGGGCCTGAACGGCAACACGGCCGGCACCTACCGGGTAGAGCTGCAAAACGCCAACCCCGGCACGGGCGCCAACACCCGCCTGGGGCTGAACAACGACATCGGCAACGCCTTTCTGTTCCTCAACTCGAGCACGCGCACGGCCGATGGCGGCGTGAACGCCCTGACCTTGCGCAACAACATCGGCGACCTGCGCCTGCAAAGCCAGGGCGGCGCGGGCCTCACCGTGGCCGCTACCTCGGGCACGCTCACGGCCAGCAGCCTGGCCGGCACGGGCTCGCGCGCGGTGATGGCCGACGCCAGCGGCGTGCTCAGCGCCGTGGCCCCGACCGCCGCCAACACGCCCAATATCTACACTGCCGACGGCAGCCTGACGGGTGGCCGCACCGTGGGGCTGGGGGCTAACAACCTGAATTTTAGCTCGACCACCGGCCGCACTATCTTCAATGGCAACGGCAATACGGTGCAGGGGCTGGACCTGCTGAACGCCAGCCCCGGGGCCAACGCCCACACGCGCCTGCTCTTGGGCAATGACACCGGCTACGCCTTGCTGTACCTCAACTCGAACGCCCGTGCCGACGGTGTGAACGGCCCCAACGCCCTGACGCTGCGCAACGACGTGGGCGACCTGCGCCTGCAAAGCAAGGGCGGCGCGGGCCTCACGGTAGCCGCCACCACGGGTATGGCTACGCTCAGCAGTGGCCTCATCATCGACAACAGCGACGCCAACAACGGCACGCTCACGGCCGGTAGTGCTAGCAACGGCTACATCACCTTTGGCCTGGGTAGCGGCGAGGCCATCGGCTCGACGCGCACCGTGGGCGGAACCAACCGCCTGGGGCTGGACTTCTACAGCGGCTTTATCAAGCGCATGAGCATCGCGCAGGGCGGCAACATCGGCATCGGCACCGCCACGCCCGCCTATCCGCTCGACGTGGCCGCCGTGGGCGGCATAGTAAACGGCACGTATGCATTCTACGCCCTTAATACGGTTACCAACCTCACCAATACTGGAATTGGGGCTAATACCAATTACGTGTCCATCCGGGCGGCGGGCCGCATCGCGGCCCCCGAGTTCAACGCCTTATCTGATGCCCGCCTCAAAACCGTGACTGGCCTCTCGGACAACCAGCGTGACTTGGGCTTGCTCAAGCAGATTGAGGTAACCGACTACCAGATGAAGGACAAGGTGCAGTACGGTAACCGGGCCTTCAAGAAAGTAATCGCCCAGCAGGTGGAAAAAGTGTATCCGCTGGCCGTAAACAAAGGTACCGGCTTCGTGCCCACCATATACAGCACCAGCACGGTGGCCCCGGCCGCCGGCGGCCAAAGCGTGGTGACGCTGGTAGCGCCGCACCGCCTGCAAGTGGGCGACAAGGTGCGCATGGTAGGCGAGAAAAACGGCACCATCGAAACCACGGTAACTGCCGTGGCCGATGCCCGCAGCTTCGCCGTGGCGTTGCCCCAGCCCGAAACCAAGCTCTTCGTATTTGGCCCCGAGGTCAAAGACCTGCGCACCGTTGACTACGAGGCCCTGTCCATGCTCAACGTGAGCGCCACCCAGGAGCTGGCCAAGCAGGTAGAAGCCCTGCAAGCCGCCAACGCCCAGCTGGCTGCTGCCAACGCCGGCCTCAAAGCCAGCCTGGAGGAGAAGGCCTCGGCCAGCACGCTCGGCGAGATGCAGGCCGCCCTGCAAGCCCTGCGCACCGAAGTACAGGCCCTGAAAGGTGCCGGCATCACGGCCAGCACCAAGTAGGCGCGCCGGCCACCGCCCGGCCCGGTGCCGGGCGGCGGCCCCAGCGTGTAGTTTGCTCACTATGTACTTGCTAGCTATTTTATGAAGCCTCTTTATTTTCTTATGCGGGCGCGCTGCTGGCCCGGCCTGGCGGTGCTGGGCTTGGGTTTGGCCGCCGGCCACGCCGGCTGGGCGCAGACTACGCTCACCAACCCGGCGGGCGGTGTTCTTAACCAGACCGGCAGCCTCTACAACACCGGCACGGTGCGCAACGCGGGCACCTACCAGCCCACCAGCGGCACGCTGCTGGTGGCGGGCGGCGACTTTATCAATACCGGTGCCATCGGCGCGGGCGCGGCCACGGTGCGGCTCGTCGAAAGCAACGCCACTACCAGCCACGTGCTGGCGCTGGGCGCGGCGGCCCTGCCCAACCTCGACCTCGACGTGCCGGCCGGCACTACCCTCACCAGCGGCGGCACCGTGCTCGGCACCCTTACGCTACGCAGCGGCCACCTGCTCGGCGATGCTACCTCGGTGCTGACGCTGGGGCCGGCCGCCACCATCGTGGGCGAAACCGACGCGCACTACCTCAAGGGCCGCGTGGCCCAGGCGCGTAGCCTCGGCGGCAGCCAGCCCGTGGATATGGGCGGCCTCGGCGTGTCCGTCGACCCCGCCGGCGGCAGCTTTCCGCTCACCGTGGAGCGCCGGGCGGGCCTGGCTCAGGCGGGCCTCAGCTACGGAGCCAACCCAAATATGCCCACCCAGCACGGCATCGACCGCGTGTGGGCGCTCAGCAGCACGACTACCAGCCTGGCCACGCCCGCTACCCTCACCCTGAGCTGGCTGCCGGCCGACGACCACGGGCTGTCTTTCGTGGGCACCAATGCCCAGGTGTGGCGCTCCGACGACGGCGGCGCGACCTGGACGATGCACGGCCCCGCGCAAAGCGGTGCCGCCCGCTCGGTAGCGGTCGAAACCACTCAGCTCAACGCCCTCTACACGGTGAGCTCCAGCGCCGCGCCGCTGCCGGTGCAGCTTACCGCCTTCGCGGCCCGGCTGCAAGGCCCCGACGCGGTAGCCCTGAGCTGGAACACAGCCTCGGAGCTCAATACCGACCACTTCGAGATTGAACGCAGCCTCGACGGCCAGCACTTTGCGCCGCTAGCCCAGGTAGCGGCCCAGGGCACCAGCACCACGGCCCACGCCTACGCCTACCGCGATGCCGCCCTGCCCGGCGGCGCGCCCACGCTCTACTACCGCCTGCGCACGGTCGACCATGATAAGTCGGCCGCCTACAGCCCGGTGCGCACGGTAGCCGTGCCCGGCCACCTGGCCGAGCTCAGCTTGAGCGTAGCGCCCAATCCGGCCAGTGCCAGCACCCCGGCCAGCCTGTGGGTGGCCAGCCCGGCCCCAGCCGCCGCCACGCTCACCATCCTCAACGCCCTGGGGCAGGTGATAAGTACCCGCCCCGCCGCCCTGCTCGAAGGCAGCCAGCGCCTGCCGCTCGCTACGCAGCACCTGCCCGCCGGCGTGTACACCCTGCGCCTGCAAGCCAGCGGCCGCACGGCCTCGGCCAAGCTGCTGGTGCAATAGCGAAACGCTACTTGGTGCTCCCCGACGGAGAACCTTGGCCGACTGGCCGGGGCGCTCCGTCGGGGAGTTTTTTTGGGGGTTGCCTCATCGTCTGGGGTCGCCACCGCGCTGCCGGTGGCCGGTATTTTTTGCTGTTTCGTAAAATCCTGATTAATATTGCTCACTTGTTTTCAGCCAGCCTATTTGTCGCCGTGCGCTAAGCTCAAAGGTTTTACCCCAAGCTTACCGCCCCGGCGCTTTTTTAGGCTGTTTCGCACAATCGATTGTGTAGGTAGTACTGAAGGCGGGCCGTGAGTCTGATTAGAGTACACTTATCTTCTTTCCCACCCGGTAGTAGTATGTTGAAAGCGAGAGAGAGGCAAGCCCGCCGGCCGCCTGGAAAGGTGTTGCTACTGAGTGCGCAACCAGGCAGATTTAGTGCGCGCCGCGACTGCCTGTCGGTGGCGCCCGCCCAGCCGTTGTGCCCGGCAGGCGGCTTTGTGAGGGAGCCAGGTAGCCTAGCCGGTGCGGGGCCAACCCTACTGCATGTGTATAACTTGCGGGGCCAGTCGGAGCCTCCGCAGCGGGTTGGCTTGCTATAAGCTAGGTTCGGCGCGAACAGCTACCTGGTGCGTGCGCGCCGCGTGGTGGGCCCGTTTAGCCAACAAGTGAGTGTGCGTTACTTCTTCTTTATTACTTCTTTCATGTCCAGTTCCCACCGTTTCGCGCTTTTGGCCACCGGCCTAGGCGCTACGCTGCTGCTCGCCAGCTGCGATTCTAAACCCACCACCAGCCAGGATAAGGCAGCCGCTACCACCACGGCCCCGGCCGACTCGGCCGCCACTGGCACTACCGCCTCCACCATGCCTACTTCTGCCTCTTTCGGTAAAACCGCCGATGGCCAGGAAATTCAGCTCTTCACCCTCACGAATGCCAAGGGGATGAAGGCCACCATCAGCACCTACGGCGGCACGCTCACCAGCCTGCTCGTGCCCGACAAGGACGGGAAAATCTCCGACGTGGTGCTGGGCTTCGACAAGGCCGAGAGCTATCTCAGCCCCGAGTTTCGCAAGTCGAACCCCTATTTCGGCGCGCTGATTGGGCGCTACGGCAACCGCATCGCCAAGGGCAAATTCACGGTGGACGGCAAGGAGTACCAGGTGGGCGTGAATAATAACGGCAACTCGCTGCACGGCGGCAAGCTGGGCTTCGACCAGAAAATCTGGACCGCCAAGCCCGGCTCGGACAGCGACGGGCAAACCCTGACGCTGACCTACCTGAGCAAGGACGGCGAGGAAGGCTACCCCGGCAACCTCAACGTGACGGTGACTTATACCCTCACCAACGACAACGCCCTCAAAATCGATTACGCCGCCACTACCGACAAGGCTACGCCCGTCAACCTCACCAACCACGCCTACTTCAACCTGGCCCTGGGCCAAAGCAAAGATATTCTGGCGCACCAGGTTACCATTCCGGCCGACCGCTACACGGTGGTGAATGACCAGCTTATCCCGACCGGCGAGCTGAAGCCGGTGAAAGGCACGCCCTTCGACTTCACCACGCCGCACGCCATTGGCGAGCGCATCGCGCAGGTGCCCGGCGGCTACGACCACAACTGGGTGCTCAACCAGGCCACCGGCGACCACAGCGCGGCCACCGTGTACGAGCCCACCACCGGCCGCACCATGGAAGTAACCACCGACGAGCCCGGCGTGCAGTTCTACACCGGCAACTTCCTGGATGGCACGCTGAAAGGCAAGGATGGCGTGGTGTACGGCAAGCACGCCGGCTTCTGCCTCGAAACCCAGCACTTCCCCGACTCGCCCAACCAGAAGGATTTCCCGAGCACGGTGCTGAAGCCGGGCGAAACCTACCACACCACCACCAGCTACACGTTTGGGGTGCGGAAATAAAAAACGTCCGTCATGCTGAGCGTAGCGAAGTATCTCGCATGGTGCAGTAACTCCTTGTGTTTTTGAGATTAGTGCAGCACGCGAGATGCTTCGCTGCGCTCTGCATGACAGACGATTATAAGTAACTAACAACGATTAATTAACCAACCCGTGCCAGACCAAACCGCCACCCCGGCCTACGTTATCGGCCTCGACTACGGCACCGACTCGGCCCGCGCTTTGCTCGTGGATGCCCGCACCGGCGCCGAAATCGCGCAGGCCGTGCACTACTACCCGCGCTGGAAGCAGGGCCAGTACTGCAACCCCGCTAAAAACCGCTTCCGCCAGCATCCGCTCGACCACCTCGAAAGCCTCGAAGCCACGGTGAGCGAAGTAGCCAAAAAGGTGCCCGCCGAGCAAATCCTGGGCCTCGCCATCGACACCACTGGCAGCACGCCCGGCCCCGTGAACGAGCAGGGCCAACTGCTGGGCATGTTGCCCGAATTTGCCGAAAACCCCAACGCGCTGTTTGTGCTCTGGAAAGACCACACCGCGCTGGCCGAGGCCGCCGAAATCAACCACAAAGCCCGCACCTGGGGTGGCGAGGACTACACCAAATACGAGGGCGGCATCTACTCCTCGGAGTGGTTTTGGGCTAAAATCATGCACATCGTGCGGGAGGACGAGGCCGTAGCGCAGGCCGCATACTCGTGGATGGAGCACTGCGACTGGCTCACGCTGACCCTCACCGGCCAGCCGCTGGCCGAATTCAAGCGCAGCCGCTGCGCCGCCGGCCACAAGGCCCTGTGGCACGCCAGCTGGGGCGGCCTGCCCCCCGAGGAGTTTCTGACCCACCTCGAACCTAAGCTGGCCGGCTTACGCAATCGATTATTCACCGAGACGTACACCGCCGACGAAGTAGCCGGGCACCTTTCGGCAGAATGGGCGCAGCGCCTGGGCCTGACTACCAACTGCATAGTAGCCGTGGGTACGTTCGACGCCCACTCGGGCGCGGTGGCCGGCGAAATCGAGTCCTACTCGATGGTGAAGGTGATGGGCACCAGCACCTGCGACATCGTGGTGGCCCCGACCGCCGAGGTGGGTGACCACCTGGTGGCCGGCATCTGCGGGCAGGTCGATGGCTCGGTTATTCCCGGCATGCTGGGCTTGGAGGCCGGGCAGTCGGCCTTCGGCGACCTGCTGGCCTGGTTCCGCCAGATGCTGGAGTGGCCCTTGCAGGCCGTGCAGTCGAAGGTGCTGACGCCCGAGCAGCAAGCTGCTTACCGCCAGGAAGTGAGCGACAACCTCATCGTGCAGCTCACCAAAGCCGCCGCCGCCGTAGACCCCGCCGAAAGCCACGTGCTGGCCCTCGACTGGGTAAACGGCCGCCGCACCCCCGACGCCAACCAGGCGCTGAAAGGTGCCCTCACCGGCCTCACGATGGGTACCTCGGCCCCGCAGGTGTTCCGCGCGCTGGTCGAGGCCATTTGCTACGGCTCGAAGCAGATTGTGGAGCGCTTCGAGAGCGAAGGCATTCCGATTAAGCAGGTTATCGGCATCGGCGGCGTGGCTAAGAAGTCGGCCTTCGTGATGCAGACGCTGGCCGACGTGCTCGACCGGCCCATCAAGATTGCCGTGTCGGAGCAGGCGCCCGCGCTGGGCGCGGCCATGTACGCGGCCGTGGCCGCCGGCATCTACCCCGATGTGCTGGCTTCGCAGAAGGCGCTGGGTAGTGGCTTCGCCGAAACCTATACCCCTAACCCGGAGAGCGTGGCCCAGTACGCCACCCGCTACGCGCAGTACCAGGCGCTGGGCAAGTTCGTGGAAAGCGTGACGAAGCAGTCGGCAGAGCCGGTAATGGAACCCGAAACCCCCGCCATCACCACCGCCTAAATGAGCCAGTTTCAAGACCTAAAGCAGGCCTGCTACGAGGCCAACATGCAGCTGCCGGCCCTCGGGCTGGTGCTCTTCACCTTTGGCAACGCCAGCGTGGTAGACCGTGAGCGCAGCGTGTTCGCCATCAAGCCCAGCGGCGTGCCCTACGCCACGCTGAAGCCGGAGGACATCGTGATTGTGGACTTCGACAATAATATTGTCGAAGGTACCAAGCGGCCTTCGTCGGACACGAAAACCCACGCGCTGCTCTTCAAGGAGTGGACCAACATCGGTGGTATCGTGCACACGCACAGCACCTACGCTACGGCCTGGGCGCAGGCGCAGCTCGACATTCCCATCCTGGGCACCACCCACGCCGACCATCTCACCGCCGACGTTCCCTGCGCGCCGCCCATGAGCGACGAGCTCATCGCCGGCGACTACGAGCACCAGACGGGCTGGCAAATCATCAACGAGTTTGAGAAGCGCGGCCTTTCGCCGGCCGAAGTTGAGATGATACTGGTCGGTAACCACGCGCCTTTCACCTGGGGTAAAACCGTAGAGAAGGCCGTGTACCACAGCGCGGTACTGGAAGAAGTGGCGCGGCTGGCCTACCTCAGCTGCACCTTAAAGCCGGGCGTGGCGCGGCTGAAAGATGCCTTGATTAAAAAACACTACGAGCGCAAACACGGCGCTAACTCTTACTACGGGCAGTAGGCTGTACCGTGGACCCTGCGGGTCCGCGCGTGCTAGCACCCAAACCATTTAACTCGCGGACCCACAGGGTCCACGGTACTATTTTACTCATGATTGACATTTCAAACTACGAAGCGTGGTTTATCACCGGCTCGCAGCACCTCTACGGTCCCGAAACCCTCGAAGAAGTAGCCCGCCACTCGCAGGAAATCGCGCAGGAGCTGGGCACCAAGCTGCCCATCAACATCGTGTATAAGCCGGTGCTGACCGGCCCGACGGAGATTTACAAGCTGATGCAGGAGGCCAACAACACACCGAACTGCGTGGGCCTGATTGCCTGGATGCACACCTTCTCGCCGGCCAAGATGTGGATTAACGGCCTGAAAATCCTGCAAAAGCCGCTGGCCCACCTGCACACGCAGTACAACCGCGACATTCCGTGGGATGCCATCGACATGGACTTCATGAACACCAACCAGTCGGCGCACGGCGACCGCGAGTTTGGGTTCATCGGCTCGCGCATGCGCCTGAGCCGCAAGGTAATCGTGGGCCACTGGCAGAGCGAGGATGTGCGCGAGCGCCTCAGCATCTGGAGCCGCGTGGCGAGTGCCTGGGCCGACTGGCAGGGCGCGAAATTCGTGCGTTTCGGCGACAACATGCGCTACGTAGCCGTGACCGAGGGCGACAAAGTAGAAGCCGAAATCAAGTTTGGCTACGAGGTGAACACCTACGGCATTGGCGACCTAGTGGCCGAGGTGAACGCCGTGACCGATGCGCAGATTGCCGAGCTGGTGGCGACCTATGAGAAGGAGTACGAGCTGGGCGACAACCTGAAAGAAGGCGGCGAGAAGCGCGAAAGCCTGCGCGACGCGGCTCGCATCGAGCTGGGGATGCGCAAGTTCCTGGCCGACCGCAACGCCAAGGGCTTTACCGACACCTTCGAAGACCTGCACGGCATGAAGCAGCTGCCCGGCATCGCCACCCAGCGCCTGATGGCCGACGGCTACGGCTTCGGCGGCGAGGGCGACTGGAAGACCTCGGCCCTGGTGCGCGCCATGAAAGTGATGGGTGCCGGCCTGCCCGGCGGCAACTCGTTTATGGAGGATTACACCTACCACTTCGCGCCCGGCAACGAGCAAGTCCTAGGTTCGCACATGCTCGAAATCTGCCCCAGCATCGCCGAGGGCAAGGTGCGCGCCGAGATTCACCCGCTCGGCATCGGTGGCAAGGAAGACCCGGTGCGCCTGGTATTCAACTGCCCCGCCGGCCCGGCCTTGAACGCCACCATTGTGGACATGGGCAACCGTTTCCGCATGATTGTGAACACCGTGGAGGCCGTAGCCCCCGAGCAAGACCTGCCCAACCTGCCGGTAGCCCGCGTGCTCTGGAAGGTACACCCCGACATGAAAACCGGCCTAGCGGCCTGGATTCTGGCCGGCGGCGCGCACCACACCGGCTACAGCCAAAACCTGACCAGCGAGTACCTGGAGGACTTCGCCGAGATGGCGGGCATCGAGTTCCTGGTTATCGATGAGGACACCAAGCTGCGCACGTTCAAGAATGAGCTGCGCTTCAACGAGGTCGCATTCAAGGGCTAACGAGGCCTTTCTAGCGTGGCGCCTCACCCCCCGGCCCCCTCTCCGAAAA
>CAXYJY010000105.1:0-17740 GCA_964277755.1 uncultured Hymenobacter sp.
CCGGCCCCCTCTCCAAAAAAGAGGGGGAGCCTGACGCCTAACAACGTCCGCTAGCGGCCAGCTCCCCCTCTTGTTTGGAGAGGGGGCCGGGGGGTGAAGTAATCGCGGGCGGCGAGCAACAAAAAAGGGCGCTTCCCTTTCGGGAAACGCCCTTTTCACTAGCACAAAGGCGAAAGATGCTTAGCTAAGCAGCGAAACTTTCACGGCGTTCGGGCCTTTGCGGCCTTGGGCTTCTTCGTACTGAACTTTGTCGCGCTCCTGGAGCGTCTTGGCATCCACGAGGTCGGTCACGTGCACAAAAATGTCTTGGCCCGTTTCGTCGTTTTTGATGAAACCAAAACCTTTGGTCTCATTGAAGAATTTTACCGTTCCGGTCGGCATGATAAAAAAATAAAATTGGTGTATCATCAAAGCCCGGCGAACGCTGGGGACCTAAGATGTAACTACACCGGAGCGGACCGGAACAGCAACACGGGGCCTTGAGTTGCGCCAAAGATAGATAGAATTTCCGAACTTCATCGGCCTGGCGAAAAAACTTTCGCGGGCGGCGCGGGTAGTAGCTGGTTGGCCTGTAGCGCGAACTTTGTAGTTCGCGTTTGAAAGCGGGCCTGACATCGACGCGGCCTACAAAGTCCGCGCAACTACCTTTCTTCTCTACCTTATGAATACGCCCGCCGCGCCGGCCCACGCTTTTCAGCACACGTTTGTGGTCGAAGCCTCCGACATCGACCAGCTCGGCCACGCCAACAACGTGGCCTACGTGCGCTGGGTGCAGGATGTGGCCGCCGCCCACTGGCACGCGCTCTACCCCACCGGCCCCGCAATGCCGCCGCAGGTGTGGGTGGTGCAGGAGCACCAAATTCGCTACCTGCGCTCGGCCTACGCGGGCGACGAGCTCCGCGCCCTCACCTGGGTCGCCGACGTGAAGGGCGCCAGCTCGAAGCGCTGCACCCGCATCGAGCGCGTGGCCGACGGGCAGCTACTCTGCGCCGCCGAAACACAGTGGGTGCTGCTGGATGTCGGCAGCGGCCGGCCGGTTAGGGTGCCGGGCGAGGTGGCGGCAAAGCTTGGTATTCAAACAACTAGAGTTTGAAAAAGCAAACTTCGTCCCCAGCAACCTTTATCCAAATTGCCTCTTCATTGTTTTCTTCCGTCAAAATCACCTCTTTACCCAGAAGCTTAGAAATCGACTTCATATAATCTACCACCATATTGTGGTCATCTAACGACTCTACTTCCTTTGGGTCAATGTCGTTTTCTATTTGCGACTCTATAAAGAAATGACAGTTTATCTGCGTCTTATTTAAGAAGATACTCGCGGTTGTTACGTATTGTTCGGAATCCCAACGGTGGTCTATAAATGAGGAATCAACTCGATTCACAGACACTCCGTCATTATAGTCCTCAGCGTACCAACTAACTTGGTAATTGACGCTCACATAATCAGACCATTTACTCCAATCCGCTCTGGTCGTGTTTAATACGTAGATATCTCGCAAGGAACCGTCTATGCGATATACGCTCTTCCTCAATTCATTCCAATCCATTGCTTTTCTATTCTTACTGAGCAAATTATAATAATGCCCGCCCCCTTCCGCATCTATTCCGCCTCGGCCGGCTCCGGCAAGACGTACCAATTAACGAAAGAATACCTCAAGCTGGCGCTGGGCTACCCGCAGCCCGCCGACCCCACCGGCGAGCGCAGCTTCAACCCGAGCTATTTTAAGAATATTCTGGCCATCACGTTCACCAACGACGCGGCGGGCGAGATGAAGGAGCGCATTGTGGGGGCGCTGCGACGCTTTGCGCAAGACGCTGACGACAAGCCCGATGCCCTGCTGGCCGAGGTGGCGGCCGAGCTGGCGCAGGAAACCCAATTGCCGCCGCAGCTGCGCACGGCGGCCGAGTGGCAGCGCGAGGTACGGCAGCGGGCGCGGGCCACGTTTAAGCTGGTGCTGTACCACTACGCCGACTTTGGGGTGAGCACCATCGACTCGTTTGTGCAGCGCATCGTGCTGGCATTCACGCGCGAGCTGGGGCTGCCGGCCACGTTTGAGGTGGAGCTGGATACCGACAGCGTGCTGCGCTCGGCGGTAGCCGCGCTGCTCGACAAGGTGAACCGCGACCCTCAAAGCAAGCTACTGAGCCAGACCCTGGCCGACTACGCGCTGGGCCAGGCCGAGGAGGGCCGCAGCTGGAACCGCCTGCCCGACGAGCTGCTCAACTTCGGTCGCAACCTCTTCAGCGAGAGTGTCCACGAGGCCGTGGCGCAGCTGGGCCAGAAGACGATGGCCGACTTCCGGGCGCTCGACCAGGACATCCGGCAGCGCTTGCGCGACCTCGAAGAGCAGGTGCAGGCGCAGGCCGACCGGGCACTGGCGGCGCTGGCCGGCGCTGGCATCGAGGCCGAGCACCTGGCGGGCGGGGCCAACGGCATTCACGGGCACTTCCGCAGCTGGGAGCGCTGGCTAGGCGCGCCCGATGCCAAGGCCGATTTCCCCACCGCCACGGCCCGCAAGGTGGTGGAAAGCGGCAAGTGGTGGAGCGATAAGGCCAAAAAGGCGGGCCTGGTGCCCGCCATCGAAGCCACCCAGCCCGAGCTGGAAGCGGCCTTTGGCGAACTGCTGGAGCTACGCCTTTCTCACCTTCCCAATTACCTGCTGCTAAAAGCCTTGCAGCCCTTCCTATTTCACGCCTCGCTGCTGAGCGAGCTGAACAAGCTGGTGGAGGAAATCAGCCGCGAGCGCAACGTGGTGCTGATTTCGGAATTCAACCGGCGCATCGCGGCCATCGTGCTCACCGAGCCGGTGCCGTTCATCTACGAGCGGCTGGGTGAGAAATACCGCCATTTGCTGATTGACGAGTTTCAGGACACCTCCGTGTTGCAGTGGAACAACCTGCTGCCGCTGGTCGAAAACGCGGTGGGCAACGGCGGACTCTCGCTGGCCGTGGGCGATGCCAAGCAGGCCATTTACCGCTGGCGCGGCGGCGAGCTGGAGCAGATTCTGCGCCTCTACCAGCGCGACACGGGCACGCTGGCCGCCCGCGCCCGCGACGTGGACATGCAGCGGCTACTAAGCGAGCGGTATTACACCTTGCAGCAGAATTTAGAACCCAAGTCGCTGGCGGTGAACTACCGCAGCGAGCCGGCGATAATCGGGTTTAATAATGAGTTTTTTACTTATGTGCGGGAGCGCAGCGTGGACGGCGAGCTGGTGGCGGGGATTTTTGAGGATGGGTTTCAGCAGGAGGTGCCGGGGGAGTTAAGAGTTAAGAGTGCTGAGTTAGGAGTTAATTCTGACCAACCCAAAACTCAAAACTCAGAACTCAAACCTCTTCCCGGTCACGTCGAACTCCTCTTCACCAACAAAGACGCCCCCGCCCGCCCCTACGCCCCCACCCTCGGCCAGTACCTCGCAGAACCCCTCCCCGGCTACCCTGCCGAAGTGGTGCTCGATTACAACGAAAGTACCTGCTACCTGGCGCTGCACCTCATCGAGCAGGCGCGGGCCGATGGCTACGCCCTGCGCGACGTAGCTATTTTGTGCCGCACGCGCTGGCAAAGCCGGCTGGCAGCCAAGTTCTTGAAGGAGCGCGGCTTTCCCATTATCTCGGCCGATTCGCTGGCCTTGCAGTTTGCCGAGGTAGTAAACCTGCTGGTGGCCACCATGCGGGTGCTGCACCAGAGCGCCGACACCCTGGCGCGGGCCGAGGCGCTGTTGCTGCTCGACAAGGTGGTGCGGCGGCAGCCGCCCACCCCGGCGCGGGCGCGGCACATCGCCGACGTGGCTAATGACAAAGAGAGCGGCAAGCCGTTTTTTGAGGAGCTGCGGAGCCTGGGCTTCGACGTGGAGGAAGACAAAACGGGCAACCTCGGGCTGTATGAATTGACCGAAAAGCTCATCGGCACCTTCGGGCTGCTGGGGGCCAATGAGGAAAGCGACTACCTGTTTCGCTTCCTGGATTTGACCTTGGAGTACAGCCTGAAATACGGTAATAACCTCGGCAACTTCCTGGCTTACTGGGATGAGCGCAAGGGCGCGCTGAGCATCAACGCGCCGGGCGGCACCGATGCCGTCACCATCACGACGGTGCACAAGGCCAAGGGCTTGGCGTATGGTATCGTCATCGTGCCGTTTGCCGACTGGGCGCTGGTGCCCCGCACCGATACCATGCTCTGGGGCCGCCTCGAAACCGCCGACAAGCCCCTGCCCGGCCTGCCCGACGTGGCCGTGGTGCGCCTCAACAAAGCCCTGACCTACACGCCCCTGGCCGCGCAAGACGTGGAGGAGCGCGAAAAAACCCTGCTCGACGGCCTCAACACGCTCTACGTGGCCTTCACCCGGCCCCGCTACCGGCTCTACGTCATCAGCAAAAGCCCCGCCGAGCCCAAAAAGGCTGCCGCCGAGCTGCCCCTGAGCACCGCCGCCCCCGAGCCCGCCGCCCTGCAAGGCCCCGCCCGCGATGTGGCCGACCTACTCGCCGGCTACCTGCGCCACCTCGGCCGCTGGCAACCCGACACCACCAGCTTCGTCCTCAGCCAAGGCGCCACTGCAAAGCCCTCAACTCAAAACTCAAAACCCAAAACTCAAAACTTCCCGCTGGTCAACCTCACCTCTACCGACTGGCACGAGCGCCTCAAGCTGCGCCGCCACGCTACCACGGTGTTCGATTTTGACGAGCAGGAGGCGCAGGGCGAGCTAAACCGCAAGCTGCACTACGCGCTACGGCGGCTGCTCTCGGCCGCCGACCTGCCCCGCGTGCTGCGGCAGCTCACGGCCGAGGGCTTCATCAACCAGCCCGAAAAACCCGAATTGGAAAGCCGCCTGCAAGCCCTGCTGGCCGATGCCCGCCTGGCTCCCTACTTCGCCGAGGGGCTGGCCGTGGAAACGGAGCGCCCCATCCTCATTGGCGGGCACACGCACCGCGCCTACAAGCCCGACCGCCTCGTATTCGGCGCGGGTGCCAGCCGCGCCGCGCAGTCGGTCACCATGCTCGATTTCAAGCTGCCCCCGCCCCAGGAGAAGGACAAGACCCGCCTGCGCGAGTACGCCCGCCTGTTTCGCGAGCTCGGCTACGTGGAGGTACGCGGGCTGATTTACTACTTCGGCTCGGGCGAGGTGGTGGAGGTGTAACAGCTGGCAGAATCTCGGCAAAATCATCTGTCATTGCTTGGCTATGCTCACAATGACAGTTTACTTGTATGCAATCCTTACATCAGTAATTACCCGCCGCCCGGCGGCGCGCGTAGCGCACGCGGCGCGGTTGGGCACTGTCGGTATAAAACGTATAGTCATACATACCGTCGCCGATAGTGAACTTGATTTCCTTCGGGTGGCGCGGGGGCTGAAACTTCGGCAGCTTCTTCAGCGGCAATTGAATCGCGCTGTCAGGCCAGGCTTTTGGCAGCAGCACCAGGCTTTTGGGCTTATCGTTTTCACCATTTAAAAAATAGTACGTGCGCGTAGTGGCGGCAAAGTGGCGCGGCATCGAATACCCCATATCGGGCAGCCAGCCCGTGTAGCGGAAGGTAGCCAACTGCCGGCCGCTGGTGCTCAGCACAAAGGCATTGGGTAGCCGCTGCTGAGCGGGCGTGGAAGTAAATTCCATCTCGGGCTGGGATAGCACGGCCGTGACAGCCGCATCGACTACGGACAGGGGGCCTGTCTCGGCCGATGCGGACTCTGCCTCGCGCCGGGCGGGGCGATAGTCGCCAAACCCGTAGACCACGAGCAGCGTGGTATCGGTGAGAAAGCGGGCCGCCCGCACCTCGGCGTGGGGCCGCCGTAAGGACAGTGGCGAATGGCCCGCCCGTAGCAATTGGCCGCCGCACGTGAGCACGGCCTGCCCGCCGGGTGCCACCTGGGGGTCGCAGTCGATGGCCTCAAACGAGGCGCTGCCGATGCTATACATACCTTTTACCTGGCCGTTGCGGGCATCGAGCAGCAAGGCGGTGCGGTTGGCAACATCGCTGCTAGGCAGGCCAAAATAGGCAGTGAACACCAATGCCCGCAGGCCGCTACTGTAGCCCTGGTACCGAAAATCGGGTTCGCTCAGCGTCAGTAGCTCACCTTTATCGGTTCGCAGAAAGTCGCGCTTGTGCAGCTTTTTGGTGAATACCAAGGCGCGGCGGGCCGAGTCGCGTAGCGTGAAGGTATAGGTGCCTTCGTAGCCGCGCACGCGGTGGGCACGCCAAGCCGTGTCGGAAGGTGCGGCGAAGTACTTGCCAGCCATCACGGCCGGGGCGTACTCGATGGGCTTAGTCGAATCGGCTACCTGGCTCAGGTGCAGCCAGTAGTGGCGCGTGCCCAGTTTCAGCAGCGTGTCGGCTTGAAATTCAGAGAAATTCCCCTGGTAGGCCTGCGTGTTATCAATCGTATCGGGCGGCGCAGCCGCGGGGGCCATCGGCGCGGGCGGCGCTACTGCCACTGGCGGCGCAGCGGTGGGTGTAGTGGCTACTTGCTGGCGGCTTTCGCAGCCGGCGAGCAGCGCCAGCAGCACGCAGCCAGGTAATAATAAGCGCATAAGTGAGCTTTTCTAAGACGGGCGAAGTTACGGGACTACCTCACCCGCGCAACACTGCGCCGCCCGCGCTCGTCTATCGCAGGCGGCCGTTCTTTGCGCCGTATTCACTTCTTTTTGATGCTCTCCACCCGCCTTTCCTTTGGGCCGCGCCTCGCGCTGACCACTTCGCTTTCCTTCACCGCCACGCTTGCCGTGGCCCAGACGGCCCCGCCCGCCGCGGTGGTTATTGATAAGCCGGCCCCCATCCAGGCCACCCCCACCGGCCCCACTGTGGAAGAAGCCACCAAGGCCCAGTGGTACCTGCGCGACCCGCAGGCCGACAAAACGCCCGGCGTGGGCGCCACCCGCACCTACGCCGAGCTGCTGAAAGGCCGCGTGCCCACCGCCGTAGTAGTAGCCGTAATAGACTCGGGCATCGATACGGCCCACGTGGACCTGAAACCCGTGCTTTGGCGCAACGCCCGTGAGATTCCCGGCAACGGCATCGATGACGACAAGAATGGCTACATCGACGACATCCACGGCTGGAATTTCCTGGGTGGCAAGGACGGGCGCAACATCTCCACCGAAACGCTGGAAGTAACCCGCGTGGTAGCCAAGTTCGGGCCGCGCTTCGCCGGCAAAACCGCCGCCCAGATTAAGGCCGCCGACAAGGCCGACTACGCCCAATACCTCAAGGCCAAGAAAGCCTACGACGCCAAGAAAGCCGAGCTGACCGAGCAGGTGCAGCAGCTCGACCAGATGAGCGGCCCCATGACCCAGATGTTCACGATGCTCAAAACCCAGCTGGGCACGGAGAAAATCGACACGGCCGTGATGCGCAAGGCCGCCGCTGCCACGCCGCAGCTCGCGCCCATCTACCAGTTTATGAAGGAAAGCGGCGCGGCCGACACCGACGCGCTAGTGGCCGACATGACCAACGGCGGCAAGGAGCTGCGCGAGCAGCTGGAGTTTGGCCTGAACACCAAGTTCAACCCCCGCGCCGACATCGTGCAGGACAACCCCGACGACGTGACGCAGCGCTACTACGGCAACGCCGACGTAACCGGCCCCGACGCCCTGCACGGCACCCACGTGGCGGGCATCATCGCGGCGGCGCGCGATAACAACCTGGGCATCCAGGGCATTGCGGGCGCGCCGGTGCGCGTGATGAGCGTGCGCGCCGTGCCCAACGGCGACGAGCGCGACAAGGACGTGGCCAACGCCATCCGCTACGCCGTGGACAACGGCGCGCAGATTATCAACATGAGCTTTGGTAAGGAATTTTCGCCCCAGCGCCCGGCCGTGGAAGCGGCCTACAAGTACGCCGAGGCTAAAGGCGTGCTGCTGGTGCACGCCGCCGGCAACGAGAACAAGAACCTCGACACCTACGCCAACTTCCCAGCCTCGCTCTATATGAACGGCGCGGTGCCCGCTACCCTGCTGACGGTGGGCGCCTCCGGCCCCACCGACGATGAGAACCTGCCCGCCAGCTTCTCCAACTACTCCAAGCGTCAGGTCGACGTATTCGCGCCCGGCGTAGCCATATTCTCAACTTTGCCGGGCAGCAAATACGGCAACGAGAGCGGCACCAGCATGGCCTCGCCCGTGACGGCGGGCGTAGCGGCGGTGCTCAAGTCGTACTTCCCCAGCCTCACGGCGGTAGACTTGAAGCGCATCATTCGCGAGTCGGCGCAGGTGCACCACACGCAGGTGCTGGTGCCCGGCGAGGGCGGTAAAAAAGCTGATTTCTACACGCTTTCGGCTACGGGTGGCATTGTTGATTTGTATGCCGCCGTGCAGCTGGCCTTGCAGCAGGAAGCCGCCAAAAAGCAATAAAGGCGCGGCGCAGGCGGGCTTTTTTGCGTAAGCTAGGGCTATGATTGTTCATTTATCGATTTTAGCCCGCCTGCGGCAGCTCCACGCCAACGCCACACCCGAGCTGTCGGCCGAGGCCACGGCCGCCGCCCTCACCGGCCACCCGGTCATTGCCGATGCCCCCGACCCACACACCCCCCACTCGGGCGAGTCGCGGCTGCGCGAGGAGCTGCGCAATGGCGTGTACCTCGCCCTGGGCGTGGCCTCGGCGGCGCTGGGGCTGGAGGCATTCATGCTGCCCAACGGCCTGTTCGACGGCGGCGTAACTGGTATTTCGCTACTTGCCGCCCGCCTCTTACCCGGCGACCCACCGCTGTCGGTGCTGCTGGTGCTGCTCAACCTGCCCTTCGTGTGGCTGGGCTTCCGGCAGATGGGCAAGGGCTTTGCGGTGCGGGCGCTGCTGGCCATTGTGTCGCTGGCCGTGGTGCTCGAAACGGTTCATTTTCCGGTCATCACGCAGGACAAGATGCTGATTGCCGTGTTCGGGGGATTCTTCCTGGGCGCGGGCATCGGGATGGCCATGCGCGGCGGCGGCGTGCTCGACGGCACCGAGATACTGGCCGTGTACCTGAGCCGCAAAGCCAGCCTTAGCGTGGGCGATTTCGTACTGGTGCTCAATATTTTGATTTTCATTGTGGTGGCGGTGGTGCTCGACGTGCCCACGGCGCTCTACTCCATCCTCACCTACCTGGCCGCTTCCAAAACGATTGAGTTCGTAGTTAGCGGCATTGAGGAATACACGGGTGTCACCATCATCTCGGAGCACAGCGACAAAATCCGGCGCACCCTCACCGAGCGCCTCGGCCGGGGCGTTACGGTGTACGCCGGGCACCGCGGCTACGGCTCGCGCGGCGAGCAGCCCAGCCCCATCGACATCGTGTTCACCGTCGTGACGCGCCTCGAAGTAGCGCAGGTTACGACCGAGGTCAACCACATCGACCCCCGCGCTTTCATCATCATGCACAGCGTGAACGATGCGAAGGGCGGCATGGTGAAGAAGCGGGCGTTGCATTAGAAATTGTAAGGACAATAGAATACGCCTTTCATGCTGAACGTAGTGAAGCATCTCGCGTGGTGCAGTAAAATCAAACGTACTGATTACTGCACCACGCAAGATGCTTCACTGCGTTCAGCATGACGGACGCACCCACCTCACCCGAGCCGCTACCTTTGCGGTATGTCTGCCCTTTCTTCTGCGATTACGCTTTCCGGTATTTTCATTTATCCTGTCAAGTCGCTGGGCGGCATCAGCCTACCGGCCGCCGAGCTCACGCCGCGCGGCCTGCGCCACGACCGCCGCTGGCTGATAGTAGACGAGCGCAACCGCTTCCTGACCCAGCGCGAGCATGCCGAAATGGCGCTGCTGGCCGTGGAGAGCGCGTATAACGGCTTCTTGCTGCGCCACCGCCAGCGGCCCGAGCTGCTGCCGCTCTACATCCCCTTCGAGGCTGCGCCGGATAAAACGCTGTTTGTTACGATTTGGGATGACATGGTATTTGCCTGGCGCGGCACGCCCGAGGCCGATGCCTGGCTGAGCGAGGCGCTGGGCCGCGCCTGCAAGCTGGTGTATATGTCGGACATGGTGCGCCGCGACGCCGACTCCGGCAAGCCAGAGCTGAACCCGCCCGGCACGCTCGTGAGCTTCGCCGACGGCTACCCCTACCTGCTGGCCAGCGAGGAATCGCTGGCAAAGCTCAACGCCCAGCTTGCCGAGCCGGTGCCAATGGACCGTTTCCGCCCCAACCTGGTAGTGCGCGGCCTGCCCGCCGACGCCGAGCGACTATGGGCTGATTTCCAAATCGCGGGCCAGCCCTTCCGCGCCGTGCGCGAGTGTGGCCGCTGCGTAGTCACGACCATCAACCAAGAAACTGCTGAGAAGAATCCGGCCACCGAGCCGCTACGCACGCTAGCGGCCTACCGCAAAGTGGGCAATAAAATCATGTTTGGCCAGAATGTCACCGGCCCCGCCAACGGCCGCGTGCAAGTGGGCGACATCATTGAGTTATGAGTTTTGAGTCGGGAGTTCTGAGTTACAAAATCAATAAACTCTCGTTTTTCAACTCAGAACTCCCGACTCAAAACTCATAACTCCTAAAATGGACAACGCCTTCGTACTGGATTTTCTGCGCCGCCTCTCGGCCAATAACAACACCACTTGGATGCAGGCGCACCGCGCCGACTACCTGCGCGCCCGCGACCATTTTGCCGACCTCGTGGCCGCGGTCATTCGCCAGGTTACGCCCGTAGCCCCCGAGCTAGCGGAGCTGACGCCTGCGCAGGCGATGTTTCGGCTGCACAAAAACGACCGCAGCCAAACTGACCCCGAGCCGTATAAGCGGCGCTTTGGCTCGGGGCTGGTGCCGGGTGGGCGGCACGCCGAGCGCGCCGGCTACTACCTGGCCCTGAGCCCCGGCGGCCACTCGTGGCTGCGGGCCGGGCGCTTCACCCCCACCCCGGCCGAGTTGGCGGCCATCCGGCAGGAAATTCACTATAGCGGCGACGAGTTTCACCGCCGCATTGAAGATGAAGAGTTGCTAGCGCATTTCCCCAACGGGCTGGAGATGAGCGCGCCGCAGCTCACGCGCCCGCCGCGCGGCTACGCCGCCACCGACCCCGAGCTGCCGTGGCTGAAGCTGAAAAGCTACGGCGTAGGACGGCTGTTCTCGGATGAGGAAACGCTACGGCCTGATTTTATTGAGCGCGTAGTGGCGGGTATCCGGGCGGCGCGGCCGTGGGTCGGGTTTTTAAATACGGCGCTGGATGGATAGCAATCCGTTATGCTTCACTGCGTTCAGCATGACAAACTGTATTTGAATTTCTTAAAACAGCCCAAACAGCTTGCCGTTTATCCGCTCAATAATATCGCCCAAGTCCTCGGGCCGCTTCACGTAGTCGAGCTCGTTTACGTCGATTATCAGCAGCTTACCTTCCTTGTAGTTGGCAATCCACTGCTCGTAGTGCTCGTTAAGGTTTTTGAGATACTCGATGCTGATGGAGCTTTCGTAGTCGCGCCCGCGCTTCTCAATCTGGCCGATGAGCTTGGGCAAATCGGCGCGCAGATAGAGCAGCAGGTCGGGCGGGTTCACGAGCCCTATCATCGTCTCAAACAAGGCGTAGTAGTTTTGGTAATCGCGCTCCACGAGCTGGCCCGACTCGTGCAGGTTGGCCGCGAAGATGTGGGCATCTTCGTAAATCGTGCGGTCCTGAATCACGCTCTTGCCCGCCTGCACCAACTCCTTGATGCGTTGCGTCTGGCGGAAGCGACCGTTGAGGAAATACACCTGCAAGTGGAAGGCCCAGCGCGGCATGTCGGCGTAAAAATCCTTGAGATAAGGATTGTCATCTACCTCTTCCAGAAAGACATCCCAGCGAAAATGCTGGGCCAGCTTGTGGGCCAGCGTGGTTTTGCCGGCTCCGATGTTGCCGACGATGGCGATGTGCATAACGCGGGGAGGCTATCTAATTGAGCGAGAAACGGACCTTAAAGATACAGCCGCCACTTAAGCTTCGGCCCGGCTGCGCGCCGCTGCTACGCATAGCGCCGCCCCTTCCAGTCGACCCCGCGCGGGCCGAAAAGCCGGCTGAGCGAGGCATGCGTGATGAGCGCCAACGCAAAAAACTCATACCCGACCACCAGCCCCGCGCCCGGCATGGGCAGCCCGGCGCGGCGGGTGGCTACGCGCAGCATCAGGGCCTGGGTGGCTATTTTCAAGGCCAGCGCGGCCAGCGCCCACAGCGGGCGACCCGCCACCAGCAGCCCCGGCAGCGCCAGCCAGTAGCCGCTAAACAGCACCAGCGCCGCCTGCACCCGGCGCGGCAGCGCGTCGAGGCCGCGCATCCAGCGCAGGCGCTGCCGCAGCAGCGCGCCCCACGAGCGCATGGGCAGCGAGGTGGCCCGCACACTGGGCTCAAACACCTGCCGAAAGCCGTAGCCCTGCGCATTCACGGCTTCGAACAAGGCAAAGTCTTCGGTGACGGAAAACGGCAGCGCCTCGTAGCCGCCGGTGGCGCGGTAGGCGGCGCGGGTCACGAGCATATTGTTGCCCATCGCCGTCATGGGCTGGCCGGCATCGGTGGCTACCTGCGCGGTAGCCAACGACAAAAGCCAGTCGATACCCTGCCAGCCAGCCAGCGCGCCCGCCCCCTGCACCACCGTGAGGCCCGTGACGGTGCCCACCCGCGGCGCGGCATGGGCAAGCATGGCCGCCACCCAGGTGAGCGGCAGAGCGATATCAGCATCTGTAATAAACAGGTGCTCAGTACTAGCGTGGTGGGCTAGGTGGGCCAGCACGTTAGCCTTGCCGCGAGCGTGGCCCAGGTTTTCAGTTATGGGAATAACCGCAAATTTGCCCTCGAAGCCCTGCATAGCGGCTTCGGCCACGGCGCGGGTGCAGTCGGTGCTGGCATCGTCACCCACCAGCACTTCGAGCAGGTGGGCGGGGTAGTCGAGGGCGCGCACGCTGGCCAGGCAGCGCGGCAGGGCCGCTTCTTCATTGCGGGCCGCGATGAGGACGCTCACGCGGGGCAGCGGCGTGGGCAGCGGCACCGGCGCGGGCGCGCCAGTGCGCGCCGCCAGGCGCTGCGTGATGAAGCCGAGCCAGACTAGCCACAGGGCACAGTAAGCAGCGCAGAGGTAGAATAATGTATTCATCAGGAAACGATACCAGGGCTATAACGCCGCAAACCCATAGCCCAGCTCGGCGTAGTGCGCCAGCAGCCGGGGCAGCACAAAGCGCAGCGAGCGGCTGGCCTTGCGCGAGTCGTGCAGCACTACGATGTCGCCGGGGCGGGCGGCGGCCAGCGTGAGGCGCAACGCCCGCTCGGGCGCGAGGCCGGGGTCATAATCGCGGGTGAGCAGGCTCCACATTATCAGGCGGTAGTGGGGCCGCAGCGCCCGCAGTACCGGCCAGGTGAGGCGGCCGTAGGGCGGGCGAAAGAGGGGTTTATTGGCTAGTGACTGTTGACTGTTAGCTAGTAGCTTTTCGCCCAATAAAATTGATAACGGGCTATTAGCCAATAACTGACAGCTAACAGCTAGCGACTGCTGGCACTCAGCCACGCCGGCCAGGTAGTCGGCGCGGGGCATATTCCAGGCGCTGCGGTGGTGCTGGGTGTGGTTGCCGAGGCGGTGGCCAGCGGCCAGCGCGGCGCGGGCTATGTCGGGGTAGCGCACCAGGTTATCACCCACGCAAAAAAACGTAGCCTTGGCCCCGAAAGCCGCCAGTTGCTCTAGCACCCAGGGCGTTTCTTCCGGGATGGGGCCGTCGTCGAAGGTGAGGTAGAGGCGCGGGCGGCCGCCGGGGCTGGCCGGCGCGGCGCGCCACTCGGTGCCCGGAAACAGGGGCCGCAGCCAGGCAGGCGGGCGGGTAAGCGGATTAGGGAGCGACAAAACGAAACCGAAGCCGGCGGGTAGAAGTACTACGCAAGCCAGAAGTTGGCGTGCCGCCACAAATTTACCTGCTCACCTCCTACCCTTCTCACCTCCTAACCCCCACCACCCATGCCCCGCAAGTCTTTCTCCGAACTCATCAATAGCCCCGGCATGCCGGTTTTGGTCGACTTCTACGCCGACTGGTGCGGGCCGTGCAAAACGATGGCCCCCATTTTACAACAGGTGGCGGCCCAGCACGAAGGCAAGCTGCGCGTCATCAAAATCGATGTCGATAAAAACCAGGCCGTGGCCCAGCAATTTCGCGTGCAGAGCATTCCTACCCTCATTTTATTCCACAAAGGCCAGCCGGTGTGGCGGCAAGCGGGCGTGGTGCCCGCCACCCAGATAAGCCAGACCTTAGGCGCTTACTTGTAAGCATCTGGCCAGCGGCGCGTAAACTAAACGGGGAAGGAAGGCGTTGGCGAAGAGCCGTGCCCGTGCGGTAGTTATTTTGCAGCATGAGTTTAGTTTACGCGCTACGTACCGCTTTTATATCTAGTGTTTTACTTATACTACTGCCCGGCCTGAGCCAGGCGCAAACCCGCTACCTGCTCAGCGGCGTGGTGCGCGATGCCAGCGGTGCGGCCCTGCCGGGTGCGTCGGTGGCTGTGCCGGCCTTGGCGTTGGGCACGGCTACCGAGACCGACGGTACCTATAGCCTCAATCTACCGGCCGGGCCGCACCAGGTAGTAGTATCGTTTGTGGGTTATGCTTCGCAAATACTGGATATCAAACTCACTCGCAATCAAAGGCATAATTTCGTCCTTGCCGGTAGCCAGAGCGAGCTGGGCGAGGTCGTCATTCAGGGGCAGCAGTCGCTGAAAGAGAAGCTTCAGACCACCCAAATGGGCGTTGAGCACCTCAGTATTCGGGAGGCGAAATTGCTACCGGCGCTGTTTGGCGAGGTTGATATTCTGAAAACCTTGCAGCTCAAGCCGGGCGTGCAGAGTGGCGGCGAGGGCACCAGCGGCCTGTTTGTGCGCGGCGGCTCCAGCGACCAGAATCTGGTGCTACTCGACAACGCGCTGGTATACAACCCCAACCACCTGTTCGGGTTGTTCTCAGTGTTCAACTCCGACGCCGTGCAGTCGGTGGACTTATACAAGGCGGGCTTCCCGGCGCAGTTTGGTGGGCGGCTCTCGTCGGTGGTTGATGTGAAGCTGCGCGAGGGCGACCGCCAGAAGTACGTGGCGTCGGGCGGCATCGGGCTCATTTCATCGCGCCTCAGCTTCGAAGGGCCGATAAACAAGGGCCGCGGCTCGTTTATCGTGAGCGGGCGGCGCACGTATTTCGACATCTTTACCCGCGCCCTCAATCGGGCCAACGCGGGCAAAGAAGACTACAGCCCCATCCCCGACTACTATTTCTATGACTTCAACGCCAAGGCCAACTACCAGCTGGGCGAGAAGGACAACCTCTACCTGACCGGCTACCTGGGCCGCGACATCTTCGGCTTCACCTCGCCCAACGGCTTCAACTCCAACTTCGCCTGGGGCAATACGCTGGGCGTGCTGCGCTGGCAGCACACGTTTTCGCCCCGCCTCACCGCCAACACCTCGGTAGCGGCCACCAACTACAAGTACCAGCTCAGCAATGGCGTCGACCAGTTCAGCTTCGAGTTGGGCTCTACCATTCAGGATTATACCGGGCGCACCGATTTCAGCTACGTGCCCAACGAGCGGCACAGCATCCAGTTTGGCGCGCTCATCACGCACCACAATTTCGGGGTGGGCCGCATTCAGCGCAGCTCGCAGGATGGCAGCGTGAACTTTGGGGCCGACGTGAACTACACTGGTCAGGAAGGCGGCCTCTACGCCTCCAATAACTTTAAGGCCAGCGATAAGCTGCAACTGGAAGGCGGGCTACGGCTGTCGGGTTTCCGCAGTGGCACTGACACTTACGGCGGCATCGAGCCACGCGCCTCGGCTCGCTACGCGCTCAGTGATAAGGTTTCGCTCAAGGGCAGCTACGCGCTGATGTACCAGTACGTGCACCTGGTGTCGAACTCGGGCGCGTCGCTGCCCACCGATATCTGGTACCCATCGCGGCTGCGCGTGCGGCCCGAGCGCTCGCAGCAGGTGAGCTCCGGCATGAGCTTTCTGCTGGGCGGCGGCAAGTTTCTACTCACTGATGAAGTCTACTACAAATGGGCCAAAAACGTGATTGACTTCAAGGACGGGGCCCAGATTTTTGCCAACGACAATCTCGACGGCGAATTCCTGTTCGGGCGCAGCTGGGCCTACGGCAACGAGCTCTACCTCGAAAAGAAGGAGGGCAAAACCACCGGCTGGCTCGGCTACACCCTAGCCTGGACCAAGCGCAATTTCCCGCCCCAGCTCGGCACCACGGGCATCAACGGCGGCAAGGACTTCTACCCCAACTACGACCGCCGCCACAACCTCACGGCCGTGGTGCTGCACAAGCTCAACGCGCGCATCGACCTCACGGCCAGCTTTGTGTTTACGAGCGGCGCGCCTACCACACTGCCCGAGGGGCGCTTTGCCATTCAGGATATTTACCAGGGCGGCATCCAGGCTGTGCCCCTCTACCCCGACCGCAATACCTATCGCCTCATCCCCTACCACCGCCTCGATTTGGGCATGGTGTATAAGCTGCGGCCGTCGCGCATCGGCGGCGACCGCGACTTGACTTTTAGCATTTATAATGCTTACAACCGACGCAATGCCTACTTTATCTACTTCGAGCAGACGCGCGATAAGGCTACCGATAAGATAACGGGCTACCGGGCGCGGCAGGTGTCGCTATTTCCGATTATTCCGTCGGTGACGTACAATTTTCGCTTTTGACCGCAGATTCAAACGGATTTTTAGGATTTAACGGATACGCCCGGCTGCGCCGGGCTGGCTGGCTTTTGGGGCGGGCTGCCGGCTTTTCGCCGGCTGTCCGCTCGTTGGGCAGCGGGCTTGGTGGTTAGGTGGTTTTTAGAGTTGCTTTTATGATGACTGATAAGAATATGCCTGTGCGAATGGCTTTTACGACGATGCTGGGGTTGGGCGGGCTGGTGGGGTGCGGCAGCTTTCAGAAGAGCATCGACGTGCCGCTGCCCAACTACCAAAACCAGCTGGTGGTGGAGTGCTACCTCGAAAACGGCGCGGTGCCGCGCCTCAGCGTGACCGAATCGGTGCCCTACCTCGACAATGGGCAGGCCGCCGCCGCTGGCTCGCAGGTGCTGACGCTACCCAATGGCCAGACCGTGCAACTGCCCACCGACGTGACCGTGAACCTGACGCTACCCGGCGGGCGCGTCGTGAACCTGCCGTTTCGGCCCGGCCTCGACGCAGTTACCGGCAAGTATTACACCCATTCGGGCACGGCGGCCCTGGCGGCGGCAGCGGGGCAGCAGTTTGCCCTCGATGTGCAAGACAAGCGAGGGCGACACGTAGTGGGCACGGCCGTGGTGCCCACTCTGGTGCCCATCGACTCGGTGAAGTATAAGTTCAACACTGCCGTTGACCGCAAGGCGTATTTCCTCACCAAGTGGACCGACCCGGCCGCTACCACCGATTTCTACCGCATCCAGTTGCACAAGGGCAAGCCCTCCAACAGCTCCGAGACCGACAACGATGTGCGCGACCGCCTCTTCAATGGGCAGGCCTACGCGCAGGTCACGCGCTACCGCTTCGACCCCAACGACACCGTCACGGCCACGCTCTACCACGTCGATTCGGCGTACTTCAACTTCCGGCAGTCGGTGCGCGACGCCCGCAACGCCAACGGCAACCCCTTCGCGCAATCCGCCGGCATCCGCAGCACGGTGCAAGGCGGTGTGGGCGTGTTTTCGGTGCTGGTGAAAGACCAGAAAACCTTGATTTTAAGATAGTCAATCATAAAAAAAAGCTAGTCGGGTCGTTGCTGAAATTCTCGGTTGAGAATTTCAGAGATCGGAAGAGCGTCGTGTAGGGAAAG
>CAXYJY010000106.1:0-42384 GCA_964277755.1 uncultured Hymenobacter sp.
TAAAAGTTGTCTTGCAGGATGGTGCGCGCGCTGCGCTCCAGGCGCTGCACGGTGTAGTAGGCATAGCTGCCGCCGCCCACCAGCAGCGCCAGCATCAGCAGCAGCCCCACGGTAATAGATGTTTTGATACTCATAGCGCCCCCCCGCCAGGACCAGTCTGGCAGCGGCGACGCAAGTACTACCAACGCTACGCCAACTTAACGCGCAGCGCAGCCAGCAAGGCTAACACACTATCCAACAGCCCACAATAATTTAGGTGCGCTTGCGCTATCTGGGTGGCGCGCCTGCCCAACCGGGTCATTTTGACCCGGCAGCAAGTCAGAATGGCCCGGCTTCGCAAGCTGACGCCCGCCAACGGCGGCTTTACAAGCCGTACTCTTGCAGCTTGCGATAAAGCGTTTTTACCCCAATGCCCAGCTGCCGGGCGGCCTCGGTTTTATTGCCCGCCACTTCCTGCAACACGAGCTGAATCTGCCGTTTTTCTACCGCCCACAGGCTTCGGCCGGTAGCGGCGTCCGTCGGCTCGGGGGCTAGCAGCTGAAATTCTGCCGGCAGTGTATCGGGCGTCAGCACTTCCTCGTCGGCCAGGATTACGGCGCGCTCCAGCACGTTTTTTAGCTCGCGGACATTGCCGCGCCAGTCGTAGCCGCGTAGCAGCCGCAGAAAGTCGGCGTCCATGCCGCGCAGCCGCTTGCGCAGCTTGGCCGCGTAGAAGTGCAGGAAGTACTCGGCCAGCTGCTCAATGTCTTCGCGCCGGGCGTTGAGGGCCGGCACCGGCACCACGAACACGGACAGCCGGTAGTAGAGGTCGGCCCGAAAATGCCCCTGGTCGGCCTCGGCGCGCAGGTTGCGGTTGGTCGCGGCTACTAGGCGCACGTTGCCGGTAAGGGGCTTGGAATCACCGAGCTTATAAAACTGCTGGGTTTCGAGCACGCGCAGCAGCTTGGCTTGCAGGCCCGCATCCAGCTCCCCGATTTCATCCAGAAAGAGCGTGCCGCCGTTGGCTTCTTCAAACAAGCCTTTCTTATCAGCGTTAGCCCCGGTAAAAGCGCCTCTGCGGTAGCCAAACAGCTCCGATTCCAACAAATCCTTCGGAAACGCGCTGCAATTGACGGCCACGAAGGGCTTGAGCCGGCGGGGACTAGCTTGGTGAATGGCCTGGGCAAACAGCTCCTTACCGCTGCCGGTGGGCCCTTCGAGCAGCACGGCGGCCTCTGTGGGGGCCACGCGCTCGGCCAGCGCCTTGGCCCGTTGCAAGGCCGGCGAGTGGCCAATCATGGAGGCGAAGCTGTGCTGCGCGCCCACCTGCTGCTCCAGTGCGGCTACCCGCTGTTGCAACCGCGCCTTCGTAATGGCCCGCTCCACTATCACCAGCAGTTGGTCGTCGGAGTCGCCCTTGGTGAGGTAGTCGAAGGCGCCTTCCTTCATGGCGCGCACGCCGCCGGCAATGGTGCCGTAGGCCGTGAGCAGAATCACTTCGGCCAGCGGGGCCAGGGCGCGCAGGCGCGGCAGCAGCTCCACGCCGTGGGCGTCGGGCAGCTTCACATCGCAGAGAATCACTAAGATATCGGCCGCGTGCTGGGCCAGCGTTTCCAGGCCGTGCCGGGCGTCACCGGCTTGTAAGACTGTGTAGCCCTCGAATTCCAGCACCCGCGCTACTACGCGGCGCAGGCTCACTTCATCGTCAATCAGGAGAATCGTTCCTTCGGGCATGGGGTCTGGCTAGCGGTTGCCAGCGGGAAAAAGACTTGGCTGCTTACCTATACTATCTCGCCCGGCTACAGCTTCACGGGTGGAGAAGATAATTCGGTTGGTTAAATTAATGCCTCCGGTAACTCCACGCTCATCTTTTCAACTCACATACGGTTCTGAAACCAACCGTAGGTAGCGGTCCATCAGCCCGGCCCCTTGCTTTGATGTGGCAAGCCGTTATACCATCCCGGTAACTACCGCCCTTCGTGATACCCCGCTCTGCGACCAGCTCTGCAACGTTGCCCAGCATTTGATACAAGCCAAATTCATTTTTTGGCCCCTGATATACATAGCTTGGCGTTGACGAATGCAGAAAATAAGGACCCGGCTGGGCATATTCAATCCAAGAGCGTTGCGGGTGCTGTCGATTGTAAGCGGCGATATCTTTTTTGATTTGGGCTATCGGGGTCGCACTACCGGATTTTTTCTGTAAGTAAGCCGCCGCATCTTCTGCTACCCGAACTGGCAACTCGGTACAGCTTGTACCAAAAGGCAATCCGCTTCGCACCACTGCGGCTTCCTCCCACTCTGCTTCCGTGGGCAGTCGGTACACCATTGCAGCAGCTATATGCTCATGCTTTAGCAATGCGGCTACCGTTACCGTCCGCCATTCACAAAACAGCTTTGCCTGCTCGTAGCTAACTCCTACTACCGGATAAAAAGAATAGAAAGGATTGGTATAATAGTCTCTAACTGGCAGCGCCGCTGTGTCCGGTAGCAGTTTAGCTACGGATTCCCCTTCTGGCAGAAAATCAGATACAAATAAGCGCCAATCAAGATTGGTAATTTCTACCTCATCCATCGACAACTTATTGAATGCGAGTGGGCAGGTGCCTGGGCCGGTTGGAATACGTGGCTTGTGCGAATCAGCCGCTTCCAAGGCCGACAAATGAAACGTATCACGACAAAGCCGCAGCCCGGTTTTGAATTTTAGCACTTTATAATCCGGAAAAGGCGCCGGATTTACAACGGATATTCCATCATGGCTAGCTAACAAGAGCGTGGCATCTACTTGCTCGAGCGAAATTCTTTCGGCTGGATAAAGCGGCAAGCCAGTGGTAGCACTTGATAGCCCTGGTCGTAAACTGTATGGTACCACGACCCTACAGCTTACCATACTCACTGATAGTAAACACGCCAAGCCGTACATTTTCTTCATAACCAATTTGTATAGTAGTTGTGAAGAAGATGCCACGAGCCTGGGTTTTGCACACACAATAAAAACGGCCGCCCCGGTTTCCCGAGGCGGCCGTAAACTTACGTCGCGGACGTGGTGCTGACTACGCTACACCACTCTCCTGCAACTTGATGAGGTTCAGGGCCGAGCCGGCTTTGAACCAGCCGATTTGGCCTTCGTTGTAGGTGTGGTTTACCGTGATGAGGTCGGTATCGCCGTCGGCGTGGCGCAGGCGGATTTGCAGCGGCTGGCCGGGCGCGAAGCTCGTGAGGCCGAGGATGTCCACCTGGTCGTCTTCCTCGATGAGGTCGTAGTCGGCCTTGTTGGCGAAGGTGAGGGCCAGCATACCCTGCTTCTTGAGGTTGGTTTCGTGGATGCGGGCAAACGACTTTACCAGCACGGCGCGCACGCCGAGGTGGCGGGGCTCCATGGCGGCGTGCTCGCGCGAGCTGCCTTCGCCGTAGTTTTCATCACCCACCACGATGCTGCCAATGCCGAGGCTCTTGAGCACGCGGGCGGCCTGGGGCACCGGCACGTAGGGCTCGCCCTGGGTGCCGTGGTCTTTCACCGAGTTCGTTTCGCCGTTGAAGGCGTTGGTAGCCCCGATGAGCATGTTGTTGGAGATGTTATCCAAGTGGCCACGGAAGCGCAGCCACGGGCCGGCCATCGAGATGTGGTCGGTGGTGCACTTGCCCTGGGCCTTGATGAGCAGGCGCAGGCCGAGCAGGTCGGTGCCTTCCCAGGCCTTGAAGGGCTCCAGCAGTTCGAGGCGGTCCGAGGTGGGCGACACGAGCACTTGCACGCCCGAGCCATCGGCGGCGGGGGCCTGGAAGCCAGCATCTTCCACGTCGAAGCCGCGGGGCGGCATTTCTACGCCCTGGGGCTCGTCGAGCATCACGTTGCCGCCGTTGCCGGGCAGCGTGTCGGTGAGGGGGTTGAAGGTCAAATCGCCGGCGATGGCGAAGGCAGTCACGATTTCGGGCGAGGCCACGAAGGCGTGGGTGTTGGGGTTGCCGTCGTTGCGCTTGGCGAAGTTGCGGTTGAAGCTCGTGATAATCGAGTTCTTACGCTTGGGGTCGTCGGTGTGGCGGGCCCACTGGCCGATGCACGGGCCGCAGGCATTGGCCAGCACTACGCCGCCCATTTCGGCGAAGGTATCGAGGAGGCCGTCGCGGGCCACCGTGTAGCGCACCAGCTCCGAGCCGGGCGTGATGGTGAACTCGGCGGCTACGTGCAGTCCCTTGTCTACGGCTTGCTTGGCCACGCTGGCGGCGCGGGTGATGTCTTCGTACGACGAGTTGGTGCACGAGCCAATCAAGCCAACTTCCAGCTTTTCGGGCCAGCCGTGCTCTTTTACGGCGGCGGCAAACTGCGAAATCGGCCACGCAGCGTCCGGCGTGAACGGGCCGTTCACGTAGGGCTCCAGCGTGTTGAGGTCGATTTCGATGAGCTGGTCGTAGAACTCGGCGGGGTTGGCGTACACCTCGTCGTCGGCGCGCAGGTGCGCGGCTTGCTCGCGGGCCGCGTCGGCGATGTCGGCGCGGCCGGTGCCACGCAGGTAGTCGCCCATTTTCTCATCGTAGGCAAATACCGAGGTCGTAGCCCCGATTTCCGCGCCCATGTTGCAGATGGTGCCTTTGCCGGTGGCCGAGAGGCTTTCCGCGCCTTCGCCGAAGTACTCGACAATGGCACCGGTGCCGCCCTTCACGGTCAGGATGCCAGCTACTTTCAGAATTACGTCTTTGGCCGACGTCCAGCCGCTCATTTTGCCGGTCAGCTTCACGCCAATCACCTTCGGAAACTTCAGTTCCCAGGGCATGCCAGCCATTACGTCAACGGCGTCAGCGCCGCCCACGCCGATGGCAATCATGCCCAGGCCACCCGCGTTGGGGGTGTGCGAGTCGGTGCCAATCATCATGCCGCCGGGGAAGGCGTAGTTTTCGAGCACTACCTGGTGGATGATGCCCGCGCCGGGCTTCCAGAAGCCGATGCCGTACTTATTGGATACCGAGGCCAGGAAATCGTACACTTCCTTGTTCTCGTCGTTGGCGATGGCGAGGTCTTCGGTCGCGCCGTCTTTGGCCTGAATCAAGTGGTCGCAGTGCACGGTCGAGGGCACGGCGGTTTTGTCTTTGCCGGCCTGCATAAACTGCAAGAGGGCCATTTGGGCGGTGGCGTCCTGCATGGCCACCCGGTCGGGGGCAAAATCCACGTAGCTTACGCCGCGCTGAAACGACTTCCCGCTTTGGTCGCCGTAGAGGTGGGCATAAAGGATTTTTTCGGTGAGCGTGAGCGGGCGGCCAACGGCCGCGCGGGCGGCTTCGATGCGCGAGCCGAGGCCCGCGTACACGGCCCGAATCATATCAAGGTCAAACGCCATAGGGAATGGGAGTGGGTTTTTTAGCTTAAACGCAAAAGTAGCTACTTGGGCAGGCAAAATGCTAGTTTGTGCGTATACTTAGAACCTGTCTAAGTAGCAACGGGTTTTTCGTAGCGCGAACTTTGTAGTTCGCGTTCGCCTGGGTACCCGCCAACGGACGCGAACTACAAAATTCGCGCTACTGCCTGCTGCCGTCGTAGTTACAAAAACTGCCTGCTTATGAATACTCAAGCCATTGAGATTATCGAAACCGAGGTAGTGCTGGAAGAAGTATGGTCGTTGAATCATGCGCGGGTGCTGCACCGCCTTGGCATGGCGCTGCTACCTTTTGTTAACCGCTACGACATCTTGCCCGAACTGGAATTCGAGTTGGCCGCTGGGCGCTTGAAACCCAACCTGGCGCTGTTGCCGTGCCTCACCTACAATTGGGATACAGATGTGCTGCGTTATCCGCATCCGCCTGTTACAGTGATAGAAATCCTCACGCCGACGCAGGCGCTGGATGCGGTGATAACCAAAATAAGGCAATGCTACTTTACTAGTGGTGTGCAATCGGCCTGGTTGGTAGTACCGATTGTGCAGCATATCTATTTGTTTCTACCCGACCAGCCGCCCCAGGTTTTCACCTCCGGCACGCTGCGCGACCCGGCCGCCCAGGTCGAAGTAGCGCTGGCCGACATTTTCCGCTAAACGCTCATGCGTCTCCTTTCTCTATTTATTACTGCCGCGCTGGGCCTGACCGTGGCTGCCTGCAACTCGCCCGCCACCTCCGAAAAAGCTACTGCCGACGCGGCCGGTACCTCGGCCACCGCACTGCTCACGCCCGGCCCCTGGCGCGGCGAGCTGGCCATTCAGGGCCAGCAACTGCCGTTTTTGTTCGAGGTCAAAACCGAGGGCGGCAAGCCCGTGGTCTACCTCATCAACAAGGGCCTGAACGGCGAGGAGCGCCTGCGCTGCGACGAGATTTCGGCAGCCGGCGACTCGGCCACCATTAAGCTGCACGTCTTCGACGCGGCGCTGGTGGTGCGCGCCGATGGCAAAGACAAGCTGAAAGGCGTGTGGGTGAAGTACGACGCCAAGACGCCGTACCGGGTACCGCTGGTGGCTACTACTGGCAAATCAAGCACTCAGATTAATCCGAGTAATGAGGAGTTATTTGGTGAGGATGATGGCTCCGGTGAAAACAAGTTCGTCGCCATGCTGCATATGGATATGCTAAAAGGCGCTACTTATAAAGTTGAGTTCAAAGAAGAGGATGGCAAGTCATATCCAGCAGTTGCAATAATCAAGCACGACTCAGATGGGTTCAACCGATTGAGGGGAACATTTCTGACAACGACCGGCGATTACCGATACTTGGCGGGCGACATCGTTTTGCGCGATAAAAAGCAACACTTGCTGCTTAGCACTTTTGATGGCAGTCACGCCTTTTTATTTGATGGGCAATACGATGTCAAAGGCGCTACCGTAATCAAAGGCGACTTCTACGCCGGTAAGTCCGGCCACGAAACCTGGACGGCTACCCTCGACCCCAAGGCCAAGCTGCCCGACGCCGACACGCTCACCTACCTCAAAAAAGGCGAGTCGCGGCTGAATTTCAAGTTTCCGAGCGTGGCGGAGGGCGGCAGCATCTCCCCCACCGATGCCAAGTACCGGGGCAAGGTAGTGGTGCTGCAAGTGCTGGGCTCGTGGTGCCCCAACTGCATGGACGAAACCGCCTTCCTGGCCCCGTGGTACGCCAAAAACAAGGCGCGCGACGTCGAAGTCATCGGCCTGGGCTACGAGCGCAGTTCCGAGTATGCCAAGGCCGCGCCGCGCCTGCGCAAGCTGAAGGAGCGCTTCGACATCGGCTACGACCTGGCCGTGGCGGGCGTGGCCAACAAAGACTCGGTGGCCAAGTCGCTGCCGCAGCTGGCCAAGTTTCTGGCCTTCCCCACCACCATTTTTCTGGATAAGAAAGGCGCGGTGCGCAGCATCCACACCGGCTTTTCGGGGCCGGGCACGGGCAAGTATTACGACGAGGAAATCGCGAACTTCAACCGGACGGTGGATAAGCTGCTGAAAGAATAACGCAGCGCAGCGGGCGGGAATAGCCTCAACGGCTACCAAAGCAGCCACTCGGGCGCATACCTATCGATAGGTGTTGCGCTTGGGTGGCTGCGCTACTTTAGCGGGCTCTGGGATGTTGCCCCACCTTTTTCCGCTTCCAAAACCGCTTACATGCGCGCTAAACTTCTCCTACTCAGCTCTGCCCTCTTCCTGAGCCGCGGCCCGGCGGCCCTGGCGCAGACCACCACGCTGGTCAACCCCATTCTGTCCGGCTTCTACCCCGACCCGAGCATCGTGAAGGTGGGCCCCGACTACTACCTGGTCAATTCCACGTTTGCGTATTTTCCGGGCGTGCCCGTTTTCCACAGCCAGGATTTGAAAAACTGGAAGCAGGTGGGCAACGTCATCAGCCGGCCTTCGCAGATGGATTTTATGGGCGACCGCATGACGCGGGGCTTGTTTGCGCCGGCCATCGACTACCACAACGGCACGTTTTACCTCACCTGCACGCTCATCGACCACAAGGGCAACTTTGTGATGACGGCCAAAAACGCCGGCGGGCCGTGGAGCGACCCCACCTTTTTGCCCGAGGTGCGGGGCATCGACCCCTCGCTGTTTTTCGACGATGCCACCAACAAAGCCTACGTCATTTACAACAGCGACCCGCCCGACAACAAGCCGCTGTATTCGGGCCACCGCTCCATCAAGCAAATCGAGCTGAACCCGCAAACGCTGCAAACCGTGGGCGAGGCCAAGATGCTGGTCAACGGCGGCGTGGACCTCAGCAAAAAGCCGGTTTGGATTGAGGGCCCGCACATTATGAAGCGCGGCGACTGGTACTACCTCTATGCGGCCGAGGGCGGCACGTCGGTCAACCACTCGGAGGTAGTGTTTCGCAGCAAGTCGGCGCTCGGCCCGTTTGTGCCCTACGAGCAAAACCCGATTCTAACGCAGCGCGACCTGCCGCCCGGCCGCCCCGACCCCATCACGTCGGCGGGGCACGCGCAGTTTGTACAGGGGCCCGATGGCAAGACCTACGCCATTTTCCTGGCCGTGCGGCCCTACGAGGGCAACTTCTACAACACTGGCCGCGAGACGTTTATCGCGCCCGTGACCTGGAAAGACGACTGGCCCGTCATCAACCCCGACAGCAAGGAAGTAAAGTACGCCTACACCGCCACCTACCGCGAGGTGAAGCAGCCCGGCGCGCTGCCGCAAAGCGGCAATTTTGCCTACACCCTGCGATTTGACAAAGCGCTGGACCCGGCGCTGCTCTTCCTGCGCACCCGCGACACCACGAGCTACGCGCTCAGCAAAGCCAAGGGCCTCACGCTGAAGCTCAAGCCCGAAACCTGCGGCGGCACGGGCAACCCGTCCTTCATCGGCAAACGGCAGCAGCACCTCAAGTGCAGCACCGAAACCGAGCTCAGCTTCGCCACCAAAGCCGACAATGAAAAGGCCGGCCTCACTATTTTCCAGGACGAAAAGCACTACTACTTCCTCTGCCAGTCGGTGGCCGGGGGCAAGCCCGTGATTCAGCTTTTCAAGAGCACCGCCGACGAGAAAGCGCCCGAGCTACTGGCCCAGGAAGCGCTGCAAGCGGCCACGGGCAAAGTCGGCCTGCGCATCAGCGCCGACAACGATACCTACAGCTTCTACTTCGCCGAAAAGGCCAAAAACTGGAAGCCGCTGAAGGAAAAAGTCGACGCCAAATTCCTGAGTACGCAGGTGGCGGGCGGCTTCATCGGCTGCGTGTTTGGCATGTACGCCACCTCGATGGGGCAGGCCACGACCAATACGGCGTCGTTTGGGCAGCTAAGTTATGAGGGGCACGACACGATGTATAAGAAGTAGTAAATCATCACATTAGGCTGCGTTCCGTTGCGAGCACCCTACCTGTCATTGCGAGCGCAGCGAAGCAATCGCACCAGAACGGAACCCGAACGGCACAACTGAACAGATGCGATTGCTTCGCTGCGCTCGCAATGACAAACGCTTTTATTCCCCACCCCCACATGAAACCTCTCTTTTGCCAGACGCTCGGCCTACTGCTACTAGCCGCGAGCAGCGTCCTGGCCCAGCAAAAGCCCATTCTCAAGCAAGCGCCGACGGGCTTCGACCAGCCGCGGGCGGGCATTGCGGCGGGCCGCATCGACAGCATCAGCTACCCGTCGGCCACGGTGGGCACCACGCGCAAGGCGCTGGTGTACACGCCGCCGGGCTATTCCAAGAAGAAAAAATACCCGGTGTTGTACTTGCTGCACGGCATCGGGGGCGATGAAAAGGAGTGGCTGCGCGGCGGCCAGCCGCAGGTAATCCTCGACAACCTCTACGCCGAGGGCAAGCTGCAACCCATGCTGGTGGTGATGCCCAACGGCCGGGCCATGAAGGACGACCGGGCCGTGGGCAACATCTACGGCCCTGACAAGGTAGCGGCCTTCGCCAACTTTGAGCAGGACCTGCTACGCGACCTCATTCCCTACATCGAGAAAACGTATAAGCCGCTCACTACCCGCGAGAACCGCGCCATCGCGGGGCTGTCGATGGGCGGCGGGCAAAGCCTGAATTTCGGGCTGGGCAACCTGGATAAGTTTGCCTGGGTGGGCGAGTTTTCGGCCGCGCCGAATACCAAGCAGCCGGCCGAGCTGGTGCCCGACCCAGCGAAGGCGAAGAAGATGCTCAAGCTACTGTGGCTAGAGTGCGGCGATGCCGACGGGCTGCTCTCCGTGAGCCAGCGCACGCACGACTACCTCTACCAGCACCGCGTGCCGCACGTGTACTACCTCGAGCCGGGCGGGCACGATTTCAAGGTCTGGAAAAACGGGCTGTACATGTTCTCGCAGTTCCTGTTCAAGCCCGTGGACGTGGCCGCGCTGCCCAGCTACACGGTGCTGGGCGCGCCCGCCGCCACCAACGTGCGCAACGCCAAGTACCCGCAGATTTTGCCCGACAACCGGGCGTCATTCCGCCTTAAAGCCGCTGACGCCCATCGAGTTCAGGTAGACCTGGGCCGCAAATACGACCTCACTAAAGGCACCGACGGCTACTGGACCGCCACCACCGACACCCTCAGCGAGGGCCTGCACTACTACTCGCTGCTGCTCGACGGCCTGCCCGTGGCCGACCCCGCCAGCGATACCTTCTACGGCATGGGCCGCATGGCCAGCGGCATCGAAATTCCGTCGCGCAACGGGGCCTACTACGCCCAGCAAGACGTGCCCCACGGCGAGGTGCGGCAGCGCCGCTACTACTCGAAAGTCACCAACTCGTGGCGGGATATGTACGTGTACACGCCCCCCGGCTACGACGCCAACACCACCCAAAAATACCCGGTGCTGTACCTGCTGCACGGCGGCGGCGAAGACGAAACCGGCTGGGTGAAACAGGGCAAAACCGACCTGATACTCGACAACCTGCTAGCCGCCCAAAAAGCCAAACCCATGCTCATCGTCATGATGGACGGCAACGTGGGCGGCCCCGGCGGCCTGGCCGGCTTCGGCGAAAACACGCTGCGCACGTTTGAAAACGAGCTCAAGCAGAGCGTATTACCGCTAGTGGAAAGCACCTACCGCGTGGCACCCGGCGCCCAAAACCGGGCCCTCGCGGGCCTTTCGATGGGCGGCCTGCAAACGCTGTACGCCGGTGTGCGCAACAGCGACATGTTCAGCCAGCTGGGCGTATTCAGCTCCGGCTTCTTTGGCAATAATCCGCAGCTTTCCGACCCGCAGTACGCCTACATGAAAGCCAACGCGGCTACCCTCAACACCAACCTGAAGCCGCTGTGGCTGTCGATGGGCGGGCCGGAGGACATCGCCTACGCCAACAACAAAATCATGCGCGCCAAATTTGACGAGCTAGGTATTAAGTACGTGTACAGCGAGTATCCGGGCGGCCACACGTGGCCGGTGTGGCGGCACGACTTGTACATGTTCGCGCAGGGGCTGTTTCGCTAGAGGCTGTTTTCTAAACGAGTCATGCTGAACGCAGTGAAGCATCTCTACCGCACTGTTGGACGGACCCAAACGGTGCGGTAGAGATGCTTCACTGCATTCGGCATGACAGACGTTGTCGTTTACACGACCAATGCCATTATTTACTTATCCGCCAGTTGCGCGCTGGTGCGCAGGTTAAACGTGCTGAACGTGTACTGCGGGCCGCCGCGCATACCGCCGCCCATGCCCCGGCCGTAGCCACCGCCCATGCCGCCGCTGTTCATGGCGCTGTAGGGGTCGGAGGAATTATCCGATTTCGGCATCTTGGGCTTCATGCCAGCCAGCGTGACGCCCACCGTGGCGGCCTGCCCGGCGGCCAGGTTAGGCACGCGCTTGTACACGAGGCGCAACGGCACCGCCAGTTCGTAGATAAGGTTGCCCTGCGCGTCGAGCGCGAGAGCGGCTTTCACACCGAGCAGCGATTGGGCATCGGCTAGTACGGGCTCCTTGCTACCCCGGAAATTGAGCAGCTCCATCTCTTTAGAATTCAGCAGCACCTGGCGCAGGCGGGCCTGGTGGTCGGCCTGGCGCTCGGCGGCCGAGGGGCCCATCGCGCCGGCCGGGCGCTGCTCGCCTTTGGGCAACGACTCCAAATCGACGGGCAGCGGATACCGGATGCCGAGCTGCTGCTGGTTGCGGCCGGTGCTATCGAGCCACACTACCGTGCCGAGGTAGGCAAACTTGGCCTGCGTGGGCATGTCGTTGATTTTGACGCGCAAATACAGCGTGCGGCCGTCGTTGAGCACGCCGTACTGCATCTTGCTGTTGGCGTCGTATTGCAGCGAGTCAGTCCACTCGGTGGCCTGGCCGTCGATGGTGGGCGGCGTGGCCACGTACACGCTTTTGATTTTGCCGGGCGGCACTTTGGGGCCGCCCGCGGGGGCCGTGCCCGCCCCGAGCAGGGCAGCGGCCGGCAGCAGCGCCAGCCAGAAGGGAGAGTAGGGCATAAGACGAATAAGCTTAAAAAGCGGCAATTCACAAAACTACGCCGCCCGCGTAAGTCGGCCGTGAAGCGGTGCGGCGCGCTTGGCCGCATTCTTGTATAATCTCAGCCGACACCCACGCAAACCCGGCCCCTGGCCTTTGCGTTCAGGCTTCAGTTAAGCTCTTCTTTTACGCTCATGGCTCTTACTTTTTTCCGCACCGGCGCGCTTGCGCTGGCTCTACTTCCGCTCGCGGCGCTGGTGCCGCGCACCCCCGCCCATCCCACCGCCGTGGCCGCGCCGCTGCAAGGTGCCAAGCCTGACCCTGAAGTGATTGCGCAGTTTGGCTTGTTTGAAAACCCCAAGCTGCAACAGTACATCGCCAAGCAGGGCAAGCAGATGACGGCCATCTCGGACCGCCCCGGCGACTACGGCTTCACCATCGTCGATTCGCCGATTATCAACGCCTTCGCCACGCCCGACGGGCACGTGTATTTCACGCGCGGCATCATGGCGTATTTCAACAACGAGGCGCAGTTCACGGGTGTGCTGGGGCACGAACTGGGCCACATCACGGCCCGCCACGGGCAGAAGCAGCAGACGCGCAGCACCATCGCCAGCATTTTATTGGCGGGTGCGTCGATGGCATCGAGCCGCATCGCGTCTATCGCGCAGCCGCTGTCGCAGGGCGCGGGCGTGTTTTTGCTTAAATACAGCCGTGATGCGGAGAATGAGGCCGACCAGCTCGGGGTAAAATACTCGACCAAAACCGGCTACGACGCGGCCCAGATGGCCGATTTCTTCCTGACTTTGGAGCGCACCGAAAAAGCCAGTGGCGGCGGCACCACGCCCGGCTTCCTGTCGTCGCACCCCAACTCGGCCGACCGCTACCAGCGCGTGAAAGCCCTCGCCGCCCAGGCCAAGCAGAGCGTCGGCGGCCGCGCCCTCACCGTGAACCGCGATACCTACCTGCGCTCCATCGATGGGCTGCCCTACGGCGAAGACCCGCGCCAGGGCTTCGTGGAAAACAGTACCTTCTACCTGCCCGAGCAGAAGCTGCGCCTGCCCGTGCCCAGCGGCTGGAAAACCCAGAACACGCCCGAGCAATTTCAAATGGCTGAGCCCAATGGCAAAGCCATCATCGCGCTGGTGCCGGCCGGCAGCGGCACACTCGATGCCGCCGCGCAGTCATTAGCCAAGCAGCTGGGCCTCAACTCACCCAGCGCCCAGCAAACGACTATCAACAGCTTCCCGGCCGTGGTAGTAGAGGGCGACCAGGCCGCCAGCAGCCAGCAAAGCACGCCGGCCCACGTGCGCGCCTACCTCATCCAGGATGGCAAGTCGGTGTATGGCCTCATCGGCCTCGCGCCTACTGCTTCGTTTGGTACCTACGCCCCACAGTTTGCCAGCGTAGCCCAGGGCTTCCAGCGCCTTACTGAGGCTGATAAATTAAATCGCCAAGGCGAGCGCATTCGCATCAAAACTGCTACCGGCACCACCACGCTGGCCTCGGCTCTGGCTGCTAATGGCGTAGCTTCCAAGCGCTACGAGGAAATCGCTATTCTGAATGGTATGCAAACCACCGACCGGCTGAGCAAAGGCATGTTATACAAAATAGTAGCCAAATAGACCGCAGATTCAAACGGATTTGTCGGATTAAACGGATACGCCCGCTGCGCGGGCTGACTATTCGAACGTAGGGTAGCCTTCGGCTAACCATATAAGAGTTGGCGAAGCCACTCCTGCGTTCGAGTAGTCAGCCCGCGCAGCGGGCGTATCCGTTTAATCCGACAAATCCGTTTGAATCTGCGGTCTAGACGTTAAACCGGAAGTGCATGATGTCGCCGTCCTGCACCACGTAGTCTTTGCCTTCCACGGCCATCTTGCCGGCTTCCTTGATTTTGACTTCCGTCTTATACTCCTGGTAGTCGGGTAGTTTGATAACCTCGGCGCGGATGAAGCCCTTCTCGAAGTCGGAGTGGATGACGCCGGCCGCCGCCGGGGCCTTGTCGCCGCGGTGGATGGTCCAGGCGCGCACTTCCTGCACGCCGGCCGTGAAGTAGGTGATGAGGTTGAGCAGCTCGTAGCTGGCGCGGATGAGCTTATTCAGACCCGACTCGGTGAGGCCGTACTCGCCCAGGAACATGGCTTTTTCCTCGGGGTCTTCCATCTCGGCAATCTGCGACTCGATGGCGGCCGACACCAGCACTACTTGCGCGCCTTCGGCTTTCACGTGCTCGCGCAGGGCGGCCACGTGCTTGTTGCCGTCGGTGGCAATGCTGGCCTCGTCCACGTTGGCCACGTAGATAACGGGCTTGATGGTAAGTAGTTGCAGGTCGGCCACGGCTTCCAGCTCGTCGTCGGTGGCTTGCACGGCGCGGGCATTCTGGCCGCCTTCGAGGGCTTCCTTGAACTTGTGCAGGGCCGCTACTTCCTTCTTGGCCACGGCATCGCCGGCCTTGGCGCTGCGCTCGCTCTTGATGAGCTTCTTATCAACGCTTTCCAGGTCTTTGAGCTGCAATTCCGTGTCAATCACGTCCTTGTCAAACACCGGGTCCACCCCACCGGCCACGTGTACGATGTTGGGGTCCTCAAAGCAGCGCACCACGTGGATGATGGCATCGACCTCGCGGATATTGGCCAGAAATTTATTGCCCAGGCCCTCGCCTTTGCTCGCGCCTTTCACCAGGCCGGCGATGTCCACAAACTCGATGATGGTGGGTAGCACGCGCTTGGGGTTCACGAGGGCTTCCAGGATTTGGAGGCGCTCATCGGGCACCGTGATAACGCCCACGTTGGGCTCGATGGTGCAGAAAGGGTAGTTGGCCGACTCGGCCTTGGCGTTGGATAACGCGTTGAAAAGCGTGGATTTGCCGACATTCGGCAGGCCGACAATACCGCAGCGGAGGCCCATTTTCGTGAGTTTTGAGTTAGGAGTTATGAGTTATGAGTTGCTCTCACCTCATTTTGCAAAGGTACGGCCGGGCGGCGGTGGCGGGCGCACACAAAAACGCGCCGCTGCCCGGTGGGGCAGCGGCGCGCCGTGGCCGCTTCGTTTTTAGGTCGTGTTTTTATTCGTGGGTAGTCAGGCTATTAGTAGGTAGTGTCGCCGAGGTCGGCGGCCGGCTGGGGCGGCTGCTGGGCCTCGGGGCGGGCGGGCTGCTCGCCGTCGTAGGCGGGGCGCGGGCGGTCTAGCTCGGCCACTTCTTCTTCGGTCAGCAGTTCTTCGCGCACGTAGTCCACGGCGTCGTGCAAGGCGTCGATGAACTTGTTGAAGTCTTCTTTGTACAGAAAAATCTTGTGCTTTTCGTAGCTGGCGGGGCCGTCGGGGTCACCGCCGGGGCGGCGCTTGCTTTCGGTGATGGTGAGGTAGTAGTCCTGGCCGCGCGTGGCTTTTACGTCGAAGAAATAGGTGCGCTTGCCCGCCTTCATGCGGTGGGAGTAAATTTCTTCCTGGTCTCGGGGGTAACGGTCGTCCACGGGTAAAGTGTCGAAAAAAGGTAAAACGTAGTGGATATAGGGCGCTGTGGGGCTACAAATATAACGCCAAGCCGCTTAGCCAAAAGGGCACTGCCGCGCCGTAACCAGCCTTTTAGAAGATTGGTTTCGTAGCGACGGTGTTTTATGGGAACTAATGCCGTTGGGAAACCGGTAGTTTTGCAGAGTTTATTTCGCCGCCTCAGTTTCCGTTTGCTACTCATGCCCGCCACCCCCATCGACCTCGCCGCCATTCGCTCGTTTGAGAACCTGGAGCTGCTGGCCCGGCAGCTTGTCGATGGCTTCATCACGGGGCTGCACCAGTCGCCCTACCACGGTTTTTCGGTCGAGTTCAGCGAGCACCGCCTGTATAACCCCGGCGAGAGCACGCGGCACATCGACTGGAAGGTATTTGCCCGCACCGACAAGCTTTTCGTGAAGCGCTACGAGGAAGAAACCAACCTGCGCGCCCACCTGCTGCTCGATGTGAGCCCCAGCATGTACTACCCCGCGCCGGGCCACGACAAGCTGAAATTCAGCGTACTGGCCGCCGCCGCGCTCGCCACGCTGCTCCAGCGGCAGCGCGACGCGGTGGGCCTCGTCACCTTCGGCCAGACGGTGGAGCTGCAAACGCCCGTGCGCTCGACCAGCAGCCACCGCCACACGCTGCTGCTGGCGCTGCAACAGCTGCTGGAGCGCCCCGCGCCAGCCGCTACTGGCCGCCAGCCCACCAGCACCGACGTGGCAGGCGTGCTGCACACCATCGCGCAGCAGATTCCGAAGCGCTCGCTCGTGGTGGTATTCAGCGACATGCTGGGGCGCGGCGCGCAGGAGCAGGAAGCCGCGCTGGCCGCCTTGCAGCACCTGCGCCACCAGCACCACGAGGTGCTGCTGTTTCACGTGCTCGACCGGGCCACGGAGTCGAATTTCGACTTTCAGGACAGGCCGTATATTTTCGAGGACATGGAAACGGGGCAGGAAATCCGCCTCCAGCCAGCCCAGGTGCGCGAGCAATACCGGGCCGCCATGCGGCAGTTTGAGGAAGACTTGGCCTTGCGCTGCGGGCAGCTCAAAATTGATTTCGTACCCGTGGACGTGCGCGAGCCGTTCGACAAAGTTCTTTACGCCTACCTCGTTAAGCGCGGCAAAGCGCGCTAATTTTAATGTTTTTACTTACTTCTATTCTCGGCTTTATCGCGTTGCTGGTGCTCGACTTGCTGCTGGCTTCGGTTACGATGTACATCGCCTACTCGCATGGCCACTCGCGGGGCAAATGGTTTTTGCTAGGCATGGTGCTGCCGTTTTTCTCCATATTCATCGCGCTGGCCGTGGCCATCCGCGACGAGCGCCGGGCCGAGCGGGCGCGCGGTGGCGCGCCCAAGCCGGTGCCCGAGCCGGGCGAGTTTTAACAACTCGGCTGTCCTTGCGAGCGCAGCGAAGCAATCGCACCTGTTCAGCCGCGCCGTTTGGGTTCTGTGTTGGTGCGATTGCTTCGCTGCGCTCGCAAGGACAGGCTGCCGTACTTTCGCGGCAGTTTTCACCGGCCGGGCCGCCCGGCTTTTACGTTTTTGAGTATGTACCAAATTCTGCTTTATCTGCACTCCTGGGGCCGCTGGCTCGTGCTGCTGACGGGCGTGCTGGCCGTGTTGCAAGCCTACAGCGGCTGGACGGGCAACCGCCCTTTCACCAAAGCCAACAACGGCCTGAGCGCCGCCTTCACGGGCTTCATGTGGCTGCAAGTACTTGTAGGCCTGGGCCTTTACTTTGACCTGAGCCCCTGGGGCCTCAATGGTATCAAGCAGTACGGCATGAAAGACCCCACGGCGCGCTTTTTCGGTGTCGAGCACATCGCCGTGATGATTCTCGCGACCATCATCGCGCAGGTGGGCCGCATCGCCCTCAAGAAAGCGCCCGACGGTGCACTCCGCCACAAGAAGGCCTTTGTCTACTTCGGCATCGCGCTGCTGCTGGTGCTGCTCATGATTCCGTGGGGCATCTGGAACCCGGCGCGGCCCGCGTTCCGGTTTTAGGTTAAAATACAGCCTGTCAAGCTACCACAACTGTACATTATTGTTCTCATACTGGGTTATGCGCGATTTACACTGGAGCGCAAAATTCTTTCTGGCAGTTGGGTTTGGCGTTACTGGCTTGGTCATATTAATGCTTGCATTTGAGGTAAAGGACATCTATGATTCTTATTACCCAGGCTTTCATAGACAGGAATGGCTAAACGCTAAATCTGCGTCGAACCCTAATCCGAGGGACCGGATGGTACCGGATATTATAGCGCATAGGCTGAAAAAGGGAATGTCAAGCCAAGCCGTTGTTACGTTGCTCGGTCCTCCTGAATTTAACAATATGGCAGGTGATTCTGCGCTATGGTATCAGACAGGCTGGAATATCATAACTTCCGACTACAGAGAACCGCTTTACTTAACCCTTTATTTTAAAGATAAAAAGCATTTATCTCGAACTCAGTGGAAAGCTTGCAACAGTATTTTTACCACCTGTGAGATAAAGTAGTTTCGTCAAAGCGCACAAAACCCGGCCCTCTCACTAATTGAGAAGGCCGGGTTTCGTGCGTTTAAATGCTAACCTATTCTTAAATAGCCTGCCCACCGCTCACCTCGATACGCTGCCCATCAATCCAGCCAGCCTCGGGGGTGCAGAGGAAGGCCACTACGGGGCCCACATCGGTGGGCAAACCCACGCGGCCCATGGCCGTGAGGCCGGCGATGTAGGCGTTGATTTCCTTATTGTCGCGGGTGCGACCGCCGCCAAAGTCGGTTTCGATGGCGCCGGGGGCCACCACGTTGGCCCGGATGCGGCGGCTGGCCAGCTCCTTGGCCTGGTACTTGGTGAGAGTTTCTATGGCCGTTTTCAGGCTGGCGTAGGCCGATGAGCCGGGGAAGGTAATGCGCGTGAGGCCCGACGAAATGTTGACGATGCCTCCGCCGTCGTTGAGGAGCGGCAGGGCCTGCTGCGTCAGGAAAAATGGGCCTTTGAGGTGGATGTTCAGCAGCTCATCAAACTGCTGCTCGGTGGTGTCGGCGTAGGGCGCGTAGAGGCCGGTGCCCGCGTTGTTGATGAGAAAATCGAAGCGGTCGGCGTCGAAATTATTGCGCAGGGCAGCTTTCACCTGCTCGAAAAAAGCGCCGAACGTTTCGACCTTGGAAGTATCGAGCTGCAAGGCTACGGCTTGCTGGCCCAGGGCCCTAATCTCGGCTACTACAATTTCGGCCTCAGCCTGCTGGGTATGGTAGGTCAGGATAACGTCGAGGCCTTTTTTGGCCAGGTTCTGGGCCATGTCTTTGCCGAGGCCACGGCTGCCGCCGGTAACGAGGGCGATTTTGGAAGTACTCATTTTTGAGGTTGAAGTGAGGGAAACAGGTAAGCTATACCAGACGCGGCGCGGGCTGGTTTACTTTAAGGAGTGAGTGGTGAGCGGCGCGCTAGCGTAGCGAGTCTTGCTTAACCATCGAGTTTCTACAGCTGCACGGCCGGGCCGGGCTACGGGGTCAAGGTTAAGTTAATATTTTTTTGGCGTGCAACTACGGTATTACGGGCGGCGTCCCGTCTATACACGTACTGCTCCTACCTTATTTCCCCATCTGTCCTATGCTGTATCTGTTCGGCCGCCTCGCGCTCAGCGACTCCTACTATTTCAACGACGACTTTCACGCCGACGACTACCCCGACCAGAAGCGCGACCAGCACCTCGTGCTTGAAGCTACCAACAGCCCCACCACTAGCGCCCCGCCCGAAACGGCGCTGCCCGCCGCAATAGCGACCAAAATCGCCGCCTAGCAACTACTTGTTTATCAATAAGAAGGCCCGCGCTGAAGCTTCAGCGAGGGCCTTCTTACTACCTGATGCTACAAATGACTACTGCCCGAGCACGATGGCGAAAATGAGCGGGGCCACGATGGTGGCGTCGCTTTCGATGATGAATTTCGGGGTTTTCTCACCCAGCTTGCCCCAGGTGATTTTCTCGTTGGGCACGGCCCCGGAATACGAACCATACGAGGTAGTCGAATCCGAAATCTGGCAGAAGTAGCCCCACAGCGGCACCGAGTGGCGCTGCAAGTCCTGGTGCAGCATGGGCACCACGCAGATGGGGAAGTCGCCGGCAATGCCGCCGCCAATCTGGAAGAAGCCTACTTTACTTTCCTCGGTAGCCGTATTGGTGTACCAGTCAGCCAGGTACATCATGTACTGGATGCCGGTTTTCATGGTGTGCACGTTCTTGATGTCGCCCGAAATCACGTGACCGGCGTAGATGTTACCGAGCGTCGAGTCTTCCCAGCCAGGGCAGATGATGGGCAGGTTTTTCTCGGCTGCCGCCAGCATCCACGAGTCCTTGGGGTCAATCTGGTAGTACTGCTCCAGCTCGCCCGATTTCAGAATCTGGTAGAAAAACTCGTGCGGGAAGTACTGCTCGCCGGCCTTGTCGGCCTGCTCCCAAAACTTTAGTACCGAATGCTCCAGGCGGCGCATGGCCTCCTCCTCGGGGATGCAGGTATCGGTCACGCGGTTCATGTGGCGCTCAAGCAGGGCCTGCTCGTCGGCGGCGGTGAGGTCGCGGTAGTGCGGCACGCGCTCGTAGAAGTCGTGGGCCACCAGATTGAAGATATCCTCTTCGAGGTTGGCACCCGTACAGCTGATAATCTGCACCTTATCCTGGCGAATGAGCTCGGCCAGTTGAATCCCCATCTCAGCTGTGCTCATGGCGCCGGCCAGGGTAATCATCATTTTGCCGCCGTCGGCGAGGTGCTTGTTGTAGCCATCGGCCGCGTCGATGAGGGCAGCGGCGTTGAAGTGGCGGTAGTGGTGCTTGAGGAAATTGGTGATGTGCATGGTCAGGGTTTTGAATGCTACTGCGTGAGTAGCGGCTTTTCAAAATTCTTACAAAATAAAGTACTTATAGGTCAAGCTATTGAGTGACATTTTCCCTAGCTCGGCTGATGAGTGATTGAATGGTGACCAGTACTTCGTTTGCATCAGCTTTCACACCAGTAAAATTTAATGCAAAGGCTTTACTGCATTTCTTCAAACGACGTTTCACAGGCAAAAAGCCGAATAGGTCCACTCGCGCGTGCACGCTGGCCAACGCCCGACGACGCTGAAAAGGAGAAAGCTGACGCAAATATTTTTCAGCATCAATCGGTTCCAGGCAGAGGTACGTACCATCGCGGTAGTCTCGCAGGCTGACACTTTTGATATCAGCCCAAAAAATCTCGCGCGCTCGTCGCGCGTGGTCAATTACGCTTAGGCTGGTCAGGGTAAACTGTGGCGTGCGGTCAACTAGCCTGCGGATAACCGGCACCATTTGGCTGCCTACTCCAATTATCCACAGCCATACCACCCAGTGGCCCCTTGTGTCATCGCTACGCAGAACAACAGCACAGCCAATCAACATGAGCAAGCCAAACAGCGCATATAAGCTATTACTGGCAATGGAGTTGTGGTAAACTAGTGGCAGCCGAACAGCTTTCATCCAGCTACGCCGGTTCGGCGATTATCAAATTGTGATTGGTATAAATGCAGATATCGGCCGCGATGTGCAGGGCGTCTTCCACCATCTGGCGGGCGGTGAGATGCGGGGCGTGCTTCTTGAGAGCCAGGGCGGCGGCCTGCGCATACATGGCCCCGCTACCGATGGCGGCCACATCAGAATCGGGCTGGAGCACGTCGCCGGTGCCGCTCACTATCAGCAGTTCGTCTTTGTCGCACACCACCATCATGGCTTCGAGCTTGCGCAGGTACTGGTCTTTGCGCCAGTCCTTGGCAAGCTCGATGGCGGCGCGCGTCAGGTTGTTGCCGTAGGCCGAGAGCTTCTCCTCGAAGCGGTCGAGCAGCATAAAGGCGTCGGCCGTGGAGCCGGCAAAGCCGGTCACGACTTTGCCGTCGTTGAGCTGGCGCACTTTGCGCACGTTGTTTTTGGCTACGTGCTTGTCCATCGTGGCCTGGCCATCGGCCCCGAGGGCAATCTGGCCGTTGTGGCGCACGCCAAGCACGGTCGTGGAGCGAATTCTAGTCATTTAACAAGTAACATTTATCATTTAACAATTCTTGGCTACCAACACAAAACAGGTGGCCGAGCCGGCAGCATTGCAAGCCCAACCACCTGTTAAATGTTAACTGATACCTGTTAAATGGATTAAATCAGCATCCGCAGCGGGTCTTCGAGCAGGCCTTTCACGGTTTGCAGGAACGCCGCGCCGCTGGCCCCGTCCACTACGCGGTGGTCGCAGCTCAGCGTCACTTTCATGATGTTGCCGATGGCCAGCTCGCCGTTTTTCACTACGGCGGTTTGCTTGATGCCGCCCACGGCCAGGATGCAGGCATCCGGGGGGTTGATGATGGCGGTGAACTCGTCGATGCCGAACATGCCCAGGTTCGAGATGGTGAAGGTGCTCCCCTCCCACTCGGCGGGTTGCAGCTTCTTGTTCTTGGCTTTGCCGGCCAGCTCCTTCACTTCGCTGGCAATCTGCGACATGCCTTTGCCATCCGCGTTGCGGATAACGGGCACCAGCAGGCCTTCGTCCACGGCTACGGCCACGCCGATGTTCACCACTTTGTTCTGGCGAATCTTATCACCGAGCCACGACGAGTTGATAACCGGGTGCTGCTTGAGCGCCACGGCGCAGGCCTTAATAACCATGTCGTTGAAGCTGAGCTTCACCGGCGACAGCTCGTTGAGCTTCACGCGGGTTTCCATGGCCTTGTCCATCAGGATTTCCATCGTGAGATAGAAATGCGGGGCCGTGAACAGGCTTTCCGACAGACGGCGGGCAATCACCTTGCGCATCTGCGACACGGGCGTGTCGGTGTAGGTGCCTTCGGCAGCGGCCGGAGCCGGGGCGGGCGCGGCGGCGGGCTTGGCAGCCGGCTGCTCGGGCAGAGCCGCCGCGATGTATTCGTTCGGAGCCTGAGCCGGAGCAGCAGCAGGTGCAGCGGCAGCCTGCGGCTGAGCGTTTTGCAGGTCGCGGGCCACGATGCGGCCGTTCTCGCCCGAGCCTTTTACCTGGCGCAGGTCTACGCCTTTGTCTTTGGCAATGCTCTTGGCGAGTGGCGAGGCGAGCAGGCGGCCGTTGTTTTCGGCCTGGGGCGCGGCGGCCGGGGCAGTAGCGGCGGGTGCCGCAGCTTCGGCGGGGGCAGCAGCCGGGGCAGGTGTGTTCTGGTCGCCACCATTCAGGAGCGCCTGAATATCAGCACCTTCCTCGCCAATGATAGCGAGCACGCCATCGACGGCTACGGCTTCACCTTCCTTGGGGCCGGTGTAGAGCAGGGTACCATCTTCGTAGTTTTCCAGCTCCATCGTGGCTTTGTCGGTTTCGACTTCGGCCAGCACGTCGCCCGATTTTACCTTGTCGCCTACCTTTTTCAGCCAGGCGGCGATGGTGCCTTCGGTCATCGTGTCGCTCATCTTGGGCATCCGCACGACCGTGGCTTTCTTGCCATTGGCGGGCGCGGCGGGGGCAGCCGGAGCCGCAGGCGCGGGAGCTTGCGGAGCCGGGGCGGGCGCAGGTGCGGGAGCCGGGGCAGTAGCGGGCGCGGGCGCAGCGGCCGGAGCGCTACCACCAACGGCACCGCTCAGCAGGCCCGAAATGTCTTCACCTTCCTTGCCCACAATCGCCAACACGCCATCAACGGGCACCGAGTCTTTCTCTTTGGGACCGATGTAGAGCAGAGTGCCATCTTCGTAGTTTTCCAGCTCCATCGTGGCTTTGTCGGTCTCGACTTCGGCCAGGATGTCGCCCGATTTCACTTTGTCGCCTACTTTTTTGAGCCAGGCCGCGATGGTCCCTTCGGTCATCGTGTCGCTCATTTTCGGCATTTTTATAATTTCGGCCATCGGAATTGCGGGGTTGGGATTGGGGGCCAAAATTAGCCGCGAAAAGTCGGGTAAACAATCGGGGCCGCGAATGGCGGGTGGGAAGTAAGGCGGCTACTCGGCCAAATGGCTTACGTCGAGAAAATTGCGGATGGTGAAGCGTGAGCCCGTGTAGTGCAATTTATACAAGCAAAGGTTCTGGTGCTCAAACTCATCCATGCAGCTGAGCGGGTAGCCCAGCAGCTGGCACAGCAGCACGCGCATGGCCCGGCCGTGCATACACACGAGCACGATTTCATCATCGGGCCGGCTGCGGAGTAGCTCGATGAAAGGGCGCTGGCGGGCGGCTACGTCGGCCGGGCTTTCGCCGCCGGGCAGGTGGGCGCGGTCGTTGCCGGCCAGCCATTCGTCCAGCACGTGCTTATACTCGGCGTCTTCCTGGGGCGTGATGCGGGTGCCCTCGCGGGTGCCCCAGCTTATTTCGTTGAGGGCGGCGTGCGCCTCGTGCGGAATGCCCAGGTCGATAAACTTGCGCACCGACTGGTGCGTGCGCCGCAGCCGTGAGGTGTACACGCGGGCAAACGGCAACTCCTTATAAGCCTGCCAGAAGCGCTCGGCCTGCCAGCGGCCGCGCTCGTTGAGGTCGGAATCGACGCCGCTGCCCTGCACGATGCCTTGCACGTTGAAATCGGTCTGGCCGTGGCGGAGGAGGTAGAGCTGCTGAACGGGCACGGATAAATAGAGTAGTTTCGCGGTGAAATTAGTGCGTAGGGCCGCGTGCTTGGTACTCAGCAGCTAATAAATTTAATTCTGTCATGCTGAGCGCAGCGCAGCGGAGTCGAAGCATCCCGCTGGCAGAACTAACCGCTATCGGTAGAGTTTACTTCACCTAATGAGATGCTTCGACTCCGCTGCGCTACGCTCAGCATGACAGTCGTTTTCTTTCGCCTCCTCCTACCCCATCCATGACCCTCGACGACGTAAAAATCTGGGCCTCGCACCGCCCCACCCTGGCCGATTCGCTGGGCATTGAGCTGACTGACATCACCGACGACTACCTCGAAGGGCGCATGCCCGTGGATGGCCGCACCCACCAGCCGATGGGCTTGCTGCACGGCGGGGCCTCAGTGGCCCTGGCCGAAACCCTGGGCAGCATCGGCGCGGCTACCCGCATCGACGTGACACGGCAGGCCTGCGTGGGGCTGGAAATCAACGCCAACCACATCAAAGGTGTGCGCGAGGGCTGGGTGCGCGGCCGGGCCACGGCGCTGCACGTGGGCCGCAGCACGCAGGTGTGGGAAATCCGCATCACGCACGAAGAAACGGGCGCGCTGGTGTGCATCAGCCGCATCACGATGGCCGTGATTGACGTGCCGGCCAGCGGCAAGAAAGAAGCTTAATGCGCGGCGTCGAACCCCGGCTTCTTCCCTGGCCCGCTACCCCGGCCAGCCTCGACGCGGCGGCCCGGCTGCGCCACCTGGCGGCGGGCGCGCTACGCACCGGCCGGCCGCTGGCCATCTGGCGCGAGCCGGGCGATAGTGCGCCGCGCCTACTGGCAGCGCGCTCGTTAGAAGCCACTTACACCGGCTTGCCGCCCGCGCTCGATGAGCACGCGCCGGCGGGCTTTGCCTTTTTCCCGTTCCGCGATTCTGACCATAACCCGGCGCTTTTTCTACCGGCCGATGTGCAGTTTGAGGAAGCCCGGCCCGAGGTAGTGCGCCTGTCGCCGGCCGCCCGCGACATGGCCCCCAATATCGCGGCGTGGCTGGCTTTGCCCACGCCGCCCGAGCTCGCCTGGCACCACAGCGCGCAGCCCGCACCCCGCGCCGCTACAGAGGCCGAGTACCAAGCTTTGGTAGTGCGCGGCGTGGCGGCCATCGAGGCGCGCACAGTAGGCAAGGTGGTGAGTTCGCGGGCCGCCTGCCGCCCGCTGCCGCCGGGCTTCGACCCGCTGGCGGCGTTTCGGGAGTTATGTCGGCAGTACGAGCGCGCGTTTGTGTCACTGGTGAGCGTGCCGGGCGTGGGCACCTGGCTGGGCGCTACCCCCGAGGTGCTGGCCGAGGTCACGGCCGATGGCCATTTTCATACCATGGCGCTGGCGGGCACGCAGCCGCTACTGCCGGGCCTGCGCCCGCAGGATGCCATCTGGCGGCAAAAGGAAATCGAGGAGCAGGCACTGGTATCGCGCTACATCGTCAACTGCTTCAAGCAATTGCGCCTGCGCGAGTACCAGGAAACCGGCCCGCGCACTACCGTGGCCGGCGAGTTGCTGCACCTGCGCACCGACTTCGAAGTAGACCTAAAGAACGTGCCCGCCGCCTCGTCGCTGGGTACCGATATGCTGCGGCTATTGCACCCGACTTCGGCCGTAGGCGGCATGCCGCGCACGGCGGCGCTGGAGTTTCTGGCCCGCCACGAGGGATACGACCGGGCCTACTACAGCGGCTTCCTGGGGCCGGTAAACGTGGCCGCGCCGGGCGTGTCGCGGCTCTTCGTGAATCTGCGCTGCTTGCAGTTGCGGGCGCGCGAGGCCATTCTCTACGCCGGCACGGGGCTGACGGTAGACTCGGACCCGAAGCGCGAATGGGAGGAAACGGAGTATAAAATGCGGACGGTGGCGGCCGTGCTGACGTAGATACCTCACCCACGGCCCCTCCCCTCTAGAAGAGGGGAGGCTAGCGTCTGGTTACGTTCGTTAATGTCCATTTACGGTTGGCTCCCCTCCCCCGGAGGGGCGGGGCCGGGGGTGGGGTAATACGCTCGACAAGCTTGTTAAATGTTAACTGATAACTGTTAAATGAAATCCATCCAGGCCGTTTTTAACATCGCCGAAATCTGCGCCCGGCACGGCATTACCGACGTGATTTTGTCGCCGGGCTCGCGGTCGGCGCCGCTCACGCTGGCCTTTGCGCGGCACCCGGCCTACCGGGGGCGGCTGCGCGTGGTGCCCGACGAGCGGACGGCGGCGTTTATCGGCCTGGGCATCGCGCAGGCCACGCGGCGGCCGGTGGTGCTGGTGTGCACCAGCGGCACGGCGGGCCTCAACTACGCGCCGGCCGTGGCGGAGGCGTTTTTTCAGCAAATTCCGCTGCTCGTGCTCACCGCCGACCGGCCGCCCGAATGGATAGACCAGCTCGATGGCCAGACCATCCGGCAGCGCGACCTGTACGGCGCGCACGCCAAGGGCACATTCGACTTCCCGGCCGATACCGCGCACGCCGATGCCAAGTGGCACGGCGAGCGCATTATCAACGAAGCAATTAACCTCACGCAGACCTTTCCAGCTGGGCCGGTACAGGTGAACGTGCCGTTGCGCGAGCCCTTCTACCCCAAGGCCGACGAGGAAATGGGCTACGAGGCGGGCGTGAAAATCATCCGCGACGACCACTCCAATACCATCCTGCCCCCAGCCGAAATCCTGGATTTGCGGCGGCAGCTGCGCGAGGCGGGCCGCGTGCTGGTAGTGGCCGGGCAGCAGCCCGAAAACCCGACCCTCACAGCCGCGCTCTACGAGTTTGCGGAAGCGCGGCAGGTGCCGGTAGTGGCCGATACCATCGCCAACCTGGGTGACGTGCCGGCCGTGCGGCGGCAGGATATTTTCCTGGCGGGCTTGTCGAAGGAAGCTAAAGAGGCGCTGAAGCCTGATTTGCTCATCACTTTCGGGCAGTCGCTGATTTCGAAGGCGCTGAAGCTGTTTTTGCGCGAAGCGGCGCCCGCGCAGCACTGGCACTTGCAGCCGGCCGGCGAGGTAGCGGATACTTTTCGCAGCCTCACGCGCATCGTGCGGGTGCAGCCGGCGGTGTTTTTTCAGCAGCTGGCGGTTTTTGACACGAAGGATTACAACCGGGACGTAATTCCGCACGTGCAAGAAGTACTTATGTCCCAAAAGGTTATTGAGGGTTCGAATCCCTTCCTCTCTGCTGAACAGTACACTTCTGGTGGACGGGTCCTAGGTTCGAATCCCAGCGGAGCTACTAATGAATTGCAAGTGGGTTCGATACCAAGTGCGCCCACAGAACCCGCTCTCACCTGGCAACAAGCCGACGCTGCCGCCGCTCAGTTTCTCAGCAACTTCTTCACCGCCAAAAATCAGCCCTTCAACGAGTTCACCGCAATGCGACGGGCGCTGGCAGCGCTGCCCGATGGCACGGCCCTGCACCTGGCCAACAGCATGGCCGTGCGCTACGCCAACACCCTGGGGCTGCCGGAAGGCCGCCAAATCGACGTATTTGCCAACCGCGGCACCAGCGGTATCGATGGCTGCAACTCGACGGCCGTGGGCGCGGCGCTGGCCCAGCCCGCGCGGCCGGTGGTGCTGCTGACGGGCGACGTAGCGTTTTTCTACGACCGCAACGCCTTCTGGCACAACTACCCCACACCCAACCTGCGGGTAGTGCTTTTCAACAACCACGGCGGAGGCATCTTCCGGCTCATCGATGGGCCGCGCCAGCAGCCGGAGCTGGACGAGTTTTTTGAAACTAAGCAGGCGCTCACGGCCGAGAATTTGTGCCGCGATTTTCAGTTGCGCTACCTGCCGGTGGCATCGTTTGCCGAACTTGCGACCGCGCTGCCGGTTTTCTTTGCAGCCGAAAGCGGCACGGCGGTGCTTGAAATCTTCACCGATTCGAAAACCAACGCGGCGTTTTTTGAGGAATACCGTAAGGCGGTAAAACAAGCTTTTTCTTAACGTTTTGTCAGGCTGACGAAGGAAGCATCTTATCACGGCTGCTTTCGCCAGCAGTACTTTATAACCTAGAGTTTTGCGAACGTGATAAGCTGCTTCGCAAGCTCAGCATGACAGTTCTACCTATGTCAGAACCCATTCAGTGGACGCCGATTAAGGAGTTCCAGGAAATTCTCTTCTCCCAAAGCGGGGGCATCGCCAAAATCAGCATCAACCGGCCGCAGGTGCACAATGCCTTCACGCCGCTCACGGTGCAGGAAATGATTGAGGCCATGGACATCTGCCGCAATCGCACCGACATCGGCGTCATCATCCTCACCGGCGAGGGCGGGCGCGCCTTCTGCTCGGGCGGCGACCAGAGCGTGCGCGGCCACGGCGGCTACGTGGGCGCCGACACCGTGCCCCGCCTCAACGTGCTCGACCTGCAAAAGATGATTCGCAGCATCCCCAAGCCCGTGGTGGCGATGGTGGCCGGCTGGGCCATCGGCGGCGGCCATGTGCTGCACGTGGTCTGCGACCTGACGGTGGCGGCCGACAACGCCCGCTTCGGCCAGACCGGTCCCAACGTGGGCTCGTTCGACGGGGGCTTCGGGGCCTCCTACCTGGCGCGCATCGTGGGCCAGAAAAAAGCCCGCGAAATCTGGTTTCTCTGCGACCAGTACGACGCCCAGGAGGCCCTCGACATGGGTCTCGTAAACAAGGTAGTACCGCTCGACAAGCTCGAAGAAACGACTGTGAGCTGGTGCCACAAAATCCTGCAAAAGAGCCCGCTGGCACTGCGGATGCTGAAATCCAGCTTCAACGCCGAGCTCGACGGGCAGGCTGGCATTCAGGAGTTGGCCGGCAATGCCACGCTGCTCTACTACCTCAGCGAGGAAGCCAAAGAGGGCAAAAACGCCTTCCTGGAAAAGCGGCAGCCCGACTTCTCGAAGTTTCCGAAATTTCCGTAAGCTATTTGCTTGCTCAGATTTGATACCCTGTAAAAAAGGCTCTGCATTAGCAGAGCCTTTTCTATGTTCAAGCTTAAAATCAGAAGCTAAACCCCAGCGCGTGCAAGCTGGCGCACCAGCCCGAAAACAGGCGCAGGCGCTCCTGCTTGCGCCACTTTTTCAGCGCCTTGGCGCGGGCTTCTACGGCGGTGGCAATGGGGCAAGCCGTGGGTTGGCTGGCAGCGCTTACCTCAGAGAATTGGGATAGCGCGGGGGCAACGTGCGGGTGGGAGTTCATGGCGCGTGCGGGTTGGTGTAGCGTAAGTATAAGTTATTTTTTCGACAAAAGCAAGTACTCACTCATCCTTTCTTCATCGAAGCGCATCCAGGTGCGCCGGCGTACTTTGCAGCTTCTACCCTATTCGTATGAAGAAGCTTTTGCCCCCGGCGCTGCTGGGCACCCTATTGCTGGCCCCGGCCTGCGAGCCGGCCACTACCACCCAAGAGGCGGCTACTACGGCCGCCAAGCCCACGCCCGCGGCCCAGCACCCGGCCTGGATACAGCAGGGCAACATTTACGAGGTGAACGTGCGCCAGTACACGCCCGAGGGCACGCTCAACGCCTTTGCCAAACACCTCGACCGTCTGCAAAAAATGGGCGTGCAAACGCTGTGGTTTATGCCCCTGAACCCTATTAGCAAGCGCGACCGCAAGGGCAGCCTGGGCAGCTACTACGCCGTGCAGGATTACACTAAGCTCAACCCCGAGTTTGGTACGATGGCTGACTGGCAGCGCTTAGTAAAGGACATTCACGGGCGGGGCATGAAGGTGCTCATCGACTGGGTGCCCAATCACACCGGGGCCGATGCCCGCTGGCTGACGCAGCACCCCGGCTTCTTTGTGAAGGATAAAAAGGGCCAGCCCGCCGTGGCCTTCGACTGGGCCGACACCCGGCAGCTCGACTACAAAAACCCCGAGATGCAGGACAGCATGATTGCCGCCATGCGCTACTGGGTCGATAAGACGGGCATCGACGGCTTCCGCTGCGATGTGGCTTGGAACGTGCCCGGTAGCTTCTGGAAGCGCGCCATTCCGGCGCTTGAAAAGGGGAGCAAAGACCTGTTTATGCTGGCTGAAGGCGACAGCACCTACCTGCCCAAAAGCGGCTTCGACGCGGTGTACCCCTGGCACATGTTTCACGCGATGGAGAAGATAGCGGCCGGCAAGCGCCCGGCCACTTCGCTCGACAGCGTGCGCACGGGCTGGCAGGGCCTGTATCCCAAGGGCACCATCGAGCTGTACTTTACCAGCAACCACGATGAAAATTCTTGGAACAAAGCCGACTACGGCACTTTCGCCGGGGCTAAGCACGCGCCGTTTGCGGTATTCACCCAAACGATGGCCGATGCTGTACCGCTCATCTACAGCGGGCAGGAGGAGCCGGTGCTGCGCCCGCTCAAGTTCTTCGACCGCGACCCGATGACTTTCGGCAAGTACGCGCGGTCTACATTCTACACTACCCTGCTCGATTTGCGCAAGCGCAACCCGGCGCTAGCGGCTAATGCATCGTTCCGCAAGGTGAGCGTGGGCGACGACCGGGCCGTGTATGCCTACGTGCGCGAGAAGGCCGGCCACAAAGTACTGGTTATTTTGAACTTGTCGAACAAAGAGCAGACCATCACGGTGAAGGAGCCGGGCTTGCAGGGCACGCCGCACAACCTGTTTAGGTACACCGCCGAGCCGCTGACCGACAAGCCCTGGCAGGTGGAGCCGTGGGGCTACGTGGTGTATGAGTATGGACGGTAGCTATTGCTCATATGTCCGCCTCCCGTGAGTTTACGCTAGCCGGGTTTTTAGAAAAGCTATTTACCTGGGAAGCAAATCCGCAGCTAAAGGCAATTGCCGCCGCAGCGGTGCTTTGTCTGTGGCTCTGGTTTCTTTCGATGGATAAGCTCCCTTCTAAAGCTGAGGCCTTGGCCACAGCCCGCCAATCGGCGGGTCGTGGCGTCGTTGTGCGAGCTTCTCAGAATGCGCGTGGCGACTTTGAATTGGACGTGATGACCCAAGACAACCGCTTGATACAGAATAAATTTTGGTATTACTACTACCCATCGGCCGTTGCCGCTGATACGGCCAACCAACTCTCGCACAAAGACTGGCAACGCTTATCGCTGGCTGTTTACGCGCGAGTGGGTGATAGCTTGTGGAAGAAACCCAATAGCCTGTTTGTGCAAGTGAAACGCGGCGCTACGGCGCGCACCTTTTACTATCGCTCCCCTACCGGTAGCTTGTCTAACGCTCACCAGTGACCTACGGCGCGCTACCAGTGCGCAAGCTACGCCACCGCCAGCTTCGCGCCCGGCTCCGCCGCCGCTTCGCGCGTCTCGGGCATGAAGAGCAGGAACAGCACAAACCCGGCTACCGCGATGGCCGCCAGCACGTAGAAAGTAAAGTCGTCGCCGCGGGTTTTGGCGAGGTAGCCAGCTACCGAGTTGCTGAGAAACGCGCCGATGCCCTGGGCCGTGGCAATGGCGCCCTGCGCGGCATTGAAGCGGCCGGTGCCCTTGGTGAGGTCGGCGATGATGAGCACGCCCACCACCCCGAAGATGCCCGCGCCCAGCCCATCCATGCACTGCACCGCGATGAGGGCAGCCGGGTGGTGGCTCATGGTATAAAGCACGCCGCGCGCCGCCAGCGCCGCAAACGCAAACAGAAACAGCGGCTTGCGGCCCACCTTGCTGGCCAGCTTACCGCTGATGGCGGCCACTACCACAAACACTAATTGCGAAGCCAGCATGTAGCCCGAGGTGAACAGCACCGCCTGCTTGGCCCCCACGCCACGGGCCAGCAGTTGCGTCACGAGGGGCACCATCGCGGCATTGGCGAAGTGAAAAACGACAGCCGCCACCAGAAACACCCGCACCGGCGGCTGCTTGATGAGGTCGCCCAGGCAGGCCAGCAGGTCTTTGATGTTTTGCCACACGCCACCGCTGGCGGGCGCGGGCGGGGCGTCGTTGCACTGCTCAGCCTGGTCTTTAGAGGTTTCTTCGCCGCCGCGAGCGGCGTTGAAATCGATGTCGTCGGCCTTGATGCGCAGGATGCTGAGAATAGCCCCCACGCCCAGCAACGCTACGAACAAGAACATCCAGCGCAAGCTGAAGTAGTAGCCCACCGCCCCCAGCGCCAGCGCCGCAAACATGTTGCCGCCCGCGTTGAAGGCCTGGTTGGTACCCTGCACTTGGTCGAACTGCTGGCGGCGCACCAGCCCCAGCGCGATGGCCGCCAGGCAGGGCGGAAAAATCGCCCCCGCAATGCCCACCAGCGCCTGCCCACCCATCACTACCGGCCACACCGTGAAGAAGGCGGTGCCCAGCATCCCGGTCATTATCAACGCAATGCCCACGATGAGCAGCGCCCGCTTTTGGCGCAGGTTGTCGATGAGCGCGCCGGCGGGCGTTTGGGCCAGCACCTGGGCAATGTTGCCCGCCGCCAGGGCCGAGCCTATCTGGGCCGGGCCCCAGCCCGCGCTACTTTGCAGAAACAGGGCCATGTAGGGGCCCATGCCATTCTGCACGTCGGCAATAAAAAAATTAACCGCCTTGAGCGCCCGCAGACTACCGTCTTTGGCGGCGAGGGCGGTGGGCGCGGGGTTGGGCGAGGTAGTCATAGCCAGGAAATAAGCAGCAGGGTAGCGGTACGCGAACGGATAGTAACGGTTGAGCTTTCGCGAGAAAAACATTACCAGCTACGCCCGTCATGCTGAGCGGAGCGCAGCGGAGTCGAAGCATCTCTACCGCTTCGTTGCTTGCGCTAGAAGTCACTCTGCTAAAGAGATGCTTCGACTCCGCTGCGCTCCGCTCAGCATGGCGAATACGATTACTACTTAATCAGAAACGACGCCTCGCCCACCATCAGCAGCTCGACCTGCACGGGGGCCGGGTGCGCGGCTACCTCGCCGGGGCGCGGGGTGCGCTGCCGGCCGCTGGCCGTCAGGGCCGTACCCACGGCCAGGAGCGCTGCCAGCGGCTCGCTCAGGTGCGGCGGCAGGCGCAGCTCGGTATCAGCTTCGGTGAGGCGCAGGCCGGTGAGGTGGCCCTTGGGGTCGAGGTAAAACTCGGCGATGGTGCCCGCCACGGTGGCGGCATCGGGCGCGGCGGGGCGGGCCGTGGTACCGTTGGCGTCGAGACTGGCTAGGTGCAGGTGCTCGTCGCCCTTGGGCGTGGTGTGCAGGTAGCCCAGCACGGAGATGGGCTGGCCAGGCTGCGCCAGTTGGCGCAGCTCCTCGCCAAAGTGGGGCGCAAATTTTACGGTGCGGGCGGGCGCATCAGCGGGGTGCAGCACGAAGCGGTCGTAGATGCCATCGGGGTTGGCCCCGTACTCGCCGACCGTGCCAGCGTAGGCTTGCAGCGGGTGCAATTGCTGCTTTTTGGGGTCTTTGGGGCCGGGTTTGGGCTTGGGCTTCTTGTCGTCGGGCTTGGCGGGCTTAGCAGTTTTGGCGGGGGCGGCGGCAGGCGCGGCAGCGGTTTGGGTGGTAGCAGACATGGGCGTATTTTGAAAGGAGGCAATCACCTGATTGCCCCGCAAAGCTTCCGGCCCGCACTGAGGACGGACTTAAATCGAGCTTAAATTTTCTTTACCTCAGTAAGCAGTGGGTGAAGCACCAAACCGGGGATAAAAGCAGCCGCAAGCCTCGCCACTATGCCAACCTGAAGACGCCTCGTAACTTCGGCTTCGCCTGCCCGCAGGCCCCGCGCTACCCGCCATGACCAACGCCGAGTACCACGCCAACATCCAGCGCTTTCGGCGGCGGCACTGGCTGCACTTCGCGGTGCAGGGGCTGCTGATGGGCAGCGCGGCGCTGCTGGGGCGCGGCCGGGTGGCCGGGCCGGCCGCCATCAACCCGGCGCTGGCTACCTGGCCGCTGCTGCTGGCCCTGGCCGCCGTGCTGCCGCTGCTGGGCGTGGTGCTCTACGCGGTGTGCCAGAGCATTAAGCCCAACATCCGGCGGCCCTACGCGGAGAATATGCGCCTCTACCAAAGCCGGCTCATCGTGCGCAACAGCCTGCTGGGGCTGCTGGGGCTGCCGCTGCTGGCGGCCTACCTGGTCACGCGGCAGCCCATCGATTTGGTCACTTGCGCCGCCTTGCTACTGCTGCTGGGCTGGCGCACCGCGCCTTCGGCGGCGGCGTATCAGGCGTGGCTGCTGAGCTAGCCGCTTGTTGGCCGCTGGCTTTTGGGGCACGTATGAAGGCAAATATCCCGCCCACCCGGCCAATAACTTTGCTCCATGCCTTCCCCCAACCTCCCGACCTCCCTCCTGCTCAACGGCCGCGAATTCACTTACGACGCCATCCGCCAAATGCCCGACCCGACCGCGAGCCTCAACGGCTACGAGGCCAAGGTGCTGGAACTGGTACGGCAGTGGTTGCTGGGGGCGCAGGAGTTTGGGCAGCGCACCTCGGGCAGCACCGGCGAGCCGCAGCTAATTACCCTTACGCGGCGGCAGCTGGCGGCCTCGGCGGCGCGTACCGGCGACTACTTCGACCTGGGGCCAGGCGACCGCGCGCTAGTGTGCTTGAACTGCGAGTTTATCGGCGGCAAAATGATGATAGTGCGCGGCCTGGAGCGCCGCCTGCACCTCACCATCGTGGAGCCGCACGCCGACCCGCTGGCCGCGCTGCCGGCCGGGGCGGAGTTTGATTTCGCGGCCTTCGTGCCCTTGCAGCTGCGGGCGGTACTGGCGGCTGGCCGCGCGGCGCAGCTCAATAAGATGCGGGCCATATTGGTGGGCGGCGCGGGCGTGGAGCCCAGCTTGCTGGCCGAGATTCAGCAGCTCACCGTGCCGGTGTACCTCACCTACGGCATGACCGAAACGGCCTCGCACGTGGCCCTGCGCCGCCTCAACGGCCCCGAGGCCAGCGGCTACTACCGCGTGCTGCCCGGCCTGCACCTGGGCCAGGATGCGCGCGGCTGCCTCACGGTGCGCGGCGACGTGACGAACGACGAGCTCATCGTCACCAACGACCGCATCGCGCTCATCGATAAGCACACCTTCGACTGGCTGGGCCGGGTCGATTTCATTATCAATTCGGGCGGGGTGAAGGTGCAGGCCGAGAAGGTGGAACTGGTACTCGACGTGGCCCTGGCCGAGCTGGGTGAGCCGCGCCGCGCCTTCGTGGCCGGCCGCCCCGACGAGCGCCTGGGCCAAGCCGTAGCGGCCTACCTCGAAGGCCTGCCGCTGCCCGCTACCGCAGAGCAAAACCTGCGCGCCCTGCTCGCCGAGCGGCTCGACAAGTATGAGGTTCCGAGGGCGTTTCACTACGTACCGGCCTTCGCGGCTACCGCCTCGGGTAAGCTCGACCGGGGCGCGACCCTGCGCCTGGCCGACGCGCCCACGGCCGGGCAGTAAGTAGCCCGCCCGGTACTTTTGCCGGGTATGCAGGAACAGAAACTGAGTAAGAAAAAGACGACAGTACGCTTTTCGGGCTGGCACACGGGCGCAATGGCCGCGCTGCTGGGCACCTGGGCGGCCAGCCCGGCCCTGGCCCAAAGCACCGTAACCAAGGCCGACACGGCGGCCGCGCCGGTGGTGGCACCCTCCACCACGGCGGCGGGCGGGCTGCCCTCGTCCGAGTTCGAAACATACACCGTGAAGAACAGCGGCACCCGCTACACGGCCACCATCACGGGCATCTACACCACGGGCACCGTCGAGCGCACTTACTTCACCACCAGCCACACCGGCAACTTCAAGCTCAGCGAGAACTGGCTGCTGCCCACGGCCTTTACCTTCAGCTACGGCCGGCAAAACGGCTTGCTCAACGAGCGCGAACTCGTGGGCCTGCTCACGCCCACCTACCAGCGCGGCCGGGTGAAATACTACCTGCTCGGCAACGCCGAGCGCAGCAACCTGCGGGCCATCGACCGCCGCTTCGTGACCGGCGCGGGCGCGGGCTACCAGCTCTACGTCGACACGCTCAAGAATGAGGTCAGCGTCAGCCAGTTTTTTCTCTACGAATATACGGCGTACCAAAACGGCCTGCTGCGGCAGGTGCCGCGCAGCTCCACGCGCCTCAAGCTGCGCACCGGCAAGGGCCCGGTGGTGCTCACGGGCCTGGTGTACTACCAGCCGTCCTTGCAAGACTACCTCGGCGACTTTCGCCTCAACCTCACCAGCGGCCTCAATTTCACCGTGAGCCGCCACCTTGCCCTCACTGCCGCCTACACCTACTCCTACGAGAGCATCGCCGTGGAGGGCCGTGCCCCCGGCAACGGCAACCTCACGCTGGGCTTTACTTATGTGGCGGGGAAGTAGGGTTTTGGGATGAGCGGATGGTACTGGCCGTCATGCTGAGCGCAGCGCAGCGCAGCCGAAGCATCTCTACCGCTTCATTCGGACCGTTCAACGAGGCGAAAGAGATGCTTCGACTCCGCTGCGCTGCGCTCAGCATGACGGCTGTTCTTCATCCCCCTACCGATACACTTCCTGGTCGCCCTTGCCGCCGTAAAACTTGTCGCGGGTGTAGTTGTCGAGGCCGCGCACGCGCAGGCCTTCCTGCGTGAAAAGACGCTCTTTGCCGCGCACCACCTTCAGCAGCGGACCCAGCAGCACGTTGGCGCGCAAGTAAAATACCGGGCCGCTGAGCTCGCGCCGGATGATGGGGGCCACCAGCACCGGCTGCCGCCAGCCCGCGCCCGCGCCCAGCGCGGCCCAGCGAAAAAGCCGCATCTGGGCGGCTACCGAGGGCTCCACCAGCATCACGAAGTCGCGGGGCGTGCGGTCGTATAGGCCGGTCGAGTCGTTGAGGTAGCGCACGTGCGCGGTGCCCAGGCCCAGCTGCATGTTGGCGCTGAGGCTCCAGCGCGAGTTTTGCAGCACCACGCCCTCGGCGTACACGGCCAGGTAGCGAAAGCGCAGGTCGGCGTCGGCATCGTCGGCAGCATTGTCGGGCAGCGGCAGGCGCGTGGGGATGCCCGTGCTCAGGAAGTACACCGCCGCGCCCGTGCGCACCCGCCCGCGCCACTCCATGCCCAGCTTCAGGCCGTTGATGGTGCAAAGGTGTCCGTTCACGAACGAGTAGCGCGAGTCGTACTGCACCACCAGGCGGCGGTGCGAGAAGGGCGGCGCGGCCCGCTCCCAGGTGCTGTCGCGCGGGGCGTGGCCGGTCGGTTTTTTAGGCAAAGCCGCCCGCACCGTGGCCGATTCTTCCTGCGCCCGCAGGCCGCGCGGCAGCCCCCAGGCCAGCAGCACCAGCAACCCGATAACGCGACAACAACTTGACACTGACTTTAGAACTTAAAGGCACTCCGCCGCCCGATACGTGGTAGCCGCTACCACGTTGCCGGCTCAGCTTGTCCTAACAACGCCAGCCGGCGCTTTGTTAGCGTGCGGTTTTCCAGCGGCCGTATTACCCCACCCCCGGCCCCTCCCCTCCGGGAGAGGGGAGTCGGACGTGAGTTAAGAGTTTTGAGTGCTGAGTTATGAGTCTTTTTTAGTAGGTAACTCAAAACTTAGAACTCTTAATTCAAAACTCCACGATAGGCTCCCCTTTCCCGGAGGGGAGGGGCCGGGGGTGGGGTACTACGCCAGGGCAAGACTACTCGGCCAGCGCCCGCTCGATGGCCGCCACCGTCTTCGCCCCGTCCGACGGCCGCGGGGCCTGCATATCCACGATGCGCCCAACCTTATCAAGTAGCCAGTAAGTCGGAAACGTATTGATTTGATAATCGAACGCCGTTTGCCCATCTTTGGGCTGGCGCAGATGCACGGCGTTATCGCTCAGCAGGTTTTTGGCGGCCAGCACCTTCTGCCATTTCTCCTCGGCATCGCCCACCGCGATGTAGAGAAACACCACGTCGCGGCCCGCAAACTGCTTTTTCAGCGCGTGGCTGTACTCATTCAGTTCCTTCATGCATGGCGGGCACCACGAGCCCCAGAAGTCGAGGTACACCACCTTGCCGCGCAGGTCGGCCAGGGTCACGGTGCGGCCGGTATTGTCGGGCAGCGCGAAGGCCGGGGCCGGCTGCCCCACGCCCAGGCGCGCGCGCTTGCCCACGATGGCGTGCAGGTTGCGGGCATAGCTCGAATCCTGGTTGATTCTGCGAAAAGTCGGGTAGGCCGCCAGCACGCCGGGCAGGTTTTCGTCGAGCTGCCCGCTTAGCAGCAGGAACATCACCCTATCGCGCAGCGCCACGCTACCCAGCTCGGTGCCCGCCAACGCGTAGAGGCGCGCGGCGGTGGCCGGGTCGGCGTCGAGTTGCCCGGTGGGCAGCAGGCGCTGCTGGTAGCTGAGTAGCAGCTGGCCCACGTAGCCGCTGTTAGCCTGGCTGCGGCCGTCGTAGCCAGGGATTTCGGCCAGCGGCAGCGCCGCCAGAAAGTCGAAATACCCGGCCGGCAGCGGCCCCGCGCCCGGCGCGTGCGTGCGCCGGTAGCCCACGTAGTCGAGCAGCTGCGCGCCCCACGCCAGCGCGATGCCCACCGCCTGCTCGTGCCGAAACGCGGCCGGCAGCGGCGTGGCCTTGTGGTAGTCTTCCAAAAAAGCTAGCTGCCGCGCCCGAAACTCGTCGGCCAGCCGGCGCATTTCGGCCGGGGTGGTGGCGGGCGTGAGGCGGGCCTCGGGGCGCAGGCTGTCGGCGGCCGGGCCATAGCGAAAGCACCAGCTGGCGCGGGCCAGGTAGTTGTTGGGGCCGGCCCCGCGCCCGGTGTAGTTCAGGGTTTGGTCGAAGTCGGCGAAGTCCACCGTCAGGCGCACGTCGTCGCCGGGCGCGAGGTAGAGCGGGGCGTGCTGGCGGGCGTAGCGAAAATCGGCCGGCGCGGGCGCGGCCAGATTCTTAATAGTCAGCTTAAAATCGCCGGTGGCGCTCAGCTGGGCGGCGTAGCGGTGGCCAGCGGCCAGCACGCGCACGCTGTCGCCGGCCGGGGCGTGCGCCAGGTGGCCGCTGAGCACGGTGATGGGCGGCGCGGGCACGGGCGGCGCGGCAGCGGCCAGGCCGCCAAGAAACAGAAACAACGAAAGCAACATGCGCAACGGGAAACGGCGGAACTACGACAAAGTACGCCCCGCCCCGGCTACCCCCGGGCCTGTACCGCTAATTGCCCCGGATTTACCCTGGCGCTACTCGCCCAGGCGGAAGTCGCTGACGCTGGTGGGCGTCAGGGAGCAGTCGGCAAACTGCGTGCTCATGCCCTTACCCTGCGGCGACTGCGAGCTGACGCCCAGCCAGATGGTAGCCGGATACTCATTCTTGTACAACCGGGCCAGCTCCCACTGCTTTTTGCCGAGAGAGTGGTAGAAGCCGATGGTCTTGGTGTCGGACGAGATTTTGAGGTACACGCCTTTGGCCGTTATCAGGTCGTGGTCGTTGTCGTCGGAGGTGCCGATGGTACGCACGCTCACGACGCGGGTGCGGGCCCGCTCGTCGCGCTCAAAGCAGAACTTCTGCCACAAGTCCGGCTTCAAATACACGTAGAGCACGCCCGCGTCGTAGGTTTCCAGAAAGGTGGGCGACACCTTGGCCGTGAACGTGAAGGGCTTGGTATTGTCTACCTGCGTCAGCAGCACGGGCGCGGTGTGGTTGCTGAGCTTGCCATCCGGGTCGTTGAAGTTGTCGGTCTTGGCGTCGCTGCGCAGCGTCAACACTCCCTGCTCGACTTTCGCATTCGAGGCGGCTCCGTTGAGCGAGCGCGTGAAGGTGAGGCCCGGCAGCTGCACCGAGCACGGCTCGCCGGGCGCGGCGGCAGGCGTGGCAGCTGCCGCGGTAGCGGCGGGCTGCTCGGCCGCCGTGGTGGCAGGCGTATCGGGGCTACAGGCAGCTAGCAGCGTGCCGGTGAGGGCGAGGGCAGTCGAAAAGGAGAAGAGTTTCATGCAGCGAAACTAAGGGGGAAGAGCGTGGCACCCGCTTTGGGTAGGTTGCTCTTCGCAAAAGGTGTCTTTTCAGCCCACCGGTCCCTGGCACGCGCTAGCGCGCCAGGGCCTGCTCGATGGCCGCTACCGTCCTGGCCCCGTCGGAAGGGCGCGAGGTGTAGGCTTCCACCATGCGGCCCTGGCGGTCGATAAGGTAGTAGCTCGGGTAGCCTTCTACCTGGTACGCCAGGGCTTCCTCGTTGCCGCTGCTGCGCAGGTGCACGCTGTTGGCGCTGCCGAGCTGCTTGTCGGCGAGTACTCTTTGCCACTTTTCTTCGGCATCGCCTACCGAGATGTAGAGAAAGACCACGTCGCGGCCCTCAAATTTTTTCTTCAGGTCGTGGCTGAACTCCGTCATCTCGCGCATGCAGGGGCCGCACCACGTACCCCAGAAGTCGAGGTACACCACTTTGCCCTTAAAATCAGCGAGCGATACCTGCCGGCCGGTGTTGTCGCGCAGGCTGATGGCCGGGGCCGGCTGGCCGGCATCGAGCCGCCGCCGGCTGGCAATGGCTGCCCGCACCGCGCGGGCCGTGGCCGAGTCGCGGTTGTGCTGCCGGAAGGTGGGGTAGAACGCCAGCGCGCCCGCCATGTTGTGGCGAATGTTGTTGTAGAGCAGCGTTTCGATGGCCCAGTTGTTGGCCCGCGTGTCGCCCAGCTCGGCGGTGGCGGTTTGGTAGAGGCGCGGCCCCTCGGCGGGGTCGGTGCTGAGCATTCCCTTATTGGCCAGCCGGAACTGGTAGCCCATCACGAAGTTGGCTAGCAGCGAATTGTCGATAATGCTGCGCCCCAGGTGCTGGCACAGCTCGCGCACCGGGGTTTGAGCCATAAAATTGAAGTAGTCGGCGGGCAGCTCGGTTTCCGGGTGCCGCGCCGCGTAGGCCAGCAGCATGGTCGCCCGCGTCATGTCGATGGACACCTGCTCGTCGCGCTGAAAGCTGGCGGGCAGCGGGTGCGCCTTGGCATAGGTGGCCAGAAACGCGCGACGGCTCTGGCGCAGCGCGTCGCTGGCGCGGCGGGCCTCGGCGGGCGTGCCCTGCGGAAAGTCCTGAATGCGCAAAAACTCGTTGTCGGGGCCGTAGGAATACTTGTAGAGGGCCTGGGCCAGGTAGTTGTTCACGTCGCTGCCGCGCCCGGCGTAGGTCAGCGTCTTGTCGAAGTCCTTAAAATCGAGGCGCATCACCAGCTGGTCGCCGGGCATGAGGTAGAGCTCGGTGCGCTGGCCCGCGTAGGAGAAAGTCATGGGCGTATTCTGCTTGAGGTCTTTCACCTCAAACCGGAAATTGCCGTCGGCCCCGAGCGGCGTCTTCAGCTGTTTCTGGCCCACCAGCAGCTGCGCCGAGTCGCCGGCCGGGGCGTGGGCGAGGTGCCCGCTGAGCACCGTGCGGGGTGGTGGAGTGGGGCCCGAGAGCACCGAGCCGAGGGCGAACAGCCAAAGCGAAGCCAGCATAAGCTTGTTGAAAGAAAGGTGAAAGCACAACTAGCGAGCAGCCCTACGCGGGCCGGGCTACGCTTCACCCCGCCGCTGGGCCGCCTGGCCCGCCCGGTGGGGCGGTTCACCCTAGTTGGGCTGGCGCGGGGGCGGGGGGTAGGCGTATGTTTGCCGGCGTAAATGTAGTAGCCAAATCTATGAGTATTACCCCCGAAGCCCTGTTTTCTTTGGCCAATTTGCTGGTGCTGCCGGCCTGGGCGCTGCTGGCGTTCGCGCCCGGCTGGCGCGGCACGCGCCGGCTGGTGCTTAATGGGCTGTGGCCCGGCGTGTTGGCGGTGGCGTATGCGGCGCTTATCGCCACGCACTACCTGGGGCCGCACGGGGCCGAGGGCAGCTTTAGCTCGCTGGCCGGGGTGGCGGCCTTTTTTCGCAATCCCTGGGGCTTGCTGGCGGGCTGGGTGCATTACCTGGCTTTCGACCTCTTCGTGGGCAGCTGGCAGGTGCGCGATGCCGCCCGCCGGCAGGTGCCGCACCTGGCGCTGGTGCCCGCGCTGGCGCTCACCTTCCTGTTTGGCCCGGTGGGGCTGCTGGTGTATTTCGGCGTGCGGGCGGCGTTTGGTAGGAAAGAATTGCTAAATCAGCCTTGACACTGCTAGCCGACACCCACTTGAGGCAGGTGTTCAGAAAGGCTTACCCAGCCCAACTCCCCGTCATGCTGAGCGCAGCGCAGCGGAGCCGAAGCATCTCTGCCGGATAACTAACTCCTGACGCCCGCAACGAAGCGGTAGAGCTGCTTCGACTCCGCTGCGCTGCGCTCAGCATGACGAATAAAGTTTAACTGCCCGGCA
>CAXYJY010000107.1:0-25993 GCA_964277755.1 uncultured Hymenobacter sp.
GTCGAAGCATCTCTTTAGCATAGTAATTTCTAGCGCTAGCAACGAAGCGATAGAGATGCTTCGACTCCGCTGCGCTGCGCTCAGCATGACAGACGATTTTCACGATAATTGATATTCCGGCAAACTCAACAAACTAATAAGCGTGGCGCGCAGCGCCTCTTCCGGCGTGGTAGCCTTGGCCACCGCCTGCTGCACCAGCGCCAGGTTTTCGGGGCGCAAAGGCGCTTGCAGCAGGAACTGCGCCAGCTGCCGGGGCCGCTCGGCGGCGGGCGTCGCGCCCAGCAGTTGTTGCAGCGAAGCCAGCGGCAGGTGCGCGCCTGCGGTGTTGCGCACGGTGCGCTGCGGGCCGGTAGTCTGGGGCGCGATGTCGTTTTCGTCGTCTTTGAGGCGCACCGCAAACTCGGCGTTCTTGAACAAAATAGCTGGCAACTGCAAGCGCAGCAGCAGCGACGACGAGTCTATCCAGTTGCGTCCGCCCGGCCAGCCGGCCACGTTGGGCGGCATAAAGAGCGTCTGGCCCAGCGCCCGCTGGTAGCCCAGCAGCGGCTGTGGGTTTTCGACCTGCACGTGCAGCGTGCGCCGCAGCCCGGCAATGAGCTCGACCGGCGACTTGATGCGCGCGCCCACGTTGGCCGCGTCGTAAAACCAATCGGCCGAAAACAGCCGCTCGGCCAGGTCGGCGATGTCGTAGTGGCTTTTGCGGAAGGCGGCGGCCAGCGGCTCGATGTGGGCCGGGTTGGGTACGTCGTTCACGAAGAAGCGGTACATCTTCGTAACTAGGAACGTGGCCGCCGCCGGCTGCTGCATAATGATGGTGAGCACATCCTCGCCGCCCAGGTTGCCCGAGTGGCCCAGGAAGGTTTTGGAGCCGTCGTCGTGCTGCCGCGCCCGAAACACGAAGTTATTGTCACCGTCGTAGCTCCAGCCGGTGAAGGCGCGGGCGGCCTCCTTCACGTCGGTTTCGGAGTAGTTGCCGCGGCCCAGCGTGAAGAGCTCCATCACCTCGCGAGCGAAGTTTTCGTTGGGGTGCTCTTTGCGATTTTGCTGGTTATTAAGAAATTGCAGCATAGCAGGCTCGCGGCTCACGGCCAGCAGCAGGTCGGGAAATTTACCCAGCGCATTGGCCCGGATGGTGTTGAGCAGCTGCAAGCTGTCGTCGGGCCGGCGCGTGCGGCAAGCAAAATGGCCGTGCCAGAACAAGGCCATCTTCTCACGCAACTGGCCGGGGCCGGTGGCCATGCGCTCCATCCAGGCGGTGCTCATGGCCGCAAATGCCTGCTGAATGCCCTGGTTTTGCTGCTTGCGCTGCTCGGGCGTGAGGTCGCGGCGGCGCAGCACGGGTGCGCCCAGCCGGCGGGCCGGGGCCAGGGCCGGGCGCGTGGCCAGCGGGCTTAGCTCATCGGGCGCGGTGGCGGCCAGGTTGGGCGCGGGCGCGGTGGGCTGCACGGCCATCACGGCGCCCAGCGGGTCGGCGTAGTGAAAGGCGGGGCTCTCAATGGGTTCGCACTGCGCGGCATCGCGCAAAAGCTGGCGCAAAGCCTTATTAGGGCTGAGGCCCTGGGCAATATCCTCGGGGCGCGGGCCGAAGCCGGCGCGCCAATACAGGTGCTGGAGCTGCTGCTGGGAGGTCATGCCGGGTTAGAGAGAGGGGCGGCGGAAAAGTTTAATCGGCGGTTCGAACCGCGCGCCAATCGGCGGCGCGGAGGCGAGCCGGTATATTTACCGCCGCTCTTTTCAGCTATCTAACGATTATCTTTTTTCTGTATGCTTCGCCGCTTTCTTCACCACGCTACCCAGCTGCTGCTGCTGCCGGCTGGTCTGCTGACCGCCCCGGCCGCATTGGCTCAGGGCCCCGCGACCGCCATCGTAGCCCCGACGGGCCCGAATGCCTACACCGGGCCGCGCTTTCCGGGCGGGCCCGACTCGCTGCGCGCCACCCTGCGCCGGGCGGCCGGGGCAGCAGGCCCGGAGGCCAGGGGCCAGTTGTTTGTGCGGCTGGAACTGAACAAGAACGGGCAGCCCGCCCGCTGCTACGTGCTGACGCCCCCCGACCGGGCCGGCATCGCCCTGGCGCGCAGCCAAGAGGTCAAGGCCGTCATCGAGCAGTTGCCCGCGCGGCTGGGTACGTGGCAGTTAGGCACTCGCCCCAATGGCCAGCCGGATGACTCCATCGTACTACCGCTCTGGTTTGGGTTGCAGCCCACGCCGACACCGCTGGCGTACAGCAACGAAAACCCGGTCTTCTTCAGCCTGGCGGCTAAGAAGAATGCTGCCCCCGCGAGTGCGCTCAACTTCATTCAGCGGCAGTTTCGCTACCCGCCCGAAGACCTGCGCACCCACGTGCAGGGCACGGCCTACGGCTACTACGAAGTAAGCGAAACCGGGACCGTAGAAAACCGCCGCATTATCAGCAGCCTCAGCTACACCATTGATGCTGAGCTGCTACGGGCACTCAACACTCTGCCCGATGCTATCACGCCGCCCCGCCAGCAGGGCCGGCCGGTGCGCGTGGCCTATGTGCTACCCGTGAATTTGAAGATACAGTAAGAATAACTCGTCATGCTGAGCGCAGCGAAGCATCTCTGCCGCTTCACCTAAATAGTTCGACGAAGCGGCAGAGATGCTTCGCTGCGCTCAACATGACAGGTAGTTTCCCTTGCCCCCCTACCCTTCAAACACCGCGCCTGCCAGCGCCAGCACCGCCCGGCGCGTGGCTTCGGGCTGCTCCAGGTACGAGAGGTGCCCACTGCCTTCCAGAAACAGCGCGGTGGCTACCGGGGCCAGCGCGGCCTGGGCCAATGAGTCGGCCAGGGGTACGGCCACGTCGTGCTTGCCAGCTACTATCAGCACCGGGAAGCGGGCCGCCCGCAGCACGGCGGTGCGGTCGGGGCGGGCGGCCATGCCGCGCAGCGCGCCGGCCAGGGTAGCGACGGGCGTGGCCTTGCCGATGTCTTCGAGCAGGGCGCGGGCCTCGGGCAGCCGGTCGCGGTTGGCCGGCGCGAAGAGTGGGCGCACGAAGCTCTCCATGAATTTATTGACGCCGTGGCGCTCCACGAAGCTGATATTTTTTTCGCGGGCCTGGCGCTTCTCGTCGGTGTCGGCGTAGGCGCTGGAGTTAATGAGGGCCAGGCCGGCCACGCGCTCGGGGTAGCGCTGGGCCAGCGCCAGGGCCACGTAGCCGCCCATGCTGTGGCCCACCAGCAGCACGGGCTCGGTGGCATTGCGCCGGCCCAGATGCTCGATGACGTAGCGCGCCTGGGCCTCCATCGAGAAGTCGGGCACGGGGGCCAGGCTGGTGCCGTGGCCCAGCAGGTTGGGGGCCAGCAGGCGGTACTCGGGCGGGAACGGCCGGGTAAATTCGGTCCAGACTTCGCGGCTTTCGGCGAAGCCGTGCAGGAAAACGATGGTGGGCTGGGCAGTAGGCATAAGGCGGAGTACCTTGCCAGTGGGCGGCAGGGTTTCGGTGCTGCCAAAGCTACTCTATGATTTCACGTCAACGCTATCCGTTCCTGTTTGCCATTGGTATTGGGCTCTTCTTTGCGCTGGTATCGCGCTATCTGTTTGATGATGACCTGGCCAACCGAGCCGGCAATCTCCTCACTGTTAGCTACCTGCTGCTGATACCGATAGCAATAGGTGCCGTAACGGCGCATTTCATTCCGGCTGAAGAAGGAAGGTCACGAACAATATGGGGGCCAATTCTGGCAGTTTTATTGTTCATTATCAGCACGCTTATTTTTCACTTGGAAGGCCTTATCTGCCTCATCATCATCGGGCCAATATTTATACTACTGGCGGTAGTGGGGGCAAGTGGCTACGCAAGCCTCACGGATAAGAAAGAAAAGCCGCGCGATAAAACGCTGGTAGTCGCTGCCTTTGCGCTGCTGCCTTTTTTATCGGTGCTGATTGAAAACCACATCGATACGCCCGACAACTTCCGGCGCGTCGAAAACTCGGTGCTCATCAACGCGCCGGCTCCGATAGTGTGGCAGCATATTGTACGCGTAGCACCCATCGGGGCCGCCGACCTGCGGCCGAGCTTGATTGACGACATCGGCTTTCCGCGCCCCGTCGAGGCCACGCTCACGCACGAGGGCATGGGCGGCGTGCGCCACGCCACCTTCGAGCGCGGCGTCGAGTTTATCGAAACCGTGGACGACTGGCAGCCCCTGCGGCGGCTTTCGTTCAGCATCGTGCCCAACACGGCCACCATTCCGCCCACTACCTTTGATGAGCACGTTATCGTGGGCGGCCGGTTTTTCGACGTGCTGCGCGGTACCTACGAGCTGCGCCCGGCCGAGGCGGGCCGCACCCGATTGGTACTCTACAGCGAGCAGCGCCTCAGCACGCACCTCAACTGGTATGCGGGGCTGTGGACGGGCTACGTGATGAGCGAGATTCAGGACCGTATCCTACTTGTACTTAAGCAGCGCTGCGAAGCTCAAACTTCGTTGACCCGCCGCTAACCTTCCTCTACCCTCCGAGTTATTCACCCCACGCTTCTTCCAATTTCCCCATGCGTCCTCTTTCCTCTCTCGCGCTAGCCACGGCCGCCCTGGCGGGCAGCGCCCTGCTCTTTTCCGGCCAACGCAACGTCCGCCTCGCGCCCGACCCCGACAACGCGGGCCTGAAGCTGCCCGCCGGCTTCGGCGCGCTAAAGGTGGCCGAAACCGGCGGCAAAGCCCGGCACCTCGCCGTGACGCCCCAGGGCCTTATCTACGTGAAGCTCAACCGGCCCAAGGACGGTGCGGGCATCCTGATGCTGCGCCCCAGCGCCGATGGCCGCGCCACCGTGGCGGGCGGCTTCGGCAACTACGGCGGCACGGGCATGTACATTAAAAACGGCTACCTCTACGCCTCCTCTGACCACGCCGTGTATCGCTACCAGATGCACCCCAACGGCGAGGTAGTGAACCCCAACGCCCCCGAGCTGCTGGTGCGCGGCCTGAAAGTGGGCAGCCAACACGAGTCGAAATCCATCGTGCTCGACAACGCGGACAACCTCTACGTCAACATCGGGGCCTACGCCAACGCCTGCCAGGAACAGGACCGCACCCGCGGCTCGAAGGGCATCCCCAACTGCCCGATTCTGGATTCGGCGGGCGGCATCTGGCAGTTCAAGGCCAATAAGCTCAACCAGCGCTACCCCGATGGCACGCGCTACGCCAGCGGCCTGCGCAACGTGGTGGGCCTCGACTGGAACCAGCAAGACAACCAGCTTTTTGTGATGCAGCACGGCCGCGACCAGCTGCACGACAACTGGCCCGCGCTCTATACCGACGCACAGTCGGCCCAGCTGCCCGCCGAGTGCATGTACGCCCTCAAAAAAGGCGACAACGCCGGCTGGCCCTACCTCTACTACGACCAGCAGCAGCACAAGAAAATCCAGGGCCCCGAGTACGGCGGCGACGGCAAGAAAGAAGCCACCGGCAACTACCTCGACCCCGCCGCCGCCTACCCCGGCCACATGGCCCCCAACGGCCTGCTCTTCTACACCGGCACCATGTTCCCGGCCAAATACCGCAACGGTGCCTTCATCGCCTTCCACGGCTCCTGGAACCGCGCCCCCGAGCCGCAGGCCGGCTACTACGTGGTGTTTCAGCCCTTTAAGGATGGCAAGCCCAGTGGCCAATGGGAAGTTTTTGCCGATAACTTCTCGGGCTCGGCGGCCAAAACGGCCAGTGGCCGGGCCGACCACCGCCCCTGCGGCCTCGCCCAGGGCCCCGACGGCTCGCTCTACGTCAGCGACGACTCGAAAGGCACCATCTACCGCATCCTGTACACCGGCAAGAAGTCATGAACCACAAGCATTTAATTCTGGCTTTCACGCTCCTGGCCGGTGGCGGCCTCTCGTTGCAAGCCCAGCATCGCCCCGCCGCCAAGGCCAAAACCCCAGCCAAGGGCACCGCCGCCGACCCGGCCCTGAAAGCGTCGCTGACGCGCGGCGCGGCGGTGTATAAGAACGTGTGCATCACCTGCCACCAGGCCGATGGCGGCGGCCTGCCGCCCATCAACCCGCCGCTCATCAAAACCCAGTACGTGCTCGGCGACAAGGCGCGCCTGTCGCACATCGTGCTGGCTGGCCTGGCCGAGCGCATCGAAATCGACGGCGAGGAGTACAAGCAGCCCATGCCCGCCCAGGCCCACCTCACCGACCAGCAAATCGCCGACGTGCTCACCTACGTGCGCAATAGCTTTGGCAATAAAGCTAGCGCCGTGCAGCCCGCCGAGGTAAAAGCCGTGCGCGCCACCCTCAAGTAACTGTAACATAGCCCCTACCCGCGGCGGCTCCGGCAACGGGGTCGCCGCGTCGTAGTTTTGGCTTACCCCTAGCCGCCCCGCCCCATGAACGAGCAACTAATTGTCAAGAATTTCGGCCCGATTAAAGACGCCACGGTGGACTTTAAGCGGGTCACGGTTTTTATCGGCCCGACGGGCGGGGGGAAGAGTACGCTGGCGAAGCTGGCGGCGATTATGAGGGACGAAAATCAACATAAAGCATACAGTGACACTGCTCTTAAATCGGGAAGTGCATATAAAAACTTTTCGATTAAAAATCACTTTTCTGCAGGCTCTTTTATTAATTTCAAATCAAGTAATGCTCTAATTGAATTCAAGGAAGGCAAACATGATACAACACTTTTTTCTCATGCCGACACTCTTGAAGAAAAAATTTCTGAAGCAGAGAACCTTATAAGTCTTTTAGATGATTTACGCAATAAATTTCAGGAGTCGCGAGAACCTTCGATTGCGAATAAATTATCAAAGAGTTATGAAGATGCTTATCAGAAAGCCCGGTTACTTATAGTAGAGTCTGCAGACGAATTTGCTATCAAGGTAGCCCCCAGCAAAAGCTCATATTTGCCTGCAGAACGTGTTTTTGTTCCAGCACTAGAGTACTCTTGGGCAGGATTAATGCGCGATGATATTGGACTACCTAAAATTCTATTAGATTTTGCCAATAATTTCTCCCTCGCACGAAAAGAAATATTAGAGCTTGAAATAACTTTTTTGAATGTTAAGTATATCCACATTGACGGACGCGACTTTATTAGAATCCCAGACCGTGAAGAGCCTGTGATGTTATTCGAGGCCGCCAGCGGCATCCAATCCGTAACCCCGCTGCTGGTGCTGCTAGAGCACCTGAGCCGCAACACCGAGCAGGCGCAAAGCTTCATCATCGAAGAGCCCGAGCTAAACCTCTACCCCACCGCCCAGCAAGGGCTGCTAAACTGGCTGGTGGAGAAATGCACTCAGGGCGAAAACGACCTGACCATCACCACGCACAGCCCCTACATCCTGTCGAGCTGCAACCTGCTGCTGGAGGCGTATAAAGTGGCCCAGCTGCGCCCCGACCTGGAAGAGAAAATTGCGGCCATCGTGCCCAAAGCCTGCTGGCTGAACCCCGACGAGTTTGCCGCCTACTACGTGGCCGATGGCACCGTGAAACCCATCACCGACGAGCGCACGCACCTCATCGGCGGCAATGAGCTGGATGCCGTTTCGGGCGATATTTCCGATAGCTTTCGCAAGCTGCTGCGGTTACAGAAACAAAAGCAAAGGGCTGCCTAATGGAAGATGCCATCAAGCGGCGCTACACGCATTGCCGCCAAAATAATTGCGTGCAAACCTGCCCCAGCGGCAGCAGCCACTACGAAGACCCGGCCACGGGCTGCGTCCGTTTAGTTGCTGGCAACTACGACGAAGAGCGTCATTTTACCATGCACACTACTGGCACCCAACCGGTAACGCTCGTTGCTATCGATAAATGCCTTATAGGCCAAGGGCCTACTAAGCCTAAGCGCTGCGACTGCGCCTTCTATACGCATGATAAAATAGCGTTTGTAGAATTCAAATTGCGGCCACCTGAGCGCGAACGGGAAGCCGATACCCGACAAAACAAACGCCTAGAAGAGGCTGCTGAACAGCTACTTGCCAGCATCAAGTTATTTGAGACGGAAGGATTCATTACGACGCACGAAGTAGAAGCCTACGCGCACGTTGGCTTCCAGCCCATCATTCCGGCTCCTACCACCACGCTCACCAACCTAACCGCACTCATCAATGCGGAAACGGAGAGCTTCGTTGAGCTTTTTGCTACTAATGAGGTAACGCTCTAATCGTTGCGGCTACTCCTAATTTTTACCGCCTCTCTCCCTCCCCCGCCCGGCCCTCATGCAATTGCTTTACCTGGTGTTCGGCACCAACATCCAGAACCACTTTCAGGCGCATTTCTCGATTCTCACCTTCCTGCGGCAGGGGCTGGGCGAGCTGAAAATCACGGTGATGACCGATGCGCCGGAGTACTACCGGCACCTGGGGGCGGCCGTGGCGGTGCAGGTGATTGATAAGGACACGCTGCGCGAGTGGGAAGGCGAGTACAAGTTTTTCTGGCGGGTTAAAATCAAGGCGCTGGAGCTGGCGGCCCGGCAAGCGCCCGAGCTGCCGCTGCTCTACCTCGATACCGATACACTGCTCTACGGCTCCTTGCCCGCGCTGCGGCAGGAGCTGGCCGCCGGCCACGCCCTCATGCACGAGCCCGAGGGCCGGCTCTCGGCCCTGCCCAGCAAAACCGAGTGCCGCATGTGGCAGCAGGTGCAGGGCCAGGCGTTTGGTGGCGTAGCCATTACGCCGCAGCACGTGATGTGGAATGCCGGCGCGGTGGGCGTGCCCACGCAGCGCAACCACGAGGCTATCGCGCTGGCGCTCCGCATCTGCGACGACCTATGCCGACAGCAGGTCACGCCCCGGCTCATCGAGCAGTTTGCGCTGGCGGTGGCGCTGGCCGAGGTGCAGGGCCTGCACTCGGCCAAGCCCTACATCGGCCACTACTGGAGCACCAAGGAGCTGTGGAACGAGCCCATCAGCCGCTTCTTGCTGACCTCGCACCTGCAAAACCGCACGCTGGCGCAGGACATAGAGGCGCTCGATAGCTTTGATTTTCAGGCGCTACCTATCAAGCAGCGGGTGCGCAACACACAGTCGCGGCTGGAGAACCTGACGCGCCGGCTGTGGCCGCCACAGGGCGTGGAGTTTTTATAACGTTAAGCTCTAGCTTGGCGAGTGCCGCCGAATAAGCTCGGCGTAACATAGCGGGCGCGGCGGGGGTAAGCCTTGGCAGTACTCTTATCTGCTGCTATGCCTGATTTTCGTTTTCCCGCTGCCGATTCCCGCCGCGATTTTTTGCGCACGCTCTCGCTGGGTGTGGGCGCTACCTTGCTTGCGCCCAGCGCCTTTGCGCTACCGCCCGAGCGCAGGCTCGGCGTGGCGCTGGTGGGCCTGGGCAAATACAGCACCGGGCAGCTTGCCCCGGCCTTGCAGCAAACCAAGCTGTGCCGGCTGGTGGGCATCGTCACGGGCTCGCCCGCGAAAGCCGCGAAGTGGAAAGAGCAGTATCAGCTGGCCGACAAGGACATCTACAATTACAAAACCTTCGACCGCATCATCGACAACCCCGACATCGATGTGGTGTACGTGGTGACGCCCAACGCGCTGCACGCCGAATTTGCGGTGCGGGCGGCGCAGGCGGGTAAGCACGTGCTGTGCAAAAAGCCAATGGCCACCACCGTGGCCGACGCGCGCCGCATGATTGCGGCCAGCAAAAAAGCCGGCAAGCAGCTCAGCATCGGCTACCGGCTGCACTTCGAGCCGCACCACCAAGCGCTGATGCGCCTGGGCCAGACGCAGGCTTACGGCAAAATAAATAAGCTCTTGTCCGACAACGGCTTCAAATTCAACAACGACACGCCGTGGCGCGTGAGCAAGTCGCTGGCCGGCGGCGGGCCGCTCATGGACATGGGTATTTACTGCCTGCAAGGCTGCCTCTACACCAAGGGCCAGGTACCGCTTTCCGTCACAGCCAAGTTTGACCCGAAGCCAGATAATCCATTGTTCAGAGAAGTGGAATCAGGCATGAGCTGGCAGCTGAATTTTGCCGATGGCAGCACCGCCGACTGCCGCACCAGCTACGCCGAAAACCTGAGCGGCCGCCTGCGCGCCGAGGCTGCCAACGGCTGGCTGGAGCTTCAGCCCGCCTTCGCCTACGGCGGCCTGGCCGGCCAAAGCAGCAAGTCGCCCAACCCGCTCGCCCTGCCTAACATCAACCAGCAAGCCGCCCAGATGGACGACTTCGCCGACTGCATTCTCAACAACAAGCCTACCCGCGTGCCCGGCGAAATGGGCTTGCGCGATGTGCAGCTGCTGCTGGCCATCTACCGCGCTGCCGAAACCGGGCAGAAGATACCGACCAACGAGGTGCAGCAACTCATCGACCGCACCCAGGCAAAATAAAGTTGCGCGGACTTTGTAGTCCGCGTGCGCCAGCGGGCAGCCAGACGCACGCAGCCTACAAAGTCCGCGCAACTGCCGCTACTTTGGCTGCACCGGAAACTGCTCAAACACCGTCTCTACGGCCTTGACAATCTGCTTAGTGGCTTTGGTCCGTACTTTGGGTAGCACGCTGGTGGTAGTGCCCTGCCACACTAGCTCTTTGCGTTGGGCATCGACTAGCTCGATGGTGGCGGTGCCCTCCTGGTACTGGCCCACGGGCATGTCGCGAGCGTCCCAGTGGTAGTTGCGCTGGCCGATATAGCGCGGCAACCCATCGGTGCGGAAGTCGCCGGGCCGGGTCTGGGTGCGCTCCGCAGTCACCATGCCGATGTTCACCCACAAGTCGGGCTGGGCGGCTCGGCGGTAGCCGCGGCGCTCCATTTCCTGGGTCACGGCGTATTTCAGGTCGAAGATGCCGGTGCTTGAGTGCTGAAACGCCGAGTCGTTGCGCGCTACTTCGTCCATGAAGTTGTAGGTCTTATAATTGGCGAAGTTGATGCCGGTTTTCTGGTCTACCTGCGTCAGGCGCTCGTTGGTAGAGCAGGCGGCGAAGCTGAGGGCCAGGGCCAGCAGGGGCATTTTCAGGAGGTGGCGCGGGGTGTTCATAAGCGAAGGAAAAAGCGAGCGGCAAGTGGCCTTCTACTTACGGAATTTGCGGGCTGGTGTCTGGCCCCGCGCCGGATTGGTGCCGCGCTACGGCCGCTGCGCAGGCTAGTAGGCCAGGTGCAAAATTCAGTGGCAGCACGGATGCCCGTTGCGGCCGTGGCTTGGTTTTTTGCACTGCAATCAGCTCTCACCTGGCCGGCCTAACTGGAGCGAGCACCCTCTCCTTTTTTTCTTTATTGTCATGAAAAAAGCACCTTTCCTCGCGCTGCTACTCGCCGCGAGCGCCGCCGTTTTGCAAGCCACCGCCCAAACACCCCCGGCGGTAGAAATTAAAAAAGCCAACGTAACGCCCGAGCAGGCGGCCGAAATTCAGAAGATTCTGGCCGATGCCAAGCCTGACTCTTACAGCTTTACCTACGCCCGCGGGGGCAAGACCATCACCCGCGCCGGCTCGGCGAGCTTCCGGCAGCTTTCCACGGTGAAGGCCTACACCCGCGGCGGAGCCGGCGATACGAAGTCGATAAACGAAGCGCTGACTACTATCGACAACTACGTGAAGACGATTCTGACCACCGGTTTCAACCGGATGTATCCGGAGAAGGTGCGCCAGATAAACGCCATTCTGGAGAAGAGCGCGGCCATGCGCTAGCCGCGCGGGCCGCCTTCTACGCCCATGCGCCCCGCGCTGAAACTGCTGCTGCTGGCTGCGGCCGCGCTGCACTTGTTTTTTATTGGTCAGAAGTCGTTTCGCGCCTACTGGCCGTTTCGGCCGCTGGTGGCGGCGGCGCCCCGGCTGGCCGAGGCGGGCGAGTATTACACGCAGCTGGCCGTGATGCAGGCCGACTACAGTTTTTTCTCGCCCGATATCGCCCCCGATTACCAGCTGGCCATCAGCTTGCAGCAGCCCGATGGGCGCTGGGTGGCCGCCGCCCTGCCCGTGCCCAACAGCGAGGTGCAGAAGCGGCTGCACTCGTGCCTGCTGGGTATGCAGCGCCTGCCCGCCGACCTAACCCAGATTATGGTGAAGTCGTGGGCGGCCCGCGTGCTCGATGCCCACCCCGATGCCTGCTACATCCGGGTGCAGGTGAGCCGGCAGAAGCAGCCCTGCCTGGCCGCCTACCGCCGGGGCCAGCGCATGCACCCCGAAACGGTGCTCGACGTGCTGTTTAATGCTCATCAATAACCTTTTGCGTACTATGCGTTATCCGGCTTTGGCGGCGGCCCGGCGGGCGGCCGAGGGGTTTTTCTTTGCGCCGGCGTCGGGCTTTCCGTTTGCGGTGCTACGGGTGGCGGTGGCCGGCTTCATCCTCTTGCAGCTGCTGTGGCTGCTGCCGGCCTGGAGCTACCTCTACGGCAGCGAGGGCTACGTAGAGTGGTTTATCAGCAACGACCTGTTTCGCATCCGGGCCCTGCTCAACATCGTGGACCTGGCCGATGCGCTGGGGCCGCGCGGCTTTTCCGACCAGCAGGTACTCTACGGCTTCACGGCGGTGTACGGGGCGGCGGTGCTGGGGCTGCTCAGCGGCTGGCGGCCCCGGCTGCTGGCGGCTCTCACCTGCCTGCTGCATTTCATGCTCAACAATACGGCCATCATCTTTGGCTACGGCGTGGAGACGTTCACGCACATCGGGCTGTTTTACTTGATTTTCGCGCCCTCAAGCGGCTACTTTTCCCTGGTGAAGGCACCGCCGCCCCGGCCCTCGGTGCTGGCGGGCTTTGTGCTGCGGGTGTTGCAGCTGCACTTGTGCGTGGTGTACTTCAACGCGGGCCTCGCCAAGCTCGGCGGCACCGACTGGCGCCTGGGCGAGGCCGTGTGGTACACGCTGGCCAACGCCAACTACGGCACCCTGCCCATGCAGTGGCTGGCGCAGGTGCCGCTGCTGGCCCGGCTCTGCACCTGGTGGGTGCTCTTCATCGAAACGCTCTACCCGCTGGGCATCTGGCCCCGGCGCACGCGCCCCTTCTGGCTGGCCAATGTGCTGCTGCTGCACGCCGGCATCGGCCTATTTATGGGGCTGTATATGTTTGGGTTGATAATGATTATCATCAACGTAGTGGCCTTCGGCCAGCTGCGCCCGGCCGGCCGCTGGTGGCCCGCGTGGGCGCGGGTGGTGCCGCTGGCTACCGCCACACCCGAGGCCAGGCACGCGGGGCTGCTAGCTGCGGCAACGACGGAAAGCCGAACGTAGGTAAACTTTGAGGCTAGCTAAAAAGCCGCCGCACCTGCTTCAGGTGCGGCGGCTTTTGGTTTCAAGCGAAGCTCTTGAGGTTTAGCAGAAGACCTAGCCCAGCAGCCGCTCGCGCTCGGCTTCGGCGACCTTGGCGCTCATTTCGCGCACGGCCTTGGCGATGCCTTCGGCATCGAAGCCGCACTCTTTATAGAGCTGGTCTTGGGTGCCGTGCTCCACCACGCGGTCGGGAATGCCGAGGCGCTTGACGGGCACACTCACGCCCTGCTCGTTGAGGAACTCTAGCACGGCCGAGCCAAAGCCGCCTTGCAGGCAGCCGTCTTCCACGGTCACGATGGCGCGGTAGCGGCGGGCCACGGCCAGCAGCATTTCCTCGTCGAGCGGCTTGCAGAAGCGCATGTCGTAGTGGCCGGCGTCGAGGCCTTCGGCGGCGAGCGCCGCCGTGGCTTTCACGGCGTAGTTGCCAATGTGGCCGATGCTGAGGATGGCCACGCCGCCCGCCTCGCCCTCGCGCACCACCCGGCCCGTGCCGATGGCCACGCGCTGGAGCGGCGTGCGCCACTCGGGCATCACGCCCTCGCCGCGCGGGTAACGGATGCTGAATGGCCCCGAGTTTTCGGGCAGCTGGGCGGTGTACATGAGGTTGCGCAGCTCCTGCTCGTTCATCGGGGCGCTCACCACGATGTTGGGGATGCAGCGCATGTAAGCCAGGTCGTAGCAGCCGTGGTGGGTAGGCCCGTCGGCCCCGGCGAAGCCGGCGCGGTCGAGGCAGAACACCACGTGCAGGTTTTGCAAGGCCACGTCGTGGACTACCTGGTCGTAGCCGCGCTGCATGAACGACGAGTACACGTTGCAGAACGGCACCAGCCCCTGCGTGGCCAGCCCGGCCGAGAACGTAACGGCGTGCTGCTCGGCAATGCCCACGTCGAAGGCGCGCTCGGGCATGGCGGCCATCATAATGTTCATGGAGCAGCCGCTGGGCATGGCGGGCGTCACGCCCATTATCTTATCGTTGGCCTCGGCCAGCTCCAGCAGCGTGTGGCCGAAGACGTCCTGGTACTTGGGCGGCTGCGGGCGGTCGGGAATTTTAGTAAAAATCTCGCCCGTGATTTTGTCGAACAAGCCCGGCGCGTGCCACAGCGTCTGGTCTTTTTCGGCCAGCGCGTAGCCCTTGCCCTTCACCGTTACGCAGTGCAGCAGCTTGGGGCCGGGAATAGCTTTGAGGTCGTTGAGCACCGCTACCAGGTGCTGCACGTCGTGCCCATCGACGGGACCGAAGTAGCGGAAGTTCAGCGCCTCAAACAGGTTGCTTTGCTTGAGCAGGGTAGCCTTCATCGCGGCTTCTACCTTGCGGGCAATCTGCTGCGGGTTAGGGCCAAACTTGGAGAGCTTGCCCAGCACGTTCCACAGCTCGTCGCGCACTTTGTTGTAGGTGCGCGAGGTAGTAATGTCGGTGAGGTATTCCTTGAGCGCGCCCACGTTGGGGTCGATGCTCATGCAGTTGTCGTTGAGCACGACAATCATGTTGTTGCGCAGCGAGCCGGCCTGGTTGAGCGCTTCGAAGCTCATACCGGCCGTCATCGAGCCGTCGCCGATAACAGCAATATGCTGGCGGTCAAACTCTTTCTTATAATCAGAAGCCACCGACATACCCAGCGCCGCCCCGATGCTGGTGCTGCTGTGGCCCACGCCGAAGGCGTCGTACTTGCTTTCCGACATCTTGGGGAAGCCCGACATGCCGCCGTAGCGGCGGTTGGTGGGGAAACGGTCGCGGCGGCCGGTCAGGATTTTGTGGCCGTAGGCCTGGTGGCCCACGTCCCACACCAGCTGGTCGTAGGGCGTGTTGAAGACGTAGTGCAGCGCCACCGTGAGTTCGACCACGCCGAGCGAGGCCCCGAAGTGCCCGCCGTAGATGCTGACCGAGTCGATGATGAACTCGCGCAGCTCGGTGCTCACTTGCACCAACTGCTCGGGGCTGAGCTTTTTAAGGTCGTCGGGCGAGGCTATCGCCGCCAGTAGCGGACCGGGTTCAATTGTCATCAGGCGGAGGTGGGCGTGGTGAGGCAGCGCTTAAACTGCGCAGCCAACTAAATGGTTGGCCGATTGCTTCAAAGGTACGACAACCAGGGGTGGGCGGTTGTTACTTTGAAACGCAAAGTTAATTGCTGGCGCGCGGATTTGCCGCCCCGCTACCGCCGAGCCTACCCGAGCGCGACCGAAAATGGCTCCCCCGTCCACCCGCCCATTTTCGCAGCTTGGTCGGCAAAATCCGCGTCCCAACCGACCATAGCGTAAAACAAAGCCGTTGCCGTGCAACTATTGCCTCGCGATAGCGCACTTTGGCCGTTAGCCATTCTTATGAGAACCGATACTTTCCTTCCTGCCCTGCTTGCGGCAGCAGCTTTTACCGCGCCGCTGGTGGCGCACAGCCAGGGCGCGCCGGGCGGCGGCGCTCGCCCTGCCACGGCCACGGCGGCCGTGCCGCGCCCGGCGGGCGGCCGCATCACGGGCACTATCACGGAGTCCGCCACGGGCAAGCCCGTTTCTTACGCCACGGTGTCGGTGCTCGACGCCTCGGGCAAGTCGGTGAACGGCGGCGTGGCCGGCGACGACGGCAAGTTTGTGCTGCCGGGCATTCCGGCCGGCACCTACACGGTGCAAGTTACGTTTCTGGGCTTCAAGGAAGAAACCCGGCCGGGCGTGGTAGTGGAGCCGGGCGGCACGGTGGCACTGGGCAGCATCACGCTGAGCGCGTCGGCGCAGGCGCTGAAAGAAGTGGTCGTAACCGGCCGCAAGCAGCTCATCGAGGAGCGCGTAGACCGCACCATTTACAACGCCGACGTGGACAAAACCACGGCCGGCGGCGACGCCACCGACGTGCTCAAGCGCGTGCCGCTGCTGAGCGTGGACCTAGATGGCAACGTGAGTTTGCGCGGGAGCAGCAACATCCGGGTACTGATTAACAACAAGCCCTCGACCATCGCGGCCAGCAGCATTGCCGACGCGCTGAAGCAGATTCCGGCCGACCAGATTCAGACCGTGGAAGTGATTACCTCGCCCTCGGCGAAGTACGACGCGGAGGGCTCGGGCGGCATCATCAACATCGTGCTGAAGAAAGACGGCAACCTGCGCGGCGGCTCGCTGAGCGCCGACGTGGGCGCGGGGCTGCGGGCTACCAACCTGGGTTTGAACGGCAGCTACCGCACCGGCAAGATGGGCTTCTCGCTGGGCGGCTTCGGGCGGGCCAGCTACAACCAGCCGGGCAGCTTCGCCAACGACCAGACGGCGTATGACGCGAGCCGTACCATCGTATCGACCAACCGCCAGACGGCCGACACGCGGCGCAACGACATCTTTGGGCGCTACACGCTGGGCTGGGACTATGATATCGACAAGCACAACTCGCTGAGCGCCTCGGTGGCCTACGGCCTGCGCAACAGCTACAACTACCAGGACCGGCTGACCCGCGTTTCGTCGAATGCCGCGCTCAACGACGTGCGCAACGTGAAAACGACCGACGAGTCGGCCACCGTGGATGCCAGCCTCAACTACACCCACACCTACGAAACGCCGCAGCGCGAATTCAGCATCCTGACGCTGTACAGCCGCAACAACCGGACGAACAACTTCCTCAACGACATCCTGGGAGGTAGCGACTACGCCACTACCAGCCGCCGCCGCAACGATAACGACAGCTACAACCAGGAGATGACGGCGCAGTTTGACTACCAGACGCCGACCGTCAAAAACCAACTGCTGGAGCTGGGCGTGAAAGACATCTACCGCCGCGTGAATAGCGAGTACGCCTACTTCCTGACCACGGGCAACAACGATAATTTCGTACTTGACCCCACGCAGGAGGCCAATAATTTCAACTACCGCCAGAACGTGGCCTCGGGCTACGTAACCTACACCGTGGGGCTGCCCAAGGGCTTTACTTTGAAGCCGGGCGTGCGCTACGAGTATACGACCATCAACGCCGAATTCTCGCAGGGCGCTAATAAGAACCCCAACATTCCGAACTACGGCGTGCTGGTGCCCAGCGTAAACCTCTCGCGCCGCTTCGACAACGGCAACGTGCTGAAGCTGGCGTATAACCGCCGCATTCAGCGCCCGTCGCTGCAATTCTTGAACCCCAACCGCCTGGCACCCAACCCGCTGCAAGCCACGATAGGCAACCCGGAGCTACAACCCGAATACACCAACAACTACGAGCTGGGCTACAGCACGATAGTAAAGCAGAAGGTCAACCTGAACATGTCGGCCTTTATGCGCAACACGCGGGGCTCGATTCAGGGCGTGCGCCGCACCAGCGCCAACGGCGACACCATCATCACCAACTACTTCAACGCGGGCAAGGAAGACGCCTACGGCGCGAGCATTTTTGCCAGCGTGAACGCGGGCAAGCTGACCCTGAACGGCGGCGTGGATTCGTACTACGCCGTGCTGGATAACCAGAACTCCGACCGGCTCTACGCGGCCCGCAACACGGGCTTCGTGGTGAGCGGCCGGGCGCAGGTTTCCTATGCGCTCAGCAAGCAGTGGGCCATCCAGGGCTTCGGCTTCTACCGCGGGCAGCAGGTGCAGCTGCAAGGCTACCAGAGCGGCTTCGGCATCTACAGCCTCAACATCCGCCGCAACTTCGCCGACGGGCGCGGCGGCATCGGCTTCGGGGCCGAAAACTTCTTCACGGGTAAGATTACCATTCGCAACGAGGTGAACACGCCCCTGCTGGCCCAAACCAGCACCAACGTCATTCACAACCTCAACTTCAAAGTCAACCTCAGCTACCGCATCGGCAAGCTGACCGTGGACCAGCGCCGCAGCCGCAAAGGTGTGCGCAACGACGACCTGAAAGAAGGCGGCGACAACAGCGGCGGCGGGGCCGGCGACACGAGCGGCGGCAGCACGGGCGGCGGTGGCGGCGCTCCGCAAGGTGGTGGCCAGCGCCCGGCCGGCGCACCAGCTGGCGGCGGCCAGCGCCCCGGCGGCTACCCCGGCGCGGCCGGCCAGCGCCCCACCGGCGCGCCCACCACGGCCCCGGCCAACGGCACAGCCCCAACCCCGGCGCAACCCGCCGACAGCACGGCCACGCCTGCTACCCAGCAAGCCGCGCAGCCCCAGAACACCACCGCGCCGGTAGGCCAACCGTCGCCGGGCACTACCACGCCGGGCGGCACCACCCCGGCCGGCGAGCCGGGCGGACGCCCGTAGTTATGCTGACAATTAGTAATAGCAAAGGGCTCTCCTGTGTCAGGAGAGCCCTTTGCTATTATCGGCTACAATCCAGGTCCCGCTACGCGGCGCTGTAGCCCACGCCACCTACTCCTTCTTCAATAGCACGCACGCGCCGCCGCCTGGGGCCAGCTTTATTTTGATAACGTCGGTGGCGCGTACTTGCTGCGTGCTTGTCCCGCAGCTTTCGTGCTGGGTGCGAAAATCGGCCTGCGGGCCATCTTGCATGATGGTGGCGGTGTAGCGCCCGCCGCCTAAGAATGCAAGCGGGATGCTAAGCTCGCGGGGTTTTTCGTCGGTGGCGGCCCCGAGCAGCCAGGTGCCATCCTGGGCTTGGCGGGCCATCACGATGTATTCGCCTATGGCACCCTGCACGGTCTGGCTTTCGCGCCAGGGCATTTTTTGGGCCGAGATGAAGCGCAGGAGTTCGGGGTGCTTCTGGTAGTTTTCGGGAATATCGGGGATGATGGTAGCGCCCGAAAACACGATGAGCGTGCGCGCCGCCTCGCCCACCAGCGTAGAGGGCACCGGCGACGAATTATCGACCCGGCCGGCCTGCGAAAGGCTGGCGAAGCCGTTGCCCATGTCGAGCGGCCCGGCCACCATATTCACGAACACCGACGTGGCAAAGGTGCCGGGCTGCATCTGCTGGTGGCCGTCGAGCTGGGCCTTGCAGTACTCGCGCGTCAGGGCGTTGGGGTAGGTGCGCAGCTGGCCGTAGGGGTGCGTGGGGCCGTCGTGGAAGTCACACAGCAGCTGGTTTTGGGCGCACAGCTCGGTGATGAGGCGCGTGCGGGTGTTTTTCTCGGCCGGGCTGCCCGACATAAAGCCGTACTTGATGCCCGCCGCGCCCCAGTCGTGGTAGCGCTTCAGGGTTTGGTCGAGGGCAAAATTGCGGCCGCCCACATCGTTGAGATACAGCCAGATGCCGATGCCCTTTTCCTTACCGTAGCGGATAATCTCGTGCACCTGCGCCACCTTGCCGCCCTTCACCGGGTCGGAGTCTTTACCAAACTCGGGGCCGTACCAGTCGGCATCAAGCACGAGGTAGGGCAGGCCCTGGGCGGCGGCGAAGTCCACCATGCGCTGCCACGAGGGCAGCGACATGTCGTAGGCAAAATCGGGGGTGCGCGCCCCGTTGATGCGCCAGTCCCAGAGCGCCACGCCCGGCTTCACCCACCCGAAGTCGCGGCCCGGCGCGGGCGCGGGGTTCAGCAGCTCCAGCAGGTGCGAATCGACGAGCGCGCCCGGCGTGCGGCCGTACATGACTACTTTCCAGGCGGTAGTGGGCTTCGAGGCTACGGTGAAGCGCATAGTACCCTTCTTGGCTTGCAGCAGCAGCGGCTCGCCACTGGTCAGGTCAGCTTCGTGCAAAGCCAGGTAGGTCGTGCTATCGACTTTCACCGTCATCACGGGCTGGCGGGTGGCGTCGCAGTCGGCCAGCTTTTCGGGGCCGAGGTTGGGGTTTTCGCCGTTGTAGTACCACGCCGTGTAGTTGCCGGCAAAGGCAAACGCCGTCAGCTCGGTGCCCGCACTTTCGGCCGGAAACTCGTAGCGGAAGGCCACGCCATTGTCGTAGGCGCGGGCTATTACCTTATACGTTTTCAGGCTCATCGTAAGCTCGTTGTAGCACTCCGGTACTACCGCCCGCTTGCCCCACACCGGCTTCCAGACGGTATTGACAGCCCGGCGCGCTACCGCTCCCACGGCCGCCTTCTCCGCCTGGCGGAAGCCGATTGTCGACTCCTTAAGTAGCGCCTTGCCATTGGCGCTGAAGGTGTACGTCAGCGCGCCCGCCTGGTCGTAGGCGAATTGCAGGCGCAGCTTTTTATCGGGCGATAAGAGGGTGGGCAGGCCGTTGGCCTGCGTGGTGATGGTAGCGGGCGCGGCCTGGCTGGCAGGAACGTGTAGCAGCGGGAACGCCAGCAAAAGCAGAAAGGAGAAGTTGATTTTTAGAAGCATCGCTGTTTAACTAAGCCAAGAACAACCCAGACTAAGCCGGGCCGGGTGGCTGGTGAAGGTAGCAGCTTTGGCCTCAAGCGGCCGCGCGGCCCGCCCGGCCGGCACGCCCCTACCTTTGCTGTATGCCCCACGCCCAGCCCGCCCCCGCGCCCCCCACCGACCAGGATGTCAAGCTGCTGCAACAGCTACGGCCGGCGCGCCTGGTGTGGCCGGTGCTCATCGGGCTGGGGGTGGTAGGGTTTCTATTCTGGCGCAGCTACCAGCCCGGCGACCTAGCCCCGCTGGCCGACGCCAAGTGGCCCTGGCTGCTGGCCACGCTGCTGGTGCTGTGGGCCCGCGACGCGGGCTACATCTACCGCATCCGCTACATCACCCAACAACAGCTGAGCTGGCGGCAGGCGTTCGACGTGATTGTAATCTGGGAATTTGCCTCGTGCGTGCTGCCCTCGGCGGCGGGCGGCACGGCGGCGGCCCCGGTCATCCTCACCAAGGAAGGCATTCCGCTGGGCAAGTCATTGGCCTACACCATTGTCACGGCTTTTCTGGATAACCTCTACTACGTGCTGATGGTGCCGCTGGTGGTGTGGCTGGCGGGCGCGGCGCTGTACCCGCGCGAGCTCCAATCGACGTTTGTCGAAACCCTGCGGGTACTGTTCGTGGTGAGCTACGTGGCCGTGTCGGCCTACGCGGGGCTGCTCATGTATGCCTTATTTGTAAACCCCTTTGCGGTGCGGCGGCTGCTGGTGCGGCTCACGTCGCTGCGGTTTTTGCGGCGGTTTCGGCGGCTGGCCTACCGGCAGGGGCAGGAGATGGTTAACGCCTCGGCGCAGCTGCGCGGGGCGGGCTGGCGCTACTGGTGGCGCGCCAGCCTGAGCACCTTTTTTGTGTGGACGGCCCGCTACGCGGTAATCGGCTGCCTTATCGGGGCTTTCGCGCCCATGAATACGGGTACGTTTCTGTTCATCTTCGCCCGCAATATCACCTACAAGGTAGTGCTGTTGCTGGCCATCACGCCGGGCGGCTCGGGTATCGCGGAGGGCGCGTTTCCGACGTTTTTCCAGAGCTTCATTGGCACCGCGACCATGACCAGCTTTATGGTTTTGTTGTATCGCATCGTCACATATTACTTCTACTTACTACTGGGCACGCTGTTTTTGCCGCGCTGGGCGGCGCGGGTGTTTGGCGGGCAGCGGTAGCGCAGGCACCGGCACAAGTCACCTTTCGGGTAACTATATCTATATTACTACTATAAAAATAGTAGGCCAGCCAGACGCACGCCGCGGCTAAAAGCACTGGTGGCGAAGCGGCTACTACGGGCCGCCAGCCCGGCTACCGGCGATAGTTGGGCTTATCTCGCTGGCCTTACCAAACAAAACACCAGATTTTCACTTGGCTATAAGTACCTTAGCAGGGCTTCTACCCGTTGCTCCCCACCCTCTCCTTCGATGGTTACACCCCTACTTTCCCGCCTGGGCGCGCTGCCGGGTCTTTGCTTTTTGTGGCTGCTACTGGCGCTGGCCCCGGCCGCCCACGCCACGCACCTGCTGGGCGGCGAAATGACGTACCGTTACCTCGATGCCAACGGCCCCGCCGCCGCTCCCCTGCGCTACGAGATAACCCTGGTGGTATACAACAACTGCAACGCTGGCGCGGCCATGCCTTCCAACAGCGCCACCATCGGCATTTACCAAACCAGCGGGGCGCAGCTCACGCTCACGCCCACCAACTACGCGGGCTCGCTCAGCGGGGGGCGCCTGCTGGTGCAAAACCCCGTGACCTCGCCCTGCACCACGGTACCCGTGCCGCCGGGCTGCACCAACTCGGGCGCGGCGCAGCAGCCCTTCATCCTGCAAAAATTTACCGCTACCGTCAACCTGCCGCGCGCCGCTACGGGCTACAACGCCTATTGGTCGGCCTCGGCCCGCAATGGCTCCATCAACAACCTGGCTAGCCCCGGCAACACGGCCCTGACGCTGTACACCACGCTGGCCCCGGAAGTGTACGCCAACCGCTCGCCAGTCTTTGCCAGCGAGGCCGTGGCCGTGCTGTGCGCCAACGACACCACTACCCTGCTCAACAACGCCGTGGACCCCGATGGCGACCGGCTGGAATATTCCTTTGGCCAGCCCTACGGCCAAGGTGGCTACCCCACCTCGTTTGTGCCGACGCCGCTGTTTGCCTCCTACCTCAACGGCTCGTTTTCGGCCACCACGCCGCTGGGCGCGGCTCCCAATTCGGCCAAGCTGAACGCCGGCACGGGCATTGCCAAGTTTTACGGCACCATCATCGGCAACCAGTACGTGGTAGCTGTCGATGTGAAAGAATACCGCACTATCAACGGGGTGAACGTACTCATCGGCACTACCCGGCGCGACTTGCAGCTGGTGGTGGGGCAGTGCCCGCCCACTACGCCGCCGGTGCTGCCCACGGCGGCGGGCTCCTCGACGGCCATTCCGCGCAACTATACCGTGGAGGCGGGTAGCTCGCTCAGCATTCCCATCACCACCACCCAGGCCGATGGCCACCCGCTGGAAATGACGGCCACCAGCGTGCTGCTCGACGGCACGGGCGGCTACGACGCCACCTTTGCCGGCAACGCGGGCAGTCCCACCTACGCGGGTAGTCCGCTGGGGTCAGCTACGACATCGGGGTCCAGCGGCTCGGTATCGGGCACGTTTGTGTATAGCCCCGGCTGCGCCGACGCCCGCGCCACGCCCTACGACATTACCCTGACCATCGTGGACAAGGGCTGCGCGGGCAAGACGACGGCCGACGTGTTGCACATCCTCGTGACCAAGCCCAGCGGGCCGACGGCCATCGCGGGCGACGCGGCCATTTGCGGGCTCAATAGCACGCGCAGCTACACGGCCAGCGGCGGCACTGCCCCCGGCGTGAGCTGGCGCCTGTCGGGCGGCGGCACGCTAGTGGGCAGCCGCACGGCCAACCCGGTAATGGTAAACTGGACTACGGCCGGCACCTACACCCTCACGGCGCGCGGGGTGTCGCAGTACGGCTGCCTCACCGACTCGGTGACGAAGACCGTGGTAGTAGCCCCGGCCGCCGTGCTCACGGTGACGGGCAACCAGAGTATCTGCCAGGGCGGCAGCACCAGCATAGGCGTGGCAGGGGCCGCGCCCTACACCGTGAGCGACGGCACTGCTACCGTGAGCGGGGCGGGGCCGTTTACGCTCGCGCCCGGCCAGACAACCACCTACACCGTTACGGGTACGGCCACAGGCACGGGCTGCACGCCCACCGCGCAATTTACGATAACCGTGAATCCGCAGCCGGTGGCGACTACCGGCCCGGCCGCCAGCACCTGCTCGGGCGTACCGGTGGCCTTGGGCGCGGCCCCGGTTTCGGGCTTCACGTATAGCTGGAGCCCGGCCACCGGCCTTAGCAATGCCACCATTGCCAACCCTACCGCTACGCTCACTAACACCAGCGGCGCGCCCACTACCCAGACCTACACCCTGAGCGTGACCGGGGCGGGCGGCTGCACGGCCACCAGTACGGTAGCCGTGACGGTGAGCCCGGCCCCCACCATTACGCCGGGGGCGGCGGTGGCGTTTTGCACGGGCGGCACCGGGCAGCTGGGCGCGGCCCCGCTGGCGGGCTACACCTATAGCTGGAGCCCGGCTACGGGTCTTAGCAGCAGCACGGTAGCCAACCCCACCGTGGCGCTGACCAACACTACCAGCGCGCCCATCACCCAGACCTACACGCTGGCCGTGACCGGCCCCGGCGGCTGCCCGGCCACGGCTACCGTCGACGTTACCGTGAACCCTCTGCCCACGGCGGTGCCGGGCGCGACGCTGGCGCTGTGCTCGGGCGCGGCGGGGCAGCTCGGGGCCGCGCCGGTGGCGGGCCACACCTACAACTGGAGCCCCATTACTGGCCTCAACAGCGCTACTGATGCGAACCCCAGCATTACGCTCACCAACACTACCGGCGCGCCGCTCACCCAGACCTACACCCTGACCGTGACCAACGCCACGGGCTGCGTGAGCACGGGCACGGTGGCCGTGACTGTGAACCCGCTGCCCACGGCCGTGCCAGGCGCGGCCGTTGCGTTTTGCTCGGGCAATACTGGTCAGTTGGGCGCGGCCCCGGTGGCGGGCCTCACCTATAGCTGGTCGCCTGCTACGGGCCTCAGCAACGCCACCAGCGCCAATCCCAGCATCACGCTGACTAACACTACGAGCGCGCCGATTACCCAGACCTACATCCTGACTACTACCAACGCCGGCACGGGCTGCGCCAGCACCAACACGGTGCTCGTGACGGTGAACCCGGCGGCGGTAGCCGTAGCGGGGGCCAACGTCAATTTTTGTGCGGGCGGCAGCGGGCAGCTCGGTGCGGCTGCCGTGAGCGGCTGCACGTATAACTGGAGCCCGGCCACGGGCCTCAGCAGCAGCACGGCGGCTAACCCCACCGTGACGCTGGCCAACATTACCGGCGCGCCCATCACCCATACCTACACCCTGACCGTGACCAACGCCACCGGCTGCGTGAACACGGCCACCGTGGACGTTACCGTAAACCCGATTCCGGTGGCGGTGGCGGGCACGGCCGTAACGCTTTGTTCAGGCAGCCCGGCTACCCTGGGCGCGGCCCCGGTGGCGGGCCTTACCTATAGCTGGAGCCCGGCTACCGGCCTCAGCAGCAGCACGGTGGCCAACCCCACCGTGACGCCGCTTAACACTACTGCCGCTACCGCCACGCAGGTGTACACCCTGACCGTGACCGGGGCGGGCAATTGCAGCAGCACGGCTACCGTGGCCGTAACCATAGTGCCGCTGCCGGTGGCCAGTGCCGGGGCGGCCATCACCATCTGCTCGGGCAATACCGCACAGTTGGGTAGCGCGCCGACTTCGGGCCTCATCTACAGCTGGTCGCCCGCTACGGGCCTCAGCAATGCCGCCACGGCCAACCCGACGCTCACGCTAACCAACGTGAATGCGGCCGGCACGGCCATCACGCCGACCTACACGCTCACGGTTACCAACCCGACCACGGGCTGCGTAAACACGAGCACGGTAGCAGTCACGGTGAACGCCGAAATCCTGCCCGGCATCATCGGGCCCAACCAGATGGTGTGCGCCAGCTCCACGCCCGTGCCACTCACCAGCACGCCCGGCCCCAGCGGCGGCTACGGCACTTACTCTTACCAGTGGGAGTCGTCTGCCGACAACCTGACCTGGACGCCGGTGCCCGGCGCTACCGCCGCCACCTACGCCCCTGGCCCGCTGGCGGCCACCACTTACTACCGCCGCCGCGTGCGCTCGGGCTCGTGCGCCGAGCAGGTGTCGAACCCAGTGAAGCTGGAGCTCCAGCCGCAGCTGATAACGGGCGTAACGCTGGCCACGCCGGCCACGCAGTGCGCGGGCACCTCGCTCACCTTCACGCCCGTGCCCACGAATGCCGGCTCCGCGCCGACCTTCCGCTGGTACGTCAACAATACGCTCGTGGCTAGTAGCCCCACCTTCACCAGCTCGACGCTGGGCAATGGCGACGTGGTGCGCGTGGAGGTGGTACCCACCGTCGGCTTCTGCGCTACCAGCCTGGCCGTGGCCTCGGTCACGATTAACCTCACGCCCGTGACGCTGCCCACGGTACGCATTAAGTCGCAAACGCTGCTGCCGGCCTGCTCGGGCACGCCGGTGGTGCTG